>NZ_LUUI01000035.1 GCF_001644015.1 Methylomonas lenta
GGTTTGGGCTTAGAACCCCCAGTCCTGGATTTCACGCAGGTCGGTAGCGGTGTAAGGCGAGCCGTCCGGCTTTTGGGCGCCGTCCTTGGCCTCGACAGTCCACAGATAGATTTCTCCAAGACCGGTCGAAATGGGGCCCATTGCCGGCGTGATACCGGCAGGCAATTTATCCTTGGCTTCCTGAATGCGTTGATTCACCAGTTGCCGGGCGAAATAGACGTCGGTGCCGTCCTGGAAAATCACGGTGATTTGCGATAAACCGTAGCGGGACAGCGACCGAGTTTGCTCCAGATGCGGCAAGCCGGCCATGACGGTTTCGATAGGGTAGGTAATGCGCTGTTCGGTTTCCAATGGCGAATAGCCGGGCGCCGTGGTATTGATTTGCACCTGAACATTGGTAATGTCCGGCACAGCATCAATCGGCAAAATCGAATAATTGAAAATACCGAGGCCCGCCATACCCAGTACGGCCAGCATCACCAGCCAGCGATGTTCTATTGCTAAACGAATCAGTCGTTCAAACATGATGCAGGCCTCCTGTATTGCGGGTTTTCCTACCAAAACCGAATAAACCGCGCACTAAGCTTCGCCGTGCCAGCCCATCACAATGACCAACATTCCGAACAAGGCGATGCCTGCGCCAGCCCAATCCAACACCGACAATTTGACGCCATCCACCACTCTGAGCCAAACGAGAGCGGTAGCCACGTAAACACCGCCATAGGCTGCGTAAATCCGGCCACTGGCGGCCGGGTGTAGCGTGAGCAGCCACACGAACAGCGACAGGCTGATCATAGCCGGCAATAGTAGCCACGGAGAGCCTCCCTTGCGGAGCCACAGATAAGGCAGAAAACAGCCGATGATCTCGGCAAGGGCTGTCACAAAGAAAAGAGCGGTAGTTTTCAGTATTAACATCATTTGACATTCCGGGTTGTAACAATAGAGTTGAGAGCGCTTCACGAGCACGCAACGCAGATAATATTAAGCTTTTATAACGGCTGAGATTTGCTGCTACATCAGTGTTCATGAGAAGCTCCTGCCTTGCCTTGCTCGGATTTAATGACAAAGCTGCCGTTAACCGCGTATTCCGTGCCCGGCATCAATCCGGCTACGATTTCGGTCACTTTGCCGTCGGAGAGTCCGGTCGTGATCGGTTGGGCGATAAAGCCGCCCGGCACGCGGATAAAAATCGTCGGTTTGTCGTTGATCGTCTGGATGGCGTCGGACGACACGGCGACCGGCACTTCGGTTTCTTTGGCGACCAGCTCGACCGTGATGAACAAGCCCGGTCGCCAGGCCATCTGCGGATTCGCCAAAGTCACGCGGGCCTTGGCAGTGCGGGTTTGCTCGCCCATCAGCGCGCCCACGTAGGACACTATGCCGGATGCGGTAGAGTCGAATGCCGTGGCTTTAATCGTGACCTTTTTGCCGACCCGAACGACATTGAGGTCTTTCGCCGACACGATAATTTCCGCCCAAACCGACGACAGATCGGAAATAGTGAAGATGCTGGCATCTTCCTTGACGGCTTCTCCCAAAGCGATGTGTTTCTCGACCACCATGCCGTCGAACGGTGCGCGAATTTCGTAGCGGTTGAGCAGTGTACCTGAGTTGACCGATACCGTCGGACTTGCGCCAAGTGCCATCAGCTTGTGTTGTGCATTATGTACGGCGATTTCCGCCTCGCGCATAGCCTGTCGGGCTTGCAGGTAGTCCTGCTCCGCCGAGATTTTCGCCTCCCATAAGTGTTTTTCCCGCGCAAAGGTGGTGCGCGCCAATTCCAGGCGTTTCTGGGCGGAAAGCAACTCGCTGCGCTGTTCCGATAACGCCGTACTGGCAATCACCGCCAGCACTTGACCTTTTTTGACTTGCTGCCCGAGGTTGGCGGAAACACTCTCGACCACGCCGGCCAGACGCGGCACCACGTGGGAGGTCATATCTTCATTGAAGCGAATTTCACCGGGCAGGGTTACGACGCTTTTGATGTGCGCGGCGCCTGCTGTCTGGGTTGTTATGCCGGTTTCCTCGATCTGATGATCGGTCAACGCAATTTTCCCTTCCTCTTTAACCCAAGAAAATTGCAATGCCTGGTTGTCGTGCCTTGCCGTTACATTCGCTTCAAAGACATGCGGCTCTTCGATTGTCTGGATGCTCTGCAAAAAATCCTTTTCCGGCGCAAAGTCGATGTGCTGTTGCTGCCCATTTGGCCGCGTCAGCAACAGTGATACCTGATCGGCGGCTGGTAGCAGCAGCTTATGCTGATTGAACTGATAGATACGGAAGCGCGGCTCGCCTTCCTCTTCGCTGAGCAGGATTTCCAGTTCGAAATCGCCGTTGATGAATAAATCGCCGCCGTGTGGACCTTGAGCCTGTTTGGCTTCATCTGAATGACCATGGTCGTCATCGCTTTGATTGGTATGTACTTTAGCTTCTACGTGGTTTTCTTCGCCATGTTCTTCGCCTTCCGGCATCGACTTATCGATGCTAAGAATGAAAACACCTAACAACACACCGAAAAGAATAATCGCGGCGATCGCGATGATTTGCTTCTTACTGATATTGATGTTCATTGGGATACCGCCTGTTTGCTATTACCTAATGTCTCGTTCATGCTGCTTCCGACCAAGCGTTCCACCTCGGCCATGGATTTGTGATAATCCGCGAGTGCCAACAAATACTGATTTTTCGCGCCAAACAGGGTGCGCTGCGCATCCAGTACATCCAGAAATCCGAACTTGCCGAAACGGTAGCCTTCACGGGCGGCGTCATAGGCGCTTTGAGCGCCGGGCAAAATGTCCTGACGGAGCGCCACAACTTCGGCATGGGCAGCCTCCAACTTTTGATAGGCCGTGTTCAAAGCGGTTGTGATACGCACTTCGGCACTCCGAAGTTCTTCCTCCGCTTTGGTCAGCCGATGTTCGGCTTCCTGAATGCCGCCCTGATTGCGATTGAATACCGGCAACGGCACCGAAAAACCGACGACTAAGGCGTAATCATTGGGCATAAGATACTTACTGGCGCCTACTGTCGCGGTCACGTCCGGGACGGCTTTGGACTTTTCCAGCGTGATAAGCGCTTGACGTTGGGTGATTTCGGTTGCCCAACGCGCTAAATCGGGATTATTGGACAGGCGTTGCTGCAATGCATCCAGGGACGCCTGCGCGGATGGGATGCTGTCCAGATTACCGGCCACCGATTCAAAACGCGCCGTGGTGCCGCCCCAACCCGCCGCCAAACGTTTACGGGCGGCTTCCAGTTCTTTCCGGGCACGCATCAGCTCGATTTGTACCGAGGCACGCGCGACGTTGGCTTTGGTTTCTTCAACGGGCGATACTTTGCCGGCCTGAACCCGCGCGGCTGTCGTTACCGCCGTCTGATTCGCCAAGTCATGCGTTTGTTGGGTTAGCGCCAAGCGCTGTTGAGCCGCCAACACGTCAATAAAGTCCTGTGTCACTTGGGTCAGCACATCGGCACGTTTGGCTTCGTAATCCCAATCGGCAAGCTGCTTGGTCAGTGCGGCAGCTTCGATGCGTGCGCTCCGCTTACCGCCCAACTCGATTAATTGACTCAGCTCCAAGGTGACGACATCGCCATCGAAGCCTTGCATGACCCGATTGCCGAAGTTAGAAGCATTGGCGTTGAAGGTGGGGTTGGGGAACAATCCGGCTTGTAAGGCGGCGGCTTCCTGAGCTCGGCTCTCCCAGGAAAAGGCCGACAGTTCCGGGTTTTGGGTTAACGCCAAGGCCAGGGCTTGAGATAAAACCAAGACGCCGGTCGGTTCCTCGGCGATTGGCCGACTGGAATCACTCGGAACCTGATAGCCGGATTGAGCCGGCGACAGCGCGTCGTCTGTCGGGCTGGCATCTACAGGACCGGCAATGATGAAACAACACAATGCGATGCCAAATGACCGCATAGAATTCGATAACATGGAAAACTTCTCCGTAGCATAGAGGTAACGTCAGCAAAAAACACAGGCATTAAACCTGCGGCTTTAGCGGGTAGGTTGCAGCTAGGAGATGGGGTTAAATCAGTAAAACGATACTGCGTAGAGCGAGCAGTCGAGGATCGGTGAAAGGTGGATCGAAAAATGCCGGTTGCCGAATAAAAGGTCGGCCATGAAGCGACAACAGCGAAAATAGGAAAAATACCGGCAAAAGCCCGCTATCAAGCGCTATTTTTACAAAATCCGTTAACGACAGTGGGATGTGATCATCGCCATCCAGAGCGATGTCGGTGCATGGGGCGTTACAAGGTGCATCGTCGTCGGTGAAATGAACACCGGCTGTATCGCTGAAATGGTCGTTTTTATCCGGATCAATGCCATGATCATACCCGACGTGCTCCACAGCGACATGGCCATCCTCCCCAAAACACAGCACAAAGGCCGACGCATCGCGATGCCCCAGGCCGAAATGACCAAGGATAGCGAGGATCAGCACAAAAGAGAGCCAATTTTTGGAGTGTCGTAAGGCATTCATGTCAAATAAATTTATCACACGAAAGCAGTAATACCCAGTTTTTTGCCGTTGTACACACAGACGGCTGGATTTGTCAGTTATCGACTTTTGAGAGAATAGCTCATTGAGTTATACGGATTCACGCAGATGTGCAGCTATGTCCGCTTTCTGGTTATGACTGAACCTTGAGTAATTTTTGGACTTCGAAATGGCTGCAAGGGACCGTCAGCAATGATTCGTGGTGCATGGAAAATAGCCATTCCGGACCGTCGGTGTTCAGAAGAGACCAGTTCGACAGTTTAAAATGGCGGCTGGTGACACGACTGCTTGTATTACCCCTATTTCTAAGCTGCCTGTGCGGCAGCGGACAATGACTCACCGCAGGCCAGTCAGCTGTCGCCTTTCTAAGCTGCCTGT
>NZ_LUUI01000036.1 GCF_001644015.1 Methylomonas lenta
ATGACTAATTTGTTGGGAACAAATTTGCACGGCTTGGCCGCCCGCAGGGTGACTGGCAGGGATAGCCAGTCATGAAAATCCTACTTTTCGGCAAAAGCGGTCAGCTGGGTTGGGAGTTGCAACGAAGCCTGGCGCCATTGGGTGAATTAATTACCTTGGATAGGCATAGCCAAACGCATTGCGGAGATTTAACCAATCTGGCCGGTATTGGCAAAACGGTGCAAGATTTTCAGCCGGATGTGATTGTCAACGCTGCAGCTTATACAGCAGTCGATAAAGCAGAATCCGAAACCGAATTAGCTCAGCTTATCAACGCACTAGCGCCGGCGAAATTAGCTCAAGCGGCTAAAGACTGCGGTGCCTGGCTGGTACATTATTCCACCGATTATGTGTTCGACGGCAGCGGCGATCAGCCTTGGTGTGAAAGTGATCTGGTCCAGCCCTTAAGTGTCTACGGTAAAACAAAGCTGGATGGAGAACTGGCCATTCAACAGTCTTCTTGCTTACATTTGATTTTTCGCACCAGTTGGGTATATGCCGCACGCGGTAATAACTTTGCCAAAACCATGTTACGACTGGCGCAGGAGCGCGAGCAATTATCTGTCATCAATGACCAAATTGGTGCACCCACCGGGGCTGAGTTGTTGGCGGATGTGACAGCACATGCCATTAAAATGGCGATTAAGCAGCCTGATGTGTCAGGTTTGTATCATCTGGTAGCCGATGGTCAAATCAGTTGGTTTGATTATGCGGCTTATGTATTGGATTTTGCCCGCCAGTCGGGGATACCGTTAAAGCTACCGGAAAATGCCTTACAGGCTATTTCTACAGCCCAATATCCAACCCCTGCAAAACGACCATTAAATTCAAGATTAAATAATAACAAACTTAAAGCCTGCTTCAATCTAAATTTGCCAAGCTGGCAAATTGGGCTAGAGCGGATGTTGATGGAAATTCACGGAAAATAATCATGACTCAGCGTAAAGGTATTATCCTCGCCGGCGGTTCAGGTACTCGACTGTATCCAGTGACCAAAGCCGTTTCTAAACAATTGCTGCCTATTTACGACAAGCCGATGATTTATTATCCGCTCAGCACGCTAATGCTGGCCGGTATTAAAGATATTTTGATTATCTCTACCCCACAGGACACGCCATTGTTCCAGCATTTGTTGGGCGATGGTAGTGATTGGGGAATTAATCTTCAGTATGCCGTGCAGCCTAGTCCGGATGGTCTGGCGCAAGCATTTATTATTGGTAAGGAATTTGTTGGCAATCATCCCAGTGCTTTGGTGTTGGGCGATAATATTTTTTATGGGCATGATTTGCATGTTCAGCTTAGAAATGCAGATCTGCAAACCGAGGGCGCAACCGTCTTTGCCTATCACGTGCACGATCCGGAGCGTTATGGTGTCGTCAGTTTTGATGCAAAAGGGAAGGCCACCTCTTTAGAAGAGAAGCCATTGCAGCCCAAAAGCAATTATGCAGTGACCGGACTCTATTTTTACGATAATCAAGTGGTGGATATTGCGCTGAATTTAAAGCCATCACCTCGCGGCGAGTTGGAGATCACCGATGTGAACAAGGTCTATCTGGCTCAGCAACAGCTCAACGTCGAAATTATGGGGCGAGGATATGCTTGGTTGGATACCGGCACCCACGCCAGTCTGATTGAGGCGAGTAACTTTATCGAAACCATAGAAACACGTCAGGGTTTAAAAATCGCTTGCCCGGAAGAAATCGCCTGGCGTAGTGGTTGGATCAATGCAGAACAAATCGAAAAACTAGCACAGCCGCTGGCGAAAAACGGTTATGGTCAATATCTGCTGGCGCTGCTTAAACAGCAGGTGTTAACTTAAGAATCAGTTACAACGCAGAGTAAACGTCACCGGGCCGTTGTTGATTAAAGCCACTTGCATATCCGCGCCAAATTCACCGTATTGGGTGCCAGGATAAAGCAAACTGGCTTGTTGCTGAAAGTAGCTAAACAACTCTCGACCCATCTCTGGCGGCGCGGCGCTGGCAAAGCTGGGGCGATTGCCTTTTTGGGTGTCGGCTGCCAAGGTGAATTGCGGCACGATCAATAATCCGCCTTGAATGTCGCGTAAACTCAAATTCATTTTGTCGTCGGTATCGGCAAAAATCCGGTAATTCAGAATGCGTTCCAATAGCCGGTTAGCTTGGGTTTGATTATCGGTTTTTTCTACAGCCACCAATGCCATGATACCTTGTCCTATTACGCCAATATCAATGTCATCAACAGTGACTTTGGCTTCAGTGACGCGTTGAATAATGCTGATCATAGCTTGTCAGTGCGAGTTAGAAAGTGATCTAATTTTTTGTCTGTGCCCATGATGTGGTTGATTAGCCAGGAGTTTAAGAAATTTAACAAGAATTGTGGGGAAACCAGCGTACCCCGGTTAATATCTGCCTGTAGCTTAGGATTGCGCATGAAACAAGTTCGTCAGCTGTGGGTGCGAATTTATTCGCACTTTGCGGATAAATCCGCACCTACACAGGATTCTTGCATATGATATTCCATGCATATTCCTTAGT
>NZ_LUUI01000037.1 GCF_001644015.1 Methylomonas lenta
ACGGATAGCCACTTTTGCCTTAATAAGCGTGCACAAAGTACCATTTTCCTGATAATAACCGTATTCAAACATCGGAGTACTTCTGCCTTTTTTGGCCAAATCAGTGCGTATTTGCCGCTCTATTTCCGGAGACATATGAAAAATGAGCTCTAAATCACTTAGACCTTCTGCTATAAAATCCAGCTGTAACGAACTTGTCAAAACCCTATGGTCGGGGAATAATTTCTGACATGCCATTGCTGCAATAGGATCAGCCAGACAGGCTTGGTATCCGCCAAATAAACTACCTCCAACATTAGTTGCAATCCAGCTATGTGGCAAACGGATTTTGATAGTGCGCCAGTCGGGAGACAAAACCAGTACTTTAATACGCATTAACCAAAAAAAGGGTAGGCACTCTATTCTTTTTTTATCTGATAATAAAGGCGTGGTCCAGATAAAATGACGTAATTTCATAGGGTTAATGTATCCTGGTTATAATTCAGTGAAATATTGATACAACCTTTTTATGAAAGCGGCTTGCTTTTCGCGTTCGGCACTACTTTTTCTCCGAATTTGACCAGTCGACGATCCATTCGGACGTGAACAGATCGACTCGGATGGCGACGACCTAGCCCAGAGTGACGAAGCTTGGCTCCAGTTGAGACCGCAAGAATCCGTGCGAAACCAGGCTCGCCTATTCCTTTCTGCCGCTGCGCCAGATAGAGAGATCAACAGCCAGATGCCACCGATGACGGCGGCGAAAAAGCCGAGCGTGCCGAATGATGGCAAACCCGGCAAGGACGGCTCGCCTTTGACATTCATGCGGTTGCCAGGCAGGTAAAAGAGGTTGCCTGGATGGGATCGGCATGGAAAAAGCCGTCTTCCAGCATCATCTTGAGTACCGCGTCTGTGCCGCGCCGAGCCAATAGCCTGCGATCAAGCCTCGCCGCATCCACTGCCGTCAGATCGTGGCCGGGAATGTCTCGGACATATAGTCTTGCAATTGAGCCGTTCGCTGACCCATTGCCAGTGAATGCGGGGCACGATGATTTCGGCCAGCCTGGTCAAAAGGCGCAGGTCGGCCTAGACAATCTGCTTGATGCCGGGCCGACGCACTTTGAGGATGACTTCACTGCTATCGGCCAACCTCATTTGTTTGTTGTAAGGATGCGGTCGATTTCCGCTTCTGCTTCGCGCCAATCTTCCGCTGTGTCGCCGCCGGCAAAGCCGCGCTTTTCGGCGCGGTAATAGGCGGCTTCAGCGATCATTCGATAGCGCTCCTCCGGTGATACGAGCGGACGATTCGGTTGCTCGGCAACGGCTTGAGCCGTCTTTTCAGGGGCGGCAGTGGATTT
>NZ_LUUI01000038.1 GCF_001644015.1 Methylomonas lenta
ATTCCGGTCTGAGGCACCAATTATGCATCCAAACGGATGCAACCAAATCCAAAAACCCGCAAGTTTACTGGCTTCGCGGGTTTTTTATTGTCCAATGAAGTGCGTCAAAATCCAGTAACACTCGACAATTTATGCAGTAAGTTTTACAGTAACTTCCAATTCACGAAAAATGTTACTGCAGTTACTGTAAATCGAGGTGTTCTGCATGGCAAAACATATACTTACCGACGCCACGCTTCGCAACGCCAAGCCTGCCTCCAAGGACCGACGCCTGAATGACGGTAGTGGCCTCTATTTGCTAATCAAGCCCAATGGTGCCATGTGGTGGCGATTTGATTACAGCATTGATGGCAAGCGCAAAACACTCTCGCTGGGCGTTTACCCAACCACCGGTCTGGCCGATGCCAGACGCAAGGCGGAAGACGCCAGAGTCTCAGTAGCCAATGGCCAAGATCCCAGCGATAAGCGCAAGGAAGTCAAAGTCGCCCGACAACTGGCCGCGGAAAACGAAAAGCGACTCGAGTCGGGTTTACCCATTATCGATAGTTTCGAATATGTTGCTCGCGAGTGGCACGAAAAGTTCAAAGCCAAATGGACGGAAGATCATGCCAGACGCTTGCTCACCCGGCTCGAACACGACGTGTTTCCGTTTCTTGGTAAACGTCCGATCGATCAGATAGATGCCCTGGAGTTACTGGAAGTCATGCAACGCATGGAGGCCCGAGGCGTGATTGATACCACGCACCGAGCCTTACAAAATTGTGGCCAGATTTTTCGATATGGAGTGCTTACGCGGCGATGTGCCCGCGATCCCAGCAGTGATTTGCGAGGCGCCTTAAGTCCCATCAGAAAAAGACACCATGCCAGCATCACCGATCCCAAACAAATTGCTGGATTGTTGAGAGCCATTGACGATTACCAAGGCTCTTTCATTTCAAAGTGCGCCCTGCAATTTTCCGCACTCACCTTCTGCCGTCCGGGCGAGATTCGACATGCTGAGTGGTCCGAGATTGATTTGGCTGTAAAGCAATGGCGTATCCCGCCGGAGAAAATGAAAATGCGGCTACAACATATCGTACCGCTAGCCACGCAAACGGTTAATGTGCTGTCGGAATTGCAACCGCTGACCGGTAGCGGCAAATATTTATTCCCATCCGAGCGCAGTACGGCAAGACCCATGTCCGAAAACACGGTCAATGCCGCACTCAGGCGTATGGGCTACACCAAAGAAGAAATGACCGCACATGGCTTTCGTTCCATGGCATCGACGCGATTGAATGAAATGCACTTCAATCGCGACCATATCGAACGCCAATTGGCTCATTCAGAAGCCAACGATGTCAGAGCGGCCTACAATTACGCGGAATATCTCCCGGAGCGAACAAAAATGATGCAGGCTTGGGCTGATCAATTGGACGAATTGAGATCGGGCGCCCAGGTCATACCCTTTAGAAAGCAGCAGTAGTCGCCTACCATGCGACTTTGGGCAGGAAGTCCGCACAGCGACGGGGCAAATCATCCACCGACCGGAACTGATGACGAGTACATAGCTCACCACCAAGATGCGAGCAGCCTCGGCAAAAGTGTCGATTATCCAAGGTATCGATGGGTTTGGCGGGCAGGATCCGATCAGCCCATTGCAATAACCACTGCCGTTTTTCTGGGTCTTTGCTACAGACTGTCAGTACCTCATCGATGACGATTGGATCGGTTTCCTCAATCTCGGCCAGATAAGCCAGAAGCTTCTGCCGCTCACAGGCCGAAAGCGACTCTGTATGATCTGTATGACTTTTTTGTTGGGGAACCGAGGGAACGCGGAGAACATGTTGGAATGTCCCCCCTGCGTCAAAATAG
>NZ_LUUI01000039.1 GCF_001644015.1 Methylomonas lenta
TGCAGTTAGACGTTCGCGCCGCCGCCCAACGCCTTATACACGGCGATCAGATTCGTGGAAGTCTCGGCTTCGGAACGAGCCAGCTCGATTTCTACAACATACAGCGCGCGCTGGGCATCCAGCACGTCCAGAAACGAGGAGACGCCTTCCTGATAACGCAGTTGCGACAGACGTACCGATTCCTGATGGTCCACCACCGCGCGGGCGAGCGTCTGCCGGCGAATTTCCTCCTTCAGGTAGCGGGTCATCGCAGTCTCGGTTTCCTGGAGTGCCTCAAGCACTGCCTTTTCATAGCTCAGATAGGCTTCCTGCTGCTTCGCATCGGCCATATCGATTCCGGCACGGATACGGCCAAAATTAAGCAAGGGCTGCAACAGATTGGCGGCGGTGCCGTAGGAGAAGGCGGCCGATTTGAACAGGCTTTCGATATCGGTGTTACGCAGACCTACAAAAGCCGACAACGATATTTTCGGAAACAATTCCGCGATCGCCGCCCCTTGCATGGCCGTTGCCGCCGCGAGTTGGCGTTCAGCCACGCGAAGGTCCGGGCGGCGGCGTATCATTTCCGCGGGCGAAGCCAGGATTTCCCGTCCCGGCGCTGCCGGCACGGCTTCGGTGGAATTTAGTTCGGCATCCAGCGTGCCGGGCTGGCGTCCCACCAGGACTTCCAGTTGCCGCAATGCAGCGACCAGCCTTGCTTCCAGCGCCGGAATTTGGGCGTCCGTAGTCTCGGTCTGGGCCCGTGCCCGCACCACATCGTGCCGGGTTCCCACGCCTTCGGCGTTGAGTCTTTCAGTCAGTTCCAGCGTTTGCTGCTGCGACTTCAGGTTCGAACGCGTTATTCGAAGTTGATTCTGAAGACTGCGGTAGTCAACATAACTGCGCGCCAGCTCGGCCGTCAGCGTCACCAGGGACTGGTGATACTGCTCGCCAGCGCCCTCCAGATCGGCAGTGGCGGCCTCCAGTCGGCGTTGCTGACGGCCGAACAAATCGACTTCCCAGAGGGCGTCGAAACCCAGCTCGAACATATTGTATTTGATACCGGACGCCAAGCCGGGGAACGGATTCTCTTGGCGTTGCGCACCGGTTGTTATGTTGACGGTCGGGAACAGTTCCGCACGGGTGCCGCGACGCTCGGCGCGGGCCTGATCGATACGGGCCAGCGCTATCTTGACATCCAGGTTTCCCGCCAACGCTTGGTCCATGAGATGGTTCAGGTGCGCATCGCCAAAATTTTTCCACCAGTTTTTCAAGTCCTCCGGACTGGCCGGTTTCAAGCCCGCTTGCGGTACTTGTGCGGCCTGCCAATGCTTCGGG
>NZ_LUUI01000040.1 GCF_001644015.1 Methylomonas lenta
GGCAAAAGTGGCTATCCGTTCTATTGCTGACTGCTAAAAAGGTAGGCGTGATGATTCCTTACGGGAATTGGGACGTATCGAGCGGACACTGTTTACGCTTGATTGGATGCAAAATGTTGAATTACGTCGCCGCGTACAAATTGGCTTGAATAAAGGCGAGGCAAAAAACGCGCTTGCCAGAGCAGTATTTCTAAATCGATTGGGTGAAATCAGAGACCGGAGTTTCGAGAACCAGCGTTACCGTGCAAGTGGTCTTAATCTGGTGGTGGCTGCCATAGTGTTATGGAATACCGTCTATTTGGAAAGAGCGGTCCAGGCGTTATGGGATTCAGGCAAAGAAGTAGACGAAAAACTGCTGAAACACCTATCACCTTTGGGGTGGGAGCACATCAATTTAACCGGTGACTACATTTGGCAGCAAAGCAAGCAAGTTGAGAAAGGCGGGTTTAGACCGTTAAATACACGCCGATAAGCTTAGCGTACGATTTTTTCCGTTTCGTGAGCAGGACCCATTAAACTCCTGAATGACGGCTTGCAGTTAAATATCGGACGATCAATTATTGACTGATTGTTCCAGAACAGCATAATATGACTTTTTTAGTGCTTATGTTTTTGTCTTTTTAAAATGCACCTTCATGAAATCAGTGGTTTGAAAATACGTTTTTTTGTGGTGAATATGAGGGGAATTGATTTTTTCTGTAGTTGAAGCAGTGAATGTGTCAATTGGCATCCAAATCTTGAATTTAAAAATGACCCCTATTAACTTTCGCGCCCTTTTAAACTGATTATCAATAATGGCTAGGCCCAAAGAATTTAACGAGGAAGATGTTCTTGATAAAGCCGTTGAGGTCTTTTGGGCGAAAGGCTATGAGGCCACATCCATGCAGGATCTTATCAATGCAATGGGCATTCAGCGAGGCAGTCTTTATGCTGCATTTGGTAGTAAACAACAGCTTTTTTTACGCTCGCTTGAGCGGTATGGCAAGGTGGTGGTTACACAATTTCTGGATATTTTGGAGAGCAAACCCTCTGGGATTGAATCGATTGTGTTGTTCTTTGCGCAGTTGGTCGAACATGTATTAACTGAAGGCCCCTTTCGAAGTTGTTTAGTCACTAATTCTGCCATTGAAAGGGGCTTGACAGATGAAGCGACTAAGCAACAAGTAGTGCGTTTGTTGAATGCACTGGAAAAAGGGTTTTATAAGACCTTACAAAGAGCTTTGAAGAATGGTGAATTATCACCGGATCTTGATTTAACAAAGCTTGCCAATTTTTTAACGTGTAGTATGCAGGGACTATTGGTAATGGGGAAAGTGTGTACTGAAAGGCGCGTCCTGGAAGGTATTAACCAAGTGACCTTGTCCATCATCAATAATAAAACAATGAGGAGAGATAATATGTCAACATTTGCAGTTAAACGTCGTCTACCGGGCGTTACGATGGAACAATTAGGGGCTGCGCAAAAAGCCGCTATAGAAACCAGCCAGCAAATGACGGAAGCAGGCACTGACGTTAAATATATCCGTTCAAATTTTTATCCAGGCGACTCCTCTTGTACCTGTATTTTTGAAGCCATCAACAAAGAAGCGGTTAAAGTCGTCAATGAAAAAGCCGCCATTCCTTTTGACGAGATTACCGAAGTATTGGACCTCGTTCCTTAATGTATACACCATAACAATTTAAATAGCCTCGACAGGCATTGCTTTATAGCGTCTCTTAGGGTCTTATTTTTGAATGATTGTTCCAATTGGAGATAATGAACATGATTTATGCCGCACCGAATCAAGCCGACAGTAAAGTCAATTTTAAATCACGCTATGAAAATTTTATCGGAGGCGATTGGGTCTCCCCAGTAAAAGGACACTATTTTAAGAACTTGAGTCCAGTCAATGGTCAGGTCATTTGTGAGATTCCCTGTTCAACGGCAGCAGATATTGAGTTGGCGCTGGATGCGGCGCATGCAGCAAAAGAAGCCTGGGGAAAAACATCGGTTACAGCCAGAGCCAATATCTTATTGAAGATTGCCGACCGTATTGAAGAAAATCTGGAAAAATTGGCCGTTGCTGAAACCTGGGATAACGGTAAAGCGGTACGCGAAACTTTAGCGGCCGACGTGCCTTTATCAGCCGATCATTTTCGTTATTTTGCCGGTTGCATTCGCGCCCAGGAAGGCTCTATCGGTGAAATTGACGAACACACGGTGGCCTATCATTTTCATGAGCCTCTTGGCGTGGTGGGGCAAATTATTCCGTGGAATTTTCCTTTATTGATGGCTTGCTGGAAATTAGCGCCGGCGTTAGCGGCAGGGAACTGCGTGGTCATGAAACCGGCTGAGCAAACCCCGGCGTCTATTTTAGTGCTAATGGAAGTGATCGGTGATTTATTACCCGCTGGCGTTGTTAATATTGTCAACGGCTATGGCGCAGAGGCGGGTCAAGCTTTGGCAACGAGCACTCGTATTGCAAAAATAGCCTTTACCGGCTCCACACCCGTAGGCTCACACATTCTGCAATGCGCGGCAAAAAATATTATCCCCTCTACCGTCGAATTAGGCGGCAAATCTCCCAATATATTTTTCGAGGATATTCTAAACCAGGAAGATGCCTATGTTAGCAAATGCATAGAAGGGGTTAAATAACCAAAAG
>NZ_LUUI01000041.1 GCF_001644015.1 Methylomonas lenta
TCCCAACAAATTAGTCATAAGGACTAGGTTGGGCAAATTGTTTTCAAGCTGCTTTGTCATGCACTGCGTCCGGCGTAATTTTTATCTAGCCAGGTTTGATATTCACCCGATAACACGTTATTCACCCAGCTTTGATGATCCAGATACCACTGCACGGTTTTGCGGATACCGGTTTCAAACGTTTCAGCCGGCTTCCAGCCTAGTTCACGTTCCAGCTTGCTGGCATCGATGGCATAACGCCTGTCATGTCCTGGTCTATCAGTAACGTAAGTTATTTGTTCAACATAGGATTTGCCATCGGAGCGCGGGTTTAATTCATCCAGAATACTGCACAAGGTATTAACCACATCCAAATTCGCTTTTTCGTTCCAGCCACCGACATTATAAACCTCGCCTAATTGACCGGCTGCCAGCACTCGGCGTATGGCGCTGCAATGATCTTTCACATACAACCAATCGCGTATCTGTTGCCCATCACCATAAATCGGTAAATCTTTACCCAACAGTGCATTTTGTATACACAGTGGTATCAATTTCTCTGGGAAATGATACGGACCATAGTTATTGGAACAATTAGTGGTTAACACCGGCAAGCCATAGGTATGGTGATAGGCGCGCACTAAATGATCACTGGCCGCTTTGCTGGCTGAATAAGGGCTGTTGGGTTGATATTGATGCGTTTCCAGGAATGGCGGATCGGTTTTATCCAACGAACCATAAACCTCATCAGTAGAGACGTGCAAAAACCGAAAATTCTGCTGCTCTTGTGCTTCTAAACTATTCCAGTAGCAGCGGACGGCTTCTAATAATCTGAAACTGGCGACGATATTGGTTTGGATAAAATCTTCCGGACCATGAATTGAGCGATCCACATGCGACTCAGCGGCAAAATTAACCACTGCGCGAATTGCGTGTTGTTTCAAAAGATCCAGCATCACATCGTAATCACCAATATCGGCTTTAACGAATAAATGTCTATTATCATCTTTTAAAGTGGCCAGGTTTTCCAAGTTGCCGGCATAGGTCAGTTTATCGACATTCACCACCGGCTCATCGTTTTCCGCCAACCAATCCAACACAAAATTACTGCCGATAAATCCGGCGCCACCGGTTACTAAAATAGTCATATAGATTTGAATTTTTAAGGCTATGTCCGCGCCAGCGGACTGATTGAAAAATCTAAAAAAGGCATTTTAGCCTAGAAGCAGCTCCCTGTCTCTTAATGCGCCGGTCAATCCAGGACAATCATGGCAAATATAAACAAAAGCGGGCGCCACCGATTCGACTTTGATTATCGATTTTAACGAAGCCGGTTTTTTCGCGGTCTTTATGAAAACTGGCTATTGCAGCAACAAAATACAATCCTAAGCCGGTATTGCCATTTACCCAATTCAGATCTACCGGGTTACCTAAATCAGCATTTAACAAATTTACCGGGTAGCCCTGCCCGTCATCTTCAATGCAAAATTTGATATAACCGTCTGATTTGTTGGCTGAGATTATTACCGACTGCTGCGTATAACGCTGAGCATTATTTAAAATCGTACCCAACGCATTGCTAATATATTGATAATCGCAATAACACAATAAGTCTTCGCTACATTCAACCCGCACATGAACATTGCTCATTTGCAATAAGCTATCTTGCTGAGCACGGGCTTCGTTGATGACATCAATCGCCGCATATTCTTCCACCTGCAAATCAAATTTTTGATGACCTATTTTATACATCACCAGTAACTGCATCAAACTATGGTTTATACGATTCGCTTCAAACCCTAGTTGCCTAATTTCATCCAGTTGATCACTCGATTGCTTCAATGCCAGTTGTTGAATCAAGCCCAATAAGGTACCTAGAGAATTTTTAATATCGTGGACTGTAGAGGCTAATATCACTGGAAACAGCGTATCGTTGTTAAATTCTGCCATCACACTTTTGGCTCGGATACATGGTTACGCAGAAGATTGGAGAATTCCATTTGCAAAACACCCAACTTATGTCGATCGATATTTATTTGCCTGGCTTTTTTAAACAGCGCCTGCGCACGTAATAATTTTTCCTCATCAATGGCCGTGGCTTTTAAATCATGCATAATTATTTTTAGCATGTTGATAATAATGGTTTTATTATCCGGCATAACAGTCATTGCTTTGTCAAATAGCGCCAATGCTTCTTTAAACTTCCCTTGTTTATATAATTGAACACCTTTATTGTTAGTGGCTACCAATGCGCGTTTGGTAGTTTGTATCAAAACTTCAGAATGATTTTCCATGCCGATATCAGACTGCATACGCCTGACATCATTTAAAAATGCTTCATCATCAATATGTGTTTTGATTAAGCCATCCATAATAGCTTCAGCTTCGGCAGACTGATTTTGTAAATAACAACTACGGGCAATATCCAGCTGTAAATCTTTCGGCGTTTTGCTACCCAATTGCTTATGCAGCGACAAGGCTTTTTGTAGCGACAGTTTGGCCATTTCCTCATTACCACTGACATTATGCAGGTCTGATTCCAAAGTGGAGGCGCGCAATTCAGCTTCCGGATTATTAACATATTCCTGACGCATATCAGCCAGGGTTTTCAAAGCTGCTTCAGAATTGCTGGTTTTACTGTAAAGTTTGGCTAAGTTGGTGAAATCACTACAAGATTTATATACAGAATATTTACCCAGCGATACAGCGGCCTTGTAAGCTTTTTCCGCCACTTCGACATGACCATTTTTGTCGGCTGTGGTCGCCAGTTTTTTTTGGCGTAAAATACATTGCGGTGATAAATCGACCGCTTGATTCAATACATCCTCTACCTCCTGCAAGTTATCCTCAGCCTCATGCACTTTAGATAACCAGTCGTAACCTTCCAGAAACATAGGATATTCTCGCAGCAAGTCTTCAAATTCACTGGCAGCTTGATGCAAATCACCTTGTTGAAAATCGATAATCCCCAGCCCCAACCTAGCCCAAGGCAAATCACGTTCCTGCAATACGTCATAATAAACTTGTCGACCCGTATCAAAATCTCCCACCAAGATAGCCAATTCAGCTCGCATCTTTAATAAATGGGTTCGCATACGTTTATTGCCTTTTGTCAGCAGCTTTTCACACTGCTGAATGGCTTGCGATAAATTGCCACGCTCGATTTCCTTTTCAATATCTTGCATCAAGTCTTTACGCAGCAGATTCCTTTCCAGACGCACAAACAATTGCTGGGCATTAAAAGGTTTAGTCAGATATTCGTCCGGTTTGCTATCCATAGCACCTAACACCAAGCCTGCACTTTGTTCCGCAGCAATAATGATAAAAACACAGTTATATTCAATTAATTTACGAAAACGTACTTCCTCCAGAACTTGTTGACCATTTTTACCAGCACCCAAATTGTAGTCGCACAGCACGATGTCGAAATTGGTTTTGCTGATTGCATTGATAGCACTGACCCCATTGTCAGCTTCAACAATAGTATCGGCTTCCAAACTGTATAACATGTCTCGGATGGCTTTCCGCATGGCAGGATAATCTTCGACAATCAGAATGGATTTACCTGCCAGAATAGACTTCATAGGGTTATATGGGGTTAATTAACTAGATCAATTTTAGTACTAGCTGGTGTTTATGTGTTGAAACAACTAAAAATTCCCAGCCTGTCATGATTTCGAGACAGAGATAACCAACAGACCCTGGTTTTTTGGAACGAATCAATCGCTTTTGTATCAGAAAACCTGAATACTAAGCACAGGCACATAGGTCATCAAAAAGGTCGCATATCATGAAGACATCATACAGCTCCACTATACCTGCTTCAGAAATCACCCCCAAAACCTTATTTGAGCAACGCAGGCGCTTTATACAAATGGCAACCGGCGTATCGGCGGCATTATTGGCAAACCCATTACTGGCTAATGAGAAACTGACAGCCAGCGCCTCTTCGGCTTATGGATTAACCGATGAACTGACACCACTGAAAGACATCACCCGTTACAACAATTTTTATGAATTCGGTACTGATAAGGAATCCCCAGCCAAACGCGCCAGCAGTTTAATCACTCGGCCCTGGACTATCAGCGTTGAAGGTGAAGTAGAGAAACCCCAGACCTTTGACATCGATCAACTGCTAAAACTAGCCCCTATAGAAGAACGCATTTATCGGCTGCGCTGCGTTGAAGCTTGGTCTATGGTGGTACCTTGGTTAGGCTATCCGCTGGCAGAATTGATCAAACGAGTACAACCTACCTCTGCTGCTCACTATGTTGAATTTATCAGTTTGCACGACCCCGAACAAATGCCCGGCCAACGTAGCCCGGTATTGCAATGGCCTTACAAGGAAGGCTTACGCATCGACGAAGCCATGCATCCCTTAACATTGCTGACCTTTGGCTTGTACGGCGAATTACTACCCAAGCAGAATGGTGCGCCGGTACGGATGGTCATTCCCTGGAAATATGGTTTCAAAAGCGCCAAATCCATAGTCAAAATTCGCTTTGTCGAACAACAACCCGTATCCAGCTGGATGCAGGCTGGGCCGAATGAATACGGCTTTTATGCCAACGTCAATCCGGCTGTCGATCACCCGCGCTGGAGTCAGGCTAAAGAACGCCGCATCGGTGATTTTTTAAAGCGGCCTACGCTACCCTTCAACGGCTATGCAGATCAAGTGGCATCGCTATACAACGGCATGGATTTAACCAAAGACTTTTAAACTATGCGACAGCAATCAAAGCTTAACCGTGTCATGCCCTGGCTGAAAGTTGGGGTTTTTCTGCTGGCATTATTACCCTTTATCAAACTAATCTTAGGCTTTTATCAGGATGATTTAGGGGCTAACCCTATCGAAAAAATCACCCATACCACAGGTTTTTGGACTTTAAGCTTTTTGCTGATCACTCTAACAGCAACACCTTTGCGCTTGATCACCCATTGGTCTTGGCCGATACGCTTACGTCGCATGCTGGGTTTATTCGCTTTCTTTTACGCCTGCCTGCATTTTTTGACCTACTTAATTCTGGACCAGTTTTTCGACGCTGCAGCCATCATCGAAGACATCAGCAAAAGGCCTTATATTACTTTAGGCTTCACAGCTTTTGTATTGCTGACGCCTCTAGCCATCAGCTCCAATGATACTATCACCCGCAAAATCGGCAGCAAAAACTGGCGACGTTTGCATAGCTTGATCTATCCCATCGCCATCGTGGGTGTGATTCATTTTGCCTGGCTAGTCAAAAAAGACCTCAGCACACCGCTTATGTTTGCCGGTTTGTTATCGACTTTATTACTGATTCGGTTGTTTTATAGGCGTTGATAAGCTTACCTGGGCAGATTAGTCGTTTAATACCGCTTGCATAACCTTTACTGAGCAATCCCGATAGATCTCTTCCGCAATCGTCGTCCAGCCCAATGCCTGGTAAAAGCGTTCTTGATCAGGCGTAAACAAAAACAACTTGCCAACACCCACCTGCCTAGCCTGATGCATGGCGTGCTGGACCAACTTTGAACCGACGCCCTGACAACGAAATGTCGGCGCTACACAAACACTTGCTAACCACGGCGTCAATTCCGGTCGGCTATCCATATCGCAAGCCACAACCGCGGCAGAACCAATCAATTGCCCTCCCCGCTTACATATATACGTACTAGGCAACCATTCATCGCTCAGATAGGCCTGCATTTTCTGAATACGCTTTTCCAGGCTAGCTCCGGGATTCAAATGCGCCCATTCCTGATGGTGCCAAGCAGCCAGGATTGGAATATGCTGCGGTTCGTGCATTAGATCAATAATCGTCATAGCGTCATACGACCGAATAACTATGGATTAGGTCGCAGCGGTGTCAGCTGACCACTGACTTTAAAGGCTTTGTAGTCCGCTAATACTAAATCATGATCAAACGCCAGTGTCTCAGGCAGATTATCAAAGGTAAATAAGCCGCTATTCTTCGCATCATCGGCGGCCAATGGCATGCCGTGCGCTTGCCCAACATAAACAGCAGTAACCGTGTGATTGCGTGAATCACGCTTTGGATTGGAGTAAATCCCCAATAAGGCGATCAACTTGACATCCAGCCCGGTTTCTTCCTTGGCTTCACGAATAGCCGCCTGCTCGACCGTTTCACCCACATCGACAAACCCGCCCGGGATAGCCCAGCCATAAGGTGGAAAGGCGCGTTCAATCAATACAAAAGGGCGTTCTGGATAATCAATCAATTCGATCAACATATCGGCAGCAAGTAACGGTGTGACAGGTTTGCTCATAATAGATCTCGGAGTAATATTTTTAACGGTTGATTTTAGAAGGTAGTTTGTATTTAAACCAGTTACACTGCATTAAAAGTTTATATTTAAACATGCCTGTCGATTGTATTTTTGGAGGTGGTTTATGACAGTACTTTATTACACTGATGCGGATTTTCTGCATCATGACACTGGCCCCGGACATCCCGAGAGACCTGAGCGATTGCGAGCTATCGAGCAAGCACTTAGCGCTCCAAAATTCAACATCCTGCAACGCGTCGCGCCGCCGATTCCGACAGACATTGAAGACAAACTGGCACTCATTCATACCCACGCGATGATAAACCGGGTATTGACTGGCATACCTGAACACGGCCTGACGCATTTCGATGCCGATACCGTTGCCTCAGCCGGCTCAAAACAGGCGGCTTTGCGTGCAGTCGGCGCGTTGTGCGATGCAGTGGACAAAATCAGCAGCCGTAAAGCTGACAAAGCATTTTGCGCCGTGCGCCCACCCGGACATCATGCCATGCCGGGTTATCCTATGGGGTTTTGTTTGTTTAACAATATCGCCATTGGCGCTGAATATGCGCGTACTCGTTACGGATTGGAACGTATAGCCATTGTGGATTTCGATGTACATCACGGCAACGGTACCCAGGCAGCTTTTTATGAACAACCCCAGATGCTTTATGCCTCCAGTCACCAGTGGCCCTACTACCCAGGCAGTGGACATCCAACCGAAACCGGTGTCGGCAATATCATTAATGTACCTTTAAAGAGCGGCACCGATGGTGTCACATTCCGCGCAAAATATCAGGACATTATTTTGCCGGCAGTACGGCAATTTAACCCGCAACTGATTTTTATTTCGGCCGGTTTTGATGCGCATAAAGACGACCCCTTGGCCTCCTTGAGACTGGTGGAAGATGATTTTCGCTGGATCACGCAAGAACTGATGACGATTGCAGATGCCTGCTGCAACGGTCATATCATTTCAAGCTTGGAAGGCGGCTACGACCTGAAGGCATTGGCAAGCAGTGTTGCCGCGCACGTGGGTTGTCTAGCGGGGTTAGAGGGGGACGAATGACTCGCCCCCGACTGTTTTATTGCTGCATGACAGGCACGGTATAAACATAATCCGCATCTTTCATCGGCGTATGGCAAGCAAAACAAGTCGCTGATTTTTCCTTGTCATGCATTACCAGTTTAGCGTCTACCCATTGCCCAAAGCCCCAGCCGCCGGTTTCGGCAAATTTTTTGCTGTCTTTAATCATCGCTTCCGCACCGGCAAATTCACCGGGTATGATAGCTTGTGGCCAGTTGGGATCGATTTTTTCTTTCCAACCTACCTTGGCAATGATGGTGCCATCCGGCCAGGGTTTCATTTTCCCTTCACGAGCAGCTTTGATGGCAATATCATTACCCAGAATGCTACGCACCAATTTCTTATCCAGTCGGTGTGAAACGCTTAATGTCAGCCAATCTTTATATTCGCCGTGCTGCGGTTTAACCGGTTTATCAGCTGAGGTTTCTGCATGCAGAGTTGTTGTCAGCATAAAAGTAGCTGCAGCAAGCAAGCAGGCAGCGGTAGTGGTTTTTTTCATGATCAGTCTCCATAATCAGCGATCGAGGTTTTAAGTGAAGCACCTGGAATTCTAACCAGTTGAGCGCCGCTGCGCTAACTTTAAATTGACCCTATCGATATTGTTGTCCCTGATAACACGGATTACATCTAGCTATTGTGGATGCAGTTGAATTTAAAGTTCGGTAATTGTTATTTGGGATGATGGCGATTTATCATCGATCGATTCTGTTAATAATTGTTCCAATGTTGCCAGCGACATAGGCTTACCATAAAGATAGCCCTGATGTAGATTACAGCCGTTCAGGATAAGAAAATCTCGTTGATGTTCGGTTTCGACACCCTCGGCAATCACCTCAAGGTGCATTTTATTAGCCATGGCAATAATGGTTTGCACGATGATCCTATCATCGTCATTTCGCAAAATATCCTTAACAAAACTGCGATCAATTTTAAGTTGATCAATCGGGAGTTTTTTCAAATTAGCCAAGGATGAATAACCCGTACCAAAATCATCCATGGAAAACCGCACACCCAATTCCCGCAAGGCCCGAATCTTTTCAATCGCATCATCAATATTTTCCATCAACTGGCTTTCGGTTATTTCCAACTTCAGCCTATGCGGCCGAATGGCATAATGTTGAATGATGCAACTGACCCGTTCTACAAAATCAGCTTGCCGAAACTGGCGCAGACTGACATTAACCGCCAGTTGTAAATGTTCCATCTGCGGATGGCTTTCCCATGCCTTGATTTGCGCGCAAGCGCTATCTAGCACCCACTGTCCAATGGGGACAATCAAGCCATTTTCTTCGGCCAATGGAATAAAATCCAGTGGTTGCCGCAAGCCATGTTGCGGATGTTGCCAGCGTATTAAAGCTTCAACGCCAATAATAAGGCGATCAATGACTTGTGGTTGATAATAAAGCCTGAACTGATTGTCTATTAAAGCAAGCCGTAACTCCTGTTCCAAAAGTACTCGAGCAGCAATAACAGCCTGCATCTGTTGATCGTAAAAACGTAGCGTATTTCGACCCGCCGTTTTTGCTTCGTACATGGCGATGTCGGCATGTTTTAATAGTGCTTCCACCTCTTGTTCATGTCCATTAAACAGTGTGGCGCCGATACTGGGTGTGCTGTGATAAATCAGTTCGCCTAACAAATAAGGCTTATTTAGATGCATGAGAATCTTATTCCCAATCAACTCCACCAAAGCAGCAGAATCTAACTGATCTGCACTCAAGTCTGTCAACATGACGACAAATTCATCACCTCCCAAACGAGCCACTGTATCACCTTCTCGTATGCATGAAAGTAATCGCTCGGCCACCTGTTGTAGCAAGACATCTCCCTTGTCGTGACCGTAGTTATCATTCAAGGTTTTAAAATTATCCAGATCAATAAACAATAAAGCGCCATTTCTGCCATTACGCGCATTACAGGCCAAGGTAGGCGTCAGCCGATTTAACAATAATCGTCTGTTGGGTAGTTGGGTCAGCGGGTCATAAAAAGCCAGTCGTTCGATTTCTTCTGCGGAGGCTTTGCTCAGGGTAATATCGCGAAAAATAGCAACATAGTTGTTTATCTTGCCTTGATCATCTTTTACCGCAGAAATCGTCAGATATTCAGGATATATGTTGCCGTCTTTGCGTCGATTACAAATTTCACCTTCCCAGCTACCGGTATTGATCAAGCTGTTCCACATCGTTTGGTAAAAATCCGCATCATGACGCCCAGATTGCAGTACCCGTGGATTCTGGCCGATCACTTCTTCAGCGCTGTAGCCGGTAATTTTGCTGAAAGCCGGATTGACTTTAAGAATGTCACCTTTGGCATCGGTGATAGTGGTGCCTTCCATAGAGTTAAAAGCAACAGCCGCAATACGCAAGTCTTGCTCTATCTGTTTTTGCAGGCTTATATCGCGTATCACCGCCAACACAAGCTGCTTGCCACTCAATTCCATTGCGGTCAAGCGCGCATCTACCGGAAATACTCGCCCATCATCAAGGCGTTTGTGTAGCCATTCAAAACTGTGACTACCACGTGCCCTGCAAATATCTATCATTTGCGCGGCCAGTTCGTCTGAACGCGAACCAGCTGTTTGTTCGAATGGTGAAAGTTTGGCTGGCGAGTAATTACAAAACTCGCCGACGCTGCCGCAACCAAAAAGCGCCAGAGTGGCCTGATTACAGTTGATAAAACCGCTATCATCCAGCAGCATAACCGCGTCGCTGTTGGCTTCAAACAAAGTGCGAAATTCGGTTTCAGAATTTTGCAATGCCAAAGTATGATGTTTTAATTCAGTGACATCAACAAAAGACCACAGCGTAATATCTTCTTTCGAATTGAGCATCATGCCACTCAGGTCTATCCATACCCGATGACCGTTTTTATGCACGAATTCTAATTCTCGGTACAACACAACCCTATCTGCAATTTTGGCATAATCTTTACCGATAGCCAGATAGTCAGCCTGATGGGTATAAAACTGCCGGGTAGGCATATTGACCAGTTCTTGTTTACTGTAGCCAAACAGGTTAACGAAGGCAGGATTAGCCCAGATTATTTTCCTATCCTTGACGGTGGCAAATCCAACCAACTGATTTTCCAAAATCGCATTTTTCTCGTTAAGTAGTTGTTGTATCTTCAGCTGATTTTTAACGTTTTCAGTGATGATACGGGCAATGCCAAACAAGCCGATAATCTCGGCGTTTTCGTCTAATATTGGATATTTCCGGTTATCCACCCAACCTGTATTACCCAGATTATCCAGGGTTTCCTGAATTTCATGTGCCACCGGGATACCTGCAAACACCTGTTTTTCCAACCGGTAATACACATCGGCGTACGCCTCCGGAAACACATCGTAATCCGTTTGACCGAGTAAATCGCCCCAGTGTTCGGATGGGTCAGTGATTGAGACTAATGTTTGACTGGCACCGGTAAATACGTGATTCCGGTCTTTGAAATAAATGTAATCATCGGTGTTTTCCATCATGGCTTTGAAATCAGCCGACAAAACCCGTTCGCGCTGAGCCAGGCTTTTGGCATCCTGCAGTTGTAGAGTCAGAATAATGTCTGCGCTGTTTTGATCGGACTGTTTGCTGTAAATGACTTTCAGACAACAAATGCGACCATTCGCCTGTCTGATCCGAAGATTAAAAAACCCGTTAGCTGGAATGATGCTTTTAGCAAACAGCTGCTCGGCAATATCAAGATCATCGTTATGGATACGTTCTTGAAGGCTAAGCTTGCCGCTGAAAAAATCATCGGCCTTAAAGCCAAGCAAGCTTTCTATATTGCCGCTTATAGCGGAGACTCTGGCTTGATTCAATAAGATGCAGATTTTGGCTTCAAGCATTTCAGTCATTTATTAAGTTAGCCGCTGTCGCATGGATTTTGCACTTGATTCTACACTTACTTCAGAGTTTTCCAGCAGCTAAATCAAACTGCAAACTTTAATTCACCACACGTTAAGCCAGCAGTTGATTACCACTTAAAACGCCGGGTATCTTTAGGTAATTTATCAAACAGCGAATGCTTGGCAATGCCGTAACGTTCGGGGTAGAAAACCCCACCTAGATGCAGACCATGCGGGGCGGCTGTAACTGCAGCTTGCGCTCTATCCTTTATGCCAAGCAGCTCTGTTGTCCAGCTTACCGGCTGTTTCCCCATGCCGATATCCATCAACACACCGGCAATATTCCTCACCATGTGGTGCAAAAAGGCATTAGCACAAATATCAATAATGACACGATCATCTTGCCGATAGACATCGATAAAGTGCATAAACCGATTGGGACTTTTGGATTGGCAACCTTGAGCACGATAGGAAGAAAAATCATGCTCGCCTATCAAATTTTGCGCTGCGATATGCATTAAATCCGCATCCAGTGGCTGATAACACCAAGTGGCTTGGGTACGCAACAAGGCTGATTTCATGGTCCGATTTAAAATCACATAACGATAAAAGCGGGCAATGGCGCTATAACGAGCATGAAAATCATCCACCGCATACTGCACCCAGGTAATGCGAATATCATCCGGCAATTGACTATTGCCGCCGGTTAACCAGGCTTGCAGATCTCGTTTCACCTCACAATCAAAGTGCACCACTTGTTCCAGTGCGTGTACACCGGTATCGGTCCGCCCTGCGCAAAATACCGTAACCGGCTGATTGGCGATTTTGCTTAGTGCGGTTTGCAACTCGTTTTGCAGGGTTGCTATACCGACTTGCCATTGCCAGCCTGCATAAGCACTGCCGTCGTATTCTATGCCTAAAACAATCCGTGCCATGCTAATGTCCTATGCGTGTATCATGACTTTGCAACCCGGCTGGACCGCATCGAACAATTCAATGACATCAGCATTAGCCATCCGAATACAGCCATGCGATGCCGGCACACCACACATCAATTCATCCGGGCAGCCGTGTATATAAATATAGCGCCAGCAACTATCGACATTACCATAACGATTATGGCCAGGTTCCAGTCCACTCAACCAAAGTATGCGGCTGAGTATCCAGTCGCGAGCAGGTTGCTGAGCGGCAAGTTGCGAGGTATAAATTTCCCCGGTTTGGCGGCGGCCGATAAAAACACTGTTAATCGGGGCACCTGCGCCAATTTTGACGCGTATTCGATGCCAACCGGTGGGCGTGCATTCACTACCTTTTAATTGGCCAGGCCCATTTTTGGCAGTGGATATCGGATATCGTTTTATGACTTGCTCATCTTCAAACAAAATCAGCTGCTGGCTGGCGATACTCACATCCAGATGCAGGGTCATTTTTTAACGAATAAAGCAATTGACTCAACATGTGCGGTTTGTGGAAACATATCCATCACGCCGGCCTTTACCAATTTATATCCTAGTTCGTTGACTAAAATACCGGCATCCCGTGCCAAGGTAGAGGGGTTGCAGGATACATAGACTATGCGTTCCGGCTGCCAATGCTTAAAATTATGCAACACTTCCGAGGCACCGGCGCGAGATGGATCAAGCAATACCTTGCTGAATTTTTGTTTGCACCAGGGCGAATCTTTCAGGTCTTTAGTTAAATCAGCCACATGAAATTCGACATTTTCCAGCTTGTTCAAGCGAGCATTTTCACGAGCATGTTTCACCAACGGCAAATCGCCTTCTATACCCACCACATGTCCGGCTCGAGTTGCCAGCGCCAGAGTGAAATTACCCAATCCACAAAATAAATCCAGCACCCGGTCGTCTTTAGTCAATTCCAGCGCATCCAATGCCCTTGTGACCATTTTTTGATTGATGGTGTAATTAACCTGAGTAAACATGGCTGGACGGAAATTAAATTTCAAACCTTGTTCTGCTAGAGCATAACTCGGGATAACTTCGGGTTCGCCGTCCAGTGGCACGATAGTGTCTGGACCTTTGGGTTGCAGGCAAATACTGATGTTATGTTGGTGGGCAAACCCTCGCATGCGTTGTTTGTCCTCATCAGTAGGCGGCACCAGCACACGAAATGCCAACACAACCTCGGTATCACCAATAGCCACTTCGATTTGTGGGATTTTATCTTTAATGGTCAGTCCGGCAATCATGTCACCCAAAGCCAGCAGGTTTTCCCCAACCAGAGGATGCATGACTTTACAGCTGTCAATTTCAGCCAGAAATGGATTACGGCGTTCACGAAAACCCACTAGCACTTTGCCCTTTTTAGCTACCCATTTCACACCCATACGGGCTTTACGCCGATAGCCCCAATGCGGCCCCGTTAGCGCTTCCCAAACTTCTGGGATTTCGACTTTACCGATGCGGCGAAATTGCTCCTGCAGCAAATCTTCCTTGAAATGAATTTGCTCGCCATCGTCTACATGCTGGAAACTACAGCCGCCGCAAACCCCATAATGCGGACACTCGGGATCAGCTCTATGTTCAGCCCGAGTCAACAGATTCACCACTTTACCTTCAGCATAATCTCGCCGACTATCGGTATAGACAAATTCCAAGGTTTCGCCGGGTAAGGCTTCATCAATGAAAACGACTTTGCCATCAACATGGGTGACACCACGTCCATCGTGCGACAGTGATTCAATGGTGACAGTAACAGGGTCTTGCGGAAGTTTTTTCTTGTGGGCCATTTTATAGTGTGGTTGATGGTCAGCTGGCGACCAGGTTTCTTTAAAGTACTGCAATAGCGCTGATTGACAGCCATAAATCCGTCAGGGAACGCTAGGCGCGCCCTGAGCTGGAAAAATCTTCATTTAAGTTGGGAATATCCCGGTCGACAGATATCGATCGCCACGATCACAAATAATCGCCACGATAATCGCATTTTCCAGTTGTTGATTTAATTGCAAGGCGGCAAACACCGACCCACCGGAGGAAACGCCGGCAAAAATACCTTCTTCTGCCGCCAAGGCGCGCGTGGTGTTTTCGGCATCGGCCTGCTTGACATCAATAATTTGATCGACCCGTTGAGCATCATAAATTTTGGGCAAATATTCCTTTGGCCAACGCCGAATACCTGGAATTTTCGAATCACCTTCTGGTTGCACGCCGACTATTTGAATAGCGGGGTTTTGTTCTTTCAAATAGCGCGAAGTACCCATAATTGTGCCGGTGGTGCCCATGGCACTCACAAAATGAGTCACTTTGCCATCCGTGTCGCGCCAGATTTCCGGGCCTGTGCCTTCGTAATGCGCAAGTGGATTATCGGGATTAGCGAACTGATCCAGAATGCGGCCTTTGCCTGCGGCTTCCATACTGCGTGCCAGATCGATTGCGGCTTCCATACTGCCTTTGGCCGGGGTGAGGATAATCTCGGCACCATAGGCTTTCATTGAGGCTATGCGTTCGGCACTCATGTTATCAGGCATAATCAAAGTCATTTTGTAGCCCTTGATCGCGGCCGCCATCGCCAATGCGATGCCGGTATTGCCGCTAGTCGCTTCGATCAGGTTGTCGCCAGGTTTGATTTCGCCGCGCGCTTCAGCATGTTTGATCATACTCATGGCCGGCCTATCCTTTACCGAACCGGCCGGATTATTGCCTTCCAGTTTTACTAAAATGGTATTGCTGCTAGCAGACGGCAATCGCTGTAAACGCACTAAGGGTGTGTTGCCTACTTGGGACTCGATAGTTGAAAAAATCATGACGCTCGGCAGATGAATGAATAAGTGCAGATTATATCAAATCCACTCCAGCCAAAGCGCGCACACTAACGGTCACCATGCATAAAGCCAATTTGCTCTATAATTTACATTTTGCAACGCCCAGCAGACAGTCATTATGGATACCCACGAATTTAGTCCCCCAGCATTAAACAGCCCCGAACTTTATATCAATCGCGAAGCCAGTCTTTTAGAATTTAACATTCGGGTCTTGGCACAAGCGATGGATGAAAATCTACCGATGCTGGAACGGCTAAATTATTTGTGTATTTCTTGTTCAAATTTAGATGAATTTTACGAAGTACGGGTCGCCAGCTTACTGCAAATGGCAGAAATCGATGCCAGCGCCATCAGTACGGATGGATTGAGCATCCAGGAACAATTTGAAAGAATCTCCACCTCGGCACATGAATTAGTATCCGAACAATACCGGGTTTTGAACGAGATTTTAATTCCTTGCCTGGAAACGCAAAATATTCGCTTTATGCGGCGCGACAGTTGGAGCGAATCGCAAAAAGCCTGGCTGGAAAAATTCTTTAATGAAGAATTACTCCCCATTCTGACGCCGGTTGGTTTGGATTCGGCGCATCCTTTCCCGCGCATTCTGAATAAAAGTTTAAATTTCATTATTTCACTGACCGGTAAAGATGCTTTTGGTCGCAACAGCGGTCGGGCTATTTTGCAAGCACCCCGTGCCTTACCACGTATCATCCAGTTACCCACCAGTGAAACTGATAGCGGACCGCACGATTTTGTTTTTTTATCTTCGATTATTCATGCTTTTGTGTCGGACTTGTTCAATGGTATGACCGTTAAGGGCTGTTACCAATTTCGAGTCACGCGTAACAGCGATTTTTTTGTGGATGACGATGCCATTGACGATTTAATGATGGCTGTGGAAGGCGAGTTAGCCATGCGGAATTATGGTGACGAAGTGCGATTGGAACTTGACGCCAACTGCCCGGAAGAAACCGTAAGCTTTCTGCTTGCCCGCTTTGAACTGACCCGCGACCGCTTGTTCCTTGCCAATGGCCCGGTTAATCTGAGCCGGATTCAGGCCATCTATAACATGGTAGACCGCCCTGATCTGAAATTTCTACCTTTCAAACCCGGCTTGCCGAATGTATTAAAAAAGCATAAAGATATATTTGCCTGTATTAGGCGACAGGATATTTTGCTCCATCACCCGTACGAGTCATTTTCCCCGGTAGTGGACTTTATCCGCCAGGCCGCTTCAGATCCGGATGTTTTGGCCATTAAGCAAACGCTGTATCGTACGGGCGTTGACTCACCTATCGTGGCAGCCTTAATCAAAGCAGCCCGTGCGGGCAAGGAAGTCACTGTAGTGATTGAGCTGCGCGCCCGTTTCGACGAAAAAGATAATATTGGCTTAGCCGCTAAGCTACAAGAAGCGGCTGCCCATGTGGTGTATGGCGTGGTGGGTTACAAAACCCACGCTAAAATGTGTATGGTATTACGTAAAGAAGGCAACGGTTTCCGTAATTACGTCCATTTAGGCACCGGTAACTATCACCCGAAAACCGCTCGTTTGTATACCGATTACGGTTTGTTTACCTGCGAAAAAGAACTCAGTGAGGATGTCAGACGGGTGTTCATGCAATTAACCAGTCTCGGCAAAGTCAGCAAGCTTAACAAACTACTGCAATCGCCTTTTACCCTGCATCAGGGCTTGATAAGAATGATAGACAGGGAAATCGATCTCGCGCAAAAAGGTAAACCGGCCAAAATCATTATTAAAGTGAATGCCGTGGTCGAGGAACAGGCTATTCAATCGCTGTATCGAGCCTCACAAGCCGGGGTTGAGATAAAGCTGATAGTGCGTGGAATTTGCTGTCTGCGCCCTGGTGTGCCTGGTGTCTCTGAAAACATAGAAGTTCGCTCTATTGTCGGCAGATTTTTAGAACACACACGCATATACGCTTTCATGAATGGTGGTGATTGGGCAATTTATGCTTCCAGTGCCGATTTAATGAATCGCAATATGTTTCGACGCGTGGAGGTCTGTTTTCCGCTTGAAGATAAAAAAGTCAGTGGTCGTGTGTTGAACGATTTACATGCCAACCTGAATGATAATTCTCAAGCCTGGTTGCTGCAAAACAATGGTCAATATATAAGGACAAAGGCAGGTGATGAGCCGGTATTTCAAGTACAAACCGAATTGTTAAAAGCTTTTGCGCAGTAATCAGTTGCCATGATGAATAGCATTAAACAACAGCGGCAAGTGGTGTTAGATACCGAGACAACCGGCATCAATCCCAAGGAAGGCCATAAAATCATAGAAATTGGCTGTGTGGAGTTGATTAATCGGCGACTGACACAAAACCGGTTTCACGTTTATTTGAATCCTGATAGGGAAATCGACGCCGGCGCTATCGAGGTACATGGCATTACTAACGATTTTTTAGAGGACAAACCCCGCTTTGCCGATGTGGTGGAGGATTTTATGACCTTTACCCACGATGCCGAGTTGATTATTCATAACGCCCCGTTTGACGTCGGTTTTTTAAATCATGAACTGGCTTTGTTAGCTAAAAATCCCCGCACGATTGAAAGCAATAGTAGTGTATTCGACACATTGACGTTTGCCCGCAAAAAACACCCTGGCGCACGCAATAGTCTGGATGCTTTATGTAAACGGTATGGCATAGACAATAGTCACCGTGACTTGCATGGCGCGTTACTGGATGCCGAGATTCTGGCTGACGTTTATTTAATTATGACCGGCGGTCAAGCATCATTGCTGGATGTCGATGAACACGCAGAAGGCAGCCAGCAACAGACTATCGTCAGACTATCTGCCGACCGGCCTAAACTTAAAGTTATACGCTGCAGTGAAGAAGAACTATTGGCCCACCAGCAACGCCTACAGAAAATAGCTAAAGTAAGTGATGGCTGTGTTTGGTTACAGGATTGAATTTATTTCTAGTTCAATTAAAGATAGATTCAAACGAAAATCCGGTATCTTCCAGAATTTCTTTCAGACGCTTCAAGCCATCCATTTGGATTTGCCTAACACGTTCACGAGTCACCCCCAGCTCCAAGGCCACCTGCTCCAAGGTTGCGGTTTCAAAACCACACAAACCATAGCGACGACAAATCACTTCTCTTTGCTTATCAGCCAGTTGATATACCCAGTGAGTGACATTGGTATGAATCAGGTCATCCTGCAAAATCTCGGCGGGTGAGCGACTTTCTTCTTCAGTGATGGTTTCCAATAAAGGTTTGTCAAAATCTTTGCCATAAGAAACATCAACAGAAGTGACTCGCTCGTTCAGTTTGAGCATTTTATTGACAGTTTTAACCGGCTTGTCTAAATGTTTGGCAATATCATCAGGCGTTGGTTCATGGTCGAGCTGCTGCGCCAAGTTGCGTTGAGCTTTTAAGTAGATATTCATTTCCTTGACAATGTGAATTGGCAAGCGAATAGTGCGGGTTTGATTCATGATAGCCCGCTCGATAGTCTGTCTGATCCACCAGGTTGCATAGGTGGAAAACCTAAATCCTCGCTCAGGATCAAATTTTTCTACGGCCCGAATTAAACCTAGATTCCCCTCTTCTATCAAATCCAACAACGGCAGACCACGATTTAAATAGCGCCGCGAGATTTTTACCACCAAGCGCAAATTACTTTCAATCATAATTTTTCGAGCTTCCGGATCACCTGCCAAAGCGCGTTTACCGTAAACTTTTTCCTCATCAGCGGTCAGCAGCACCGATTTACTGAGTTCATTCAGATAGGCGCGGGTAGCATCGAAGCTGCTTTCGGTTTGAAGCTCAATATCAACTTCAGCCGATTTTAAATTTTCCGCAGAATCCTCATCAGTTTCGTCATTATCTTCATCTTCGTCAAAAGATATGATGTCGGGAATATCCATATCCAGCTCTTTTGTTAGTTCCATAGTGTCTTCCATCATAATTCTTCTCCAGGTTTGAGGCTTTTTTTAGTCGTTGGCTTTCATTGCTGGCAAAATTTTTCCGGTATCTCCGGGTTACACTCTCAATAGCAAAACGTATTAATTAATACTAACTTCAACCATCGCCAGACTTAATCTCACAATCAAAATTATCAGCCTTAAATTTGATTACTGGGATTTTATGTTTAAAAAACAACTCAGTAGTATTTAAACAACAAAACTCTGGCTTTATACCGGGTTTTTAGCATAACGCCTTTTCTCGGCGAGTGCCAGTATAACTTTAAATTAAAAGTGTTATCAATTGATTTTGTTGCAATTTATTTTTGACTCCATCACATAATTGAACTTTTTTATTCGTAGCTAAAATACAACAAAAACACCTTAAGCATTTGTTTTAATGAATGAAACAAGTTGATTTAAACAATAAATATTAAGGATTGCACGATTGTTTACTAGAGGAGAAAGGTTGGGTATTGAGCTTTAGTGAAGGTTTAAATATCAGGATAAACATCAAAAAAACACTTTTTGCACACCCACCAACGTTTGCTGGGTGTTGAGCAGCAGTTCGATCCCAAGGACTTAGAATACAGCTTCTTAATAGCTGCGGAGGTCAGATCGGTTTTTATCGCCAATAATAAGGATACGATGCACATCTGAAGCAAAGTAAAATCATACGATGACTGAAAATTTTCTGAGCATAACAAGCCCACCTAAAGCGGGCTTCGTCCGGTATTATTTTTATATTTAATGGACGGCTACCATCAAAGACAGCAAGTGAATAGTTTGCCCTTTTATTATTGTGGTACCGTTTACACGGTCGCTTCCTCGCCATCTAGCCAGTCGTATTCAACCCAATCAAGCTGAATGCATTGTAGTGATCTAAATCAGCTTTGCCTAACAAAAGTAAGGAATATGCATGGAAT
>NZ_LUUI01000042.1 GCF_001644015.1 Methylomonas lenta
TGGTGTCGAGTAGGGGGAAATCGTTTGTCAGGTTCATAATCAGTACAAAGGTTCTTTATAGAACATCAAAATGACGCCTATTTGGAACAAGGCGAACACTGAGATAAAACCGGCAATGTTTTTGCCGGGCGAGTCGAGCTTTAGTTCCAGCCAACGACCGCTAGCCAGAATCAGAGAAAATACGCCCATCAGAGTATGACCTACCTGAATCAGGAACGCGGTTTTGGCTTCAAAGCCTACGTGCGAATGCGCCAGTAACATCATGCCGCCAAAGGCCGCCAACATTGGGAATACATAGGGTAGGGCGCCTTGATTGTTGTTCATGCGAGCGCGAACTTCCATCAATCCCAGCATAAATACCAGTAGGGTGGCGATGCGATGTTGTAGAACTTCGCCATTGTTAAAGGTGCTGTCCCAAAAACCAATGGGTCCCAAAGGCCAGCTTTCGGCATCGCTGCGGAAAAACAGGAATATGCCCAATGCCATAAATCCAACTGGCCAGAATCGTGCCCAGCGGTGAAAACGCTCTGAATATGACAACATGGCAAAAAAGCTCATGGTGGTCAGAAAGATGCCAGCAATATTGTGATTATAATCCGACCAGGCAGTAGCGGCTTCCGACGGGATTTGACCGACGATGGCAACACGCCCGGCTTCACCTGCAATCAGTGCGTCATGGGTTGGCGACTCCCAGCGTGGTAAGCGTGGATGGAACATGTTCAACACCTCTTGCCAGGTAGCTGTCAGGTGCGGAATGTCAACCGAAGGTGGTTGTGAGGCTAAGCTGGCTGCTGTGAATAAAATCGTCAGCAGTATCAATGTTTCGACTTCGATGTAAAAAGGTACGCGTACGTTCAGAGCGTACATGCTGCCGCTGCTAAAATACTTGCTAACGGCTTGACGGTTTAGCCAGGCAAAACCGAGTGCCAGGCCCATCATCATGATTTTGACCATCAGCAAATTGCCGTAACCCGCCCCTATAAAGCCCTGAAAAGTACGGATGTAATACCAGGCGAGTGGCGTGCCTGTGGCAAGTAAGCCGATTACAGCGGTTATGCCGACAATTGAGAAGCGTTTTAGCAGTATCGGCCATAATTCCACCGCAATGGCATTACGTTTTTTTAAACTCCATATAGCCAATAATTGGAAAATACCGCCCACCCAGGTCGCTGCAGCAATTTGATGGCTGACGGTCAAGGTCATTAGCAGTGCGCGATCTTCCAAGCGGCTAGCGCCATGTACCAGCCAGGCCGCAGAAATTACCAGAGGCAGAATAGTCAATGTGGCCTGTAACCAATGTTTTTCCGAGCGTAGGTTGTTTTTCAGGACATGCTTGATGAATAAAAACAGCGCAAAGGCAGATGCTGCACGGGCTAATCCAGCTTGAAACTGCACAGTGTTAAAAAACGCCGGAAACGGCGATTTGCCCAAGGTGACTGACATCAACCAAATTTTCAGGCAGATTTTGGAGAGCTGGGTGATGATAAGTGCTTTGCTGCCGAAATAAATCAGGTTGACGCTTTTTTCCAGCAGTACATTGTTATAGTGCGTGTCTTCATTCCAGGGCCGCAGGACAAATAACCCCCAGATCAAGCCGCCAATAACGATAGAGTAAAAAGTCAGGTCGACGCCGCCAATCAGGGAGTCAAGAAAATCTGCTATACCTTCCATGTTGTTTATTTAGGCTCTTTAACAAAAAAACGTAGCAAGTCTTCACTTAAGTGACCATCTGCGGCAAAAATCTTTAATTTGATCGCATATTCACCGGGTGCTAATGCGGGTAAATCGAGCAGAACTTTGCCAGGTTTGGCGCCGGCAGTGGCAGTAATGGTTTGCATTTTGTCACCAGCGCTGACCAGGAAAACCTCAGATAAATCCAATTCCACCTTGGAGTTAAAAGATAATTCAACCTGACTGGCTTGGTTTACCGGTACGGGTTTTAGTTGCAGCGAATTATGTGTGACTACGGCGTGCGCAAATACACCACTGCTAGCTGTTAGTGTCAATGCCAATAAGGCGGAAGTTAAATTTCGCATGTTGGTTGTACCTTATTTCTTGTTTTTTAACGCATGACTAGCCAGGTTTTTGCCCAGCGTCCAAATTGATCCGGTGACTTGCTGGGTATCAGCAATGGTTTTATCAAACGAATTAACGATCCAGTCTCGGTCTTTTTGCGTCAGATTGAGTGGTGGCAAGAGTTTGACCACGTTCATGCCATGGCCAGCTACTTGGCTAAGCACCCGATGTTCTTTAAATAGCGGGATGGTAATCATCTGGCAGAATAAGCCTTTGTTGGCAGCCTCCAGCATGGCCCAGGCGGCTTTAAGGCCCAAACTTTTCGGTGACTGAAATTCAATGGCGATCATCGAGCCTTTGCCGCGAGCTTCTTTCAGAAACTCATATTGGCCGCTCATAGCGTTAATGCTGCTAATGATGTCATTGCCCACTTTAGCGCTGTTCTCGACCAGTTTTTCTTCGTGGATGACATGTAAGCTAGCCAAACCGGCGGCCATTGCCATGTTATTTTTGGAGAAGGTCGAGCCATGCACCACGGCGCGGTCCATTCGATTAAATACGGTGTCCATGATTTTTGTGGTCATGGCTACGCCGCCGACTGGCACGAAGCCGCCTGATAGCGCTTTTGCCATCAGTATCATATCGGGTTTAACATTCCAATGGTCGATAGCCCAGAATTTGCCTGTACGGCCAATGCCGGTTTGAATTTCGTCGGCGACAAACAAGGTGCCGTATTTTTTACACAAACGTTCAACTTCCGGCAGATAGTTATCATCCGGCACATTCACACCTTTGCCTTGAATCGGTTCGACGATGAAAGCAGCAACATCTTTGGTGCTGAGGGCTTTTTCCAGGGCATCCAGGTCGTTAAAGGGCACTGATGAGCAATGCGGTAGTAGAGGACCGAAACCTTCGCGGAAAATTTCTTCGCCATTCAATGATAACGAGCCCATGGTCAAACCATGATAGCCATGCTCGCAATAGACAATGCGCGGACGTTTGGTGGTGTAACGAGCGAATTTTATGGCAGCTTCTACGGCTTCGGTGCCGGAGTTGCAGAAAAACATTTTTTCCAGGTTGTCTGGCGTGGTTTTGAGGATTTCCTTAGCCAGCAAGCCACTGAGTAGCGATACATCCATTTGCACCAGATTGGGTAATTCCAGGGTTAGGGTTTCCTGTAACGCGCTGATGACAGTCGGGTGGTTACGGCCGATGGCAAATACTCCAAAACCACTTAAACAATCCAGGTATTCGTTGTTATTGTCGTCGTAAAGATATTGACCAAGCGCTTTTTTGTAGTTTCTATCGTAACCGATGGTACGCAGCACTCGCACCATTTGGTTGTTGAGGTAATGTTCGTGTAAATCGAACTTTTCATCAAAGTGCTGGTTAAAAAGATCGGCAATGCTAAAAGACATGTAAATCCTCGTGAATATGTGCTGAGCGGTTAAATCCGCGCTGTAAAAATGGGTTTAAAAGCTAGCCGCTCTTCATGGCGGCTCAGTTAGCCGGTTGAGTTTGAGCTGCTTGCTGTCGCTGCAGTTCCCTGGCGACGATTTTTAATGTTTTTTTGGCGGCTTGAAAATGCAAGCCAAGCTTGATCAATGCAGCAATTTCCAATGGATGCCAAATCAGATAGCTTAGCAACTTAGGTAAATCGACTTGGCCGTTATCGTTTAAAGCCTGAATAACGGCAATAGGCAAGTTCATATCCACAGGGTCGGCAATACTTCGAATGATCATAAAAGGTAGTTGGGCGTGCCGTGCCGTGTTGGCAATAGCCGTACTCTCCATATCCAACGCTATGGCTAGGCTATGTTGATGAATGCGTTGTTTATCCTGGCTAAGGCCCACCAAGCTTTCACTGCTGAATAGTTTTCCCTGGTGGATGGTCAAGCTGGTAGGCAGTATTTGTTTAAGTGCAGCGACCATGAGCTTGTCGGTATCAAATTGTTGGTGTTTATCGATAGCTTGGGTGGCAATAACCAGATCGCCAGGTTTGGTATCAATAGATAAACCGGCTGCACAACCCCAACTAATTAATTGCCGGGCGCCTTTGTTGACAAGCATCTGAGCGGCGGATGCAGCATTGATTAAACCGGCGCCGCTGTAGGCAATCCAAGTATTACCAACTCGGCAGCATTCACCTTGCTTTAGTTTGGTGCGGGTCAAGGTGGCGAGTTCTTCCGGCAGCGCAACGACAATGCCGACAAGAGTGTCGGCATTGAACAGTGTGCTGGTGGGCGTGAGCTGGATGCTAGCGCTCACTGTTTAGCCAGTTCATTACGGTATCTAGCCAGTGCCCAAAGGGGGAAGAATTTATCATAGCCATGATATTTCAAGTAAAACACCTTTGGAAAGCCGGGTGCGGTAAAGCATGGATCGTTCCAGACACCATCGGCTTGTTGGGTGCGCAATATAAAGTCGATGCCGGCTTTGACTTCCGGGCTATTGACTTCTCCAGCAGCTATTAAGCCTAAAACAGCCCAGCTGGTTTGGAATGCCGTGCTAAAGTGGTAGCGTCCACGATATTTGCTATCTTCATGATAACTGAGGTTGTCTTCCCCCCAGCCGCCATCTTCGCGTTGCACGCTTTTCAGCCAGCTTGCTGCTTTGGTGTACATGGGGTCTGATTTAGGTAGACTGGTTTGTTCCAGGCCTAGCAGTACCGACCAGGTGCCATAAATATAATTGGTGCCCCAGCGGCCAAACCACGAGCCATCGGTTTCTTGGTCGCTGCGAATATAGTCGATCGTGCGTTGCAGAGCAGGTAGGTATTCAGCGTGATCTTGAGAGACCCGGGCCATTAACATGGCGCAGCGAGCGCTTACATCGACTGTGGGAGGGTCCAATAAGGCCCCATGATCTGCAAATGGGATTTCATTTAAATGGTAATAGGTATTATCAACGTCGAAAGCACCGTAACCGCCGTTTTGCGATTGCATGCCAACGATCCAGCGGGTAGCGCGATGAATGGATTCTTCCAGACCGGCTATATTCGATTCCGCCATGGAAAATGCAACGACGGCCGTATCATCCACATCAGGGTAATGGGGATTGGCAAATTGAAATGCCCAGCCGCCGCCTTCTAAATCCGGACGGCTAACACGCCAGTCGCCGGGTTCGTTAGATAGTTGTACGCTTTTCAACCAGTCGTAGGCTTTACCGAGGCTGGCACTGTTGCCTTGTTTGTCGGATTCCAGTAAAGCTAAGCTAGCCAAACTTGTGTCCCAAACTGGGGATAAACAGGGTTGGCAGTAGGCTTCATGTTCTTTAACGACCAACATTTTGTCGATTGCTTGACGGGCAATCACGACATTAGGATGGTCAGCAGGTAATCCTAATAACAGCATGGCTTCGTAGGAGTTGACCATGGCTGGGAAAATGCCGCCCAAACCATCTTCGCCGTTTAAGCGCTCGGTAAACCAGGAGGCAGCCTTGTCAATCGCACGCTTGCGCGTGCTCTTAGGAATTAAGGGTTCGGTAACTCGGCCAAACCAATCCAGTCCGAGAAAGAATTTGTTAAGTACAGTGCGCTCGGGGAAATAGTGCTTTTCCTCGTCGGGGTGCACAACAAATAATTCCAGGATGTTTACGTTCTGCGGGTTTTTTGCTTTTGCTTTCAGGGTGCAGAGGATAAACAGCGGCACCATGACAGTTCTAGACCAATAGGAAACCTTATCTAAATGAAACGGAAACCAAGCAGGCAGTAACATGATTTCCACTGGAATATAAGGTACGCCTCGCCAAGGTAGTTGTTCAAACATGGCTAGGGCGATCCGGGTAAACACGTTGGCGCGCGCAGCACCACCTTGGCACAAAATCCATTCACGTAAGCGTTTCATGTGTGGTTCATGAATGCTATCACCGGCCATTTTCAAGGCATAGTAAACCTTGACACTACAGCTGATGTCGCCTGGGCCGCCAGTGAATAGTGGGTAGCTACCATCTTCCGCTTGACGGCTTCTTAGATAAACCGCAATTTTACTTTGCAGTTCTGCATTAATATCACCCAGGTAATGCATCATCATGATGTATTCGCTAGGGATGGTGCAATCGGCTTCCAGTTCAAATACCCAATATCCGGCCGGGTTTTGTAGGCTGAGTAGTTTGCTTTGCGCTCGCTCAATCGCAGCGTTTAGGCCGCTGATAGAAACATTATTAGCGGAAGCGTTGTTATTTGACATGTCGTGGCTGCTGGTATCGATAGGGGATTCGGTCAACATAATGATTCCTTATTCTCCAGTGTGCGATTTGGGTAAATATTGCCAGTCAGGCGTTTTTAAATCCCGGCTGCTAATATTGAATAGTAAGGCAAGCAAAGCGTTGCTACGAGCGGTAAGCTTGCAGGCAATAATTGTGGTTTTAACGCTTTTGCGGGTAATTTTGACTTGGCTAGAGTCGGTAAAGCTTAAGTTTTGCTTGATTTTTTTCAGTGTCAACACAGCCATGCCCAATGCCCATAAACAGAAATTACGGATACCTGTTTCGTGACTGGGCAAGAGCTGGGTGTAGGTCAAGGCATTTTGTAAGTGATCATGTGCAATGCTGATTAAGTGCTCCAACCCCAAACGAAAACGGGCATCATCTGTTTCGGGCGTTAGTTCTGCCAGATTAAAGCCGGTCTCGGTAAAAATGTCTTGAGGTAGCCAGCAAACGCCACGTTTGGCGTCATCCCAAATATCTTTAAGGATATTGGTCATTTGCAAGCCTTGACCGAATGAAACAGATAATTTCAATAGCTCCTCTCGGTGGGCATCGATTTGCGGCGAATAATGACAAAACAGTTTTGCGAGCATTTCGCCCACGCAGCCAGCGACGAAATAGCAATAATCGTCCATATCCTGCATGGTTTTCAGGCCGGCGTGCAGGTCGAGAGCTTGGTAAACCGGCATGCCTTTGGCCATGGTTTCAACGCAACAGGCCAGTGCATCGATTTGCGCTGCATCCAGTGTGTGGGTAATGGCGATCACACGAGGAATTAAATGAATCAGACTGTGTTCGGCTGGAATTGTTTGCTCTGATAGTAAGGGCGCCAGTTCAGCTGCAAAAGACTCCGCCTGTTGGCCGGTTTTAACAATATCAATGAATGCTAGGCAAAACTGTCTTTTTTGCTCTGCAGTCAAAGATACTTCATCTTCTATAGTGTCAACGATTCTGCATAACAGATAAGCATTGGCAACTGCAGGATAGAGTTGTGGTGGTAACTGTGGAATCGTCAACGCAAACGTACGCGATACGCCTTCCAGCAAAACAGACTGTAATTCGGCGTCAGATAATTGCGAGAGCAATTGCAAGTTTTGGGTGATGGGTTGAGATCCGTTCATGTGCATGATTTAGTCAACTAAATAGTAGGAGTAATAATAGACTGTTTGTTGGTGTTTTGCAAAGTTGTGTTGTTTTATCGCAAATGTAAGTTTGAATGACTCTTGAGGTGACGTGATGTAGCTCGTTTTTAGTGTGATTAAAGGCGGGATGTATCTGAATTTAACAGCTGTTTTGAACTTTTAATTCCTGCTTAATGCCATATAAATTTGGAGGAATCGCCAATAAAGTAGTATTCTAACAACAATAGGTTGTGTTTACGTGCGAAGTTTAGCAATCAAATCGTTTCCACGCCCTGAATAATTTGGGTTTTTAAGGGGTTTCTGCTTACTGTTGTTTTTTTGTAACAGAGGCGTTTATCAAGTGATTTTGAGTTTTGGAGAGAGTCTGTGAGTGTTCCTTTACGTCAGCAGTTGGCTGTAGGCAGTTATTTAATTAAGCAAAAACTGAAAGGTAGCAAAAAATACCCTCTGGTTTTGATGCTCGAACCGTTATTCAAATGTAATCTGGCTTGCGCGGGTTGCGGCAAAATTGATTATCCAGACGATATTCTGGATAAACGTTTATCGGTACAAGAGTGTTTAGATGCTGTGGATGAGTGTGGCGCACCGATGGTGTCAATCCCTGGTGGCGAGCCTTTAATTCATAAAGAAATGCCGCAAATCGTAGAGGGCATTGTTGCTCGGAAAAAGTTTGTCTATCTTTGCACCAATGCCTTGTTGTTGAGAAAGCGTATCAACGATTACAAACCATCGCCTTACTTAACTTTTTCTATCCATCTTGATGGCTTACAAAATCGGCATGATGCCTCGGTTTGTCAGGAAGGGGTGTTTGATATCGCGGTTGAGGCTATTAAGTTAGCCCTGAGTAAAGGTTTTCGCGTCAATGTAAATTGCACACTGTTCCAGGGTGAAACGCCGGATGAAGTTGCTGAGTTTCTGGATTATGCGATGGAATTGGGCGTTGAAGGCGTTACTATTGCCCCAGGCTTTAGCTACGAGCATGCGCCAAGACAGGATGTGTTTATCAAAGGGATTGATGTAAAGAATCTATTCCGCGACATTTTTAAAATTGGTAAAACCCGTAAATGGAAGCTGAACCACTCGTCCTTATACCTGGATTTTTTAGCTGGTAACCAAAATTACAATTGCACACCCTGGGGTAATCCAACCCGCAATGTATTTGGCTGGCAAAAGCCTTGCTATTTATTGGCGGACGAAGGTAATGCCAGCTCTTTCCAGGAGCTGTTGGATACTACGCCATGGGAAAAATATGGCACAGTCAATAATCCTAAATGTGCAAACTGCATGGCGCATTGCGGTTATGAAGCTACTGCCGTTGAAGATACCCTGGCTCATCCGTTGAAAGCCTTGTGGGCGAGTATTCGTGGTCCAAAAACTACAGGTGAAATGGTGGCTGAGGTTAGTGCTAATCATCCAATGCCGGCGAAAACCACTATTTCAGATATTCCGGTCAAAGTAGAGTCATGAGTGTTCGATGCGAACTATCTTAATTCTTTATGAGGTTTGAATTGCGATCATGGTAAGAAAAATATATTTAAGTTTAAGTTTCCTGGTGCTGTTTTTGACAACATCATTTGCTTTGGCGGAAGAAATATCTGCCAAGCAAGTTGTTGAGAGCTTTCAAGGTCAGTTGATTGAAGTCATGAAAGCGGGCAAAGAGTTAGGTTTTCAGGGGCGTTACGATAAGCTGGATCAGGCTGTGAAAAACAGTCACGATTTGCCTAAAATTGCTCGAATCGTTGTTGGTAAGCAATGGGAAACGTTGACTGCAGAGCAGCAAGCTAAGTTGGAAACCGTGTTTACTCAGCTTAGTGTTTCGGCCTATGCGCACAATTTCAAGGATTTTTCCGGTGAATCATTTACTTTTGTTTCCGAAGAAGAGACCGGGCGAGGTGGGGTTGTAATCCACACTAATCTGAATATTCCGGGTGAAAAAGCTATCAAATTCGACTATATGATGAAGAAAAAAGACGATAGCTGGCAGATTATCAATATAATAGCTGACGGAGTTAGTGATTTGGCTTTGAAACGTTCGGATTACACCAGTGTGTTAAATCGTGACGGCTTTGATGCTTTAATCACTAAAATTAATGAAAAAATAGAAAGTTACGCTAAACAATAAGCTGGTCAGGAATCGTAAGTAATGAATACACCTCGTTATCAAGGCAAAAGCCAAGCCCCTTACTTTTGGGTGCTGTTTTTTTCAGGCACACTATCGGTGTCAGGGTGTGCCAGTACTGAAACTTCTGTTGTCGATGCAAATGCATCGGCACCTGTTGTATCGCCTGCTGATCCTTACGAAAACTTTAATCGCTCAATGTATGGTTTTAACATGGGGCTGGATAAATATTTGTTGAAACCAGTGGCTGATGGTTATACATATATTACGCCTGATGTTATGAAAACCGGCGTGACAAACTTCTTCAATAACTTGAAAGGTATCAATGTTGTTTTAAACGATTTGCTGCAGGGCAAGTTTGGGCAAAGTGCTTCCGATTTAGGACGCTTTACTACGAATACAACTATAGGCTTGGGTGGTTTGTTTGATGTAGCCACGCCTTTGGGCATGCAGCAAAATGTGGAAGATTTTGGCCAGACGATGGCGGTATGGGGTGTTGATCAAGGTCCTTATCTGGTATTACCTATCTTAGGGCCGACCACTGTTCGTGATGGTAGTGGCACTATCCTGGATAGAGCGGCTAATCCGGGGACTTATGTGATGGGTACAGGAATTGTCGAAGGTATTAATGAGCGTGCTAATGCCGAAAGTGCTTTGAATTTTATTGATGAAGCTGCGTTAGACCCCTATGTGTTTACCCGTGAATCATTTTTGCAATACCGCGAAAATTTGGTTAATGACGGTAAAACTGATGCTGATAGTTTTGATCTGGATATTGACGAAGCACTGAATGAGGATGATGAACCTGTAAGTTCAAGTGCGCCTATTGCAACAACAGATCCTCAAAAAAAAAAGTTAGAAAATAATCCTGCTGACGAAGTCAGTGATAGCGCAGACAAGAGTTTAGAGCTTGCTGCTGACAATACCACTATCGAAGCTTTCGACAATATGTCTAAATCCTTTGATGAGGCTTTGATCGAATTTGAGCAAGCTTCTGAAAAAATGGACAAAATCAGCAAAAGACATCACCGACACAAACATTACTGAATGACATAAAAAAAGACGCCTATAGCGTCTTTTTTTATGTGTGCTGGTTTTGCTAAATCCTACAGACAGAGTTCGCCTCGTAGATCAGGAAATCGTAAAGTGGAATTTAGCGCATTAATAGTGCAATAAGGTATGTACCTCATAATCCTTTAGTAATTCTCGGCCTGCCAAAAAGTCCAGCTCTACCACAAAAGCGCAAGCCACAACTTGAGCGCCAAGTTTTTCGATCAATTCACAACTGGCTTTGGCTGTGCCCCCGGTTGCCAGCAAATCATCAATCAATAATACTTTGTCGTTTTTATCAACCGCATCGATATGCACTTCCAGCGCCGCCGAGCCATATTCAAGATCGTAAGATACGCTTTGTACGTCGTAAGGCAGTTTGCCTGGTTTACGTAATGGAATAAAGGGGACACCCAGTTCCCAAGCAACCAGGCTACCGAAAATAAAACCACGGGCTTCCATGCCGGCTACAGCAGTAATGTCGCGGCCCAAAAAAGGATGTAGCAATTGATGAACAGCTAGTCTCAATGAGGCTGGGTCTTTCACCAGCGGTGTGATGTCTTTGAAAATGATGCCTGGCTTTGGGAAGTCAGGGATGTCGCGGATTTTACTGTGTAATCTTTCCATCATTATTCTCTAATAAATTACGCGCAAAATGCTTCAATTTTTGCCAAAATACCCTGAATATCCAGTCCGCACAAACTCAGCAGTTCTTCGCGGCTACCTTGCTCGACAAAGCGATCCGGCAAGCCGATATTCAACACCGGCATCAGAATGCGTTGGGCTTGTAGAAAATCGTTAATCGCACTACCGGCACCACCGGCGATGACATTTTCTTCCACGGTGATAAACACATCGTGGCTTTTGGCGAGTTCCAGCACCAGTGCTT
>NZ_LUUI01000043.1 GCF_001644015.1 Methylomonas lenta
TGTGCGGCAGCGGACGGGAATGATTCACCAGATCATACTCATAATATTTTCTAAGCTGCCTGTGCGGCAGCGGACGTTCGTGTAGGTATGCAATGTCGTAATGTGATTTTCTAAGCTGCCTGTGCGGCAGCGGACACCTTTTCATACACGCCGTAGCCGATGCCGGTTTTCTAAGCTGCCTGTGCGGCAGCGGACATATCGTCGACACTAAGCCGGTTTCTCGTTCATTTCTAAGCTGCCTGTGCGGCAGCGGACTAATCAGCTCGTCATATAACTCTTGATCTTTTTTTCTAAGCTGCCTGTGCGGCAGCGGACTGATTTTATAAAACTTCTAAGCCAGTTGCACAGCGGTTTTCAAGGTATTTACCCCAATTTACCCATCCTCAAAACCGCAGCGCGCAACTAGCTGTTTTCAATCATATTTTTAAAGAGCAGAAAAACTTTGGTCAAAACTCGGGTACAGTAGCCGAGGCACTTAGGCCGTAGCTGCTGAAATCGGCGACGACAGGTTCGGATGCAGCCGATTTCTTGATCCACAAACAAAAGTCTTGCCCACTGCTTAAGCTTTTCAGGCGAATAAACGGGGTAGAAATCGCTTTTGGCGGCATATCGCAATAGCGAAACGTTTGTTGATAGTTGGTGTTGGGGATGACATTGTCTTCTAGGTTTATGGGGTCATGCAACGCCGTTTCAAAATCCATATCGTGCCGCTTGGCATAACGCCTTGCCAGACGGGCGGGATTGGTTTTGGGTTGTTGACGCTGATAAATCGCGTATCCAGAAACTTTATCCGGCACCGGTCGAATACTGGTGCAATGCACGTAGTCGCTCAAACGGGCTAGCCATTTGTTGACATCAAAACGGGTTAGCGTGGCTTCGTCATGCGCAAATAATCGACATTTGCCGCCCAGCACACTGTACTTTTCGCCCACCACGTATTCAGGAAACGAAATCCCAATCGGCACTCGTTTTTGTGCGTCTTGCATTTCAACTAAGCCAAGATGGAGTTGTTGGTAGACTTTGGACCAGAGGAAATGGATATTTACCTCGGGATTCGGGAGTAAGGTAATTTCGAGATAACAGCGCATGGCCTAGTCCTTGCCGCTTTCGCCGAATACGCCGCCGCGCACCAAGACTGCCATCACGTAATGTGCGTCTTCTTTTGTTGCTAATGTTTCACTACAGGCGAAGCGATCAAACAGGGTAAAAAAATCGGCTTTGGCTTTTGGGTTGCGATAGGCTATACCTAAATTAGTGACCGCGCCGTAAGGTTCTATAGCTATCGGGGCTTGGGTTTCTGGGTATGCCGGATACCATGTGTCGATGGTACGCAAAGCGTTGCCGATTTTTTGCGAGTGCATCCCTGCAACGTTGTTAATGTGATAGAGGATTTTGCTTTTTTTATCTTTCGCGGTGCTTTTGTCCAATACCAGTTCTTCACTGGGATAAACATCTTGGGCGAATCCTATTTGGGCAAAGGCGCTAATTTCTAGCAGTAAAAAATCTTCTTCGCCCGATAAGGCTTTGGCTATCTCAGCCGCCAGTTCGTCAATGTCAGGCGAGGTTGTTTCAAAATCACGCAGACCTATTTTTACCGCATCGAATGTCCAGTTTTTTTCTGAGTTTTGATTGAGCTTTTTAACTTGCACTTCAATGTGTTCCGCTCCCACACGATTACGCCATAAAAAACGCGCATTGGCGATATTGATGGCGTAACGTTTTGCCAGTGCTTTAAAGCCTTCGGTGGCAATGTAGTCATTGGCGGCTTGGCTGTAGGTTTCGTTAAACGCTTTGTTGTTACAGGCGGATGGGGTTTGTACGCCGCTTAACACTTTAAGCGTAAAGTGCAGTTTTAAGGTGTCTTGATCTTCTCCTAACGCGCAACTGTCAACCCGTTGTAAGTTGGGTTTTTCCACTTCGGCATTCAGTTTTAAGGGGTCATCTTTGATGGCGGGCTTAAGGCGGTTGGAGATGGTGCCGCGCACAGATTTTTCGCGTAAAACCAGCGGTTTGTTGGATTCAGGTTTATTACGTTCTTGCCACGTTGTGCCATACATAAAACCATCTGAGGGAACGAGTTTTTTTTCAAAAGCCAGTACAGAAGCGATGTTTGCGTTTTTAGCCATGTTATTTTTCCTTAACTATGATTAATGGGTTGGTTTTGTTGGCAAAGGTACAGATTGTTTTCTAAATCGGCGTGAGTATGCCAAAGCATGTTGTCGACGTTTTCAATGCGATACGGCATGATAAATTCGCCTAAGGTGACAATGCTTTCGGCAAAACGGTGGGGCGTGTCGGCGTCGCGCTGGTTTTCGGCCTTGCCTAAGTCGCTGATCCCGTGAAAACCCGTGGCAATCGGCACAATCCAGCCTTTGGTCTTGCGGCTACTTGTCCATTTGACTTTGCCGTTGTCATCGGTTTGGCTGATGTGTTTTATGGTTAGGTAGTCCAGCAAGGCATCAATGGCATCTTGTCCTTCAGGGTAGTCTGTCATGGCTTGCTGCATTAGGTCGCGGCGTTCAATTAAACAAAACCCCGGCATGAGTTTCGTTATGAGTTGTTTCTGGTTTTCCGATTCGATTTCAAAGGTTTCGGAGGGTTTGGCGGTGATGACATCGCCACCCGCAAATTTCAGTTTGCCTGTGATGAGTTGATCAACATGTTCCGTTAGGTCTTGGTCATAATCACAACTGTATTCAATAATTAGCGAAACAGTAAGATGGCAGCGGGCTTCTTCAATAAATGAGGGTCGATTGCCTGATTTATCTAGCGGATTTCCTGTGCCGATTATTGAATAAACAAAATCACTGTTGCCTTTGTGAGTTTGCAGGTTAATGTCGTGGCAGACCACGCCGACACTTTTAAACTCTAAATCCTCAAAGTCGACATGGTGGGCTTTAAGCAGGCGCTGTAAGTAGTGTACAGCCCCTAGCCAAGCCGTCATGGCAGGAAAGCCAATGGTGTAAGGACTGGATAAGGCGTTGGCATTGTGGATTTTAATGTAGGGTATTAACAGGATGTTTTTCATAACCAAGCCGCCTCGCAGGCTTCAATTGAGCGGATAAAGTGGGGTTTGTAGTGGTCGTCGTCGATAGACAAGGCCTTATCGCCTTGGGTGGTTTTGTAACTGTTAAAAAGCCAACGAGCCAGCGCGGTTTTTATGTCATCTTGCCAATCGGTTCGCTGTTGCCGTGTGTCTTTGTATTGTTGGTCTAGCCAAGTTTTTTGTTGTGGCGGGAGGTTTTGATAGTTATCTGATGTTGACCAACCTGCGTCTAAAAAGCGGATTTGCCAAAGCTTGTCGGCGACTTGATAGATAATGTTTTTAATCAGCCAATCGCGTTTGTTTCGGACATGTATATTGTTGGTGTCACTGCTTAATTGTTTATGCAGTTGGTCAAAATCTTCCTGAAAATCCTTTAGTCTTAAACTATTGCTGAAAAAATTGCTTTTAGGCGGGTTAATGCTGCGTTTTTTTAATATTGGGGGGAGGGATTCGAGTAGGTAAGCCGTGCCGCCATTTTGGTTGTTTAACACACTGATGTTTTGCGGTTTGGTGCCGCCGAAGCCGATAACCGTTAATGAATAAATTTCGGCCAGTTCGCCGTTAAAATGTTGGCAATTTTTCTTGGCTTCCCGTGCCGTTTTTGTTTCCTCAGAAAACCGTAGTGTATTGATGCGCTGTTTGAGCGTGAACATTAAACTTGATGAGGTCAGCACTGAAAGCAAGTGGTAGTGATTTTCTGAAACAGGAAAATAAACTTGTTTGACAATTGCGCTGGTTATGATTTTCGTATCAGTTGATTTAATGGCTAATAAGGCAGAAGCCAATTCCGTATAGTTTGTAGCTGGTAAGGTAAATTGTTGCTGGATAGCTGGGGTTGATTGTTCTAGATGACTGAGTACGGTTTGCCCATCTACCAGAGTTAGGCTTAAAAACTTATAAACATCCATTGCAGCGGCATTACCAAAAACATCGAGTTGCTCTGTCGTGTTGCCTGAACGAACAAATCCATCTGGTTTTTTTGCCGCGACTGCAATAATGGAGCTAGCTTTTGCACTAGGGTGGCTAAATTTGGCGGGATGGCTTACAAGTGATAATTGTTTGGCTCTTTTTGCCGCATCTGGCAACCAGGTAGGTAGCGAAAACAGTTCATTAGCTTCTTCCGTTAATTCGCGCTCATGCTCCTCCGTTGTTTTGCTATCTATTTTCTTTTTTAACCAGCTATCTTTACGTTCATTTAGAAAATTTTGTATTGCAAGGTCAATCATATTTGCTCCTTAGGATTTTTGGATTCACGATGACACGAGCTGCAGTCTAAGCTTATATAAAAATAAAAACAACCATTAAATACTTACTTATTAATTATTGCTATCTTAAAAGTAAATGCCACGCTGTTAATGTAAAATCTTCAAGCTGCTGTACAAGTAGCTTAGAAAATTAATTACTTACTTAATCCGTTCTCTGCCGCACAGGCAGCTTTAATCCAAACAAACCTGATAGGCTTTGAAACCCTGTCAGGTTTCCTGTAAACCGAATTGGCTGGAATAGCTAAATTTCAAGTCGTTTGGATTTTTTCCGTAAGTAGGAAAATTGGCCTCCCCATAGGCTTGGGCGGCTGCTTGCAAATCTGACTTAGGTGAGTTTTCCAATAAAACCGGATAGTCACGCCATAACCATAAACGCTGTTTTTCTAACGCCGTTAAATCTTCATCGTGGACGATGCCATAAACACTCTCTTTACCAATCCACTCACCCCAGTTATCTTTTTCTTTAAATTTAAAACTTCCATCTTCAGGAATTAAAAACAAGGTCAGTTCAGGCGTACTTTCCCTAAACTTGATGTATTGTTGCGGCTCACCGGTTAGCCACCAGCATGATGTAATCCAGCCGGATAAAGACTCAGGGCCTTGTTGACCGTAGTTAGTTAGTAATTGCTGAATGGAGTAATGCTCTAAATCAACTAGGCTTTGTTTGGGTTGCAAGGTCTCAGGTTTGGTAATCCGCGCGGTGGCATCTAAACGTGTTGCAATGGCCTCAATATCAAGCAATTTTTTTAAGTCGTGTGTTACTAAGTGGTGTTCTTTGGATTCATACCCAGGGCGATTAAAAACCACGTCTTTTCCATTAAGTCCCTTTAGGTTGAATTGCAATAACGCCATATTACTGGCTGCCAATTCTGAGGTTAACTCACGGTGGCGCATGATTCGCCCTGCCAACTGTATGAATGAACGGTAAGAAGACGGCTCGACCACCGCCCAGTCAAAATCATGGTCACGCCCGACTTCTTCAACAGGCGTTGCCACTAAAATAAAAATGACATTCGGTGCGTCAATGGTCTTTAAGTGCGCCTGAATCTGGGGATTATTAAGCGCATGTTTGGGATTGCTCGCAGTGCGTTTTAATACTGAATCCAGATGCTTTTCCTGTTCATTGCGCATAATCAGCACTTGCTGGCTGTGATAGGCCATCGCCCTGATTTCAATATCATCAGGCCAGCTTGCATTCAGCAGATTGCGGGCCATGGCAATGCACGGTTTTATGTTGGCAACCCGCACTACGCCAAAACTGACTTGTTTGCCCGTGGCCTTATCGATTAAATGATGTTGTTGATGTTTTTCAATAATTTCTGCTTGTATGACTTGGGCAAAATACTCTTCAACCGTGAGGTTTTGTTCGGCGGCTTGTTCAGGCGAGCAGTCAACAATAGCAGCTTTTCGTTTCGCTGCTTGTTTCTGCAAGTTTTGATTGCGTTTGTTGACGAATTGTTGATGGGCTGTACGGTAAACCGCCATTGCCTGTATTTCTTTTTGGCTCTCAAGCGTTGTCACTTGCGTGGAAAATTCATCAATCCAAGCACAGCCAACACGTTTACTTTGTTGCCGCATGGTTGCAAAGATTGACCAGCCCGATTGATAGGCATAGTAATAACCTTCCGCCAAATCAGGCGGAATGGTTGCCGAGGAAATCATCACCTTTCTACCTAACATACCCGTCAAATGAATCAAGCGCCCGATAGCAACTAAGTCTTTACCGTCAAAATCATCAATTTCATCAATGACTAAATCAGACGACATTAAACGCAAGGTCGGCAAAATATAGCGTCCACCGCGCTGGGTTTCGGTTGCAGCCATCAGGTGGTCTATGGTGCAGCTCAATACTGGCGCGTATAAAAATTGGCGGTCTTTTGTGGTTTTTAAGGCGGTTTTTAACCAATCATCGGGAAAATCACATTCAAAATACAATTCATTGTCGAGCAAGGTTTCTTCGGATTCGGAACCTGTCGCTTCCCGCTCCGCATCTTGTTTATCTTGTTGTTTTTGGGCGTGCAGTTCCAAAACCGCGCGTGAGCCGATTAACACCGCCAGTTCATTGCTTTTTAAACCAATCCGTTCGCGGTATTCGTTGCCCGTTTGCAATGTTAAAGTCCGCAAACCTAATGCAAGAACGTAGCGCAGACTGTCTCTATCGGGCGACAACGCCCGCATGATTTTGGCATTGGCAAACGTCTTGCCTTTGCCGGTGCTGGCCATGTTGACGGCAAAAAATCCGTACTGATTTTTATCAAGTAATGTGTTTTGTTGACGCCATTGGCTAATTTCTTTGACGGCTTTATCTTGCCATTCAAAGCCTTGCTTACTGCTCTGCTTTAATGGCTTTACGTCATAAACCCGTTCCAATTCCTCGTTTATCCCTTCCAACATCGGTAAAAAATGGGCGGCATGTTGCGCTTGTTTGGCGACGCCCAGCAAATGTTCATCTAAGGTTTGTTTAAAGACACTTTTATTATTGCCGTCCCTATCGGTATTGGCATAAAGAGCCAGTTCGCGATTTTTTAGGCGATTGGCATCATCTATTTTTAACGACGAATAGTAATGGTCACCCAACATTAGCGTGAGTCGGCTTTGTAGGAGAATCAAGCGCCAACTGCCATCGTTAATCGCTTGTTCCAGTAAAGGCAAATGTTGTTGTAAGCGGGTTGCTTGTTTTTTACATTCTTTTAGCCAGCTTGCTGAGTCGCTGGGTAAGCCTTTTGGGAAATCAAAACAACGTGGAAAATTTTTCTTGAACGTGTCGTCATCATAGTTATTTTCATAACCCCAATCCTGACGAATTCGTTTAAACACGCTATTAAAATCTTCAGCTGGCTTGCCTGCTGTTTTTTCAATTGCCGGTAAACGATGATGCGAAACAATCAACCATGCCAATACACTCGCGGCATTGGGTAACTCATAAAGTGGTGATTTAGTATTTTTAAGCACCTTTTGCTTTAAATTTGTTACGTCAAATTCAGCTTTTATCAGTCGACTTAGCCATTGTTCGTCTGTTTCGCGGTTGATATAAGCATTGAAAAACAGCACTGAAATCCATTCATGTCGTAATGGGTCGCCAGTTTTTTTATTTTCTATCAGTTTCGCTTGAAAATATTCTGACGCTTTACCCCAATCATGGAATAGAGCCGCCAATGCCGTCAGACTTTTTATTAAAGGCAAGTACAGCCAATCATTTTCCCATTGGCTATTTAGCATGTTTTTCCGTGTGATATTCACCGGCACAACACCTTCAGAATTAAATCGTCTGCGGTTCCCCACTATCCAAACCAATTCACTACGACTGCGCGATCTAATCCAATGACACGAAACCGCTGTGTTTTTAGTAGCTGTTTTGCGCAGCAGGGTTTTAACGGCGATCAGGCCCTCTTCGGTGATGACGGTTTGCCAGGTGTTGTCGCCGATGCGGTTGGCGAAGGCATCCAGCACGCGGCGGGTACGGTTTAATGCTTTCTTCTGGCATTGACTGACGAAGGTGACCATCATGATTTTACCCCTCACCCCGGCCCTCTCCCCGGAGGAGAG
>NZ_LUUI01000044.1 GCF_001644015.1 Methylomonas lenta
ATTAAATAAAGCTTTTTTGCCTTATTATAAATCTCCTCTCCCCAACCCTCTCCAGCAGGAGAGGGTGCTTTTTCTTAACTTAATGGCATTGAGCAACTACAGGGCTCCAAGAATTCCGTTAAAAATATGAACAGCCTTCAGGCAGATCTCGATAATCGCGGGAAGTGGTAATGGACTGTTCAAAGCTACAATCTCATCAATGTAGGCCAATGGAGCGCCAGGAAATGCTGAACTTTAAATTTATCTTACGCATACGATACTGTCTGGTTAAAATAAAACTGGCGTCCGAGATGACTTGATGCCGACTGCTATAGAGATTTTGCCACTACTACTCGCAAGAGGCTAAAGCTCTGTTGGAATAGAGCCCTACTTGAATAAGCAATACATTGATAGCTCAGGTGAATTGAATATCAATTAATCATTTATGTTGTGAAACCTTGTAATACACAGATTTTTAATGGTTTATACTAATTTATCATCCTCTATATTAATGGTCTAATTATGAAACAATCTAAAACCACCTCTGAAAAACCAGTAACAGCCACTGCTGTCGAACAGTCAGTTGCCCCAAAAATCAGCAAAGCAACACCAAAAAAAACCAGCTCGGCTAAACCAGCTCAAAAGCAGGCCGAAGCTAAAGCAGAACAACCCGTTGTTACTGATGCCACGCCTAAAAAACCTACTCCAAAACCTCGCACCCCTGCAAAGGTAGAAGGCGTGACATCCAAATCGGGGGCGGCAGCAGCAAACTTACCCATCGCTGAGCGCGTCGGTTTAACAGCAGGCAGCATTTGGCATTACTTGTCTGAAAATGGTGCTACGCCTGTTTCCAAATTGCTTGCTGCGCTTAGCGAGGAAGAAAAAGTTATCCAACGCAGCATCGGCTGGTTAGCTCAGGAAGACAAAATTCATATCGACACCGCCAACCGGGTTGAGACCATCATGCTAAAAGCATAACTTTCTTTTTACCTGTGATGATTGCACTGCATTTCTTATAGGGATTGCTGAGTTTAGTTACACTGGTTAGGATCGGTTGTGAACCATGAGGCTAGTTTTGCCGATTGCGAGTAAAAACTGCTGAACTATTGACAGCTGGATAAAGCCTTTAAAACGGGGTTGAGTGGACAACAGCATTACCCTGTCTGTCCACCCTCCATAGACGGTTTATTTGCCCATTATCATTCGGCAGCCTTCGATGTGCATGAAAACCAAACTGTATTAGAAAGTCTGGATAACGAACGCGTCAGCGTTATATATCATGAACGGCAACTGGATTAAGGCGCTGAGTAGCCAATTCATGTCGTGCGCATTCATGGTATCAGTTGGTTCGGGCGTAGATCAAATCATTAAAATCACTGCTTCGTCTTAAATAGTTTACTGATTATCCCTATCATCAATCACTGTAAATTCAGCATCTATGCTCTGATCTCTGGCTTGTTGTTTTGCAATTTTCATTAAACGCCAAGCTCTAAATCCTATGACTCCCATTGGAATCAAAAGCACGGCAAACAATATTGAGAACATCAGTGTTCCCAAAATAGCACCCGCAATCATCGCTGGTATTGTCAGCGCACTAGAAATCCGTTGTGAAACAGAATTTTTTTGCCCGTAGTATGCTGACGAATCCAGTCGTTGAATATGTTCCGGCGTACCGATATGGATAGTTCGTTTATAGATTTTGAGCATATGCCAAATTGAGTCGATTGAACAAGCATTAACCCGGTTTTAATTCAGGAATAATGCAGCATAAAAAAAATTGGTGTAAATGCCAGTCTAAGCCACAGAAACACCACCATTCAACTATCTAAATAAATCTGACTTTCTGTGACAGTTGAAGTTCCTTAGGAATGCGCGCGAATTAACTCGATCATTTAATTCCCTCACCCTAGCCCTCTCCCGGAGGGGGAAGGGACAAGGTGTTGAAATTATTTCGCAGGCGTTCCTTAGATCACGATCCAGACGACAGATAAATACAATTCTGGCCGCAAAAAAGCGCCATCGTCTATCAAGAGCCAATAAATTTTACGCCCTGATCTGGACATTTGACTCGGTTACAGCTTATCGTAATTGGATTCGTTAATTTCAGGGGGAAAACATGAGACTAAAAATGCATTTTATTTATCTGGTTGCTGTTCTTGGGCTAATTACGTTTGGAGCACATGCAGAAAACACCCAAGAACCTGCTAATAAATTTTCCCGTCAATCATTATTTAAAAAAAGAACAACCCTGCCATCGAATACGGTGGATACAAATGTCATACATGTGAAATTTCCAAAAGGCTATAAAACGCCGATACATACCCATGAAGGACCTGGCCCGCGTTATGTCATTAAAGGAAAATTGAAAGTTACAGATAATGGAGAAACTAATGTTTTTGGTCCCGGAAAAGTATTTTGGGAAACAGGATCAGAAATGACGGTGGAGAATATTGGCGCCACAGAAGCTGAAATATTGATTATTGAACTGGCCCCTGTAACTCCAGATAAGCAAAAGGAATAAACAAGCCCGCGAGTCATTGGGTTCTTGCCTTTTCCTTTGGATTTAGAACCCTATTGACTGAAGATTATTAATTTTGGCATAGTTAGCGGACAGCTGGTTCATAAGCTTACCTATAGGGCTTTTGTTGCCTATACCCGGCTGAGGCTATCGTAAAATCAGACCTGAATAAGTTTGCTCGGCGATAGCAAGGGCGAATTTTCCGGCAACCCTTGTTACGACAACCTATGACTAAGCCGGTAAATCTCATATTATTGGTTAATTCAGGAAATACGCAATGACAAAAGCGCAGTCATTATTCGAACATATACTGACCCATTACCGAGGTATATTCGCCACTCTATGCCTACTACCAATCTCGGCAGTCTACGGCGCCTACTCTACTATCCGCAACTGGATTTCCTTCCAACTGAAAAGCGCCCCTGCAAAACACGAAACCAGGGTTGAAAAAGTAATTCGCCAAATCGAGGACTGGAAAACACACGGCGCAGGACAAAAACTTTGCACTGCAAGGTCAGGCTGGAAAACCATGAGTGAGCTGGTGCCTAAATACAAGCTGTCGCACCGAAAAATCAATATCGACATGTACGACATTCTTGAGATAGACACTCAACGCAAAATAATTAGGGTTGAGCCACTAGCCACCATGGGTCAGATTTCACGCAGTTTGATATCACAAGGCTGGACACTACCGGTAGTACCGGAGTTGGACAGTTTGACGGTGGGCGGCTTGATTATGGGCTTCGGCATAGAAACCAGTAGTCACAAATATGGCTTATTCCAGCATATTTGTGTAGCCTTCGAAATCGTAACGGCAGAAGGCGTGTTGGTGAAATGTAGCGCTTCGTCTAATCCTGACCTGTTTTATCAGATTCCATGGAGCCATGGCACCCTAGGCTTTCTGGTGGCTGCTGAATTAAAAATTATCCCCGTCAAAAAATATGTGAGACTTTGCTACCAGCCCGTTTACAGTCTGGATTCCATGGTCGAAAATTTCGCGCAAGCATGCGCCAACACCGAAAATAATGATTTTATAGAAGGGCTGGTTTATAGCAGCGAGCAAGCGGTCATCATGACCGGAAAGTTTACTGATACAGTAGACACAGACGGACCTCTAAATGCCATAGGACTATGGTACAAACCGTGGTTTTATAAGCATGTAGAAACTTACTTAAAGCAGCGAAAGGAAGCTATTGAATATTTACCAGTACGGGATTATTTTCATCGACACACCCGGGGTTACTTTTGGGCCATGGAGGAAATTATTCCTTTTGGCAATCACCCTGTTTTTCGCGCTTTATTGGGTTGGGCCTTACCGCCCCGCATCGAATTATTAAAATACACCGAAACCCAAACCACTCAAAGGTTGAGGGAAAAATTCCATGTAATTCAGGATATGCTGATGCCTATCCGCTATTTGAAACAATCGATTCTCTATTTTGAAGAACATTTCAGCCTATATCCCTTGTGGCTTTCGCCCATGGCAATCAAAGATAACAATGGACAACCCGGCTTTGTTCATCCTTTCAAAACGGCAGAAGGTACAGTGGACGAAATGTATGTCGATATCGGAGCCTACGGCACTCCAAGCAAACAAGAGTTTGATAATGCCATTGCACTGCCATTGCTGGAAAAGTTTGTTATTCAACATAAAGGCTACCAAGCCTTATATGCCAGAACTTCCATGAGCAGAGAAGAATTTAGGACCATGTTCGACCATACCGACTACGACCTGTTGCGCCAACGGCTGCCATACTGCCAGCAAGCCTTCGATGAAGTCTACGACAAAGTTTCTTCTAAAGGCAGATGCGCACCTGTGGAAATGAGGAAGCTAGAAAAGACGGCTTGATAATAAACTTTAATAACCCAGCAAATTTTTAGAGCAACTATTCAGCGCCAGTTAAAATTAAGGCTATTCCACCCTTCTCTTCTGGCGAGAACGGTGGAATTTAACGGCATCCAAAGGAGGACAGTCTTACTCTTTCATGTTAACCAACACCTCAACCAACTGCCTAACTTTATTTTGAATAATGCGGGTATTTTCAGGACCCATACGCAACATCTGCTTGCTTACGGGGCTTAATGCTTCCAATTTTTTATCAGCATATTTATAAAATACCGAAGGTCTTACTAACGGAATTGGCTGCTCAATCACCGGTGCCGCCAAGATTTGTGCAGCTGTTTTCAAGAAGATATCGTCTAGTGGACGCTCTGCAGGATAACCAAAGTCGGCAAAAACCTGTAGTAATAATGGTTTAAATTTTAGGTATGTTGCCAATGCAGAATTGACATTCACCGCATCGATTGCCGCTGCCAATGTATCGTAGCGTTGATATCCTTTTTTCGACATAACCAAACCACTAGCCGTATTCTCCACAACAAAAGCTTGCTTTTGCTTAAGAAATCGCATGTGTTTTTCCAGCCATAAACCCTGGGAAAAGTCATTTACGATGAGTACATATTTCTTGATCAGTTGATTTTGTTTCAGCCAAGGCGCAAGTCCTGGCGAAATAGCAATCACTGCTTCACGAAATGCCTCATCGCTGCTGGATAATTCAGGTAAAGCAACCGTCTGTTCCGGCAAAACAGTCTCATCTAACACCACGGCATCGGTTTGATTTATATCGTTGGACAGGTTTTCATCTGCTGCCTGATTGACGTCGCTGCCACTGGGTAAGACGGGTAAACTAAGCGTTTGAATTTCATCAGGTTCCGCGTTTGATTTTTGCCAAAAAAACCACCCACCACCTGCGACTAATACAAGCAAAATAAGGCCTATTACAACCCCGGTATAGCTTTTTTCTTCAGTTAAATCGTACCGTCCCATTGCTCTGTCCCCTTTGATATTCAGTTGCTGTAAGCATATCATGTACTCAATGCAAGGGGCCGCAGCTTATTTATCCAATAGATAGAGACAAAAATGACAAACATCCTAATCATCTATTCCAGTCACGACGGCCAAACTGTAAAGATATGCCAGAGATTACAAGAAATCATTCAATTGGCAGAACAACGCGTTACGCTGATTTCTGTCGAGGAATCTAAGCAAGTTGATTTAGCGCTTTACGACAAAATTATTCTGGGCGCCAGCATCCGTTATGGCAAACATAGCCCTAAGATTGTTGATTTCATTCAGAACAATAAAGCCGCTTTGGATAGCAAACCCAACGCTTTTTTTTCAGTTAATGTGGTGGCGCGCAAACCCGAGAAAAGTCGACCAGAGACCAACCCCTATCTGCAAAAATTCCTAAAACGTATTGCCTGGCAACCTAAGCATCTAGCTGTTTTTGCCGGCAAAATTGATTACCCTAGTTACACTTTCTTCGATCGTTTTATGATTCGTCTGATCATGTGGATAACACATGGGCCGACCGATCCAAATGCCACGATTGAATTTACCGACTGGGAACAAGTTGCCGCATTTGCTGAACAGATCAGTGAAATGTGATCATTTAAAAATATCGAACAATCCCACAGACACAAAAAAGGGGCTTAAAAGCCCCTTTTTCATTTCTAACCATAACAAACTATCTAGCTGCTTCAACCAATTTATTGAACGCTTCTACTCTCTGTTTACCCACATTCACCAAATCGATGCCGTTATCAACGATCATTTGAATCAAACCAGGCATACTGTAGACAATTTTACCCAGATAAGCCACCACAGGCACGGCAAGGATAGCGCCAAATACTGAGCCAATACCCAAGAAACCAAGAAACTTAGTCAATAAAACGACAAGATCCAAAGGCAACAGAATCATGGTGCCAAAATACACCAACACGAAGAAAGTGAACAATACGAACACAACAAACTGTAACAGTCTTACCAAAGCAACATTCAGGTTTTTCATGATTTATTTTTCTCGGATCAATTAAGTAGTCTAAGATGCGGTGAGCCCTACCCTGCCTAAATTCCCAGCCGCAAACTGCCGGCCATTATAAAATAAAAGCCCTGGCGTTACTTGATTTTTTGGTCGCAATACTGGCGGATATCGGCCTTTTGAGATATTCATCAAATTCGCAATTGGCAAAGCCCTGTGAACGCGGGGGTTATCCAGCCTATACATTTTAATCCCCCCTATCGAAATTACATCTTAAATCAAAATCAAGATCACTCGATTTAGGTCGGATAGGATAGCTATGATTAACGACCTATCCTGGTGTAATTTAAGCCAGATCAGTCTGAACGCAGCATTGCTCTTCCCATCTATCATAAGCCCTTAACTTGTAACATTCCTGTCACGTTGTTTGATTAAGCTGTATGCAACTTATCCGATATTTCCCATGCAGCCAATTGATAGCCTCATCGCCTCATCCTAAAAAATCTTACTGGATCAATATTAATGATCGATGCTGAACGCATATTGCAGGAAACCTACCCTAACTTTAAATTAGGCAATCACAATAAACTGGCAATTAAGGCCTTAAAAAGTTTATTACACGAATCTGATTTTAATGCGGTTATCAGTAATAACCAGCATCTACGTGGGTTTGCTTTTCTGGATAAATTGCTGCATTACTTTAATTTTCAATACCAGGTCAGCAACCTTTCTTATAACAATATACCTTCAGAAGGCAGATTATTAATTGTTGCCAACCATCCAATCGGCACCTTGGATGGACTGGCACTGGTAAAACTGATTCGATCTGTGCGGCCGGATGTGCGCATAGTCGCCAATCGAGTACTCTCACACATGGAACCTTTGAAATCCATATTTCTGCCCGTAGACGTACTGTCGGACAAAAAGGCCTTAAAAGATAGCTATAAAGCCATGCTGGATGCCTTAGAAAACGAGGAAGCCGTGATTATGTTTCCGGCTGGCGAAGTTTCGCGCATCACACCCAAAGGTATTCGTGATGGCAAATGGCAAAATGGATTTATTAAACTCGCCAAAAAAACCCACAGCCCTATTCTGCCGATTTATATCAAAGCCAAGAATTCAGCATTTTTTTACAGCATGTCCACACTCTATAAGCCGCTGGGCACCATGCTGCTGGTTAAAGAGATGTTTAATAAAAAAAACCAGGAAATCAAGTTCAAAGTTGGCGCTCCGATTCCATATATCGTCATCAAAGCAAGCGAACAAACCAACAAACAATTAAGCCAACGATTTCGTAAACACGTTTTAAACCTGGGTAAAAAGCATAAAACGCCGCTGTTCGATACGGTAGTTTCTGTGGCGCATCCGGTTGACACCAAGGCTGTCAAAAAAGCTCTATTCCAATCACGCTTGCTCGGCGAAACCCGTGATGGCAAAAAGATTTTTCTTTATCAATTCCAGGATGACTGCCCTGTCATGCAGGAAATTGCTCGACTAAGGGAATTGACGTTTAGGACTGTGGAAGAAGGCACTGGCCTATCGCTGGATCTGGACAAGTTTGACATTTACTATAGCCATATTGTGCTGTGGGACGATCATGCACTGGACATCGTCGGTGCCTATCGGATAGGTGAAGGCCCAAAAATCATTCACAGCCATGGCATCGAAGGCTTTTATACCCACACACTGTTTGATTTACATAGTGACTTTACCGCTTTGCTACCTTATAGCCTGGAATTAGGCCGTAGTTTTGTGCAGCCTCGTTATTGGGGGCAACATAGCTTGGAGTATCTATGGTACGGCATAGGCGCATATTTACGTGAGCAACCGGATATTAAATATCTGTTTGGCCCAGTCAGTATCAGCAATGCCTATCCACCATTAGCCAAAGAACTCATCATCGGTTTTTATAAACAGCAATTCGGCTCTGAATTACCGACAGCCAAAGCCAAGACGCCTTTTGTGATTTCCGAGCAATCTCAGTATTTTGCGACGCAAGAATTTAATAGCGATTATTCAACCAGTTTTAAAATTTTGAATAGCGAATTGCGCAAACTGGGCGTTAAAGTCCCGACGCTTTATAAGCAGTATGTAGAATTATGTGTCGACAAAGGCTGTCATTTTATCGATTTTAATGTTGATCCAGATTTTAATAACTGCATCGATGGCCTGATCATGGTGGAAATTGACAAAATAGCCCCCAAAAAACGCCAGCGTTATATCGAAACCACGCTCACACATTAATTATCAGGATGTCGGATATCGCGTTTGCTGAACTAGAGTTACTGGAATTATTGATTGCAAAGCTGGGCAATCGAGCTAAAACAGAAATTATTAGCCATATACCCTATAAAAACCGGCAATTCCCTATCTACAGCATCGTACTGGGCTCAATGCAGCCTAATGTTCCCGTGCTGGCCTTTTTTGGTGGCGTGCATGGTTTAGAAAAAATAGGCTCGGAAGTGATTTTGTCTTATCTGCAAACCATCATTCATTTACTGGAATGGGACGAGGAGTTTTCTGCCAGATTAGAGAAATCCCGCTTGGTATTTATGCCTATCATCAATCCAGTTGGGGTATTCAGAGGCACCCGAAGTAATGGTAATGGCGTCGACTTGATGCGAAACGCCCCTATCGAAGGCGTAGGCAACACTAAACTATACAGCGGCCATAGACTCAGCCCAAAATTACCCTGGTATCGTGGTGACAGCACAAAAATGGAAGTAGAAGCCCAGGCATTATGTCAGGTGGTTAAACAACATTTATTCAATGCACCCTTGTCGATTGCATTGGATTTGCATTCCGGTTTTGGCATCCATGACCGTTTGTGGTTTCCGTATGCTTCCAGTAATAAACCTTTTCCCGGCATCAGCGAAGCTCACGCTTTAAAACAAAGCTTTGACGCCTGTTATCCTAATCATTTTTATAAAATCGAACCCATGAGTCAGGAATATGTCATCAATGGCGATTTATGGGATTATCTTTACGAGTGTTTTATGCAAACAGCCCCTGAACAGCGCGTCTTTATGCCATTGACACTGGAAATGGGTTCCTGGTTATGGCTACGCAAAAGCCCGTTACATTTATTTCAACGTCATGGCTTATTTCATCCCCTCTTGCCGCATCGCCAGCAAAGAATACTTAGAAGACACTTTACCTTGTTTGATTTTCTCTATCGCAGCTTACTGTATCCAACACAATGGACACAATTAAATAGCCAGCAAAGTGATTTACACAAACAACAAGCCCTGAACCTTTGGTATGCATAACGCGATGGGTCAAAACTGGCTATTACTCAGAGGGCTAGCAAGGGAAGCGGGACATTGGGGTGAGTTTTTGCCCTTATTACAATCGCATTTCCCTTTGGCGCAAATTCACACGTTAGACCTACCCGGCACTGGTCAGCGTCATCAAGAAACCAGTCCCTGCAATATAAATAAAATCACCGAATCCGTGCGCGCGCAGGCATTGTCGCTGAATTTGTTAAAACAGCCGCTTACTATATTAAGCTTATCGCTAGGCGGCATGGTGACCTGGGAGTGGATGTTAAAGTATCCGGAAGATATCTGTGCAGCCGCTTTAATCAATACCAGCCAAGCGAGCTTAAGCCCTTTTTATCATCGCTTACGCTGGCAAAGCTATGCCAATTTTTTTAAATTAATTACGCAGTCAAATAGATTTAAAAGAGAATTAGCAGTTATCCAATATGTCGCGAATAATCGCGCCCAGTATGAAAAAACGGCAAAGGAATGGGCAAGAATCCAAGCTGAAAGGCCGGTCAGTTTTAAAAATAGTTTTAGGCAAATCACCGCAGCGGCTTGCTACCGCCCGGAAGATAGAAAACCAGCGGCGCCGGTATTATTATTGAATAGTCGAGGCGATCGCTTAGTCGCCCCGTCCTGTTCGGAAGCCATCGCTAAAAAATGGCAACTCCAATTACATACTCATCCCTGGGCTGGTCATGACCTAACTTTGGATGACGGTGCATGGGTGGCTGACCGCCTGCGAAGCTGGACAGACTTACTCAGAAATGAATCTAGCGTTATTTAATTTCAAACTCTGATTTATTGCGGCCTGCCGCTAATAAGTCTTGCATCCACCTAGGCGCCAATCCACGGCCAGTCCAGGTTTGTGATGCATCGGCAGGATTGCGGTATCTAGCGGCTACTTTAGCGGTTTTTCGCTCGGTTTTTTTATCGCTATCGCTAATTTCAACCGAAACACCAATTGAAGCGGCCAATTCTTTTATCTTTGCAATCACTTCCTTGCGTTTGCTAGATTGTCTTTCTTTCAGAGCTTTTTCAGCGTTCTCAATATGAGCTTGTAATTCAGATTCAGAGAGATTATTGAAGTCAGTCATGTTTTCCTCGAAAGTTAAAGTTTCCAAACTAATTGTAACGTCAATTTAATTTATAACAAACAACTAATTTATTTTCTAACTGAGTAATTAACTTCACTAAGTGAATCGCCTTTGTTATTGACTAACGTCACCTGCCACTCGCCTACATCATTAGCCGTAAAATTTTTACTAGATATTAGCTTTGCATTATTGCTTTTAACAGTGAACTGTTTCTTATGTACCAATTGCCCATCCTTGTACCAACGATGAAATAAAACATTACTCCTCATGTTTTTAATTTGGCTAAAATAAAACAACTCTAGCGATTTATTATGTTCAATATGCACTGGCAATTTAACGGCATCGCCAGGCTCTTCGCTTTTGGGTGCTGTATTAATAGATGCTCTAATTACCCGTTTATCAAAAATAATCGCCGCCGGTCTTTTGGCCTCAGCCACTTTCTCGCTGGCAGCCTCCAGCTGATTGACAACAGGTGTTTGCTTGGTATCTTTTAAAGGCTGCGGTGCTGCCTGTATCATTTCCGGTTTTATAGCTTCCGCTGGCTGGGGTGTCACTGTTGAAGATGATTTTAGTATCTCGCTAGATTGTGCAGGCTGCTGATTTGTATTTTCACCGGAAAAAAGCCCGTAAATAGCATAAACCAGTACAAGCAATACAATTAGAGCACCGAGTATGCGCCGAGTATGCCAAACAGTCACCATTTTAGGATCGATGAGCGCCTTTCTGTGCCTGTCCTTATCGTAATTTATTTTAATAACCACTTTATTGTCAGCCATGCTGGATCTCTTAATTACTTTCAAAATTGCGACTCGTGACTCTAAGCTTTGAGCGCATGTTTTTACTACATTTTTCCCTTGGTAATATACCATTTTAGCTCTACCATAATGAGCATCACTTGCTGAAAACCTGGATGGTATATGAGCAACCTGCTTAAATTATTTGAAGAATCCTCGGCATTGTATGGCGGCAATGCGAGTTATATAGAATTTCTCTATGAACAATACCTGAATGACCCTAACTCAGTCTCCAGTAACTGGCGACAACGTTTTGATGAAATTCATTGCAATTCCCAGGACGACACGCCGCATAGCATTATTGTTGAACGCTTTGAAAAACTAGCGATTTCCGAGCCCGGCAAACTCGCCAAAATGCAAGGTTTTACCGAACAAAGCGTCAAAAAGCAGTCTGCCGTAGCTCGTCTGATCAATCATTACCGCGTCAAAGGTCATCAGATTGCCAGTAACAACCCACTTGGCAACACCGCAGTCATGCCCTCTGATCTGGAACCTATTTATTACGGTTTGACTCAGGCGGACATGAAAACCGTATTTGATACCGGTGGCTTATGCGGCATAGACCGGCTACCCCTGCATACTATCATCCAAACTCTAAAAGAAATCTATTGCGGCAGTATCGGCAGCGAATTCATGCATATTGTCGATACCGAACCTAAAAACTGGATCAGGAAAAAATTGGAGGGCGCCAAACCTGACTATGCCAGTCATCCGGAAAAACGTATCGGTTTATTAAAACTGTTAACCTCCGCTGAAGGCCTGGAAAAATATTTGCATCGTAAATATGTCGGGCAAAAACGTTTTTCTCTGGAAGGTGGCGAATCCCTAATCCCTATCGTCGATGAACTAATTCAGCGCGCGGGTGAAAACAAAGTTAGAGAAATTGTCATCGGCATGGCCCATCGTGGTCGTTTGAATATGCTGGTTAACGTCCTGGGCAAAAACCCTGCGGCGCTGTTTGGCGAGTTTGAAGGTACGCATACATCCTCCCCCGGCGTTATAACCGGCGACGTCAAATACCACATGGGGTTTTCTTCTAATATTACAACACCGGGCGGCCCCATCCATTTGACTCTGGCTTTCAACCCATCACATTTAGAGATCATCAATCCGGTGGTTGAAGGCTCGGTTAAAGCCCGACAGGATAGACATGGTGTAGGCGGTGACGACGCCATTTTGCCCGTATTGATTCATGGTGATGCGTCGTTTGCCGGCCAGGGCATTGTGATGGAAACTTTAAACATGTCCGAAACACGTGCGTTCCATACTGGCGGCACGTTTCATATCGTCATCAACAACCAGATTGGCTTCACCACCAGTAACCCATTCGACGCTCGTTCAACTTTATATTGCACCGATGTTGCCAATATGATTCAGGCGCCGGTGTTCCACGTAAATGGCGATGACCCTGAAGCCGTAGCCTTCATTACGCAACTGGCATTGGACTATCGCATGATATTCCATAAGGATGTTGTTATTGACTTAATCTGCTACCGCCGCCTCGGCCATAATGAAGCAGATGAACCGGCGGCTACTCAGCCCATGATGTACCAAAAAATTCGCAACCTACTCTCAACGCGTCAACTCTACGCGCAACAACTGATCAATGACGGCGTAATCACTGAAGAAGCAGTGAACGCGATGGAGGAAGAGTATTATCAAAGGTTGAGCGAAGGCCAAGTGGTATCTCGTCCGCTTGTCATCAATGGCAATTATTCCTACTCCGCCCGCTGGGACAAATATCTTAATCAAGACTGGGATCAGGCAGCCAACACAGCAGTTTCTTTGGAGCAAATACAGTTTTGCAACACACGCTTGCAAGATTTCCCTGAAGGCTTTGAGCTGCATTCTCGGGTTGCCAAAGTCATGGATGACCGTAACAAAATGGCTCACGGTGAAATTTTGATGGATTGGGGGTTTGCCGAAAATATGGCCTACGCCACTCTACTGGTTGAAGGCTATCATGTCAGATTAACCGGTCAGGACATAGGACGCGGCACGTTTTCGCATCGGCATGCAATATTACTCAATCAACAAACGGGCGACAGCTTAATTCCTTTGAAACACCTGACTGAAACCCAAGGTCATGCCCAAATTTTTAACTCCTTGCTATCTGAAGCCGGGGTACTGGGTTTTGAATACGGCTATAGCTCTACAGAGCCTGACAAGCTGGTAATCTGGGAAGCCCAATTCGGCGATTTTGCAAACGGTGCTCAAGTAGTAATCGACCAATTCATCAGTTCCGGAGAAACCAAATGGGGCAAGCTTAGCGGCTTAGTCATGCTATTACCGCATGGTTTTGAAGGCCAAGGCCCGGAACATTCGTCCGCTCGCTTGGAACGCTATCTACAATTATGCGCCGATCAAAATATACAGGTTTGTTATCCGACCACACCCGCACAAATATTTCATTTACTACGCCGGCAATTAATACGTCAATATCGCAAACCCTTGATAGTCATGAGCCCGAAAAGCCTGCTCAGACACAAACTCGCCGTATCCAGCCTGGATGAATTAACAACAGGTGGTTTTTTGCCCGTGATCGGGGAAATTGACGATGTCGATCCTTACCACGTTACTCGCTTGGTCATGTGCAGCGGCAAAGTCTATTACGATATCCTGGAAACCCGCCGAGAGGATAATCTTAAACATGTCGTCATTATCCGCATCGAGCAGCTATATCCCTTCCCGAATGAGTATTTTAAAAATGAAATCGATAAATACCCCAATCTTGAGTTGGTAGCCTGGTGCCAGGAAGAACCTAAAAACCAGGGGGCCTGGTATCAAAGTAAACACCATTTTATTGACATTATCGATGATAATATCCCGATTATTTACGCGGGCCGAGTCCCTTCAGCCTCACCGGCCGTAGGTAATTACAAAAGCCACTTAAGCGAACAAAAAAACGTCGTTCACACTGCCCTTTATGGCATCAAAGTAGGAAAAAAACATGAGTTTTGAAATTCTGGTTCCCAGCCTCCCCGAATCCGTGTCCGATGCCACCTTGGTGTTATGGCACAAACAAGCTGGCGACTGGGTGAATGCAGGCGACAATCTGGCGGACCTTGAAACCGATAAAGTGGTACTGGAAGTCCCGGCGCCAGTTAGCGGCGTCTTGACAGAAATTAGCCAAGCAGCTGGCGAAACAGTGACTGGCGGTCAGTTATTAGCCAAGCTGGATGAACAAAAAGTAGCGCCAGCCAAACCTGTTACTACTACAGAAGCACCTTTGAGTCCTTCTGTACGCAAACTGGTGGCGGAAAATGAGATTGACCCCAACACAATCAGCGGCTCAGGCAAACATGGTCGAATTTTAAAAACCGACATCCTGGAGTATTTAAGCGACACCGAAGTAAATCCGGAAATCGTCAGCCAAACTGCTCCTGAAACCAGTCACGCACCACTGTCAGCTACGGCAGTTGCCAGCTTGCGGCCGGAACAACGCGTACCCATGACCCGTCTGCGCGCCAAAGTCGCTGAACGCTTATTACAAGCACAGCAAAACGCGGCTATGTTGACAACTTTTAACGAGGTCAACCTTAAATCTGTCATTGATTTACGCAACCAATATAAAGATCGCTTCGAAGCTAAACACAATGTCAAACTGGGTTTTATGTCGTTTTTCGTCAAGGCTTCTATCGAAGCCCTAAAACGTTTTCCCGCTATTAATGCCTCCATCGATGGCAACGACATCATATATCACGGTTATTACGACATTGGTATTGCGGTTACCACCCCACGCGGATTGATCGTACCGATTTTACGCGACGCCGATCAACTCGACTTTGCCGGTATCGAAAAAGGTATACACGATTTTGGCAGCAAAGCTCGAAATGGCTCAATCAGCGTGGAAGATTTGAGTGGCGGCACCTTTACAATTACAAATGGCGGCATTTTCGGCTCCATGCTCTCCACCCCCATCCTCAATCCGCCACAATGTGCAATTTTGGGCATGCATGCTATTAAAGACAGACCTATCGTGGAAAATGGCGAAATTGTCATTCGGCCCATCATGTATTTGGCCTTATCTTACGATCATCGCTTAGTCGATGGCAAAGAAGCCGTGCAGTTTTTAGGCATTATCAAAGAAAGCCTGGAATCACCGGCTCACCTGCTGTTGAATATTTAATCCACCAAAAGCACACCGGCTAAGTCTGGTGTGCTTATCTCTGTTAAGTCCTATCATGCGCTATACCATCATCCCAGTCACACCCTACCAACAAAACTGCACCTTGCTGGTTTGCGAGCAAACCCAAAAGGCCGCGCTGATCGATCCGGGTGGCGACCTGGAGCTACTGCTGCAGGCCGTCAAAGAGCAAGCAGTAGAACTGGAATCAATACTGGTAACACATGGTCACCTGGATCATGTAGGTGGCGTTGCAGAACTGTCAAAACAATTGAACCTACCGATTATTGGCCCGCAACAAGAAGATGATTTTTGGATTAAAGCCCTGCCAGAACAATGCAAAATGTTTGGCTTCCCGAAAACAGACAGTTTTAAACCCACGCGCTGGCTTAACGATGGCGACAGCGTAAACGTCGGCCATGAAACCTTACAAGTCATCCATTGCCCAGGCCATACGCCTGGACACGTGGTGTTTTTTAGCCCGAGTGAGCGCCTGGCTATCGTCGGCGATGTGTTATTTAAAGGCTCAATCGGGCGCACCGATTTCCCACGCGGCGATTATCAAACCCTGATCGACTCCATACAACTCAAACTATGGCCACTAGGCGGCGACGTCGCTTTCATCCCCGGCCATGGCCCCATGTCGACCTTTGCCGAAGAAATGCGCAACAACCCTTATGTGGGTCTAGCTTAAGCCAGAAAGTAGGCTGGACTTATACTCCACAATTGAAAAAGCCCGTCATGCCCGCCGGCACGATGGGCTTTGATAGCGGGAAGTAGTTTATGAGTAAATCCTAAGCAGGAAAATAAAAGTATTTTCTCAACCCTATAGATCAGGCTTTTATTAGATTATTAGGCGGGTTTCAAATAGCCGTCTCGGTAACTTGGAAACAAAAATTGATAACCCAACGCGACTAACTTGGCATTGCTGCAACGTTTGTTTTGAGGAGCATCAGCGGGCATGATTAATCCGTTTGGCTCGGGTAATCCATACTGATGCGCAATCCAGTGCATGACATCCCACAGCGGCACGGGTTCGTTATCGCTAGCAATATAGCAAGACTCTAAGTCTTCATTAGCTAGTTGTTTTTGCATTAAAAACACCAACACGCCGACGCAATCGTCTTGATGAATTCGATTAGTGTAGCTAGGTGGCTGCTGCTGAATGCTTTCGCCACTCGCTGCTCGTCGTAACAACCAGTCGCGCCCGGGCCCATAGATACCCGAAAACCTAACCACGCAATGCCTGGCATCTAGTTGCAATAAACTTTTCTCTGCCGCCAACAGATATTGACTACTGGCCGAGATTGGCTTTGTTTCACTGTTTTCGTCGATCCACTCAGCCTGATTTTGTCCATAGACACTGGTGGAAGACACCATCAACCAGCTGGGTGAATGGCCAGATATAGCAAAATGTGACAGCAAATTATGCAAGCCATTCTGATAGAGCATTTGATATGCGTCTGCTTGACGACTGCCTGCTGAAACAATAAATAAAACCTGTTGAAAATCAGTGGGTAATAAGGCCAATGCAGAAGTCTGCTGAATATCAGCAACCATAATGGGAAATGGCGCCGCTTTGGTTGGCGTATGTTTTTTAAGGCCAGTCACATCATGACCAAGCTCATGTAATGCCTGCGCCACCCGGTAACCAATATCACCGCAACCAACCACTAAAATTCTAGCCATGACTACCTCAAGATTTGTCTGTCAAATAAAACAACAGGATGGCCGATATTGAACGAATCGGATAACTTCAATAAACCTCAAGAGCAGCATTGGCGCCGAATGTACAATCAATGGATATAAACATTCATAAACTTGCTCTCTCAGAGAAAGTTTGTCTTCGCTTGACTTAGACAAACCTTCCCCGAACAGAAGACCACTAAATATTAGCTTACCAACTAAAGCTATCAGTAACCTCGCCACTACCTTCATAAGCATAACCTTGCTTAACAATATTGGTGACTGTAAAAGCGCAACTACCTTTAGAGTTTTTAGGTACTAGAGAACTGGTAATGTTTGCCAGCCCTGTATTGCCGCTTACACCGCTATTTAAAGCACTGAAAATAAATTGTTTTTTGTCTGCCGTAGCCGAGCCACTCCAATATCCGTATACGATTGCACGGTTTACTGGCGCCTCAGCGTAATTTACCAATACACTGGCAACACATTGAGAACTTGTGCCCTTGACCTTACGGGTTACATTGATTCTGACAGACTTCATATTGGTTGTGACAGGTGCTTGAGTCGCCTGAATGGTCTGAGTCGCAATATCGGTCAAGCCGCTATTATCCGTTACTATCAAGGTTGCGGTATAAGTACCGGGCGTTTGATACACATGACTGGTAGTAGCTTTACCTGACCCTGTAGACCCATCGCCAAAATTCCAGCTATAGCCGGGAATGGTGCCATCGCTATCACTAGATCTACTACCATCAAGGGTTATAGTCAATGGAGCCTCTCCGGATGCAGGTGCCGCCGACAAAGAGGCCGATGGTGAAACTAATAACGAACCTGCTGGAAAATTGCCTGTGATCTGATATTGCCCGATACTGCCATAATCGGAATAACCCGTGCTCAAATCACCTTTACCGACGCCTTCTACTTGTAGGAAATATTGACCGGGAGCTAACGACAAACTTACCGAAGCCGATAAACTGTCTACAGGATTTGCCTCGGCAATCACTTTCCCCTGTGCATCGAGCACTTTCAGCAAAACATCCAGGTTTGGAGCCAGTGAATCTGGCGTTACCGTAAACTGCGCACTACCTCCTCCGGTAGAAAAATTAAACACATCCACATCAGAACTACGCTCGACAATACCTGTTTGATTGACTGCATTAGCGCTGCCAGCTAAAGGTGAAGCACTGGCGATCGTATTGGAGAAATCATCAGGCCGTAACGCAGCCCCGGCGGCATGAATTACCGCAATATCATCTTGTAAATTATTGGCGCCGGGATATTCACCCTTACTCCATTGTGTGACGGGTTTATAATAACCAACCCCCATAATGGGCGCCCAACCCGTTGCACCGCTACCGTGTCCAGTATAGTAACCGGTGGTCGCGTTACCATCGTGATTCAGATTCAGATTATGCCCAACTTCATGGGAAACAGCCTCGGCCACATATTTGGGATAGCCATTTCCCAATTTATCAAAGAAAACCCAGGCTGGTTGATATCTTTCCGGTGTAGTTGATGAATAATAGGAAAATACATTGACATAAGCGACCCCACCGCAAGACTGGTTACATAACTGCGGCATAGACCGAGTGATCACTGCTCGGGTACCATACTGAATGTCGCCACTACTGGTCCGTTGTAATGCGCTTAGCGCCGGTTCTTCGGTAGTAATATCCACATCAAAGGGCGCATAGTCTTCTGCAACCCTTTGCCAGATTGCCTTGACATTATTCAGCTCGGTGCTGCTAAAAGCTGCCGGATTACCATCTGTATCATAGGGTTGAGCCGTCAATGTGCCACTATTCCAGGCAGAATTGGTCACTACATGCCCATTAAAATCCAAATAAATCAACCGATTGGAACCGGGTTTACTGTGTAAAGCAAAAGGCTCAGATGTCGCTGCAATCGTAGAAAACGTACTACTGCTTTCAGCTGCTGCGGTAACCTCCTGAACTTGATCCGGGGGTGTTTCGGCATGTGAGTCAATGTATAGCAAGCGACCGGATTCATCTATCCAGGCCGTAGAATCAGTCTGTAATATTTCCTGTAAGCGTTCCGGTGACATTTTGTAAGATGCCGCCACTTCATCAAGTTTGTCACCCAAAGCGTCTATGGCGGCCTGGCCATTTTTTTTCTCGCTCAGCCTAATTTCTGGAAAAGGCGTTTCGTCGCCTTTTTGATCAAGCTCAGCAACTACAGTATCGTTACTTTGTCTTGCTAAGCCAACTGGCGTGATAGCATTATCAGCACCTGAACCCACATACCCTGAAACAAACGCTTGAACTCTGCCATCCGGGAGATTAACCAGCCCATAATTGTATCCTGACAGTGCTTTAGCCGCTTCCTGTGCCGAAGAAAAATATTGTGGTTCAGATGAAATGCCGGCACTTGCAGGCGGTAATGTTTTGGTTAAATCGGCCTCTTGTAACGAAACGTCTTCACTCGTTGTTGCACAACCTTGCAATGCCATCAGCACTGCTGTTGCGATTATTGTTCTATTCTGAATTTTCATAACATGCACCTGCATCATTTATCGAGATACGATCAAATAGTCTTCGAGCTAAAATATAGGCGCTGCCGAATAAATTTTATTTGACCTTCGTTACACTACTGGAAAACAAATGCCTCTTTCAAAGCAACTCCACGTATTAATTTCCACGTTATTTTTATTGATTTTCACACTTAACTTAATTTTAAGCATCAAAAACATCAAAGATTATCTGCAGGGAGAGGCAAAAATCCATGCGCAAAATACAGCTACTTCCCTGGGACTTTCGCTTTCTCCTTATATAAAACATCCAGATGACCCAACCATCAACAGCATGATCAGCGCTGTTTTCGACATGGGTTATTACCAGGAAATCAGGTTATCGACAGGAAACAATGTCGAGCTGGTCTCACTCAAAAATGAACCACAGGCTGAAGGCGTTCCTGGTTGGTTTGTAGATTATATAAAACTAGAGCCAGCAACAGCGACCAGCGAAATCAGTTCCGGCTGGCAGATTGGTGGAATCATTTATGTGACCGTGAATCCGGCCCATGCTTATATAAAGCTTTATAGCCAGGCTAAAGCTACCTTTTATTATTCTCTGTCGGCCTTTTTCGGGTCACTCCTATTGCTCTCTCTAACGTTGCGAATAAGCTTAGCTTCATTGAGAAAGGTCGATCAAATGGCACTGGCGATAGCCGATGGTGATTTTGTGACGATCAACAAATTACCGTGGACAGACGAGATTAGAAATGTCGCTAAATCCATGAATATCATGTCAAATAAGCTGCAAAACGCGTTTTCCGCCTTGAATCAACAACTAGAAACGCTAGGCATTAAATTATTACAGGACGACCTCACCGGCTTACCCAAAAAATCTGCATTTGAAAATGATGTGAGTGCATTAAACAAAGATAGCACCGAAGCATTTTTTGTACTGATAAAATTCGACGGTTTGCAGGAATTGGCCAAACTAAGAGACAGCCAAACTATAGATCGTTATCTGCAAACTTTTGCCCAAGTTTTACAAGATTTAACTACTGAACAATCCCCCCCTCACAAACTAACGGCATACCGTTTTCATGCTGCCGAGTTTGGCTTGCTGGTGGTAAATTGCCATCTTGATGATATTGATACACTGGCCGATAAACTGAGCAAAACGTATTCTGAACTCGGCAACCTATATCATTATCCGGATATTAGTCATATCGGCGCAACACCGATTTCGCAAACCGACTCACTGGAACAGATTTGGGACGCGGCCAACGAAGCTTACGAACAAGCCAAGCTGATTGGTGCCAACCGTTACTTTATTCGCAAACAAAATATCTCGGCACGAGATATAGCAGAATGGGTTAGTTTGGTTGAAAACACTATCGACTGCGTCGGTTATTCGGTCATACTCAAAGACCCGATCAAAAACATACAAACTCAGAGTCTACTGATGGAAGAGGCTGCTATCGAAGTAGCCGTCCAACAAGGCAAACCCGTTCCAATAGCACCCTTTATCGCTATCGCCGAAAACACCGGCAGAATTATCGATATAGACAAATTTATCATCAGTACGGTCTTAAAACGTATTCAGCAAAATCCTCAATCGCATTTTCTAGCGGTTAATGTGTCACCCTATTCAATAAACAATGCCCGCTTTCGCAGTTGGCTGACAGAACAAATCCAGCAAAACACGCACTGCGCGCAAAAATTAATTTTCAGCTTATCTGCTTATGCGATTAGTAAAGATTTTGCTATTTGTCATGAGTTTTTTACCTCTCTTCATCGCTTTGACTGCAAAGTCATGATCAAACGCTTTGAAAGCGGAAATTTATCTGCAGAACTGTTAAAAAAACTTAACCCGGACTATATTCGCTTGGCCCGGGAGTTGACTAACGGCATCAGCGACAGCCCGCCAAAGCAAGATTTCGTTACCACCTTGCAAGCTTTGGCCAATCTAATCGACACCGTGTTGTTAGCCGAAAATGTGCATAGCGCCAAAGATAGGGATACTTTAAAAAACATGAGCGTCCTCTGGACCAGTCTATAAAGTGTCTATGGTCAATTGGCTAAAGCCTTTTCACATCGTGCTGATTGTTTTGATTATTGGCAATAATAACGTTAATGGCAGGGAGTTTGAACGCGCAATACTCGAACAAATCCAGCTTCGTTTTGGTCCTGAAGCCCGTCAACGCATCGAGACTTGGGAGAACTTAATTGGCAAGGGGGCTGACATGCCGGAGATGGAAAAACTCAAAAGTGTGAATGATTTTTTCAATCAGAACACTGCATTTATCGATGACAGCATTTTGTGGCAAAAAAGCGACTATTGGGCCACGCCTATTGAGTTTTTACTAAAAGGTGCCGGTGATTGTGAAGATTATTCGATTGCCAAATACTATACGTTACTTGAAATGGGTATCGCTGAGAACAAAATGCGTATTACCTATGTCAAATCGTTAACATTGAATCAAGCTCATATGGTTTTAACCTATTACGAATCGCCACAAGCCATTCCATTTGTACTAGACAATCTGCTTGCCTCAATAATGCCTGCAACTGAACGCACCGACTTATTGCCAGTTTATAGCTTCAATGGCAGTAGTTTATGGCTGGCAAAAAATAAGGCATCCGGAAACCCGGCGGGCAATTCCGAAAATCTCAGTCTTTGGCAAGATCTCAAACAAAGGGCTTTAGAGTTACCCTTCTAACCTCACAAAAACAGAGTAATCGCGCTTAAAATTACTTGACAACAGAATCCAGACAGGGACTACATAAAGGAGGGGTATGATACGAGTAATTACACAATGCAACGAATTGCTGATGGGTTTGCTGTGCAGTATTGACGCTAGCACAGCAATTAATAAAACTTAGCTCTAAAATATCTGACCCCACTGGTCCGGTATTCATATTTTTAATGGCAATGACTTTTTGTCCATTTCACAATATCTTGTGCGCTCATTGCACCCGCTTGGCGCGCAAGCTCCCTACCTTTTTGAAACAATATCAGGGTTGGGATACTACGTATGTTGTATCGAGCACTGATTGCAGCTTCCATTTCTGTGTTTAGTTTACCTAGCCTTACATGGGGCTCCAGCATCTGAGCCGCTTGGGTAAAAGCAGGCGCCATCATTTTGCATGGCCCGCACCAATCGGCCCAAAAGTCGACCAACAACGGAATATCATTACGAGTTAATTGTTTATCAAAATTACTGTTGGTTAGCTGCAAAGCTTGTTTGTTAAACAATGACTGGTGACATTGCCCGCATTTTGGTGCCTGGGTTAGACGCAAATTGGGCAGGCGATTGGTAGCCGAACAATGTGGACATACAATATGCAATGAGTCGCTCATAAATTAACCTTGATTCAAATTTTCAGTTTCATTATCGCCACAATCACCCAACTGCAACCGATATCCGCTTCTCTTCAGTTCTTCCAAATCCCTCGAGAAAAGCACGAAGAAATCTAAACGCTTTAGTTATGCCTTCACACTCTGGTTACCAGTGAGAAAAGCATAATGGCTTAAAATTCTTCGTGATTTAACAGTAGAGTAGCTTAATCAGATGATTTTTTAGCACCCAATATAGTCAACACTCTTTGTGCATGCTCGGCCGCTTCCAGACCTAAATCGGTAAGATAACCACCATCCGTTCGCGTAGTCAGGTCTTTGTCAAATAAGCGCTGGGCGGCCTCGATCATTTTTGGCTCAGCATCATGATGCACTTTCACACCTTCCTGATGTGATACTAAGTTAAATAAAGATAATAAATGTATTTCTGCGACAATTTCGTCGTTTAAGCGCATTGAAATGCTCCTGGTTTTAGGGGTTAATAATTAATTTTGGTTTAGCATTAAATCCAGCCAACTATAGACGCGCTTAATCACCAGAGCGGAATCCTGTTGGTAGGCGTGATTTTGACCGTACATTTTAACTTGTCTATACACCGGATTATCCTTGCCCAGCATGCGCCGCTGACGAGCGGTATCTACCACATCAGGCAAATCGAATTCGGCATACAGATCCAGAAAAGGCAGTGCTATTTTAGGAATAAACGTAGCAATTTGCGCAGGCGGAACGCTACTTGAGGGCAAAGGCAAACTTATCGCTACCAGCGCCAATAAAGCATCAGGATCCAGACTTAGAGTATAAGCCGCCATTTCTGCTCCAGTACCATAGCCTATTAAAGCAATGTTTTTGGCGCCATTATCACGCAAATAGATAACTGATGCCTGAATTCTACCCCGCGCCTCGTCAAACAAATCATAGTAATCGGCCGCTCCAGCGTCGATTTCACGCAAGGGTAATTGGATAGCCAGTGTCGACCAATTGTGCTGCGACATAACGGTACGTAGACCATGAATCAAAGGCAATTGGTCAGGATATTCGCCACGATCATGCAATACAATGACGGCGTTTGTATTGTCTGTTCTTTCAGCTTGGGTAAACAAGCCCAAAAATGGCACTTGTTCCGAATTTAACCAGACAATCTGGCCGACTGGATTATTCTTTTCAAGGCTGGCAGCATACTCCAGCTCACGCTGTTGATCACCGGCCCAAATCTCGCTAGGCAAGATTAAAAAAACAGCCCAAATCAAAAACCGTTCAATCACAAACACCAGCTACTGCGTAAAAATTCACACGTTCATAACAATCAGCAGAGAAACCAGAAATATTCAAGTCAGTCATGGCTACTCAGGGTGATCAATACCTAAACAGGTTCAGTTATTTAAAAAAGCATAAGCTGCAACTGCAGCACTAACCAAACCCAAAGCAACTGCCACTATCCAGATCCATTTTTTAGCTATTGTGGTTGGTTCTTGCACAAATTCCACACCGTCTATACGCGCGTCAACGGCCTTAAATTTTCCGCCAGCATCCTGGCCTACCTGATAAAACAACACATCGCCTCGCATAGGTCGCCGTGCCATGCCTTTTAATGACGATATATGCACAAAAATATCTTTGTCTCCATCGTCTGGCTGGATAAACCCAAAACCTCTGTCGTCTTTCCAGGTTTTTAATACGCCTTTACGTTCAGTTTCTGCCATCTTCTTTACCTCTGTCTTGCTGTAATGTTGTCATAAAAACTCTACTTATCGGTCTGTCACTTCTTGCATGTAACTTGCGGTCCTTGGTGAAAAACCCATTCTGTCACGGGCTTGCCCAGGATCAGATGTTGCTCGATGATGAGTTCGAGCTTTGCTTCATCGACGGCATAATACCAAACCCCATCGGGTTGTACGCATAATAAGGGGCCTGCCTTGCACACCCCAAAGCAATGGACCCTACTGCGTTTGATTTTGATTGTTCCATTGATTAGACCTAGCTGTTTTAGCCGGGTCTTCAAGCGATCATATAATGCCAAGCCCTCACCGTTTTGAGTGCAGTTTTTGCCCGTACACACCAGTACAATGCGATCATAGGCAGGCATACTAGGTTTTAAAATTTCATTCACAGCATGCTCTACTATGGCTTGATTACGCGCAGAGCGTGTATAAGAAAAACCTATGCGTTATTTCTGAATAGGAAATGCTTGGTCTGAGAATAGTTGTTGGCGATTGCGCAGAATCACGATCGGCAAAAACTATAGTTGAATGAATCAGGTGCCCCTGAACAAAAACAGAAGCACCCATTCAGTTAGAATTTTTTGTCGATTAACACTTTATCATCAATCACCAATTTGGATATGCCACCCAATTGTGAATGTAAGGTGCATGAAGCGGTTTTAAAGTTATCACCCTTTTCACCAATCCATTCCATAGTGACATAAGTCTCTTTGTCAGTATCGGTTTTAGACGGGAAAAACACCTGCGAACCGGTTTTATCTTGAATTAATTTTGGGCACTTCTGGGTGGCCATTTCCTGCATGGCGACTAAAGTCCGAATTTGCGATGCTGCTTCTTTTTGCTCGTTGGTTTGATCTTTACTGGCGCCAACCATTATAAAGCCAACTACAAAAACGCCTACGACTGCAGCCATCAATTTCTGTGTATTATCCATGGTCACTCTCCTCTAGTTATAGTTATATTCGGTAAATCCGAATTTGTACTTATTGGATTCTATGCCATGCTGGCAATATCAGCAATTAATGATTCTGCAATCGCTCATGCTGTGGCAAAGAAATTACTGTGGATCAACCTGCGCGATCCAGTCACCCAGATTGTAATAATTAGTTACTCTGGCAACCTTGCCGTCGCGAATATCAAAAAAAGCGCCAGCTGGTAGGCGGTATTTTTGACCATTAGCTTCGGGTAAACCTTCGTCGGTATTCAGGTATTCACCCAACACCACAAACTCTGCAGCTGCGCGACTCCCCGCTTCATTAGCCATCACAACCATATCAACCAATTGCTCACGATAATGATGATTCATTTTTTGCATGAATTGAGCAAATGCCGCCTTACCTTGCTCGCGGTCGCCTTGATTGATGTCATGCACCACGTCATCAGTCAGCAAGCTCAGGAAAGTATCCATATCACCGTTATTGAAGGCTTGATAGTAATTTTCGATAAGTTTTTTAGCTTGTTGCATGGTCGTGCTCATTTGAAAAGGTTAAAAGGTTGGCAATTCTGCCAGAATCGACAGAAATTTTCAGCTTAAAATTCTACCCCTTGCTCAGCTTTAATCCCGGCTTGAAAAGCGTGCTTTATCGGAGTCATTTCAGTCACAGTATGCGCCACATCAATCACTTCCGGTGCGGCATTACGCCCAGTCATGATCAGATGTAACCAGCTCGGCTTGTCATTCTGGATAAATTCGGCGATTTCTTCCCCGCTTATCCAGCCATAGCCGCAGCAATAATTAATTTCATCCAGCAGCACTAAATCAAATTCCTCGGACAGAATTTTTTGTTTGCTGAATTCCCAAATTTCGCGACTGGTTTTGATGTCTTGCTCAGGGTTTTTAGTATCCCAGGTAAAACCATCCCCCATCGCATGCCACTCGATGTTATCAAACCGTTGCGCGGCTTTCTGTTCACCCGTCTGCCATTGGCCTTTAATGAACTGAATCACACACACCTTCATATCCCAACCTGCAGCACGAAATACCATACCAAAAGCACTGGATGATTTTCCCTTACCTTCACCGGTATGCACCAGCACCACACCTTGCCTTCTATCTCTTGTTTTCAAACAAACCACTCCGTTGCAGCGCCCGGTGCACTGACAAAATATTATTGACGAAAGATGTAGCTAAATTTTTAGCCACTAATCAGTGATTAAATAATCCAAAATGAATAAACCGTGGGCATCCGTTACGTTTGCTGAGCATGTTTTTCTAATCCAACCAACCGATGTTGCTGAAACAGCTTAATAATCAGCAGGCGTTATTTACGAAGCATGTTATAGATTTTAAAACTCAGTATTAATGTCGCCAGCAAAAAAGTAACGGCATTGGCAGCAATGATGGCTAAATTGGATAAGTAAATACCGTAGATCAGCCATAACAACACACCCAGAGTAAACATACTGTACATACCCAACGACAATGAACTGGTATCACGGGTTTTAACCGTCATAATCGCTTGCGGTAGAAATGAGACCGTCGTCAGTGTAGCCGCCAAGTATCCAACCAAATCGGGAAGCATGAACATAAGAATAATCAGGAATAAAATCGTTGATAGATGAAATACAGCAAAGTAAACAATAACAACTGTCCAAACGTGAATAGCCAAAAATAGCCAACAAACATCATCACTTTAACCGGCTTTTCTTCGACTTTGCGCCGAATTATCCACCAACTACAGCCAGTGGAAATCAGCAATACACCCAATAAGTAAACAATGACCATGTTATAGAATGTTAGCGCGGCGGCGGGGCCAGCACTTCTCGGGCACCATTATTCTCAGCGGGGCTAACCACACCGGCATTTTCCATGTCTTCGATGATGCGCGCAGCACGGTTATAACCGATTTTAAAGCGACGTTGTACGCTGGAAATGGATGCCTTTCTGGATTCGGTTACAAAAGCCACGGCTTCATCATAAAAAGCATCATTCTCGCTTTCCTCACCACCTATGCCGGCTACATCGCCAGTATCGGTGCGTTCCTGGGTAATTTCATCCAGATAATTCGTCGGCCCGGTTTTTTTCAAAAACTCTACCACCCTATGCACCTCATGATCATCAACAAATGCGCCATGACAGCGGGATGGAATACTGGTACCGGACGGCAAGAATAACATATCACCGTTACCCAGCAACGCTTCAGCGCCGCCTTGGTCGATAATGGTGCGGGAATCGATGCGGGACGATACCTGAAACGAAATCCGGGTTGGCACATTAGCTTTAATCAAACCTGTCAATACATCAACCGAGGGTCGTTGTGTGGCCAGTACCAAATGTATGCCGGCGGCCCTGGCTTTTTGCGCCAGCCGCGCAATCAACTCTTCGACTTTTTTACCTACCACCATCATCATATCGGCTAACTCATCGATAACGATGACAATGCTAGGTAATGTGGTTAGGGTTGGATAATCATTAAAGGGTATGGGGGTTTCCGGCCGAAACAAAGGATCACGTATGGGCTGACCTTTAGCTTCGGCTTCTGTGACCGCATGGTTATAACCGGCCAAATTACGCACTCCGACTTTGGACATCAGTTTATAACGACGTTCCATTTCAGCCACCGCCCAGCGCAAAGCGTTCTGAGCGTCCTTCATATCGGTGACCACAGGTGTTAATAAATGTGGAATGCCCTCATAAACCGACAGTTCCAGCATTTTTGGATCAATCATGATTAAACGTACATCATCCGGTTTGGACTTGTACAACAAGCTCAGAATCATGGTGTTAATGGCTACCGATTTACCGGAACCCGTGGTACCGGCTACCAATGCATGCGGCATTTTACCTAGATCAGCCACCACCGGCGTACCGGAAATATCTTTCCCCATTGCGATACTGAGTTTGGATTTGGAACGTTCAAACTCATCCGAAACCAGCAAATCCCGCAGCGATACCATTTCCCGTTCCTGATTGGGAATTTCCAGACCAATCACCGACTTGCCTTGGATAACGTCAACGATACGCACACTGGTCACCGACAAACCGCGGGCCAAATCTTTAGATAAAGTACTAATGCGGCTGACTTTAACGCCAGCGGCCAAACGCAATTCAAAACGGGTGATAACAGGTCCCGGCAACACTGCTTCCACTTCTACCGAAATGCCATAATCCTGCAAGACATCTTCGACTTGTCTGGAAATTTCTTCTAGCTCCAGTTTTGAATAACGTTTAACCTTGGTGTCTCGCTTATCCAGCAATGACAATGGCGGCAAGGCATTCAAATAAATATCCGCAGTGAAGTCCTCAGTCGGTTTAGTCTCTTTTTTAGCTTGTGGCTTAAGGCTAACGGGACTTTCTACAGGCGCGGTTTTTAAGATTTGTATTTTGGCTTTTTTAGGCGTTTCTTCCTCACTGACTTCAGGCGCTACGACCCGCTTTTTTTTGCTTCGCACCTCAGGTTGAGGTTTTTCAGCACTATCCCGTTCGGACACATCCAAAGCCCGCCGACCAGCCGTGGTAAAAGTGTTCAAGGCAAACTTTCCCACTAAATTCATCATGCCCAACCAGGATAAACCAGTCAGCATAGTAATCCCGGTCATAAAAACAGCCAGCAGCAGCAGCGTTGATCCTGAATTACCCAATACAAGCACCAGTACATCACCGATTTCCCTACCCAAAATACCACCAGGACCATCTGGCAAATCGACTTTAGTTCTAAGGAAAAGAAAATGTAAAGAGAAAACCGCCGAACCGGAAACCATCGTGGCAATAAAACCACAATTTCGTAGCAGCAAACACCAACGACTTTCAAATGTACCCGGCGTATAAAGCGCGTAGCCATACCAAAAAATCATCATCGGTATCAAATAGGCCATTAGACCTAAATGTATCAAGACAAAATCCGACACCCAGGCGCCGAATAAACCGCAGGCATTTTGAATTGACTGGTAAGACGTGCTATGACTCCAGCTAGGGTCTTCGGTATTAAATGTAATTAAGGCGATTAAAAGAAATAATCCGCAACAGGAAAATCCCAATAAGGCTATTTCGCGAAAGCCTCTCACAGTTCTTTCTTCCACAACAGCTACCATAACGCAATGCTCACAAAATAAAGCTCAATAAAACATGATTATAGATGATAAAAACCACATTTTACATTAACCTGAAGAATTGACTGCCAAAGCCTTGATGTCATAGCGGTTTTATAGCTTGGCAATTGCCCGTATAATTTTCCCACCTTAACCCGCTTCATGGAGACCGCATCAATGGCTGACGCAAAACATTGCAAATTGTTAATTTTAGGTTCCGGCCCTGCCGGCTATTCTGCTGCCGTTTATGCTGCCCGCGCCAACCTCAATCCAGTGATAATCACCGGCATGCAGCAAGGCGGACAACTCACTACCACCACTGACGTAGATAACTGGCCCGGAGACGTAGACGGTGTGCAAGGGCCGGAATTAATGGACAGAATGCTGCGGCATGCCGAGCGTTTTGACACCAAAATTATTTTCGATCACATCCATACTGCCGATCTGTCTAAACGCCCTTTCACCCTGACGGGCGATACTGATGTTTATACTTGTGATGCTTTAATTATTGCCACCGGTGCCTCAGCCAAATATCTGGGTCTACCATCCGAAGAAGATTTCAAAGGTAGAGGCGTATCCGCCTGTGCAACCTGCGACGGTTTTTTCTATCGCAACAAACCCGTAGCAGTCATCGGTGGTGGCAATACAGCGGTCGAAGAAGCTTTGTACCTAGCCAACATCGCCTCGGAAGTAGTTGTCGTGCATCGGCGGGACAAATTCCGTTCTGAGAAAATACTGTCGGATAAATTGCTGGAAAAATCCAAATCCGGCAATGTCCGCATCGAATGGAACCACACGCTGGACGAAGTACTGGGCGATGATATGGGCGTCACTGGCATTCGCATCAAAAACACCCAAGACGGCACAAGTAAAGATATCGATCTGCATGGCGTATTCATCGCTATCGGCCACACGCCCAATACCGACATTTTTGCCGACCAATTGAACATGGAACATGGCTATATCGTCGTCAATAGCGGCATTCATGGCAATGCCACCGCCACCAGCATATCTGGCGTATTTGCTGCCGGCGATGTGATGGACTCACATTACAAACAAGCCATTACCTCAGCTGGTGCCGGTTGTATGGCTGCCCTGGATGCGGAAAAATATCTGGATGAATTAGCCGACTAACATCAGTTGCTGGAATAGCTTCTTCCCGCATTGATACTCCATGCGACTCACAGCTCTCGATTCATTCAAACCGAATCAAGCCTTCCCTACCCTCGATCAAGCCCTTGAAGAACCCAATGGCTTGATCGCTGTCGGCGGCTGCCTGTCGCCGCAGCGGATAATCAATGCCTATCGGCATGGCATTTTTCCCTGGTTCAATCCTGACGAACCTATTTTGTGGTGGTCTCCTAATCCACGCCTGGTTTTATTTCCAGAAAAGCTTAAGGTATCGCGTAGCTTGAATAAAACCCTACGCAAACAACTTTTTGAAATCCGCTTGGATAGCGCATTCTTATCCGTGATACAGGCGTGTGCCGAACCACGCCCGGAACAAGCAGGCACCTGGATTAGCAATGAGATGAAACAAGCTTATTTGCAGCTGCATCACCTGGGCATTGCCCATAGCGTGGAGGCCTGGCAGGATGGTGAGTTAGCAGGCGGTTTATATGGCATAAGCCTCGGCCAGGTTTTTTTTGGCGAATCCATGTTTCACCGAAAAACCGACGCCTCCAAAGTCGTATTTGTACATCTGGTTAAGCAACTCACAAACTGGGGTTATCGATTAATCGATTGCCAAGTCAAAAGTGAACACCTTGTGAGTTTAGGTGCGGAGGAAATTTCGCGTGATGAATTTGCAAACTTGCTAAACCATTATTGCGACCAGTATGCCGACGCACAGGCTTGGCAGCCATGATTTCACTGCCACTGTGGCTGACTGCAGAAAATGCTTGTAGTTATCTGACTGGCAAGTTGTCGCAATCGGCTGTAGTGCATCCGGATTTTGACATGGACACCCCGCTCTATGCGCAATTGCTGGAACAAGGTTTCCGTCGCAGCGGTAGCCAAGTCTACAAACCGTACTGTAATAACTGTCAAGCCTGCATACCTACCCGACTTCCGGTTGCCGTTTTTCAGCCTAACCGCAAACAGCGCCGTTGTAGCCAACGTAATAAGCACACCCAGGTTGTCATCAAAACAGCTGAATTCAATGAACGGCATTTTGATCTCTATCGGCGTTACCAAATTGCCCGCCATGACAAGACACAAGCAACTGAGATCAGCCGCGAAGATTATTTACATTTTTTAGGCAGCACATGGTGCGACACCTGGTTTGTGGAATTTTTGATCGAAGGCCAATTGGCAGCGGTAGCGATTGTCGATGTACTGGAAAATGCTTTGTCTGCGGTATACACCTTTTTCGACCCAGCATTTAACGATTACAGCCCAGGCGTATTTGCCGTGTTATGGCAAATTGAAACCGCCCGACAACACCAGCTGGAACATGTTTATCTAGGCTTTTGGATCGCCGATTGCCGTAAAATGAGTTACAAAACCCAATATCAACCACTAGAAGGCTTAATCGCCGGAAAGTGGCAAAACATCAAATCATAAATCTAACGAGGATTAAGCAGTGCCAAAAGCCAACGAACTCAAGCAGGGAACCGCCATCGAAATCAACGGCGAACCTTATGTGGTAAAAAAAATAGATGTGCGTAATCCTACATCGCGTGGTGCCACCACACTGTATAAAGTCCGCTTCACGCATATGAAAACCCGGCAAAAGCTGGATGAAACCTTTAAAAGCGACGACATGCTGAAAGCAGCTGATTGCTCACGGGAAACTGTGCAATTTTCCTATCAGGATGGCGATACCTACTACTTCATGAACAGCGAAACTTACGAGCAATACAGCTTGTCGGCGGATGATCTGGAGGGGCAAACCGAATATTTGTCCGATGGCCTGGAAGGCATCATGCTGTTGCTAATGGACGATGCCCCACTAGGCATACAATTACCCAGCACCGTCACCCTGCAAATTATTGAAACCCCGCCGGCCATGAAAGGTGCTAGCGCCACCAACCGCACCAAACCCGCCAAACTCAACACTGGCCTGGAAATTCAGGTACCTGAATATATCGAAAGCGGCGAAATGGTCAAAGTGCACAGCGAAACCGGCAAGTTTTTGTCTCGGGCTTAATCAATAGGCGCATCCAGCCATCGTCTAAGGCTAATAGCAAAGAAATCAAAGTTATCTGAACTGCACCTTGCTCAAGTTTCGATCAGCCGATGTTTCTCGATAACCAAAGCAGGGAAAATGAACAGCAAAGCCACGCAGCAAAACTGAAAATCTGCAATTTGTTCATGCTCCCTGCTTTGCGTGTTGCCGATGAAATTCCATGCAACATTCCCATGCAACCCAGGCTTAATCCCGGTAAATTTACTGGCATCATTTGAATTGCACACCCACCATAAACCAGTATGACTATTGCCAGCAGTATCGACGCCCTGACCTTCCCCTTATCCGGCACTCGATTAATCGAGGCCAGCGCCGGGACTGGTAAAACTTATACCATCGCCGCATTGTATGTGCGTTTGGTGCTTGGTCATGGCTTGTCTGGTATGGAGTTGTTGCCGCCGGATATTTTGGTGGTGACTTTTACCGATGCGGCAACCAAAGAATTACGCGAACGTATACGCGCACGCTTAACGCAGGCTGCCGGGTATTTTCGCGACAAAGCAGTTGATAGCGACGATTTTTTGCAAAGGCTGCGAGCCGATTATCCTGAAGAGCTATGGTCGGCCTGTGCCTATCGGCTGGAACTGGCTGCCAACTGGATGGATGAAGCGGCGGTTTACACCATACATGGTTGGTGTAACCGCATGCTGCAACAACATGCGTTTGATAGCGGCAGCCTGTTTCAACAGGAAGTCGATACCGATGATCAGGAGTTATTGAATCAGGTGGTGCGCGATTATTGGCGACAGTTTTTTTATCCGTTGTCCGCTACAGCCTGCCAAGCAGTATATCAGCTGGCAAACACGCCGGATTCATTGGCGCAATTGTTGAAACCACTGCTTTTTGAAACCGAAGCCTTGGGGCTGGATTGGGCAGATGAGGCTATTGCTGATACCTTTCAAGCCTGGGAAGACTGGGATAATCAACGCCAAAAGCTGGAAACCAAAGCCCGTGAGTTATGGCTACAAAATCAGCCAGCCCTGACAGCCTTATTAACAGAAGCTTCACAAAATGGATGGCTAAATGGCAATCTGTATCGAAAGGCAGGCTTTGATAGTAAATTACAGCAAATGGCCGCCTGGTCGATAGGGGATGAACTTGATCTCGACAGTCTGACAAAATTTGCCCAGCAAAAACTACAAAAAGCGCTAACTAAAGCCCATCCGGATAAAAGCCCTTATTTTGAACACGCGGCTTTTCAAGCCCTCGACACTTTAGTCGAGCATTGCGCTACAGAAATCGACATCGCCGACAGTATCACTCGTCATGCGATCAAATGGATACGGGCGCGTTACGAAACCGAAAAACTGCGTATCGCCCGCATGACGTTTCATGACATGCTGACTCGACTGGATACAGCTTTGCAAACCCAAAATGGCGACAGGCTGGCGGATGCCATTCGACAGCAATATCCTATTGCACTGATTGATGAATTTCAGGATACCGACCCTGTGCAATACCGCATAATCGCCCGTTTGTATCCAGCCGACCTTCAAAATGACTTAGGCTGTTTCATGATAGGCGATCCTAAGCAGGCGATTTATTCTTTCCGTGGCGGTGATATTTTTACCTATCTGAAAGCCCATCAAGCCACACAAGGTCGACATTACACATTAGATACCAATTTCCGCTCCACACAGGCTTTGGTTAACGGGGTGAACCAGGTTTTCAGCCATGCGGACAAACAACAAACCGAAGGGGCTTTTTGTTTTAAACAGCATGATCACAATCCGCTACCCTTTATTCCGGTGGCGGCACAAGGCCGTCAGGATGTTTGGGTCGTAGACCAACAACCCGCTGCGGCCCTCACCCTGTGGACATTAGCTTCGGAAGCCGCTGTGGGTATGCCGGAATATCGTCAACAAATGGCGGAAACTACCGCCAGCGAGATTGTGCGGCTTTTGCATTCGGCGGCTATCGGCCAAACCGGTTTTCAACTCAAAGCCGGCGAAATACGCCCACTACAGCCGGCCGATATAGCCATATTGGTGCGCAGCAACCACGAAGCTAAAGTCATGCGCAACGCGCTGTCTAATCGGCAATTGCGTAGCGTGTATTTATCGGAACGCGAATCAATTTACGCCAGCCCGGAAGCTGGTGACATGCTGATTTGGCTGAAAGCCCTGGCTCAGCCGCGCGATGAGCGCAAAGTGCGGGCGGCTTTAAGTACCGCAACCCTGGGCTGGTCGTATCAATCTCTACAACAATTGACGCTAAACGAGTCGGCCTGGGAGCAAGAGCTGGAGCGTTTTTTAGGCTACCAACAACGCTGGTTGAAAGACGGTATTTTGCCGACATTGCGGCAATTGATGAGCGATTACGCCCTGCCGGCCCGATTGATGTACAGCTCTGACGGCGAACGCCGGCTAACTAATCTGTTGCATCTGGCGGAATTATTGCAACAAGCCAGCAGCCATTTAGAGGGCGAACCGGCGTTGATCCGGCACCTGGCAGAAACTATTGCCGCCAGCGAACAAACTGCCGAAAATAATGTGATTAGACTGGAAAGTGATGCCAATTTAATCAAAATCATCACTATTCATAAATCCAAAGGCCTGGAATATCCGTTGGTGTTTCTGCCGTTTATTTGCAGCTTTCGAGAAGTCGCTGGGCGCAATAACCGTTATTACCGCTACCATGATGAGGATTTAAATCTCAGAATAGACTTGAATAAAAATGATGACATCAAAGCGATCAGCGACAAAGAACGATTACAAGAAGACTTGCGCTTGCTGTATGTTGCTATCACTCGTGCCCGTTACGCCTGCTGGTTAGGCATCGCGGCGATTAAACAGGGCAATAGCAAAACCAGCCAACTCGACAAAAGCGCCCTGGGATATTTACTGGGCTGGCAGGCAGGTATGGCCAGCTGTGAACTCAGCAATTGTTTGAGGCAACTTAAAGGCAATTGCTCGTCTATCGATACAACTGAGCTACCAGAAGCTAATGCCAGCCTTTATCAGCCGACGCAAACCCATTTGGCTTTTGAAACAGCCTGCATGTCGACCGTTAAGATCAGCGACAATTGGTGGATTGCCAGTTACTCGGCCTTGCAAAGCGAAACCGCCAGCATAAACAGTCAAGCAAGCAAGCAAGATGAGGCGGAAAACTACCGCGAAGATAAACACAGCGATGAGGCCGATGCAACTTCTGCATTGCAAGCTATCCCAGCCTCCGGCATTCATAGCTTAGCTCGGGGCGCCGGGCCTGGAGTATTGATTCATGAGTGTCTGGAACAATGCGCCCAATACGGATTTAAAGCGGTATATGCAAACCCTGCGTTGGGCAGGCAACTGATCGAGAAAGTCTTTAACCACGCTGAATGGCTGGACAAACACGACATTCTTGAACAAGGTTTATATCAGTGGCTGAACTTAGCTTTGCTGGCTAATACGTCGTTGAGTTTGTCTGATTTGGAAACTGTGCATTATCAAGCCGAAATGGAATTTTTGCTGGGTGCCGACAGTGTGGATGTCATAGCCGTGGACGAATTAGTACAACGTCACACCTTTTCCGGCCAACCCCGCCCTCGTTTACTGGCCAATCAAATTAACGGTTTACTGAAAGGTTTTATCGACCTGGTATTTGTGCACAACGATCAATATTATGTACTGGATTATAAGTTTAATGCGCTGGGCAATAGCGATGCTGATTACACCCAACCAGCATTAGACAACGCCATGTTAAGTAAGCGCTACGACCTGCAAGCGGTGTTGTATTTGTTGGCACTACATCGACTGCTTAAAACCCGCTTAGGTGATAACTACGATTACGACAGCCATATCGGCGGTTATGTCTATTTATTTCTACGCGGCGCGCAAAGCACCACTGCTGGACGGATGTGTGCCAAACCAGCCAAAATTTTGATCGAATCACTGGATACGTTGTTTTCCAATTCAAGCCTGCAAGGAGAGCCGACATGAGTTCAAAGCAGGTTTTTGCAATGATAGATGACTGGATAACACGCGGTTGGCTGAGTCAGTTAGACAAAGCCTTTGCCGTTTTTTTACACGACCTGGAACCTAATGCCAACCAGGTGGTGCTATGGGCCGGCGCCCTGGTCAGTCATCAACTTGGACGTGGCGAAGTCTATCTTGATTTGGAAAAACTCTGTTTGCAGCCGGGTTTAACGTTGGCTCTATCCAGCGATGACAATGAAAATGCACTGTGCTTATTTAAGGCTGATTCAGCGGATGACTGGATTAGCCAGCTGAAACAGTCAGTTTTGCTGGCATCGGGTGCAGGCAGCACCCCGCTGGTATTGCAAAATAGGCGTTTGTATTTGCGACGTTACTGGCAGTACCAACAAACGCTGGATAGGCAAATCAGCTTGCGTTTGCAACCGGTCAGACATCAGCTGCCAGCCGACTTTCAGCAAACCTTGCAACAACTCTTTAGTGAAAACCAGGAACAACCTGACTGGCAAAAAATTGCTTGCGTATTAGCCATGCGCAGCCGCTTTGCCATTATCACCGGCGGCCCCGGCACCGGTAAAACCACGACATTAACTAAATTGTTAAGCTTGTTAATTCAACTGGCCAAACATGAAACAGACAAACCCAAGCTGACTATTCTATTAGCCGCACCCACCGGCAAAGCAGCCGCACGCGTCAGCGAATCAATTGCGAATGCGCTGGAACACCTGCAAATGCCGGAAGAAATCAAACAGCAGATCCCCAAAAAAGCCAGCACATTGCATCGCATGCTCGGCAGTCGTCCCGAAAGTCGGCGCTTTCAGCATAATCGCCACAATCCCCTGTTAGCGGATATTGTGATTGTCGATGAAGCGTCGATGATCGATCTGGAAATGATGGCGTCTTTATTGGATGCTTTGCCGGAATCGACACAACTGATTTTGTTGGGCGATAAAGATCAACTGGCTTCGGTAGAGGCCGGTTCGGTGATGGGCGATTTATGTCAGGCTGCCGAATACGCTGCTTACGATCAAGCAACCTTGCAATGGATAAGCCGTTATAGCAGCGAGAGCTTGAGCGCAGTCGACAATCCCGGCTCAGCGATTAATCAACAAACTGTCATGCTGCGTTACAGTCATCGCTTTGGAGAGCATAGCGGTATCGGCCAACTGGCCAGAGCCGTAAACGCTGGCAATGTTATCAGCGCCCAAAGCATTTTATCTGACACAGGAACTTATCCCGACCTGAAACGCTTAACGTTGTCCGATTCGGCTGATACGCAGTTTAAACAATTAGTATTGGCTGTTGGTGACAAGCAAAGTAATCCAGGCTACGGGCATTATCTTAATATTATTTTCCAGCAGCGGCCTAATGATGCCGACAATTATGAGCAATGGGCGCTTGATGTGTTGCAGGCTTTTGACTTGTTCCAAGTACTATGTGCTTTACGCAGTGGGGATTGGGGCGTGGAAGGCTTGAATCAACGCATCGAAAAATGGCTGTTTCCAGAGATAAAAAACACACTTTGGTATGCAGGCAGACCGGTCATGATCACGCGGAATGACTACAACCTGGGCTTAATGAATGGTGACATTGGCATTACCTTGCCGGATGTTGTCGGGAAACTAAGGGTGGCCTTTCCCGGTAACGAAAACAGTAGCAAAATTCGCTGGGTCTCGCCGATGCGCTTGCCTGATGTGGAAACCGCATTTGCCATGACCGTACACAAATCGCAAGGCTCGGAATTTAATCATGTGGCTTTGATATTGCCGGATACTCGCAGCCCAGTGTTAACCCGAGAACTTATTTATACTGGCATTACCCGCGCCAAAGCACACTTTAGCTTACTGGAATGCCGGGGTGATATTTTTGCCCAAGCCATAGCGCTGAGCTGCAAATAAAACCAGTCTATCAATGCGCACCATCAACGGGAAACTCTTGGACGATTTCTTCAACGGCTTCCCGAATGCGCGTGGCGTTGGTTTCCGGGTCACTGACAGTACCGGTAGCAATGCCACGAAATACTAGTTTCTGAGTCTTGGCATCGACGAAATCCAGTATTAACGTGCCTTCGGTATATTGCGACACATCAGTATAATTGTAGGGAGCACCCACCCACATGCCGTATCGACCATAGCCATAACGCATGCCAGCATAACCCCAATCGTTCGATTGAAAAACAGCCAATTTTTCTTGAGTCGACACATGCTGTATCACATGCAGATCGGCATTTTCGGCTTTTTCAATGATACCGTGCTGAAAAAGAGTAGCACGCAAGGTTTGCCGGAGAGCTGCATCACTGGAAGGCGATAGTGGAATCTTTTCGGTAGAGGGCGCCAAAGTATAGCTTCGATATTGGCTAAAAGATGTCGCATGATCGTAGTCTGTCGTCACCGTAATGCTGGAACAGGCAGTTAGACAAAAACTAATGGCGGCAACTGTATAGTTGCGTAACTGGGTAAACATGACTTTTATCTCCGTTGTTTTTAATTCACTTTAACCCGCTGAGTCATCTGCATCAATGCCCTTAAATTCAGCCGCAGATGGATGCAGGCCGGCAATTCTTTTGAGGTAAATATTGATTCCCGGTAAGGCGCTAAATCCGTGCGCAAAAATGCTCAGCAATACCGTCATCATAATGGCTAACTTAACGGTAGCCTCTCCGGGTATATTCAACTCTTGTTCCAGATAAACCAAACCCAAGACTATGGATGCCAAGCCACGGGGACCAAACCAGCCCATAAACAAAACAGTGGAACGGCTCAAGCCGCTACCAGCCAGAGCCATTGCAACCGGTAGCATACGCACGAGCGTAAGACTCAACAACGCATAGATCAGGTGGGTAAAATCAAACTGTGTACTAGCCTGCGCCACCAATACGCCAAACAAGAAAAACACGAAAAAATCGAACAATTGACCCCAGGTTTCGGTAAATTCGACGCTATGTTTACCCGCATCTGTGAAACAAATCTGCACGGCAAAGCCTCCGATGTAAGCGGCGATGAACATACTGGCGCCACTGGCTTCAGAAGCTAACACACACATCAGTGGTAAAGCGACCAATCCCAATTGCTGCAAAGGCGCTGCCATCCATTTTTTTCGACAAGCCAGTTCAAGTAACCAACCACCAACAGCACCGATGCTGAAACCTATCAAACTGCCATAACCGATTTGTTCAAGCATAAATCGACTTAACAGTGCCGATGCAGCTTCACTACTTTCCAAAACCAGAGCTATAAAACACATCAAAAAAGGCACAGAAAGACCATCATTCAGACCGGCTTCTATGTTAAGTGCTTCACGGATACGTAAAGGCACTTTGGGGCTATTGACTATCACCGCACCCAGTCCAGCATCGGTAGGTGCCAAAATCGCTGCCAGGATGCCGGCTTGCCATACGTTAATCCCAGGAAAAACCATCACAGCCGCTATGGCACCCAATAGAATGGTCAGCAGCATGCCAGTGGTCAGTAGACGAAACGGCAGACTACGATTAGTAATCAGGTGTTTAAAACTAATATGAGCTGCGTCGGTAAATAATGTCATCACCAGACCAATTTCGGCCACCCATAAAAAGCCGTGTCGTTCAAGCACCAGATCGGAAATACTAACTGACGGCAAGCTATAGAGCAGCATGCCGGCCAGTGTGAAAATAATAGGCGCAGTAACCACGGTGCGCTCCAAACGACGGGACACCAGGCTGTATAAAAATACCGTCAACAGAAAAACAGCTATGAAAATCATGATTTGGGTTTTAAAAAAATAGAATGATTTAGTTCGGCTTAATAAAACCAGCCGCATTGAATAAAGGCAATTTCTAAAAAATTATGTCACTTTTCTGCATAAAACAAAGGCATCAGCTGAATGCAGTAATTGCATATCACCCTAGCCATTTTATTGATGGCATCATCAACCACAATAGGACAATTATCCCGCTGATGAGTATATATTTTTAAGCTGCAAAACATTCCCTAAGCAGCATTGATACAATAGCGCATTTGTTTCAAATCCACTTTAACTCTATGGAGTCATTCATGATCCGTTTTCCAGCCGAATGGGAACCACAAGCTGCCGTTGTTATCGCATGGCCGCATTCTTGCGGTGATTTTGCTAATCTTTCCGACGTTGAGGACTCCTATCATTTCATTGCCAAAACGATCAGCCGGTTTCAACCACTTATCATTGTTTGCAAAAATGGCGAACATGAGGTGCACATTCAAAATTTATTGAAAAGCACTGAAAACATCCACTTCATACAAGCAGATTACAACGACATCTGGGTCAGAGACACCATTTTTTTAAGTATGGAATGGCAACACCCTAAAGCCAAACTACAGTTGGTCAACTTTCGATTTAACGGCTGGGGCAATAAATACCCTCACGATGCCGATAACAACTTGAATCTGGCTTTATTTAATCATCCCATTTTAAAGGGCCAACCTTCAGCTACCATCGATTTGATATTGGAAGGCGGAAGTGTGGAATCAGATGGTCAAGGTACGGTCATGACCACTAAAAACTGCCTGTTTAACCCCAATAGAAACCCAGGCTTATCGGAACAGGCCATTACCAGCCAAGTGAAGAATTATCTAGGTGCCCAACGTATTTTATGGGTGGAGCAGGATAATCTAGCCGGGGATGACACTGATGCTCACATCGATACCTTGGCCCGCTTCTGCGATACCAATACCATTGCTTACACCAGCTGTGACGATGCTGAGGATGCACACTATCTAAGCTTGAAAAACATGGAAGAGCAGTTAAAAGCCTTTAAAACCGTAACTGGCGAAGCTTATCGACTAATTGCCTTGCCGTTGCCCAAGCCAATTACCGACGAAGAAGGTCAGCGTCTGCCGGCGAACTACTCTAATTTCCTGATTATCAACAATGCGGTATTGGTCCCTGTTTATGCGGACGCCAACGATGCAGTAGCGTTGCAAAGACTGGCGGATTGTTTTCCAGAGCGGGAAATCATCGCTGTGCCCTGCCGTCCCCTGGTACATCAATATGGCAGTTTGCATTGCGCCAGCATGCAAATTCCGGCCTTTGTAAACTTAAATTTCGAACCGTGAAGGTGCAAAAACGCTAGCCGTATTGCACCAAATGACTTTAAATTAGGCGCAATACGCTTTGCTATTGCGCCCTACCTTAATTTCACCACCTGACACACCAGCCCATGAAAAAACCCATCATTGCCTGCGCAGTTCAACAACCCTGCAATCGTGGCCGGGATAACAATCTGGCCTATTCCATCAGTCAAATCGAACAAGCTGCGCGGCAGAATGCCGAATTAATCGTGCTGCCCGAGTTACACCTGGACCATTACTTTTGTCAAAGCGAAGACACCGACTGTTTTGACCTGGCTCAAACCATCCCCGGCCCAAGCTGCGAAACCTTGAGCCAGGCCGCTAAAGACAACAAAGTCGTCATCGTCTCGACGATTTTCGAAAAACGTGCCCCCGGCTTGTATCACAACACCGCAGTGGTATTTGATAAAGACGGCAGCCTGGCCGGAACATTCCGCAAGATGCACATTCCCGACGACCCGGGTTTTTACGAGAAGTTTTACTTTACCCCAGGCGATTTAGGCTTTACACCGATTGAAACCTCGATTGGAAAACTAGGCGTATTAATTTGCTGGGATCAATGGTATCCGGAAGCCGCCCGCCTGATGGCTTTAGCCGGCGCCGACGTATTGATTTATCCCACCGCCATAGGTTGGAACCCGGATGATGAGCAGGATGAAAAACAACGTCAGCTGGACGCCTGGATTACTGTGCAGCGCGGGCATGCCGTTGCCAATGGCCTACCGCTCATTTCCTGTAACCGAATCGGATACGAGGCGGCTCCGGACCAGGCCAACGGCATTCAATTTTGGGGCAACAGCTTTATTGTCGGTCCACAAGGAGAATTTTTGCAACATGCCGATGATCAACATGATACCTTGTTATTAGCAACTTTGAACCCTAAACGCAGTGAAGATGTGCGCCGCATCTGGCCATTTCTGCGTGATCGGCGTATTGATTGCTACGCTGAACTGGTAAAGCGCTATATCGATTAACTTAGAATCCAGCATTTTTATATCTATCGTACCATTGAGATTTTTGTCAACCTTAAAACGCCTTCAGCACAATGATTGAATTAATCTGGATCGGCACAGCCTATTTTATGGGTTTAGCAGCTTCCAGAATAATGCTACCTCCGCTGGTAGGTTATCTTCTGGCCGGCTATGTTTTGCATGCACTCGATTTCAGCCCGCTAACCGCCCTACCCCATATCGCTGACATTGGCATCGAATTGCTGTTGTTTACGGTTGGGCTGAAAATCAAGCCCCGCTCACTGATTCGCAGCGAGGTTCTCAGCGTAGGCGGCTGGCATTTGCTGATCGTGGCCGGATTTTCGACGCTGACATTTTTCTGGCTGGACCAGCACATCACCGGCGGTTTGATACTGGGCATCAGCCTGGCTTTTTCCAGTACCGTGTTAGCCATCAAGGTGCTGGAAGATAATGGCGAACTTTCCTCGTTTCATGGTCGCGATGTACTAAGCATCCTGATTTTGCAGGATTTGATCGCCATCGCCTTATTGGCTTTTACCGATGGCCATCAACCCACGCCCTGGGCACTTGAATTGCTGGTGATTCCCTTTATGCGCCCAATCGCCTACCGCTTGCTGGAAGCCAGCCGTAACGAAGAATTGCGCCTGCTGCTTGGCGTAACCATGGCGTTGGCGGGTGGCGTGTTTGCCGAACATCTGGATATTTCCGCCGATATCGGGGCTTTGTTAACCGGCATCATGCTGGGCGGACATAGCAAAACCGAGGATATCGCGCATAAACTCTGGAGTTTGAAAGAGCTGTTTCTGGTGGCGTTTTTCTTGCAAATCGGTCTTAACAATTTACCCACTCAGCAAGAAGCACTAACCGCTTTGGCGTTGTTAGCCTGGCTGCCTCTGCAAGGCGGCTTGTTTTTCGTACTCTTCATCATGGCAGGTTTACGGGCTCGTACCGCCTTTGTATCTTCGCTAGCCCTGACGACCTATAGCGAATTCGCCCTGATCACCACTGCAGCAGCGGTCAATTCGGGCCTGTTGGCGCAAGAATGGCAAGCCATCATCAGTCTGACAGTTGCCGGTTCTTTGGCCATAGCAGCACCATTAAATCGTTATTCACATATCTTGTTTGCCTGGCTGGAGCCGGTATTGACTCGTTTCGAACGCAAACAACGCCAACCCCACCTGGATCGTATTCCGGAAACCATAGGCGCGGCCGAATGGCTGGTGATAGGCATGGGCCGCACCGGCACATCAGCATACATGGCCTTGCAAGGCCAGGAAAAGCGTGTGGTTGGCTTCGATGCCGACCCTACCGTAGTGGAAATTCATCTGGCTAAAAACCGTCGCGTGGTCTACGGCGACTCCGAGGATACCGAATTATGGAATGGCTTACCCCTGAATAAGATAAAAGGTGTGATTCTGACTCTACCTGAATTTAACATACGCTGCTCGGCAACCACTCAGCTGAGAAATCTTGGCTTTCAGGGTACGATAGGCACCATTTATTATTATGATGACGAACAACTGGAGCTGATGCGCTTGGGTGCCAGCTATGTGATTCACCCGCTGGCTGAAGCGGGGAACCAGATGGCAGAACACATGTTGACCAAGTATAACAACAGCCTGTCGGGTGACTAGTTCATCACGACCCCGCACCACTAGACAGCAATTATTATGCTAACCTGATAAACCGGCAATTGTGTATTGGATGACTATCCCATGTTCCGTAACAATCGATTGTTCAGATTGATCATCAGCAGCTGTCTCGACTTGGCACCGATTTTAGCGGTCGTGTTGGTGTTTCAACTAGCGGTGATCCAACAGCCGATTCCAAATGTAGCCGAGTTAATCATCGGTTCGTTATTCGTGGTGTTGGGCTTGACTTTCTTCATGCTTGGCCTGGAGCAAAGCCTATTCCCGATCGGCGAATCTATGGCCAATGCCTTTGCCCGCAAAGGCAGCGTGTTCTGGCTGTTGCTGTTTGCGTTTTGCTTAGGGTTTGGCACTACCATTGCCGAACCTGCTCTGATTGCCATCACAACGAAAGCTGCCGATATTGCCGGCGGCGCGCACTTGATAGCCGATAACGATGCTGCCAAAACCGATTATGCGCTTGACCTGCGTCTGACGGTCGCCACCTCGGTCGGTGTTGCCATCGTAATCGGCGTACTGCGCATCCTGATGGGCTGGCCGTTACATTATTTCATTATCGCCGGCTACTTTGCGGTGACTGTGATGACACCGTTCGCGCCGGCTGAAATCATTGGCATTGCTTACGATTCGGGGGGTGTCACCACCTCCACCATTACAGTGCCACTGGTTACAGCGTTGGGTATCGGCCTCGCCAACTCCATCAAGGGCCGTAATCCGGTCACGGACGGCTTCGGACTGATTGCCTTTGCGTCGCTAACACCGATCATTTTCGTCATGGCTTTCGGCATGCTGGCATGATGACGTGGCTACAACACTTTTTGGATACCCTGCTGGAAACCGGTCGCGACGTGTTACCGATTGCGGCCATCATCATCGGTTTTCAGTTGCTGGTGATACGCAAACCTATCGCCCATCCCGGCAAGACGCTGTTGGGGTTTATCAACGTGCTGATCGGCATCGCCTTCTTTTTAGAAGGCTTAAAAATGGCGCTGTTCCCACTCGGCGAACTGATGGCCACGCAACTCACGGCACCAGAGTTTCTAAATATCGCCGACAGCACCGCCGCTGCGGACTGGCGGAATTATGGCTGGGTCTACCTTTTTGGTGCCTGCATCGGTTTTGCCACGGCGCTTGCCGAACCGTCTTTGCTGGCCGTGGCGACAAAAGCCGAGGAAATATCCGGCAAAGCCATCAGTGCCCTGGGTTTGCGGATTGCTGTATCTTTTGGGGTTGCAATAGGGATTGCGTTAGGCACATTTCGGATTGTTACCGGCACTCAGCTGTATTTTTATATCGTTACCTGTTATGCGGTACTGATCATCCAGACGCTGTTCGCCCCTAAATTCATCATCGGTCTGGCTTACGATACCGGAGGCGTGACAACCTCCACCGTCACGGTGCCCCTGGTAACCGCACTAGGTTTGGGGCTGGCGTCCACCATACCCGGGCGCAATTCGCTGCTGGATGGTTTTGGCCTGATTTCATTCGCCTGCCTGTTTCCGATCATATCGGTACTGGGCTATGCTCAACTCGCCGAATGGCGAGCCAAGAAACGCAATTCCAATCATTCCTGAGGATTATCATGCGCTTTAAATTGATCATTGCTTTTGTCGACGACACCAAAACCGAGTTGGTACTGGATACCGCCCGTAAAAGCGGCGCCAAAGGCGCCACGGTGATTACCCAGGCTCGCGGCGAGGGTATCAAGCAATCCAAGACATTCTTCGGTCTGACGCTGGATGTCCAGCGAGATGTTTTACTGTTTTTGGTTGAAGAACACTTAAGCCGCCATATTCTGGAAAAAATCGCCAAGGCCGGAGAGTTTGATTCCAAACCCGGCTCAGGTATCGCATTTAAAATCGATGTGGAAGACGCGATTGGCGTCATGCATCAAGTCGAAGAACTCACTCAAGAATTGGAAGATGAAATATGATCGATAGCACTAAAATCATTAAGGTTAGAAACATCATGCGCACCGATTTTGCCAACATTGACGGTTCGGCTACAGTAAAAGAAGCATTGCTGCTGATGAAAAGCAAAAAAACTTCGGTACTGGTAGTCAATAAACGCCATGAATATGACGAATACGGTTTGGTCACCTCAGGCGATATTGCCCGACACGTGTTGGCAAAAGATAAAGCACCGGATCGAGTCAATGTCTATGAAATCATGGCCTGCCCGGTGATTCAGGTCAGCCCGGAAATGGATATTCGCTTGTGTTCAAAATTATTTGCCAATTATGGCTTGGTAAGAGCGCCGGTGATCGAGAACGGTTTAGTGATAGGCATGGTCAGCCCCAACGCGCTGGTATTGGATGGCTTATACAAAAACCTGTGAGCTGAATTAACTCAGCAACAACGTTTAATGCCATTCCATTTACGCTGGGTCTCATCGGCAAAAAATGCTTTACGGCTCAATGGTCGTTCATCTGTTTCAGCATGCAGGGCTTGCCAATGGGCCAAATAGCGCTCGTAGGCAGCCTCGCCATTCAGCTTATGCCAAAGTTTTAATAATCGAGTTAAACTAAATCGGTTGATCAATTGCATGACTTGCTTACTCATCTGCAGGATCAGGAGCATATTTAACGCATTCAAACATCAGATTGTCCAATTCTTCTTCAGTGTGGTGCTCAGCATATTGCAGACCGCATTCATTTTTTTTATGAAAATGTTTAATTCTGCCATGGATGGAAACCGGTACGCCGGATTCCGGTAGGATAATGGATATTCGCAATTCCGCCTCGTCGATTTCCTGTCCAAAAGGCTGTTTCAGTTTGATTTTGATACCGCTATAACTCATATCAACTACCAGGCCGTCGATGACAATTTCGTCAGCAGGTGGTGGCGGATCGATAATGATGTGCGCGGCAAGTCCTTCGGGGTTAAATCGGATATGACTACGTTTATCGGCTTCCACTCTCATGCTCCATATTAGGCTTTGCCGTGAGTATAGGCAGAATCGTTCAGACGGTAAAATTTATCTGCTGCACGCTGCCCACCTGACCATTTCCATTTAAATAAATACCACTACTGGCCACTTCACCTAAAGAACGATTATTCTCTTCAGCTTTGAGCTGAAATGGGCTGGTGATATGACCCAGAAAAATAGCGTCAATATTTTTTTCACCCAAGGCCAGCAATTGTTGCGACCCATCGGCATGGCGTTGCCAGATTCTAAGCTGCTTGTAGATGGAATCGGCTTCATCAATAAATGGGTTGTTATCTTCGTCATAGTTGGCCAACTCAGCAAAGCCGTTTCCGGATATAGGCCCAAATAACTCGGAACCATGGTTGATTTTACCGTCCTGATTTTTATCCAGCGCCAGCATGCCGCTATTGGATTTCAGGGTGGCAATTTTCTCCAAACTACCATTGGCATCGATATCGAATTGATCGGTGCGTTGTTGCTGGTGATACCCGGCCTGCATTTTGATGGCTGCGTTGTCGATAATCATGAACGTGTCCTCACTTCAGAAGCTTCCATGAAGTTATCGACACCTATTTGAGAACGTTAAATATTTAATTTTTCTTCGATTTTTTGTTTGTAATTGAGGTAATGCAGACTTTGCACTTGATCGATATGTTTGACACCCAGTAACTCCAAAGGCACCTCGATTTCGGTGATATGGAAGGGATAATCTTCATGACCTTGCCTGAAACTCAAAATGTAGTTTTTGACCTCGCGGTAAGAACGGGCATCAACAGTAGAAAATTTACGTTCATTACAATAAACGGCCAAGTCTTCATCTCGATCAACCACTATCCTCACACGCAAATCCAGCACCGAATTACCCTGCTTCACTTGCGTTGCATGACAAGACACTACCCCCGACGAATTCCTTTGGATTTCATAACATTTAATGAGCAAATTTTCGGGCAACTTGGCTTCAAGCTGTAAGGTTTTGATAAACACACAATAGTGCATCAATATGTGCTGCGGATTGGCACCACTATGTTGACGCACAAATAACGCACTCTTTTCATCGATGATATAAACAGCGACATGTTTGCTGGTAGCGTGATAAAAAATCTGCAAGGTATCCGGTAAATTATGTTGGTATAAAAACGGAATATAGGTTTGCTCCAACACAAAATCATCAAAAATAACGGCTGAATACTGGGGTTGGGCACTGTACAACTCATGTAATAATTGATTATGATTTTCCAAAAAATAAAAACCCAACGCATTGTTTTGCCATTTAAAACAGCAATAACCTGTTGCTGCAGCCACAAAATAGCGACTGCCATATTGTTGCGGATGTTTAGCAAATCTCTCCAACAATTGAGCAAAGATGGATTCTATTCTTAATTCAATACTGCGCCCTCTTCCGCGAGTGTAACAAACCACTTGCAAACTTTCTGGCACTAAAGGTTTGATCGTGTTACTAAAGATTTCGCTAAGACAGGCAAAGATACCCTCCAAACCAACATATTGCTGCAAGGTCACTTCGCCCCAGCTGGAAACCGACAATTTTTGAATGCCTTGTACAAAACAATATCGGCTTTCCCCATAACTCAAGGGATCAGAGCGTTCGCTCATCATGAATTGCTGCTGGTTAGCATCAATAGCCAATCCTTCTCCTAGATTCACCATCAGCAATGACGATAACAAGCGATTAGGTTGGGCATAGATTTCCAAGCCGGTTTCTTTGGCTGGTAAGTATTTCGATAAAAAAGCATTTAGCTCAGTGATTAACCGACTAAAGTCGCTGTCGGTAATTTTTTGGGTTTTAGTTTGTAATTGCAGATTAAGATCGCGTCTATACAAACCGTTCACTACCGCCCAACACAACAACTCCAATAAAGTATCGCATTGTTTGATGGCTTGCTCCGCGCTTTGCGGTGCAGGTGGCATCCTGCCTTCAAACAAACACCAAGTCGACTGAGTATCCGTCAGGGGCAACTCTGCAATGGCCCACACATTTGGTTTGGCATGCACCATGGTGCGCGTTGTCAGCACTTCGACTTTACCAGGGCGCAAATCCAAAAAAGCCCTTAATTTACGACTTAAAAGTTTTAAATCATGATTTTGATCGGGATGGTCTATAGGATCACCGGTGATTTTCAAAATAACCCGCAAGCACTGTTGCAACTGATCACGAATCACAGCGTGCTCAATAGTGGCTTTTTTAATATCCCAAAAGTTCTGCTTGGCTAAATTGCTGATTAAATCGTCCGGCCACTGCCAACGACGGGCAATCATACCCATAAAATCATCATGCAGCTGTCGGGTTTTATTATCCAGTGAGCTGGAGGAAGAACCCATGATTTTGATTTGGAAACATTCCCTGGCCAGATTCAGCCGTTGAACTGAACCTGCTTGACGCAAATAATCATCGACTTTGTTGTAAATAAGCAAATAGGGATCGAGCGTATCGACACTAAAATCACCGCGATAAATGGCTTGCTTCATAGACGAACACAACCATTGTGGACGGGGAAATTCAGTCGCGTAGCTTTCCATTAAAAATAACTTTAATAAGGCCTTGTGCGGCGAACTTAAAGATTTATAAATATGCCAAAGCGTGGCGCTGACAAATTCAGCTAATGGAATATCCTGCAGGCCGCCGAAATCCAGCACATCAGACTCGGAAATAAAACGATTTTCCAGCAAATGCGCTACATATTGCGGATAGTTATTTTCTTGATGCGGCGGTACTAACCACCACATCGGCACTCTCCCAGCAATATAAATCGACGTGCGATAAAACTCTTCCAATAATAGATAATGCTGCGTCACACCGCTGCTTTCAGCAGACAGCGGCGTATTTTCTCCTTGTCTAAATTGTTCGCTATTCAACAGAAAAAAATGAACCTCGAGTTTTAACGAAGCCGCCCACTTTTCTATCAATCGAGCTTTTTGTTGTAATTCTTCCAACTCGTCAGCTATCAAACTCGGCTCATGGCACAGCCAAATATCAATATCGCTATCTTTAGAAAAGGCTATGCTGCCAACGCTGCCCATTAAAAAAATACTCTGTATTGAATAACGCCTGAGGGCTTTTCGTTTATATAAATAGGCTTTCGAAAACTGCTTGGCAGTATTGATAGCCTGTTTACTGGGTAGATAGTCCGGAATACCAGCCGGTGTTTCCAAAGACACAAAACCGGGCAGCAATGGATGGTTTTGATGAAAAAGCAGCGGCAGGATATACAAAAAATCATGCTGCCTGGGCTGTAAAAAAGCCTGCACTCGCTGAAGACGGCTTTGGTTAAAATGTTTGAAACGTTCGGCTACCGTATACAGATCTTTTTTACTGATCTCTTCGCCGGGGGCGCCTAAATGGATCGGTGGAAAGCGGGAAGTCAAAGTCTATCCTGAGAAATGAAGGCTTGGGTCAGTATAGAAAATCAAACAGGCTTATGGAAGTTTAGTTGCACGAATCTGCCGACTTCATCATCAAAACAACTAAATCTGCTTAAACAAGCGTGTGGCACGTCGATCTGGAAACTCTGCTGGGGTGTAATGCCCAGCAATTGTGAGAACAGCAGCCGAATGACACCCGCATGGGTGATGACCAACACATGCTGTCCGGCGTATTGAGTTATAAGGCTATCCCAAGCTTGTTGAATTCTTTCGGCGAAGTGCGCATAACTTTCGGCATTGGGCGGTGTAAAACCCGCTGGATCGAGATAAAACTTATTTAGCGCATTCGGTGCATGCCGGCTAATCTGCTCTGCCGTATGACCTTCCCAATCACCAAAATCAATTTCCATCCAATTCGGCTGGTTCACCCATGGCAGCTGGTGCTCCTGCGCCCAGGCAGCCGCAAAAGAGGCGCAGCGACGCAAGGGAGAACTTATCACTGCTTGCCAATGCCGACCTTGGCACTGTTGATACATTTGCTGCCAGCCCTGTTCGGTCAAGGGATCATCTGTCACGCCGCGAAAACAGTTTTCGCCCAGCACTTCGCCATGCCGAAGAAAATCAACAATGGTAGGCTGTAACTTGGATTCCGGCATAGCTTGCTTAACTCAAGTATTCAAAGTGTCCATCAAGTCGATCATAAATTCCATTTCTTCGTCAGCCACTTTTTGCCAGGTATTGAATCCCAGGCTTTTTAGTACACCGCTGCCTTTTTCATCGTTGGCCATATCAACCAGCAGTTGCTGAATAGCCGCGCGCTTATCCTGTAGCTTTGGTCCTATCATCAAGGCGTGGTGAATAACGCTGATCTGACTTCTGACTAACACCTTAAGCTGACTTTTAATCATGGCCGATAAATCGTCGTAAGCTTCGGCCAGAAAAATACCGACATCCGCTTGGTTTTTCAATAAATACTTAGCAACCAACACATAATTATCAGCCATCACTGGCATGATGTTGCTGCTATCCAGGTCACCAGGCTCCAGCATGATCATACCCATCAGGCGCACATCCGGATCTTCGGTATAAGCCACCCGGATTCCTGGATTTAAATCGGCAACATCATCGTAAGGACTATCGGCACTAACTACGATTAAGGCCTCATCAGCGGCACCTTCAGCTTTGACTAAAGGCAGGAAGGCTTTTTCCCTGACCAGCATCGCAGCATCAAATGGGTTGGCATAAATCAAATCGATTTTATCGGCTTGTATGGCCGCGCGCTGGCTGTGAAAGTCATTGTACATTTCCAGATGAATGGCCAAATCGGTTTGTTTTTGCAACCAGGTATTAAAGATATACCAGCCAGACAAATGGTCCGGGGTAAAGTCCGGGCTCACAGTAAATTGATATGACATAAACGGCCTCTCTAAAAAAGCGTCGGATAAAGTTTGCTGCACTCATCAACTTTAGTGCGAGAAGGTTTACGTCTAACCGATGTATAACCTACCACCTGGCCTCCTCTAACATTAGGGATTACGGTAGCTTTGACCCAGTAAAACCCACCATCTTTACGCAAGTTTTTTACAAACCCTTGCCATTTTTTTCCAAGCGCAACGGTATCCCACAAATCCTTGAAGGCAGCTGGCGGCATATCCGGATGCCTGAGTATGGAATGCGGTGCGCCGATCAATTCATCCTCAGCATAAGCCGACATTTCCACAAAGGAGCGGTTGACGTGGGTAATAATGCCTTCTGGCGAGGTGGTGGAAACAATCAGTTTGCCATCCGGATAAGGCGTTTCGATTTCCGTATAGAGTATTTTGCGTTTGATTGAACCGTATAATTGTAAGCTGACTTCCCGATAGTCGCCGACTATATCTTCTGCTTTCATATCTGCAATCATAATCTACTCCCGGTATCGCTTGCGTTAAAGCATGTCGGCAATGCTTTCCGCCGCTCTTTTCACATCCAGAAAAATCAAGCCTAGTTTGGCGTTAGGTTTTGCCAGCACTGTCAATACGGCTTCCTCGCCAGCGTAAGTCATTAATACGTAGCCATGTCGACCCTTGATTAACACCTGCTCCAGATTGCCTCGATTCAATTCCTGCGCGGTTCTATCGCCCAACGATAACATCGCGGCACTCATCGCACCCACCCGGTCTTCATCCATCCCAGACGGTAATACAGCAGCCATCATCAAGCCATCGGTGGAAATTACCCCCGAAGCTTCAATATCCGCAGAAGTACCGTTGAGCTCAGTTAAAACGGAGGTCAGCAATTCAGCTTTCATAATGTATTTCCTCTACTTAAAGTAAGATCGAATTAATCAGATCCAAGATTATTCACCCTGTTTAGGGGAGTCCTTTTTTGCGTAACGTATACTTAAAGCCCAAATTAAAGTTACAAATTCGGCTTGATTGAAATGTGGAATACCGGCAATAGCAATAACAAAATGGTGATTCCCGATAAACAACGGCCAAAAACCAATCTGGCTACAACCAAATACATCTACAATGGCCCAGGCATGACTTGCGATCCCCATATTGCTGATCAATAAGCCAGATCGTCGCTGATGCACTGTGGCCAAATCGGCACTCAATGCCGATAACTCTTCGGCCACTTCATGGGTAAAACCACTACAAGCCAAATACAAACCTTGCTCATCGGCCAGCAATACTTTGCCAGTTTCGGAAATCTGACCCAATAAATCCGGTAGTAATATTTCGAGGGCCGTCTGTGGAGCGGACAAAACTTCATCGACACCCTGCACCCAGCCAAGCTGCTGGCAATGATGAAGTAACTCCAACACTTTGGCTTCATCATCAGTTTCTGCTAAGCGACAAAGCTCTTCCAGTGTTAATGCTGGGGTTTGTGGCTGTTGCAATAGGCGTTGCAAAAATCGTCCGGGTTTGTTGGTTTGTGGTGTAGAAATGGCCTGATAAGCTCCAGCAGGGGTTGGGTATAAATATAAGCCGGGTTTTAGTTTTAATTCGCTCATGTCACTCACCTACTAAACCTGGATCAAGGGAATACAACAAAGACTGTACTAACAACGACACATCATTGTGCTCCCTGGCATCCACAGAAAACACAGGCGGCTTAAGCCCCAAGGTTTGTAACTGTTGATGGTATTCTGTGATACTGGGTTTGCTACTAACATCCATTTGCGTCACACCAATGGCAACAGCGGTGTTGGCTATAAATTTGTCAAAGGCTTCCAGAAAAAATCGCATATCCTGAAAAGGATCGGCTCGGGTGTTATCCAGTAATAACACCAGTCCAATACCGCCATTGGTTAAAATATCCCACATAAAATCAAACCGCTCCTGTCCGGGAGTACCGTAAAGATGAATTTTTTCACCACCTTCAAGATTCATCACCCCATAGTCCATGGCTACCGTGGTGGACGACTTGCGATTTTTGGTCATATCACTGGCTGCCGCATCAGTTTTAACCGGTGGCGCATCGCTGATACTACTGATTGCTGTGGTTTTCCCGGCACCTACCGGTCCGGTAAAAATGATTTTGTATTGACTCATGGCACTCCTTAACCGCTAGTCGCCGCGCAATTTATTGAGAATTTTGCTAAACAAGTTTTGCTTTTTACTGGGTTTTGGCACTTCAGGCACTACCATAAAATCTGCGCTGCGCTGACATTGTCCTAAAATGTCCAAGCTATTGCAGGCGCTAATAAATGCAAACACATATTGAGGCTTTATGTTTAACAGATTGGCGAGTTGTAAAGGGGTTCTAGGATCTTTTAGTAATAATGCGGCAATCCGCATAGCATCCGGAGTGAGTAGTAGACGGGTAAAATTAGGCCAATGTTTCAGGTATACCGCTTGCTGCAAGTTTATAGAAGCTGGAAAACGCCCCTTAGAGGTCCAAATGGTCAGTTTCCAGATAAAAACATCTATATCCTGAAATTTATCCGCTGCTAAGCCAATTTTACTTATCGCAGCATCGACGGCCAGCAGACTAATTTTGCCTGCAAATGTATGGTTCTGTTCTATTCCGGCAAATACCCTTAATTGCTTGTCATCTGCATCCAACCAGATCTGACGGGTATCCGGAAATATTAGTATAGGCTTCCAAATAGAATTCAGCTGCTGAGTTTTACCTTGGTGACAAGCTACTTTGAAAGCTGACAACACATAACCCAGTAAATGACTTTTGGCATCAAAACTGGCACGTTGCAGTTGTTCGGGATCGCTGAAGTCTATATCGGATAAGGTGCCCAAAAATGCTGTATACCCTCCCTCATTATTTGCAAAGGTCTTACGTGATTTTGTGGCTTTTGGTGATGGATTTGCCGTATCAGTATTTTCTTGTGGGATAGCATCCTGGATTGCTGCGGGTGATACTCCTAAAGTTGTCACAGGTTGTTCAGGTTCTATGAGCTGTTTAGGTTTTTTGCTACTAACAATCTTGCTCAAAACAGCTGTCAATTGCTCAGCGTTTACTGGTTTTTGCACAAAATAGGTATTTTCTATTTTCAAAAATTCCAAGGACAATAAAAGAATCGGTCTTTCCGGCGTTTGCTGACGTCTGGTTTGCAGGATTTCGCCCGCAGTGGCAAAGTCCGCATCGATAATATCGATTTCAGCATCTGCTTCTGGAACCACTTCTGCAATACCACGGCAAGGACCTTTCAAATACAGTTCCATAGTTTTATGACTACGCGGATCCATACCGTACAAGGCCACCTTGATGGACACAAGACCTTGTCTTTTCATGAAGCTTTTCCACTAAAAAACTCCGCTACCAACTGCCAATCTTCTACTAACGTAACACCAGAGCCGCTCAGCGCTTCATATTGATTTTGAAACCGATCTTGGTTGTGCGTGGCTTTATACAGTTGCAATACTGCTGTTTGTAAATCTTGCCTAGCAGGCTGTTTTACCAAGCCGGTTTCCAATACCATCATGGCTTCTTCAAGTTGGCTGAATTCGATAAAATCGTTGGCTAAGGTTAAATAATCCTGCTGTTCTTGGACTTTCTGCTTAACGTCAAGCAGCACTGGCGAGCCGATTAGTCCAAGCGTAAACAAGGAAAACCGAACACTTTTTGCTTGCTGTGAAGATTTTTTAGGGTTATTAAGCAAAGCCAATTGCGTTGAATCAAGCTGGGTTCGACTACCCTGAATTAATCGCTGACTTAAATCCAGACCTTTATCGTCAAGTACTATCAATAAATCTAACAAAGCTGCATACAACGGTTCTGACAAAGCGTTTTGAAAACAAAAATAAATTCGCCGCAAATGAGCCAACAAATTTTTAGGCTGTCGACGTACCTGAAAAACCAACGCTTCGAGTATGGAGAACTGAGTCGCTGAAACATTAAACTGCAATGCAACATGATCATGAAAAGCCGGGGAATGAACGGGGACAGTCGTATCATCAACAAACATATTTGTAGAAAATCGGGGCATCAATTCCCTCCGCAACAAAACAATTCATGCAAGAATAGCAGCTAATCAACAAAGCTTTAGGGCATGGCAAGGATAGCGCGACAATATGCCGCGAAAAGTATCAAAAGCGTGAAAGAGTTGGGATTTTTACTTAACACCCACTCATTTTTTATCATCCATCCAACAGAAAGGAGAGCAACCCATGCTGTGGTTGAAAGCAGTCCATTTGATTTTTATGGTGACCTGGTTCGCCGGTTTGTTTTATCTACCCAGACTGTTTGTCTACCATGCAATGAGTGATGACGAAATCAGTAACGACCGTTTTAAAATCATGGAAAGAAAACTGTATTACGGCATCATGACACCCGGCATGATTTGCACGCTGTTATTTGGTATCTGGATGTTGTTTGATTATGCCTGGAACTTATATGCCACAGCCGGCTGGTTACACGTTAAGCTAAGTTTATTGGTATTGATGGTGATTTATCACGTTCTGTGCGGCAAATGGCTGCTGGATTTTAAACATGACCGCAATCAGCACAGTCATGTGTATTTTCGCTGGATGAATGAAGTGCCGGTGATATTTTTAATCGCCATCATTTGGCTGGCGGTACTTAAACCTTTCTAACTATAAGCAATACTGTTGTCCGGCAAAGGCACCAATTACCGGCCTTTGCCCACCAGCCAACATTCCAGCATCATTAACACCCAAATCAATTCGCCGTAATAGGCTGCATGAATACTTTGGTGCATTTCAATGGCGTGATCGAGGAATTTTGGCTGAAAATAGTCACGTTTTTTAAGGCTATGAACCGCGTCATAAGCCAGCTCTTTTAAGGGCTGATGCTCTTTCAACCAAATACCAAACGGCAAGCCAAAACCATGCTTGGATTTGTTGATGATCTGTTCCGGCAGAAAATCGGCCATCGCCTGTTTATAAAACCAGCGTAACTTTTGGCCGTTTAACTTACTGTCAGAAGGAATCCGACAAGATAAATCTACAATGCGCTGATCCAGCAACGGATAGAAAACCTCCACACCTGCCATTTCGCACATGCGGTTTACTTTAACCAAATCATTGTCGTGCAAGGTGGTTTTCCAGTCCATGACCAGCATACGGTTCAAAGTACTGGCATCATCAGGTCTTTGATAGCTCTCTCTTAGCAAATTCAAGGGTTCTGTGACATCGATTTGGGCCAAAAAATCGCCGCTAAAAATATCGGCAACATCATGTCGGTGCAGAAAGTTGTAATCCTGCATTCTATCGGGCATGGGTGCATTGGCTTGCTCGATATAGCGTTTAGCTTTAAAAGGCAGTTTCAGATTGGCCATTGCGGCAGGCAAATGATTTAGTCCAGCCTCCAAAGCCGCCGTTGCAAAGCCCGGCAGCCGGTGATAATGGTCAAACAACATTTGTTTGGCATAGCGTTCATTGCCGGCAAAAATCTCATCACCACCATCCCCTCCCAACAGGCGATCAATACCGTTTTCTTTGGCTAATTTTGCGCAATAATAAGCAGCCAGTGCGGACGAATTACCGAAGGGTTCATCATAATAAGCCGCTATCGACGGCACCGCATTCACTGTATCTTCCGGCGTCACATAGTATTCATGTTGCCGAGTATTGAAATGCTTGACGGCAATATTGGCGTATTCGATTTCGTTATAGCCTTCCACCGGAAAGCCCATGGAAAAGGTTTTTGCTTTACCTGGAAACACTTTGGCCAAAGCGCCCGCCACAGTGGAACTATCCAAACCACCACTCAAAAATGCGCCGGTATTATCTTCAGTATCCACCATGGATCTGACCGCATCGATCAATAAGCCTTGTAATTCTTCACCGGCCTGTTGCAAACTGCCGGTCATGTTTTCCTGAAACTCGGGCTTCCAGTAACGTTGCAGGCTGATCTGTCCATCTTGATAGACCAGACACTGCCCACCTTCCAGTTTTTTAACCTGCTGATAAATAGTGTTGGGACTGGGGCAGTGATGGTAATAAATGTAGTCGTAAATACTTTGGCTAGAAATCTCGTTACTGACGGCAGGATGACGGATTACAAAATCCGCACTAGAACCGAAAACCAGGCCATCTCTAGTTTGAGCATAAAAGATGTTGCTTAAGCCGATGGGATCTGTGGCCAAAATCAGACTTTGACGCTTGGAATCGAGTAATGCCAAGGCAAAATGATAGCTTTGGGATGCTAAAAACCCACTACCCTGTTGCTGATAAGCATTTAAACAATGTTGTAATTGAGGACCTTGAATGACTTGATTCAGCGCGATTAACACACAGCCATCCAACTGCTGCATTTTTTCTACATTCGCCGCTAACGCATAACCCGGTCCCTGTTCAACAACCAATCCTGAGTCAGGTATCATGCTAGCCAATAAAGTTTTTGACTCACCCCGGCCAGCGCCGCTATTCATCCATCCAGCAAATTTTGTCATTGTTGTTCTTTAGTGTTTGACATGACTGATGACATATCTGAATTTTCCAGATTGTTCTTTAGCTATAAATTCAGGATAGTCGATGACGATATTCACCGTTTGCCCCAGACGTTTCTTAAACTCAGTAATGATTCTGTCTTCCGCAACGGACTGCTGAAAGCTGGGAGCACGGACAATCTGCACGCTGGTTTTATCTAAACTATCCTGGGTAATTTTAAAGGACTCGACCCCCTCAAGATCACGCAAAACATAAATCAGTGACAAACCATGCAAAACAGTACCATTCTGTGCCACCACAAAATCAGTGGTTCTACCCTGTACTTCAGCCAATAATGGCAGGCCACGTCCACATGCGCAAATTTTGTCCGATAAAACACCCATGTCGCCGGTACGGTAACGAATGAACGGAAAATCCCGTGTGGCAAGGTGGGTGACAACGATTTCTCCTAACTCCCCGCTTGGCATCGGTTGCCCTTCAGGATCGACAATCTCGACAATAATATCTTCAGCGGTAATATGCATACCACCTTCAGGGCATTGATGTGCAATGAAGCCGGCATCACGTCCACCGTAACCATTGGCGACAGGGCAACCAAATATCGTTTGAATTTTTCCCCGCTGATGATCATAAAGTCGCTCAGACGTCACGAAGGCCACTTTTATGCCCAGATTATTCAGTACAATGCCTTTTTTTTCCGCATGCCCGGCAATATGAGCCAACGCCGATGGATAGCCAAATAGCATTTTGGGGCGGATGTGTTGTATATCCTGAATAAAGCCATCCAGCTTTTGATCGGACATTTCAAATGCCGGGATTAAGTGTGTGCGCAAAAACTTGTCGCGCAACAGCCGAATTTTATCCTGAGAACCCAATTCAATTGGCGAGCCCCAAATAACGGCTTCCGGATCACCGATATCCACGCCCCACCAGCGCGTGGCCCGCCATTTGGCCGCCACATCATGACTGACACGCTTATTACCAATATAAAAAATTAAAGGTTCGCCGCTGGAACCGCCGGTATTAAAGCGCGACAAACCTACTGCATTATCGGCTTTGAGTTCTTCCAAGTGGGCTCTTATGCTGGGTTTATCCAATAAGGGTAACTGAGCCAGTTGCTGCAAATCGCTTAAGTCGTTGGGATCAAATTGGATACCGGCAAACAACTGCCGGTAGTAAGGTACATGCTGTTGAACATCGATCAAAAATGATTTGAGATTTTTTAGTTGTAACTGTTGCAGTTGATCAGGACTAAGCCATTGTGACTGCTCCATCTGACGCCGCACTTTAACCGTGCTGTGCTTTTTCAAGGCTTCATGGAGGGGGAATAGTATAGTCGAGCAAAAAGACGTATAAACACTCATCAAACCACCCATTTTTTGAATTCCGTCAACAGAATTGCTACCCGTTTATTCCAACCATTATCAGCAGCGTAACTAATAATAGCTTGCCGATCCCATTTTGTATTTAATGCATTTTCAATAGCTTGCGACAACGCCTCAGCATCGCCAAAGGGCACTACGAAACCTAACTTATCATTGTTAACTACTTCCGGATTCCCGCCAACATTTGTAGTCACCACCGGCAAACCGCAGGCCATTGCCTCCAGAAATACATTGGCCCAGCCTTCGTTAGCAGTCGCCAATACAAATACGTCGGAAGCTGACAGCGGAATATGTAAATCCTGTGATGCCATAGCTCCGAGAAAGGTGACATGCTGGGTCAAACCGAGCACTTCAACTTGTTGTTCAAGTTTGGCACGATTATTACCTTCAGCACTGGCACCACCGACAATCAAATAAATCAGTTGTGGATATTTTTTTACCAATCCCGGCAAGAGCTCAATAACTCGATGAAAACCTTTTCTATCGACCAAGCCACCTACAGAAATCAAGACTAACGCATCGTCAGCCAGCTGCAGCTGCTGACGTGCACTGCGTTTATCAATAGCAAAGAACTTTTCTGTATCAACGCCATTGCCAACTACTATAATTTTTTCGGCTTCTGCACCCAGATCAACCACGTGCTGCTTCAAAGACTCGGATACCGAAAACACTCTTGTCGCAGACTGTAATGCTTTTAGTAGCCGCTGTCGCCGACCAGGAAGTTTTGATAAAGGGACTTCGGTGCCACGCAGGGTTATGGTCACGGGTACATTGAACCAACGTCCCAATAATGTAGCTGCATAACCATCAGGATAGGCAAAATGCGCATCTATCAGATTAAAAGCAAAGTTTTTTTTTAACTTAAATAACAACGGCAAGGCAGCTACTGCCATGAAAAACCCGTCCAATGAACGAAACAACCCCGGTATCGATAAAAAGCGCGGGAAGTACACTTTGATATTTTGTTGTTCTTCGTAGCAAGAAGGTTGCGGCCGATAATCCGGTTTCCAATATCGAATCAGACTTTGTAATGGGAACCAAGGCACTGGTGATACAACAATTAAAGGACAATGCGCCGCAACCCGACTCATGCGTTCACGAATAAATACGCCAGCATTTGGCCTGACCTGGCTTGGATACAATGAACAAAAAACCAGTAAATGCGGCGTTTTATCGCTCATTTGTTGGCTTGAAGTATATTGGCATAAACAGACTGATAATTGGAGACACTGCGTTGCCAGTTACGCTCTTCCTCCACATAGCGCCTTCCAGCCTGACGAATTTTTTCCCACTGTGACTGATCGGCCAGTGCTGACAATACCGATTCGGATAACGAATCTTTATCGCCTGCTTTAAACAAGTAACCCGTTTCCTGGTCTCGAATCAGTTCATGATGCCCTCCAACATCGGATGCCAGCAACACCCTGCCCTGCGCCATGGCTTCCAGTGGCTTTAAAGGGGTAACCAAATCGGTCAGGCGCATGGAAAGACGCGGGTAAACGAACATATCGACTAAATTATAATAACGCTGCACCTGCTCGTGCGGCACTCTGCCTGCAAGAATCACAAAGTCCTGCAAATCTAGCGATTTGATTTTGTGTTTGACTTGCTGTACCTGTGGCCCACCACCTACCAACAATAAACGCACATTTGGTTGATGTTTAATAATATCCGGCAAGGCATCCAGCAACAGTAGCAAACCTTCATAGGCATAAAACGAACCAATAAATCCCAGCACGGTTTTGCCTTGCAAGTTAAGTTGCTGAATTAAATCGACATCGGCAGATTCACCGTAAGTAAACGCATCAATATCAACTGCATTCGGAATTACAGTAATTTTATCTGCCGACACCCCACGACTGATAATATCCTTACGCAAGCCTTCGCAAATGGTAGTTACCGCATTCGCATTTTTGAATATATGGGTTTCCAATGCCTTGGTGATACGATAGCGCAAACTGCCTTCCTGCGTAGTACCATGATCTACCGCGGCATCCTCCCAAAAAGCCCGACATTCATACACCAAAGGAATGTTATATTTTTTTGACATCGCCAATGCTGCCAAACCATTTATGGCTGGCGAATGGGCATGCAGGATATCGGGTTTAATCTGCGGAATAATCTGGTCCAAACGCTTTTCCAAACTTTTCACAATCGCCCATTGATTCACGACTGGCAAGCGAGCGAAAAGACCTTCTGGGTCCGGCGAGCGGTAAAAATCCAAACCGTCCACAGTTTCTATAGCCGCGCGACCTCCAACATGTTTGGCTGAGGTGACATGAAAGGTTTCCCAGCCCAGTTTACGTTGTTCTTCAATAATGGCGCGGGATCGAAAAGTGTAACCGCTATGCAGCGGAATCGAGTGGTCGAGAATATGGAGGATTTTCATGTCACAAGTTGGATTGATTATTTTTCTTTTAATTATCGACCATTTTAAACAATTAGTGCTGATCCTTTACTGACAATCGCAGCCAGGCTTTTCTTGATAAGTGTGGGATCAACAAATACCAGGGCATTTTTAACCAATGCGAACGTAGATAAAGAAACCAATGAGCATAACGAGTCCATGTATCTGAGCAAGTGAAATGGTTAGGCATTAAAGCACGAAGGAAAACAAAATCTGTAACCTTTCGCTTCAGTTTATTGGGTTGATAAGCTTCTGTAATCTCAAGAACATCAACAGGCACAGGGGTCTGTAATATTTTAGTAGTAAAACGCAATGCATAATATAAAGGAATTTCTTGATTCAGTTCTGTAGCGCGATTTTGTAATTTCAACCAAAACCCTTCCTCATTTGCAAACTCCTTGATCAGCAAATCCAAATCGGTCAAATCTCGAAATCCATGATCAAACTCGCCTTCATGAAACAAATGAACAGCACTGTGTAGCACTCTATCCTCAGGTGCTAAAACCCAAATATTTTGCCCATCAATTTTATTAATATTGTCCAATAATTTATTGGAATCAGGACAGAACCTGGAGGTTATCGGTAAAATATTATGATGAACATCAATCGACGTATGCCTTTGAACATGCTGCATAGGCGGAATTTCATGCATCCATTTACGATAATACATTTGATCATAAGCATCTATGCTGCCAAACTTCCAACCTTCAAATATTAAAGTCTGCTCTACTTCCATCAAGCTTTGTTTAGGTACTAAGATATCAATATCAGAAAAAACCCTGCCTAACGCTGCATCATTCCCAGCCAAAACATAAGCAGCCCCCTTTAGGAATATCAAGGGCAGATTGAGTTCTTGTAAGGCCTGTTGAATACAATGTACCTCCCAATTTAAGGAAGTTCGCATTTGATTAGCATACACCTTGGCCGATTCAAAATGCTTTAATGCAGGTAGTGGAATATTCGCTAATAACTGCTGTCTTTCGAGTAAATACCAAAGCCTGGCTAAAACCCCGGCACGTCTCGCTTGCCTGACCAACAAATCCCATTCGGATAAACTAAAACCTTTTGTAAGCTCTGGATGCCTATATGCCGATATTATTAAGGCAGGTTGCTTTATATCCATACCCATCAATTTACCGTTGCCGCATATAATCGAATATTAATCACGATGATAAATCCGCGAACAGATTGACTGCTTCCTGTAGTTCGCTATATTCAAACTCATAACAATCACTACCCTCAACCAGAGCGCATAAATTTTTAAAACCCTTACCGCCTAATACATTGGCGTTAAAGGCATTTTTTGTCAGCTTTATCACTGTTTGGCTTTTCGGAATAGCATGCAAAGAGGTATCTGCATCTTTTTGATACTTAGGAAAAACAATCCATTTTGCAGACGCTCTGATGGATTTCCTTAACACACTATCCTGTGTTGGTTGCATATGTGCCACAGTTCCTTTTGACGTATCAAAAAAAGACGGCCCTAACACTGCATTGGGAGCAAACTGCCGCATTAAATCAATAGCCTGATTTTTAAGACTAATTGGACGTACAAAAGGCATTAGTTCGTTGGTATGCAAATCAATAACGGCCATTTCATCAGAAAACAACCGCCATCCACTATGCATTAACGCAGCACAAAGAGTACTTTTGCCAGCACCCGGTACGCCACACAATATCAAGGCCTGACCATTTTTTTCTAAAACTGCCGCATGCACCAAAAGATAATGATGCACATAACTGGCCACCACCCAATTAAGGCTCCATTCAAAAAAAGGATAGGCTTGGGAAATAGGCAAAGGCTTGAATGGCGCCTTACCATCGATGAAACACTGAACCTGGGGCCTATAGTATCCCCTCAGGTAACTCACAGGCGCAATTTTGATATAAAAATCTACAAAGACCGTTGAAGCTTCTTCAATAAATTCATAACCTGAATAAAGACTCGAAACAACTTCAGCTACAGGAGCTATGCAGGTATCCAGTCGAACAACGAAAGGCTCTATTCTGAGAACAATAGGTTTGGACTTCATCCGCCTTACTTATTTAGAACTAGCGATAAAGCCACGACGACCCAATTCATTTAAAGTATTACGCAGGCTTAACTCAATATCTACATCCCCATATTGCGCTGGCTTAACAGCGCTTAATAAATCAGGAAAATTCATTTGTTTGGATAATAAGCGTTCGAAAATATCTGCTGCAAAATCACTTAAAACTATCGTTTCACCGGTCAAAGGGCTATAAGCCAATAATTCATCATTAAATCGATGAGTAAAGACCTCAGGAAACGTACAAAAAAGAGCCATCAGACTAAATCTAATTATAGAAATTTATGTATTGATTAGCTTGTAATGCAGTTAATTCGCCTTTTTGTATATCTTGTAAAGTGGAATACAAAGTCCAATGCCCCCAATCAGCTTTGATTTGTGCAGCTGTAAATGGAAATATCAAATTCGGAGACAGCGCATTTAAATAGGCAGCAATATAATGGTTTGTTTTGGCGTTTGCGTCAGTAGTTGAATTACCAATTTTGATACTATTACCTGTTAATTTTATTACATATTCCAAAGTAGCATTTTTATTGCTATCCCAAGTATTACCGCTCTTAAATTGAAGCAGAGGAGAACCAAACACACTTTTAAACTTAACAGTTCTTTGTGAGCCAACCCCATAAAATTCCCATTTTTTACCACCACCATCACCTTGATACACCCCAGGAGATACAGTACTAGGTGTATCGGAATCACAAGTAGCCGGATGCTGGGATAAATTACCGGACAATGCCTGCCCAAATGAACAGTTATCCATCGTCGCCCATGCAGGTCGACTTGCAAAGCCCATTATAATGGGAGCAATCACACCGGTTCTGGTAAATGAACGTCGTGATTTGTCAACATGTTTATCAACGTTCTGACTATCCACTAGTTTACTATCTTCTTTATTTTGCTTATTCATTTCAATTCACCCGAGAAGATTAACAATTGTTGGCACTCTAGCAAAATGCTTAGCACCTGTCTATTGATCAACTGTACAGTGTTTTCACTAAAAACCGACTTCTAAAGATTATTCCTTAAGAATGCCTCAAACATCAGCAACGACCAGATCGGTGCACTGTAATCACGTAATCCGGCCTGATGCTGGGTGACGATATGCTGTAAAAGATCTTGATTGAAATAGCCGGTTTGCTTCAGTGTATCGCCTAACAAAGCTTCCTGCACGCGTTGTTTTAAAGGGCCTCTAAACCAGCTACTTAGCGGTACAGAAAAACCCATTTTTGGACGGTACAGAATGTCATCAGGTAAATAGGATTCCAGCGACTTTTTAAATACATACTTGCCTTCGCGGCCATGTAATTTCAAATCCGGCGGCAAAGTGGCCATCCATTCCACTAATTTGTGATCCAACAGCGGCACCCGTACCTCCAAGGCATGCGCCATGCTGGCTCTGTCGACTTTGGTCAAAATATCGCCAGGCAAATAGGTTTTTAAATCAAGATACTGCACCATCGACAACGGATCGCTAGGCGCTTGTTTTTTATAACGGCGAAACACCTCAATAGCCTGATAACCATGTAACTGATTTTTTAGCTCATCACTGAACAACTGCTCGCGCATTTCATTGGACATGATGGAGACGCTATGAAAATAGCCCGCCATGGAATCGCGACCGATGGACTCCAGAGTGGATTTAGCCCGCAGAAACTTGGGTGCCCAATCCAGTTTAGGGTAGATTTTACCCAAGGTTGAAAACAGCGGCACCCTGATAGCGTCCGGTAGCAGTTTGCGCATTCTGTCTTCGTAAGTATGCCAACGATGCCGTCGATAGCCTGCCAGATTTTCATCACCGCCGTCGCCGGATAACACTACTGTAACTTGTTTTTTTGCCAGCTCACAGACCCGATAAGTCGGTAAAGCAGAACTGTCGGCATAGGGCTCATCGTACAAATCCGATAATTTATCAATAAGACTAAAATCGTCCGGATCGACTTGCTCAACCCGATGTGCGGTGTGGTAACGATCGGCCACTTGGGCGGCAAATTGCGATTCGTTGAATTTAGGGTCGCCAAAAGAAATTGAACAGGTATTGACCGGGTCAGGTGACAAACCTGCCATCATGGCTACCACCGCACTGGAATCCACACCGCCGGATAAAAAAGCCCCCAGAGGTACATCCGCCATCATGCGAATTTTAACGGCCTGCCGCAAGCGCTCGATCAAATCCTCTCCAGCCTCATTAACATCAGGATTTTTCGATACTTCAAATTTAACATCCCAATACTGCCGAGGTTGCCAATTTTGTTGACCGTGCTTGATAGTTAAACAATAACCTGGCTCTAATTTGTACACGCCTTGGTAAATGGTTTTTGGATCGGGAATATAACCAAAACCGAAATAATCTTCGATAGCCGTAGGATCAATATTTTTGGGCAACAGCGGATGCTGTTTTAAAGCTTTAAGCTCCGAACCGAAAATAAACTGACCATTGGACAAATGAGCGTAAAACAAGGGTTTGATGCCCAACCGATCACGCGCCAGAAATAGCGTTTGTTGTGCTCTATCCCAAATGGCAAAGGCAAACATGCCGCGCAAATGATCAACACAAGCCTCACCCCAGGCTTGCCAGGCGTATAAAATGACTTCGGTATCGCAATGGGTTTTAAAACTATAGCCCAGCGCTTGCAATTCCTCTCTTAAATCCGGAAAGTTATACACTTCGCCATTGTAGGTCAGCACTACATTCCCATCCTGGCTATGCATGGGTTGCTGACCGCTGGACAAATCGATAATGGATAAACGCCTATGTCCGAAGCCTAAACCTGGCTCGGTATGCAAGCCGCCTTCATCCGGCCCGCGATGGAACTGCGATTCATTCATTCGCGACAGTAAATCACGATCGATTTCGCTTTTACCGTTAATGTCAAAAATACCCACTATGCCGCACATATTAATTCCCTCGGGCTTGATTAATGCCTGTCATAAACTGTTTGATAACGCGCCACCATATTATCGATGGAAAATTCCTGCTGGGCCCGCATAAAAGCCGCTTGCGCAAATTGATGACGTTTCTGATCATCGGTAATCAACTCTAGCAGGGCGGCAGCCAATGCAGGTGGATTTTCTTTTTCAACCAAGTAACCGGTTTGCGCATGTAAAACCAGCTCGGGGTTTCCCCCAACATTAGTCGCTATAACCGGCAGACCGGTTGCCATGGCTTCTAAAATCGTATTTGAAATTCCTTCAGCCTTGGAAGGCAACACAAACACATCCAGGCAACGCAGAATCTGGGCAATGTCGTTACGTTCTCCAGGAAGCCAGGCTTTATCAGCTAGACCATTTTGATCCAGCAATTCAATCGCTTGCGCTCTTAAAGGCCCATCACCAATTAAGAACAAGCAGGCGCGATCGGCAAATGATTGGGATTGCTGACAAGCCGCAATAAAAGCCTTCACTAAGGTCAATTGATCCTTTACGCCATGCATGCGCCCGACGGTACCGATTACTAACTTATTATGCAAATCCAGTGGACAATTATGCGGAGATTGCCGGGTTTCCGACCTAGGATAAAATATTTGGGTGTCAACACCATTACAAATCCGGCTAATTTTCCTGGCTGGAATACCAACTTTTATCTGTAAATAATCCTGCAACTGATGCGACAGCGGTATAAATCGGTGTATCGTCAGCCCTAAAATGCGCCGCAACCACTGATATTTACGGTTGTTCCCATCAGGATCGAATACATCCCAGCCATGCTCGCCTTGTAGCCGATAAGGTACGCCGGCAAGCAGTGCGCAGAGTTGGTATTCAAGCGCGGCTAAATTACGGGTGTGGACTATCGCCGGCTTGAGTTGTTTTAGCAATTGATAGACTTTAATAAACGAATGCCAATCCTGTCCCGGCTGTTTATGTATTTCAAAAACAACCACATCCTGCCGCTGAATACGCTGACTAAAATCGGTGCTTTCGGTAAGGCAAATAATGGCGTGTCGATATCGATCAGCAGGTAAGCGATTGACCAAATTGATTAAACCGTTTTCAAGCCCACCAATGCCTAATCGATAGATAATATGCACAATCAAAGGCGGCAGATTTTGCGGCACAGATTTAGGTATCGTCATCAGCTATTAGTTGGCATAAGCGTTGGCCATTTTGTTGCCAGCTAAATTCGGCCTGCACAAAATGACGATTTTCTGCAATGGTAACGGTCGGTTGCTGCAAATAGGCAATAACCTGTTCGGCAAATGCAGTTGGACTATCAGCTACCGGAACTTGAATAGCACGATTAGCTTGGATGCCTTCCATTGCTGCCGGGGTAACCACAACCGCTTTGGCCATAGCCATAGCTTCTAAGACTTTATTTTGAATGCCTCTGGCAATTCGCAAGGGCGCCACTACTACACCAGCATGCGCTACATAGTTTCTTACATCGTCAACCCGCCCAGTCACAATTACCGCGTCATCTGCTTCTGCGAGTTGTAGGACTGACTTGGCCGGTTTGGAACCGACGATATAAAAGCGAGCGTTAGGCTGCTGTTGCTTAACTAAAGGCATCACCTGCTCGGAAAACCAAATCACAGCATCGATATTGGCCCAGTAATCCATGGCACCGGTAAACACAATAGCTTCCTCATTTGAGGTAAAAGGAGAGGCATAATCCAAAGCAGGATCGAAAAAATCGGTATCGACGCCATTATTGACATAGGTGATTTTGTCGGCAGTGGTAGGCGCTAATTGCTTGAATAACTTAGCTTCTTGCTCGGAAACAAACAGGGTTGCTTTAGACTGGCTGGCGATGCGTGTTTCGTAACTGAGCAATTTTTGCGCTTCACGGCGATAAACCCAGCTGGCTGGCCAAGTTTTACTGTTGGCATATTGCTGCCATTTATCAGAATCCACATCCACAAAGTCGGCAATCAGTTTTACGGCCGGATGTTTCTGTAGATATTGCGCCATAGGTGAGGAAAAAATCAGCGTCCGTTCGATAGATTGTTCAGAGATTGTTTTGTCCACCCAGGCTTGTAAAGCCTGATTACGATAATACGGCAAACTGAGTGCTTTGCCGCTCAAAAAACCACTCAGACTTTTAATCTTGCCAAGTTTGGGATGCAAATCAACACAAAAAGAATCTTTACAAAAAGGCTTTAAAGCATCGATATATTGCTTGTCATCCGGGTCATCGATGAAAGTGCCCAAATAAATCTCATATTTTTCTGCCAAAGCTTTCAAAAAATGAAACGAACGTATTTTGTCGCCTTTGTTGGGCGGATAAGGAATACGGTGAACCAAATAGAGTAATTTTTCCATGCTTGATCAGCCCAAGTCTTTAGCCAACCATGGCCCAATCAATTGACTTAACGGCAAGGGCAAGCGCTTCCAGGCCGCAATAAACAATTGATATTTGGGATTGAGCGGATTGATTTCGGGGATTTGTTGGGCTTTAACCAAATCAATTTCATAAAACAAAGGTTCCGGCTCAAATCCCCAATGCTTTTTAAACCGATAAGAGCCAGTACCTTCTTTACTACGACCAAAATCAAATACTTTGCAGCCTTTATCTACCGCCCGACGCATGACTTCCCAATACATAAAATCATTGCCTTTCAAATCGCGCGCCAAGTCGGTACCACCACCATAGTAGGGCAATACTTCGTCTTTGTAATAAAAACTCATGACACTGGCAACCAAATGCCCTTCATGTTCGACAGTCAAAATTTCGCAATCGTCGCCAAATACTTGTTTTAAAACTTGAAAATAACGCTTAGGGAAAACAGGTGTGCCTAAATTTCTAACACTTTCAGAATAGACCTGATAAAAACGCTCTATCAATGTGTCAATCACGCCGGTTAAGCCAGCTTTTATTCCCGCTCGAACCATAGCGCGTTGTTTACGAGGAATAGCTGCCATGTTTTTCTCATGATCGGCATCAATTTCTTTTCTAAAAGTAACGTATAGCTGCTTATGTGGCCAATTGGGATGTTGCTGTTGACGATTACGCATCTCCAGGCAATCAACCCCTAATTCACGCGCCAATTGTTGGGCTTGAGCTTCTAATGCACTAAAAGCTTGATTATTTCTAGCAACGATGCCGCCATAGACACAAAACGCATTGGAAATTAATGAATTGCCAAACAACAGGCTTTTAATATGCACCAAAGGCAAGATGCCGGTGATTTCACCCTCTTGCTCGGTAAAATAATAATAGGTTTTATGGCTAAATGCCTGTTGGAAAACCTGCTGCCAAGCCGAAAGATGAAAAAAACTGGCTCCATCCGAAGCCCTGACAAAATTATCCCAGCGCTGATAATCAGCGGGTTCAAGTAGTTTGATCATGATGGTATTTTTGCGATCTGCGGGCTTATAAAAACCTGTTGCATGGTATCCCAGGCAAAGTCATTGAGGAGGTTATTGAGTCGATTCTCTACCCGACTCAAATTTAAATAATGTCTAAAACGTGATTTGAACGGCAGATTTTTCTGGCGAGGTTGATCAGGGTCAATTTCCCAGGGATGGAAATAAAAAATGCCGGACTGCTTTTCGAATGTGTTGATATATTGGTAAGCCGCTTTGGAAAATAAATAGGGATACAAACGAAAAAACCCACCGCCGCCACAAGGTAAGTTTTTAGATCCAAGTTTTAAGGTGGTAATGGGAATTTCAAGCAGGTATTGAGTATTTTCAGGTCTAAATGCAAAACGCGGCGCAGAAGGCATACCGTATAAATCATGCTTTACCGGATAAATACTGGAGCTGTATAGATGCCCTTCTTCTTCCAATACCTGTAAGGCCCAAAGATTGCTGGCACCTATAGAATAACTAGCAGCCCGATAGCCAATAACAACCTGTCCGCCAATATCTTCCAGAATCTGTTTGGTTTTTTTGATATCGGCTCTGAATTGTTCCGGCGTTTGTTCGGTAACTCGAATATGTTCATAGCCATGAGAGGCCAACTCATGACCTTCGGCGACAATACGCTTTATCAACTCAGGATAACGTTCCGCGACCCAACCCAAAGTAAAAAAAGTGGCTTTAACCTGATGCTGTGCAAATAAATCCAAAATCCGGAAAGTATTAGCTGCAACACAATGCTGCAGAGTATCCCATTGTGATTTGGCAATATGTTTTTCAAATGCCGAAACCTGGAAATAGTCCTCGACATCGACAGTCATAGCATTGATTACGCCAGGTGTTGTCATGATAAACCTCAATTGCCCGGCAGATAGCGACGCACAATTTCCGCCACAATGCGTTGCGCTGCTTGACCATCCCAGTATTCGGGAATACGTCCAGTTTTGCCACCGCTGATTAAAATATCATCCACACATTGCATTATTTTGGCCGTATCAGTACCCACTATTGTATTAGTACCTTCGGTAACGGTTATAGGGCGTTCGGTATTTTCACGCAAGGTAATACAAGGCACGCCTAATGCAGTGGTTTCTTCCTGTAAGCCGCCCGAATCGGTTAAGACTAATTTAGCTGATTGCATCAAACCCAGCATTTCCAGATAACCTACCGGCGGCAACATAATTACTCTGTCTTCCGGTAATTTGTCTAATAAACCAGCCTGGGTGATTTTTTGTTGGGTTCTCGGATGGACCGGGAATATTACCGGCAATTTTTGACTGACTTCACCAATAACACTAATTAGCTTCGTCAATGTATCGATATCATCCACATTAGACGGTCGATGCAGGGTTAACAAAGCATAATTTTTTGCCTGAATATCTATTTTGCAGCCATAGTTATGCAGCGTAGTTAAAACAGGGGATGCTTGTTGACAGTTGCTTAATAGGCTGTCGATCATGACATTACCGGTAAAACAAATTCGATCGTCCGAAACACCCTCTTTCTGCAAGTTATCGGCTGCGGCACGCTCAGTAGTCAATAACAAATCTGAAAGCTGATCGGTCAAAATTCGATTAATTTCTTCAGGCATTTCTCGATCATAACTGCGTAAGCCTGCTTCAACGTGAATTAAAGGTATCTGTTTCTTAACTGCAACTAAGCCACAAGCGATGGTGGAATTCACATCGCCTACTACCAACACTGCAAAGGGTTTTATTTCATCCAAAACCGGCTCAAACTGCAGCATAATGTTGGCGGTTTGAACCGCATGGCTCCCTGATCCCACGCCTAAGTCTTTATCGGGCTCAGGTATTCCCAGTTGCTGGAAAAAAGTGTCTTTCATTGCCTGATCATAATGCTGCCCAGTGTGCACCAAATAAGGCCTAATCAGATGATTAACGTTTTGTAGTTGACGAATAATTGGCGCCATCTTCATGAAGTTGGGCCGTGCCCCGACGACACAAACCAGAGTTTGTTGTTTCATTTCATTCCTTTCCATTATCTGAGTACACCGTATCCATATCCAGCTGAATTAAAATGGCCTTTCTTAACAAGGATTTTTCTTTGTTCACATCGGCTTGCAAATGATGCACATTATTCTCCAGGCGATTTAACCTATCATCTAAAGAACCTGCCTCAGCATCAGAGTAACGTGTTACAGAAATAGTGGTCGGGGCAGTTTGTTCATCCCGATCTTCAAGCAGCATTTCCTCATTAACTTCAGCAACCACTTTTTCAACAGCCTGGCTATCCAGTAAAGTTAACTCTTCTAAATAGCCAAACAACAACAATCTATCGCATAAGGAATTAATGCGACGGGGAGTGCCCGCAGAAAACTTGTGAATTTCAGTAAACGTATCCGGAGCAAATTCTGGGTTTCCCTGCCAACCTGCTGTTTGCAGTCGAAAAAGAATATATTCTTTGGTTTCCTCTTCATCTAGGGCATCTAAATGATAAGTCGAAACAATACGCTGTTTAAGTTGCTCCATATCAGGAGCATAGATGGTGCGTTTTAACTCTGGCTGACCCAGTAAAAATACTTGGAAAACAGGCACGCCATTGACATCCAAATTGGTCAACATGCGCAATTCTTCCAGAGATTGTTTGGGTAGATTTTGCGCTTCATCAACAATTAACAATAACCGTCGCCCTTCTCTGGCGTTCTCGACAATAAACTTCTCGAAACTGGTTAGTAAGCTGGCTTTATCATTATGTAGATATTGAAAACCAAATGTAGAGGCGACCAAACGCAGGGTATCTTCTGGCCCTACGTGTGAAGTCATCATCACACCAATCAATAATTTTTCTCTATTCAAATTTTTGACCAGGCTTTTAACCAACATGGTTTTACCAGTCCCGGGAGATCCCGTGACCAGCACAAAACCTTCACCCTGAGTTAGGCCATATTGCATATACGCTAAGGCACGTTTATGTACAGAGCTTTGAAAGAAAAAATCAGGATCAGCACTTAATTGAAACGGCTGTTGTGTAAGGTTATAAAATCCGTCGTACATAAATATAATAGAAAAATAGTTTAAAAACGAACCGCAAAATTAGCAGTTGCACGATTTTCAGTATAATCATTAATGGTGATATCAGACTTCTGTTCTATATGCCGAAATTCCAAGTTTGTATTCATTAATAATGGACGACCTAAATTGATGGGTATAGAACGATTTAAGCCAAGAGCAACATCATAACGGTCATTATTAGAGCCATTAGTACCTGTACTATTAATGGTTTGCCACAAGGGTTGTAAATAGAAATTAAGCCGAGGTTGGAATTGCCATTGCCAACCTGCAGAGGCACCATATACATTATCTTCTTCAGTACTTTGTTCATATGTACGCCGTGTATTGTAAACAGAGGCATTATAAGAGCTTTTACCTGATTGATATGTTAGCGAAAGATTAGCCGTCTTATTGATAATTACATCATTGACTAAATTAGGCGAATTAATAATAAACTGTTGGGGCTGTTGTGTTACAGGATCAATCACTGTATCACCAAAAGGATTAGTTAAACTAAATACTTGTTGTGCGGCTAATATTTGTTGAGCAGTTGTGGTATCTTGTGAATAATTAAAATTAACAGCCGCTTGTTGTAAACGATAATTTAATTGTGCATTCCATACATTGCCTGTATTAAGACCAACGCTTCTATTTTCGTAAGTGATGTGGGAAGTAAAATTTGCAGATGGGTTTAGATTAATAGTAACTTGACTATTATTACCATAACCTGCCTCTAGGGAGTAAAACTGGCTGGGGCTCCACTGCCCACCAAATGTGTAGAAAAACCCATTGCTAATATCATTATTTAAGGTCTGATAATCATTGTTTTCATAGCCAAAATTAGCAAAAACATTGTATTTACGACTGAAGTAATAACGAGCATCACCTTGGTATTGTTCAAATCTAACATCATCACCAGAGTCTCTATTTTGATCTTGCGCTGAGTAGTTCAAATTCCATCTAACTAGATTAAATTTACTTCCACTTGACAATCTTGCTTCTCTGGTAAAGCTATCAGAGTCTGAAATTGGATTTGGGTATAATGTGGAAGTACTACTGTTATTGGCATTATCAAAAGTTGACTTCTGATAACCAGCTTTTAACAGGCCGCTAGCATACTGTCCAAACTTAGGCGTCCAATAGGGTGAAATACTAAAGTTTCTGGCATTTGTTCGATTGTTATCACCTGTTAAATTATCAGTTGCTATAAATGAGTTATTTGTATTTACTTGGCTGATAGAACTACTAGTCTCCAAAAACAGCCTATTACGCACCACCTGATACAAAGAATTCATCTGCAATTGATGGTTGATATCTACCGCATCATTACCACCAGCATTATATAAACCTTGCAACCGGTAATTTAAATTAAAATTACTCCAAGGCGATGAACCATATATGGAAACCCCTGGCGCAACTTCAGTTACAAAACCGCTTCTTTTTGCGGTATTTGATAAGTTAAGATTATCAGAAAACATTTCGGTCAGAGATAGACTAGGTGTCAACCGCCAATCGAAGGCTAAAGCCTCTTTTTCAAAAGCCACTCCATACAACAGGGTTAAAAGAAAAGACTTCAGAACGACATTCTGTAAATATACCCTTCCTTTATGGGTGTCCATATTTACCATAACCATAGTTATAACCGTATAGATCAAGTTCTTTTTTGGTTTTATTTAAAAGCGTCATCACTACATCGCAATTAGCCAATTTAGCAATTGAATCATTGACGACGCTTTGCGGTGTTTCTTCTGCTGCAATAACCAAAACAACCTGACCTACTAGTTCCGCTAAAATTTGAGCCTGTGTGGCCACTAATAAAGGTGGAGAATCAAAAATCACAATTCTATCTTTATATCGGCGACTGACCTCTTCTGCAAAATGATACATTCTCTGGCTGGACAGTAATTCTGTCGAATATTTATGTCGTTTTCCAGCAGGTATGACATTTAAATTATCCAGATCTGTTTTTAACATAATATCTGAAAAGGTGATTTTGTCGTTTTCTAAATACTCAATTAACCCAGGCGATTGTTTGATTCCCAACTGTTTAGATATACTCGGTTTTTCCACATCTGCATCAATGAGAAGTACGCTTTTGTCTAATTCATTAGCTATACTCAAAGCCAAGTTAATAGAAATGAATGTTTTTCCCTCTCCTGGCAAACTGCTACAAATCAAAATCAAATTGGAGCGAGAAATCCCATTAGCTTCTGCACCTTGAATATTATTCACTAAAGGTCGCTTAATAACCCTAAACTCCTCCGCCAATTGTGATTTACTATCATTATGATCTATAAAGCCTTCCTCAGCTAAAGCTTTCCAATTTATACTAACTTGGTTATCTAGAGGTACTTTTACTTCATTATTTTCAGCGCTATTTTCAACCTTAACAATAACAGCCTGATCAGCATCCACTGGTGGCTGTGTAACAACTTTTGGCTTATTATCGACTAAAACTTGATTATTGGCTTTTTTTAAAGCGTTTTCAATTATGCTCATTATTTTTACCCAAGGTTACTTGATAATCTCAAATAACATAATGCCAATATATCCTGTGATTATCATCAAGATTGTAATTAGCAATAACCAATCAAAGTTTTTAGCTTTAAATATACCTTGATTTGTCAAAGACACCCCACCCAAAGAAGGTAACCCGGTTACCACCCTAACTTGCCTGGTTGACATAAAAACCGGACGTATAAAATAAATAAGAAAAGCAACACCAAACCCAACTACTAATCCCCCTGCTAAAATTAACGAATAAAAAAGTATTCGATTTGGTGATGATGGCTTTGAAGGTTTAGTTGGAGGATCAGCAATTTTAAATTTTAACCGGGACGTTTGATCATCAACGCTCTCGGTGATATGAGCTTGCTCTCGGCGCTCTAGAAGCTCTGAGTACTTACCATTGATAGTTTCATAATCTCTATTAAGGTTTTTCATCTCAGTTTCAACAGCAAGCTTTTCATTCAACCCTTCTTCAACCTTGACTATCCTGTCACGGATTGAGTTAATTAAAGCTTGATTTGAAGCTACTTCGGCTTGCGCATTATCAAAACCCATTTTTAATGCTTGTACATAAGGATTTGACAATTTTTTTGGCCCTATAGAATCTGACTCAGAAATAACTTCATCCTTATTATTAAGGTCCATCTGTTCTTTTAACGTATTAATCAACCTGTCAATAGAAATAATCTCAGGGTGTTTGTCAGTGTACTTGATTAATAATTCTGTTTTTCTATCAATTAATGAGGAAATCCTTGGGTCCGCTTCTTGTTCGACATCCGTTGTTAAACTAGCCAACCCCCAATCTTCGTCGGAGTCTTGAACCTCCTCGACCTGTTCTGCAAGCACATTCTTTCTTGCAATGGTTTGCTCTAAACTCACATTAGCCGCATTTAGCTGTTCTTTTAATTGATTTAGCAATGAAAATTGATCTGAAGCACCCAGAAATAAGTCTAGATTTGCCCGTTTAAAATCTTCTTTAGCCTTTTCAGCTTCTTGTAACCTTATCTCATAATCACGGAGTTGATGCTCGATGAATTGTTGTGCATCACTAGCGTCAGCCATTGCCTTGCCTTGCGCTTGCTCCGAAAACACCGTCAGTACTGCCTGTACAACACTTTTTGCCGTTTCCGGATCGGTAGATGAGTAGGCAATATCAAATATATCCTTATCTCTGGCGCCCGATATGGTTATATCTTTTTTGAGTTTCTCAATAAAGTCTGCATTGACCACAGCACCTGTTTTAGCTGGTTTTAGTTGAGACAACTCAATAACTTTCTCTAAATTAGGCCTGGTAAACATCAGCTGTTGAATTATCCGGATAAGCGCAGAAACATCAGGATCAATTACCATACCTCTCATCAATGGCCTAATAATTGTAGAGGAATCGATATGCACTTTCGCTTTTGATTCAAATTTATCTGGCATCATAAAAACATAAGTCCAACCACATATACAAACTAATAGGCCAAACATTATTGCCACTCGCTTATATTTCAGCGTACCTTTTAAATAAAAATATACTTCAGATAATTCTTGCTGCATTTTTTGCTTTAACGCCTCAAAATATTGATTCTATATTTAGAAATAAGCATCAGGGATAATCAATATATCACCGGGCATCATTAATACATTCGCCGACAAATCCGCGTCATCAATCAAATCATCAATACGCACTCGATAGGACTTTAAGTCTCCATCAACTTCGCGAATAACACTTGATCTATTACCATCAGCGTATTGATTTAGGCCTATTTGAATGATTACATCCAGCAGAGTCATACCTCTTTCATAGGGTATGGACTTTCCTTGATAACGCCCAATTCCGCCACTACCGCCTCCACTTCCGCTTATACCACCGCCACCGCCTCCGCCTGATGCACCGCCTCCACCTCCAATTCGACCAATTACGCGAATCTGCTGATCCCTGACACCTTTAAAGCCAGAGACCATGACTACGACTTGTGGGCTTTTTACATAAGTTTCTAGGACTTTTTCTATATCTCTAGCCAATTGAAAGGGGGTTTTCCCACTGGCTAGTAATTCTTCAACCAAGGGAACTGTGATTTTCCCATCCGGCCTCACTGCAGCAGAGGTTGATAACTCCGGATTACCCCATACAAATATATTGACGCTATCACCTGGCCCGATTTGATAGGTGTAATCTGAAGTCTGACTTACGTCTTCTAGCAAAGGCTGGAAACAACCCATCAGACTAATCAGAAAAATGCATAACGCAATTCGACGCCCTATTGTGAAACACTTCAACTGTATCATGCTCAAAAATTCCTCATCCTATCAACCTCATAATATTAGCTTAGTAATCCTATTTGTGCTCTAGCTCTTTAAGGCGTTTTTCAGCATCCTCTTTTCCAGTAAAACCTCTTTTCTGTTTCTCTGACAAGGATAATGCTTGTTTCAGCTCCACTATCGCGGTTGCCTTATTTCCGTTATTCAAATGAGCCACGCCTAAATGATATCTAATCTCAGGCATTTTAGGCTCTTTGACAATCAAAGATTCTAGCAAAGCCAAACCTTCACTGGTTTTGCCATTTTTCACCAAACCCCATGCGTAGGTATCCTGTAAATATACATTATCAACCTCTTTAAAGCGTTCAGCCATGGACAAGCCTCTTGCCACATCATCACTAACACTGGAGTCAATCAACAATGCAGCCAGGTTATTGATTGCCAAAGTAGTATCGGGGGATTTCTCAATAACACTTTCGTAAATCTTACGGGCTTCGTTTTTATTGCCCAGTTGCTCATACAGACCAGCCAAAGCCAATGATAATTGAGGATTATCCGGATTGTCTTGTAGGCCCTTGATATAAACTTCTTTTGCCCCTTCAGCACTCTTGGTTAACACGGCTTCCACTTTAGCTAAGGCTAAATAAAGCGGCACTGACTTGTCCGGCGACTGTTTAATCTGACTGCTTAACAGCTGCTTGGCTTTGACATAATCCTTATTCGCCATATAAAGATCACTTAAAACCCCTACAATAGCCAAATCTTCTGGATGCTTTTTCTGTTGCGACTCAAGAAAAGCAATTGCTTTATCACGTTCCTTAAGCGCTTCATATGACCTAACCAAATTAACCATTGAGTTGACATGGCCGGGAAATTCATTCAGCAACTGCTCATATAACTTTACAGCATCTGCATACTGACCCTTACCTTGGAGAATATTGGCTTGCAAATACATAGGAACAGCTTTATTTTTGGAAAACAGCGCAATTCGCTGTACCGTTTCCTGAGCATCATCCCATCGTTTTTCCGATATATCTAAGTCAGCTTTATTGGTCAATAACAATATTTGATTAGGCTTGGCATTTAATGCTTTATTCAAATACTGTCGGGCTGTTTCTTTTTGATTGGCCTGTAAATAGCCACTATAAACGGGGATGAAAGCTTGAATATTGGCTGGATTTAACTCTAAAGCCTGTTTAAAGTTTTTTTCCGCTTGTTTCTGATCTTTTTTCAAGCTATATGCTTGTCCCAACAACATAAAGGCTTGATCTGAATCGTTTTTAGTCCAAACTGTTTTATTTAGCAAGTCGATAGCGTCATCAATTTTATTTTGCATTAAAAATAACCGGGCTTTTAGCAAGCTGGCATCAACAAAATCAGAGTTTGTGGCTAAAATAGCAGAAATTTCTTTTTCTGCTTTATCGAGTTCTTTTTTATTTAAATCTATTTCAGCGAGGATTGTTCGCGCAGTCAAACCTGTTTTGTCGTTTTTATCTACATCTGCCACTTGTTTCAAACCAGATGCTGCATCATCTGCATATCCCGACACCAACATCCACTTTGAAAGTTCTAATGCAAGAGCAGGTGTATTCTTAGCGCCAGCCATCATTGTCTTAAATTCAGGGCTAACACCTTCCTTATTTTTTGCATTTAAAAATTCAAGCAAGACAATTTTTGGCTCTACATTATCTGGCTTTTTAGCAACCATCTCACGCAAAAGCGTTTCAGCTAATTGCAATTTGTCTGTCATAGCATAAATTGATGCGAGACTTAATTTAAAATTTTCAGCATCAGGATAGATTTCAATCAACTGTTTATAATCATCAATCACAGCCTCAATGTTATTTTGTTTGGCATTAATCTTGATTTTAAAAAGTCTAAGTGGTAAGTTTTTTGTATCCTTTGTTAATGCTGTATTAACCATTTCCAGAGACTGGTCAAACTGGTTATTTTCAAAGTACATTGCTGCTTTTAATGACAACGCATCGATGCTACCTGCATTGACTGCCAAAACCGAATCGATAATTTCGCTAGCCTGCTCTTTTTTCTGTTGTCTGATATAAACAGAGGCTTTTAACAGCTTTGCTTCTTCGCTAGCAGGATTTGACTGCAACACAACATCAGCTTGTTCTAGTGCTTTATCCAAATCACCAAAAAGCAAATTTACTTTGCCAAGTTTCTGCCTTGCCTCAGTATTATTAGGATCAAGCTCAATGGTTTTTATAAGGTTTTCCCGCATTGACTTGAAATTATTACTTTTCTCATCCAAAAGAGCCATGTAATAATAAGTATCTGACCGCTTATCTTCACTTTGACTAGATGTTTTCAGCTCCAGTATTGCTTTATCATATTCGCCTTTTTCAAATAACTCCTTACCTTTTTGTAAGTGATTTTCGGCTGCTTCTTCTGGCGAATCGCAAGCTGCTAACACCAACGCTCCAATCAATATAATTGGCGCATATAATTTATTATTTTTAGCTTTACTGGTCAACACTACTAACTCCATAAAATATTTATTACATATATTTTTTAATTGCTTTTAACTCAGTTCATATAATCAACAACGATAAATCAGATTCACTTCAATTATTAAAACTCTTGTCATACCTAAAAACCACAACCTATTTTCAGGTAAAAATAATAATAAATCATCTGGTTTATTCATTAAACTCTTCGTAACAATCCAATAAATTACAACAAACCCAGCATAACTAATTTTCAGAGGCTTTCCGTGAACCTTATTGAAATTCATAGAACTTAAAGCCAAGATACTGCTCAAAAGAACCATATCTAAAGATATTTGTCAATATCATGCGCTTTTATACCCCATGCAAGCAAATTTTCAATCCGCTCATTAGCCAACTCTACTCTTTGGGCCATGACCTTAAAAACCGCCTTTAAAAACAGATACCCCTGAGCGGGATGACTATCTAAATACCCGCTTAGCTTGTCACTTCGAATTTCTATAATGCAAGCATCGGTCAAGCTGATTACCGAAGCAGTTCTTCTATGATCAGCATATAAGCAGATATCACCAAACAAAGCGCCTGCATCCAAATCGCACAACCCGGGATTGACCTTGATTTTACCCTCAATTTCCGTCCCGCCCAGCACTCGCAACTGACCTTCTTCAAGCAAGAACAATGAATTCCCGATATCTCCTTTTTCTATGACTTTTTCATTTGCTTTATACCAACGTTTTTGCCATGCATCGCCTTCTAAAAACTGAGGACTTGTTAAGATTTCGTCTAGTATTTTTTTCATACCCTTGTGCTCTCTAAATCCAACACCCCTAGTCAATTCAAACAATCGCTATAATGATTAATGAAAACACACATCCATCGGCTTTAGAAAACCCTTAAATATTATGGAAAAGTTCATTTTTTTTAGCTATCTGAGTGCGGCAATAGCTTATACAATTTTATTTTTATTCGCTATTACGAGAATTAAGCGGCATTGGCTTTTCATTACAGCGGTAGCTTTTTCTATACTGTGGAGCGCGAATGTAGTTCGAGCAACCCAAGACAGCCAGTTCTTCATCGCAGACACATTGGTCTTTGAGACTTTACGAAACATGTTTTGGACTTTATGGCTCGCCACTTTGATATCCAAACAACGCTACAACAACAATTTTCAGTACGTTTTACGATCCAGACTAGCGCCAGCCATTGGCCTATTGTTTTTACTGACAGGAATTATAGAGGGTTTTCCAAGTTTTCTGGACTTTATTCGGCTTCAGACTGATTCTGATCCTAGGTTTTTTGCGCATGTGGTGTTTGCTGTAATTGGCCTTATTCTCATCGAACAGCTTTACCGTAACACTCCCTTAAACCAGCGCTGGAATATTAAATATATCTGTTTAAGTCTCGCAGCATTATTTTTGTTTAATTTGATTGTTTACAGCAAATCCCTGCTATACAAACACTTAGACATACCTCTGTGGCAATCGCGCGGCATTCTTAATGCCTTAATGGTACCGCTTTTAGCCATCTCTCTACCAAGGCTAGACCTACCTAGTTTCAATACAGCACACTCAGTCCCTAGGAAAACCATTTTTTATTCCACTATTTTGTTTGGCTGCGGTGCTTACCTAATTTTGATGTCGGCCACTGGTTACTACCTTAAACAAGCTAATGCTGAATGGGGTGAAACGATACAAACAGTGTTCATTTTTCTTGCTGTCTTATTGTTGTTTGTGTCTTTTACGTCTGGAAAAATGCGTGCATTGGCCAAAGTATACTTCGGTAAACATTTTTTCCATTATAACTATGACTATCGGGAAGAATGGCTAAAAATCAGCAAAGCACTGGCTAAACTTGAATCCATGGGTGAACTCAAAGACTTTATCATCACCACTTTGACTAATTTAGTAGAGAGTACTGGTGGCGGACTCTGGCTAAAAAACGAACAAAGCCGGTTTTTCTTAGCCGCAGAACAAAATTTACGCTTGTCTCCGCAGGAACTTGATCACTTTAAGAACAACCATGACCTGCCTACTTATTTATCCAAAAAACAATGGGTGATCGATTTTTTTGAATTAGCGCATGCACCAGAAGTCTATGATGACATCGACTTATCACCCTGCTGTTCTGAAGACAGTCAAATATGGTTGATCGTGCCGTTGTTTCATCTAAATAACCTGGAAGCTTTTGCTGTGCTCACACAGCCCAGAGCCCCCAGAAAGCTTAACTGGGAAGATCATGATCTGTTAAAAACAGTCGGCATGCAATTAGCCAATGCCCTCGCCCTTAACAAAGCCAGCGAGGCATTAGCCAATAATCGTCAATTTGAAACCTACCATCGGCTTTCTGCCTATCTGGTACATGACCTGAAAAACATTGCAGCCCAACTAGGACTTATAGTCAAAAACGCGAATAAGCATAAACATAATCCCGATTTTTTTGATGACACTATCGATACACTCAATAATGCTGTTAATAAAATGCAGCATATTGTGAATCAATTAAAACAAGGCAAATCCATACCGTCCGCAAAATCGCTAATTAATCTTGCAGACATCATCAAAACCATACAACACCAACACAAGGGACTTCCTGCCCTGTCAATTGTAACGACTGTTGATGTATGCTTGATCACAGTAGATCCGATCAAGTTGACCAGTGTTATCACTAATCTTATACAAAACGCTCAAGACGCCACACAAAAACCAGATGGCTGGGTGAAACTTGTTTTAACAACAAAGCCAGATTATGCTGTACTTGAAATCATAGACAACGGCATTGGTATGGATTCATCATTTATAGCCGAGCGATTGTTTAAACCCTTCGATACCACAAAAGGTAATGCTGGCATGGGTATCGGTGCTTATGAAGCAAGGGATTTTGTATTAAAAAATGCCGGTCACTTAGATGTTGATAGCATACCTGATCAAGGCACTACATTTAAATTACAACTTCCACTATCACAACCCAAAACTTATGACTCCATCGAACCTGCTATTGATTGTTGAGGACGACCCCGGCCTACAAAAACAGCTTAAATGGAGCCTGGATGACTATGAAATCATCCTGGCAGGCAACAAAGCAGAAGCGATTACTGCTCTCAGGCGACACATGCCCGCCGTTGTTACACTTGATCTCGGTCTACCGCCAGACCCAACCAATGCCAGCGAAGGACTTGCCACTCTGAAAGAAATACTCGAGTTAGCACCTGAAACTAAAGTCATAGTCGTCACGGGTAATGATGATCGCTGTAATGCCATTGAAGCGGTTGCCATGGGCGCATACGACTTTTACCAAAAACCGATTGATGCCGACGTGCTCAATATGATTATTGCCCGGGCTTTTCATTTACAAGCCCTAGAACAGGATTTTCGCAAGCTCCAACAACAGCAAACATTTTCAACTGGCATCATCGCTACCAGTTCGCAGATGCTGACAGTGATGCGCATGATAGAGCGTATTGCGCCCACTCAAGCAACCACCCTGCTACTTGGAGAAAGCGGCACCGGCAAGGAATTACTTGCGAGAGCATTACATGAGAAAAGCTCACGAGCCAAAATGCCTTTCATCGCTGTCAATTGTGCAGCCATCCCTGAGAGCTTGCTAGAAAGTGAATTATTTGGTTATGAAAAAGGCGCCTTCACTGGCGCCGTAGTCCAAACCAAAGGTAAAATTGAATACGCCGAAGGTGGGACTTTTTTCCTGGATGAAATTGGTGACTTACCTTTTGCACTCCAAGCCAAGTTACTTAGATTTATTCAGGAAAGAGTTATCGAGCGCATTGGTGGACGCAAAGAAATTGCAGTTGATGTACGTATAGTTTGCGCAACCCATCGTAACCTACAAGAATTAATAGCAGAAAATTTATTCAGAGGCGATCTATACTTCCGTCTCAGCGAAATCACCATCGAGATACCGCCACTCCGCGAACGTGAAGGCGACATCATGGCCATTGGCAATACATTGCTAAAACGCTACTGCAAAGATAATCACTGTAAAGAAAAACGTTTCTCACCCGAGGCCGCTCAAGCCATTGAAAATTACGCCTGGCCAGGCAATGTCAGAGAAATGGAAAATAAATTGAAGCGAGCGGTTATTATGTCCGATAACGCATTAATCAGTTTGGAAGACCTGGAGATGTCGGCACAACCAGAAAATTCCATGCCATTAAATTTAAAAGCGGTACGCGAATCGGCTGAGATTGCCGCCATCAAACGGGCACTGCATTACAGTGATTACAACGTGGCAGAAACCTCAAGACTTTTAGGCATAGCTCGCCCAACTCTATACAGCTTATTGGAAAAACATAATCTACAAGACCTAATTCGCAACCAACTTGATCAAGCGTAATTTAAGCAGTTGCCTGGATTACCCCTTTAGGTTTTTTGCTCTACATCAAATTTCTTAAGTTCTTTGGCGGGCACTGGATGTGAGGTTTTTTGATAGTGTGAAAGAATTTGCTTCACATAATTTTGTGTTTCACGGTATGGAGGGATGCCTTGATATTGCTCAACCGCACCTTCACCAGCATTATAAGCTGCCAGGACCAGATCTACCTTACCGTCGAAATGGCGCAACAACCAATGCAGATAGGCCGTTCCACCTTTAATATTTTGAATCGGGTCCCAGCTATTTATTACGCCAAATCGAGCAGCCGTTTCTGGAATCAATTGCATCAAACCTTGCGCATTCTTATTAGATTCAGCATTAATGTTAAAAGCCGATTCAGCACTAATCACTGCCATTACCAATTCAGGGTCGATACCGTAATGTGGCGCAATCTGATTCACCCAGCCTTCAACCACCTTCCTGTTTGGATTTTGAACTGCAACTAACTTTAACTCAGGCACTGGCTTGGCTTGCTTACAAGTTGCATCTTCAAGTGGCGAAACATTTGTAAATCTATCCAGCATTTTTTGCGCATGCTTATCGCCTGCATCAGCAGCTTGTTTGAACCATCGTACGGCTAGAGACAAATTACGTGGCATACCGCGACCATTAAAATACATAAACCCCATGTTATAAGCGGATTCCCGGTCGCCCTTTAATGCCTCTTGGCAATACAACAAAAAAGCCTGCTGAAAATCTTGCTTGATCCCATCGCGTCCATGTTCGTAATTGGCAGCCAATTTACGCACAGTATCCGGCGTCTCAGTCATACCTCCAGCCCAAACCAATTGAGCAAAGATACTCAGCAAAAATGCGCACATCAATTGTTTTATATGAATCATAAGGTCTCGACTATGGTTTCTGCGCTAAATTTACAAAAAAAACCAGCACACTAAGCAAGTTAATCACAGATGCCCCATTAGAAAACAGATAATCACAAAAGGGCATTGCACGAAAGGACATATTGGCGCGCAAAATACCGTACTAGCATGAAATGGGATGGACTGAGTTGCTATCTTTACATACAACAAGCCTGAGCAACCTTGATCAATCTATTTCTGGCTTCATCATAATTACCATGCGGCGTCTGAGTGTACAAAACAATCATTAACTCCGGAGAAGCATCACCTGTCAATCGCTTAAGCAATTGCAACCATTTCGCATAATAGGGATTCGAAGTATTCGTTTTTCCCACCCGGTACCACCGCAAAACAAACAAGTCACGTTGTGTGCTATTCAAAACCGATTCGTCAATCATAACGGGGCCACTCTCTGGCCAAGTCAATGCTGCTTTTTCATTACGCACTATCCGCCAAACTGGATCTTTTTGTCGCGCTAAATAATTTTGTGAGTTAATTAACTCACCACCCTGCGATTCATCACCAAAATTCACAAAATACATGGCAACAGGCTGTACCTCATCATCAAGGTAATACCTAAGATCAGCCATAACTCCTTTAAATTGAGGCTCCCATCCCCAATCTGGTGATTTGAGCTCTGAATTAAGCGACCCTTTTATCAAACCTGAAGGTATCTCAGCTTTCACCATTTGCTTAGCATGTAATTCTTTGGCAGTAACAGGCCAAATCCCCATGCAAATCAAAACAACTAACATGACAAGTAAAGCATTATGCTGACTAGCATCAACAGCCTCACCTTCGGACATTGAATGCGGAATATTGGCATCTGGATGATCCTGCCAAAATGAACCCACATAAAACATTAACAGCATCACCAGACCAAAAAACACCCAACCATAGATAATGTGGTCAACACCAGTTGCCAGCTTCATACTACTTAAATGACCTATCATCACAATCATATAGGCACGCAAACCATTCGCCAAAATCGGCGTCAGAAATGCAGCCAGCATAAAAATCGCACGTTTTTTATAGCTAGTATAATTTAGGTACGCATACACGGTACCTAATGTGAATGAAGCAATCACATACCGCAACCCGCTGCAACCTTCAACGACTGACCAATTCCCTGATGTCAAGGTAAAAAAAGTGCCTTCACGATAAACACTAATGCCTGTCAACCGCAACATGCCAACCACAAAATCTGCAGTAAAGTCCATTAGCCAAGGGATAAATTCCTCACCAAATGGCACCATTAAAAATAAAAACAATAACGGAAATAACATTTGTGATGCAGTGCGATTGCCTAAAACCGCCCAAATACCGCCAACCAAAATCCCTACTACCGCCCATTGTCTTATAACCAGAACGGACACCAAATCTGCAACCAGCCACAAAAACCCACATCCGAGCACAAAAAACACAGCCAACCAACTGAAAGAGGGTCTTAAATCTCTATAATTCGCTCTTCTCAACCAAATCAGCCACAAACTAATAGGAACAACCAGATAGCCGTGAGCAAAGGTTTCAGATCGCTCCCAGATAGAAACAATGGACGTCCAGGTAGGATAAAAAGCTATAATCGAACCTAAAGAAACCACAAACAAAGCCATTAATGGCTTTTGCCAGTGGCGGGGTAAATTCACGCTGTTTAGCATTAATCCTCCTCGAAACAATGTAAACCATTGTAAACTTGATTCATGAAATTCATATAACAACCTTAACTATTACCTTCTGGATCAACTATGAAAATCAGCGCCGTAATTCCCGCCTATAACAGCGCAAAGTTCATCGCAGCAGCCGTAAACAGCATCAATGCTCAAACCACGCCAATTTATGAAATCATCATCATAGACGACGGCTCAACAGACAATACCGAACAAATCGTAGCAAAATTGTCTGGTAACATTAGCTATTACAAGCAACCTAATCAAGGTCCCTCTGCTGCGCGCAATAAAGGAATAGAAATAGCCACAGGCGACTGGATTGCGCTTTTGGATGCCGACGACCAATGGACGGCAAATAAAACCATGCTTCAACTTCAAGCACTAAAAGCAAACCCTACATTGCATTTCATTTTTGGTGACGAGGCAGAAATTGATACTGAAGAAAACGTCATTACACCATCAAGCCTTGACAAACATTACCTTTTAACTGAATTAAAAAAAAATTCCGGTGAACCCATACTCAACGCTTTGGCGGCCTTGGTAAAAAAGAACTTTGTCCCCACCAGTTCCGCATTATTCAAACGCAGCACCGCGTTAGAAGCAGGATCATTCAATTCAGCCATTCGTTTTGGCGAAGATCTGGAGTTATGGGCCAAAATTGTCGCGCATTATCCGGCCACTTGTGTACCAGATGCATTAATCCTTCGCAGGAAACACAATGACAGCGCGACAACAGCAACCGAGCGTATGCTATCCCAACTACCCATGGTTATGTCTTCAATTCGCCAGCATACAAAATCGCAGCTAATCTCACAAAATATTGACCCTAACAAAATGGTTGCCGACGCCTATTGGACACTAGGTTATTGGTACTTTGTAGCCGGTGACAAATTGAATGCGCGGCAGGCATTTTTGCAAAGCTTAAAAGAGAAATTAGACACCCGGTCATTGTTATATTATTTAACCTGTCTATTGCCGCAAGCATGGATAGCACTTATCAGACAGATAAGACAAAAATTCACAAACTACTAAACTTATGAGATTATCTTTTACACATTTATAAAAAACTGTAATCCTTAATGGCACCAAAAGACCAACCCAAACATATTCTCTATGTTGAAAACGGCATAGGTTACGGCGGCGCAATCATCTGTCTCCGCCATCTGGTCAGAAATCTGGATAGAAGCAAATACCTTCCCATGGTCGTTACTGGTCGTACAGGCCCGCAATATAGGGAAATTGCCGAAGAAGCACTCTGGAAGCACATTCCAGATCGCTTGATTGACATCGTCAGCCTACAAAGAATTCTAGCTGCGCAAACCTGGCCTGACAAATTGCCCGGCATACGCTTCCTAACTCAGCAACTACTGGCTAGATTAGATGACTTAATCAATTTCCTACCTTTTTTCATTCGCTTGCTATGGACTGCATGGCGCTTTAAAGCCGATTTAATCCACGCCAACAACGAACCACTCTGCAACCGTGCAGCCCTGCTTGTAGCAAAATGTCTAAGCATTCCAAGCATTTGCCATGTTCGGGGCGACCAAAATGGCTCACACTCGATGCGTTGGGCATATTCCTTACCCGATCATTTCATCTCGGTATCCAACTGGGTGGCTAACAGCGTTCATAAGAAACTGGATATCCCAAACGAAAAAATCAGCGTAATTTATGATGGTATCGAATTAGAAAAACTCGACATTAATGCCGACGGTAACAGTTTCAGAAAACAGTTCGAAATTCCACAAGAGGCATTTGTCGTTGGCTTAGTCGGCCTTTTGATCCCTTGGAAAGGACAAGAGCTATATCTGGATGCTGCAGGTTTAATAAAGGATAAAATCCCAAACCTTAAGATGATGATCATTGGCGGCACACCAGAAGATTGCATAGACTACGAAAACGAACTAAAACAACGTGTTATAGAAGATAAATTACAAGCAATAATTAAATTTACCGGGCACATAGACAACATGCAACAAGTTTATGCTGGACTTAATATTGTTGTTTCGGCATCAACCAGCCCGGAACCGTTAGGCACTGTCGTCATTGAAGCCATGGCCATGGGAAGAGTTTTGCTTGGTCCAAACCATGGAGGGGCAAGTGAAATGATAACTAGTGGTGAGACGGGCTTACTATTTAATCCAGGAGAGGCTGATTCCCTGGCTGAATCGATAATACAACTCTACCAGTCGGAACGCACAAGACAACATTTGGGACAAGCGGCACGGGCAAACGCTTTAAAAGCGTTCTCAATAAAAAAACACACACAAGCCGTAGAAGGCATTTACTCAAATTTATTATCTAAAAAGCCATGTTCTATCAATTAAAAGATAAGATAAGCCGCTTTAAATTTTTACTAGCCTGTAAAAGAATATACAAAACGCCACCTGTTATAGCCCAGACAGAGAAACCAGTTGCCGTATTAACACAGTTACAACATAAAGACGTATTGTTATTTTTAATTGCCATCAAATCATTTACAAAAAATGTAGCTATAAACAAAGTTATCATCATAAATGACGGCAGCCTCACATCCAACGACTTAAATACACTAAAAACACATATACCTATCTGTGAAATACACGAAGCTAAAGAATTTGTTGACGACAACTGCCCAATGGGCGGTTGCTGGGAGCGACTCCTTGCAATAGCGCATTTTGTTCAAGATTACTATGTAATTCAACTAGACAGTGACACACTAACCATTTCAGACATCCCGGAAATCAACCACAATATTGACTCACAAACTGGTTTTGTTATCGGCACATGGGATAATCAAACAATAGAATCAATGAGTATTTGTTCGAAACGAGTAAATCAAAATGTACTCATTGATTCAGACAGCCATGTACAAATGCTTGCTGAGGCCAATTTTGATAAACTCGCCAATATAGAAAATTTAAATTATGTGCGAGGGTGCGCTGGCTTTACTGGTTTCCCTCAAAAATCTTTTGATAAAGATTTTGTCGTTGAACTTTCTCAAGCAATCGAAAATATCATAGGCAAAAAATGGTACCGCTGGGGAAGCGAACAAGTGATGTCCAACATAGTGATTGCAAATATTAATAAAAATATGGTACTTCCCCACCCAAAATATTGCGACTGTACAAAAATAGAAACACAAACAACAAGTTTTATCCATTTTATTGGTGAGTGTAGATTTAAATCAAACACTTACCAAGAACTAGCTAAAGAAATTATAGACAGTCTAAAATGAATATTAATCGCAAACTTATTTATTTAATATTTATAAAATTAATTTTACTTGCAAAACCAGTGCTGGCATTAGAACCGTGGGAATCTGCTTTAGCGAGAGGTGTAGATCCCACTATGGCGGCCCTGTCCGTACCGCCGTTTTGTCAGGGAAATTCGGGTATTATTTACATTGACAACAAATATAAAAACGTAGATTGGAAGCAAAAGTTTGGTGGAGATTTTACCTATATAAACCATTATTGCAATGGCAAGCCTAGAACAGCCATTTGCTATCAATATCCAGAAAAGGAAATGAAAGCATGCTTAACGCATCAACTAGAAGGAACATCATATGCCATCACTCATTCATCCGATCCAAACTACGCCTTACTTCCTTTTCTTTATAGCGAAAGGGGAAAACTTCAAACTGATATCGGCAACTATAATGATGCTATATCAGACTTTCAAACCGCCATTAACAAAAACAAAAAGTTTATGCCCTCTTATATTGGCCTAGCAGACGCATACATAAAATTAAAGAAATTCGATGATGCCGAAAAAGTCATTAAACTGGGTCTAGAACAAAATCCCAACCATAAAAGCTTATTAAAAAAACTTAAAAAACTTAAAACTAAATAGCTATTAATGCATAAAATAATGCCTCAAAACAATCGACATATAGCTGACATAACATTATGCTAAAAATAATTAATAATCTTTATAGCTATCGGGAACTAATCGTTGCGCTTACCTGGAAAAACATAGTCGTCCGGTATAAACAAGCCTATCTCGGCATTCTATGGGCAGTTTTGAAACCTGTGCTGTTGATGCTGGTTTTTACCGTCGTAAAGAGCTTTGTTGGTATCGAAACTGATGGACTGCCATACCCCCTGATTACTTTTGCCGCATTAATTCCCTGGGTATTCTTTCAAGAATCCGTGTCGGAGGGCGTAAACAGTATCACCTCAAATGCCCCACTAATTAAAAAAATCTACTTCCCACGCGAAGTTTTCCCGCTCACCGCTATGGTAACCAAATTGGTAGAATTAACTATCAGCTTTATCATTTTGATGGCAATGATGATTTATTACCAAATACTACCCAGCATATACACCCTGTGGATACCGGCATTTATTCTTTACACCATGATTGTCGCCCTCACCATTAGCTTCTTTGGCGCTGCAATGAATGTTTACTACCGCGATATAGGACAAGCCATCCCTATCGCATTGTCACTTTTAATGTATGGCTCTCCGGTGATATACCCGCTTAGCCTAGTGCAGAAAAAACTCCTGGTTGAACAAGCTGCGGGCGTTTGGTCGGAAAAACTATATACACTCTATACCCTCAACCCATTGGTAGGCATCATCGATGGTTTTCAGCGCGTGTTAATCAAAGGTGTTTCGCCGGATTTTGACGCCCTGTACCCTGGCCTGATTTTGACACTCACCATTCTACCCATTAGCTACTGGTATTTTAAGCGCGCTGAGAGCTGGTTTGCCGACGTAATCTGAGCAGACACAAACTCTACACAACTCAATATTGACGAATTACATAAAGCAATCTCATGGCAATTATAGAAGTCAACCATCTCACTAAGGAATACCAACTAGGTCACCTGACCAGCCTAAAGGAAACCGCCTTAAACACTCTAAGAAGACTCACCTTTCGACCCACACGAGAAAGAGAAAAATTCAAAGCGCTGGACGATGTCAACTTTCACATTGAAGAAGGCGAGGTGATCGGTATCATAGGTCATAACGGTGCCGGCAAAAGCACCCTGCTAAAACACCTGGCCAATATCTCCAAACCCACCAAAGGTGAAGTTATTGTTCGCGGCAGCGTAGCACCATTAATTGAAGTCGGTGCAGGCGTCAATCCTGAACTCACAGGTAGAGAAAATATTTTCTTAAATGGCGCCATACTCGGCATTCCTAAAAGAATTATTAAGCAAAAACTGGATGAAATTATCGAATTTTCCGAACTGGAACAGTTTATTGATACTCCGGTCAAGCGCTACAGCTCAGGGATGACCGTAAAATTGGGTTTTTCCATTGCCACCAGCATGGAGGCGGATATATTGATTGTAGATGAGGTATTGGCGGTTGGGGATTTAGCTTTCCAACGCAAATGCTTTGACCGAATGGAAGAATTAATAAAGAGACAAGGTAAAACAGTACTTTTAGTTAGCCATAACATACGGCAAATTCAACGCCTGTGCAACCGAGTAATCTTGCTAGATCATGGGAAAATTGGCATGGAAGGCGACCCTAAAAGAGTTTGCGACAACTTCTATGAACAAAACGACATAAAAATAAAAAACAACATTGACCAGACCCAGACACGCACTATAGGTAGTGGTGAAATTGAACTTGTCGGACTATATTTTCTTGATACTTCAGACCAGAAAGTGGAAAACCTGACATATAATCAAAATTGTTCTATCCATTTTAAAATCCGTGTACTTGAAAAATTAGATGAAGTAACTTTTGGCTTCGGCTTTCATACCACAGACTTTCTATACTTAACTACCCACAATAGTGAAGAACAACTTAAAATCAACAACCTCCCGCCTGGTGAACATGTGATTAGCTGCAAAATCAAAAAATTACCACTCATGCCCGGAATTTATACAATCCGATTTGGCATAACTTCCGGCCAAGCAGCAAGAACGGTTTATTATGGTGAAAGCCTAAAACATTTTCAGATAGTTGGCAGTGTACCAATAACTATACGCGATGGATTCTTCGCATTGGACGCCCTCTGGATCCAAGAAAATAATAAAGTCACAGATGCAAAAGTAAATTCTACAGTACAGGCCTAACCTTATGACTATCTTTCAACATAAATGTCGTATTTGTAAAACTGAAGACAACCACCCGACATTCATTGGACGAGAGATGATGTTCGGCACTAGAGAAGAGTTTGAATATTTTCAATGTAAATCCTGCTCTTGTTTACAAATAACAAACATACCCGACAATCTAAGTAGATTCTATCCAAAAGACTATTATTCACTGAACAGTCAACCTATAGAGCCACCACCCCATATACTCAATTTCTTTTTAAAACAACGCTTCCGTAATGCACTATTCAATCGTGGATATAAGTTAAATAAAATATTATCGAATTTTATTAAAATACCTACTTTAAAAGTAGACAAAGTCATACCAGCAACCGAATTTATACAAAAAGCTAATATTGCGAATTTTGATGCCCGTTTTCTAGATGTGGGTTGTGGCCAATCATCTAATTGGCTAAATACCTTGCGCCAAATGGGATTCAAAAATCTTTTCGGAGTAGATCCTTTCATTGAATCTGATGCAAGATATAATGGCATTACAATATTTAAGCGCCCTATAAATGAATTGATTGGTAACTTCGATTTCATTTCATTTCATCATTCATTAGAACACATTCCTGAGCAAGAAACTACATTAGCTATTGCTCGAAGTTTATTGTCAGAAAATGGGGTTATTCTTATTCGCATACCAATAGTTTCTTCATATGTTTGGGATCACTACGGAACTAACTGGGTTGAAATGGATGTACCTCGCCATATTTATCTTCATTCCCTCGAAAGCATAAGACTTTTAGGAGAGAGAGTCGGACTAACTCTTTACGAGACAATATACGATTCATTAATCCTTGAGTTTTATGGCAGCGAACAATATCTTCGCAACATACCATTAACAGCAGATAATTCATATTGGTTACATCATGATAATCAGATTTTTACAGACAAAGAAATTGATGAGTTTATTAACTTGGCGGAGTATGTTAATAAAAATAAAACAGGAGGCCGTGCGTGCTTTTTATTTAAAAAGTCATCTCACTAAACCAAGACTCCAGACTTTTAAAAGTTTTACAATAAAACCAATATAGTCAATCATCTATTTTCATAATCATGAAAAACGTTAGTATTTGCGTTCCCACATTCAACGGAGAACGTTACCTAGAAGAAACATTAATTAGCATCTTAAACCAAAGCTATAATAATTTTGAAATAGTTATTGTGGATGACAAGTCTTCAGATGCCACATGGGAAATAGTCAGTAGATATGCCAAACAAGATACGCGTATTAAACTATTTAGAAATGAAAGTAATCTTGGCCTTGTCAATAACTGGAATAAATGTATCGAACTTTCTCAAGGAGAATGGATTAAGTTTGTATTTCAAGATGACATCATCAGGCACGACTGCTTAGAACTCATGTTGAAAGCAGCGAATATAGATACTCCATTTGTGTTTTGCACCCGAGATTTTTTGTTTCATAATGATATTGATCCTGAAACAAAAGAATATTTAATGACCATACCACGGTTTAATGAATTATTTTCTGGTTCGAACTTTATCAGCACCAATCAAATCTGCCAAGCTGTTCTAAATGACTCTAGAAATTTTTTTGGGGAACCCTCATCAACTTTAATTCATCGCTCTATTTTTGAGCACTTTGGCCCATTTAATGCTGAAATGGTACAACTTTGTGATTTAGAATACTGGATTAGAGTGGGTATAAATACTGGTATCAAGTATATTCCTGATTCTTTAGCTCAATTCCGCGTACATCCCACATCTACTAGTTCAAAAAATAATGCTAGTCAACTGTATCGTAGTAATTATATTGACAGACTAATCCTTTTACATGAATTTGCCTATAATCCTAATTACGAACCATTAAGAAGATTTGTCAAACAAAGAAAATTGCACTTAAATTTCAAAACTCAACTAGCAAAAAGAGCGCAATTCCTAAGAAATATGGCCTATTCAAATTCAACGGATTTATTAACAAAAACCACACTAATAAACCACTGGAAAACAGCTGTAAAAGCCTATCCAAAATTAGAATCGTCTATTTATTTAATCCCATATAAAATAGAATCATGGTTCAGAATGAATTTGTTATGGAGATTTAGTAAAAATGCCTGAAGCAATAGTAAGCATCCTCGTACCGGTTTACAATGGTGATCAATATATTTCAGAAGCTATTCAAAGCGCATTAACCCAAACTTATCAGAATTTTGAATTACTAATCGTCAATGACGGCTCAACAGATAACAGCAAATCAATAATAATGAATTACTTAGGTGACCCTAGAATTCGTTATTTTGAACAACAAAATGCCGGTGTTGCTGCTGCTAGAAACTTAGCGATCAAACATGCAAAAGGCAAATACATTGGCTTTCTTGATCAAGATGATTGCTGGCTGCCTGATAAACTTTCAACTCAAGTCCAGTTTTTAGAAACGCACCAAGAATTTGCTTTCATTCATTCACGACAAGGTTATATCCAAGCTGATAGCACCCCAATTTCTCACTACCCCAAAGACTGGGTTACCGATCTGCACGGCGAATGTTTTGCTGAGCTTTTCAAAAGGAATCGAATTGCCGTTTTAACGGTACTTTTACGGAAAAATGTTATTGATGAAATTGGTTATTTCAATGAAACCGTTTCTCGTGTCGATGATTACGAACTTTGGTTAAGAATATGCAGTAAATATCCGATTGGCTTTCAAGATAAAAAGCTTGCCTTATATCGATGCCACGAAACCAATGCCAGCCATGATTACGTCAAGATGGAACAAGCCGAACTCAGCGCCTTGGAAAGTTTATATGATCTAAATAAAGAAGTATTTAAATGTATTGATAAAGCTACATTAAATGATAGGTTTGCTACTTTACATACTGAAGTAGCAAATGGTTTTTTTTGGCAAAAGCAAAATTATAAATCAGCCCTCCATCATTATCTTAAGGCGCTTCACTTCAAGCCTTTCTGTTGGAAAAATATCAAGCAAACATTTTGGTGCCTACTACCTACTAATCAAAGAAAGGTTTTAGTATGGTATTTATTAAAATTACAACAAACCATTCACAGAGCCTAATCTCTTGAACGGGTTAAACAGCAGCAATTTGAGGTAAAAGGTGCGCATTCTAATTTTAATGAACATGTATCCGCCTTATTCAGACGGCGGTTATCCTCTGTTATGCGAAGAGACAGTTGAGGAACTTAAATGCCGAAATCACGATGTCTTGGTTTTAACCAGCACATTTCAGTTACAAGGACAAACCAGTATCAATAACGGGATATGGCGTATTTTCGATTATTGCCCTGATAATTTAAACAATGAGTTAAAGTCAACTTCGTTAACTGATCTTTACAAGTGGTATCGCCGCGAATGGCAAGAACAATCGTTTATTAAATCGGCAATAACTCAATTTAAACCTGATTGTTGCTTTGTTTGGGCTACAAAGGGCATGAGCTACTCCATAGCCCCTCGTTTATTTAGTTTTGGCTTGCCTGTATTTGCCTATGTCTGCGGTTATTGGCTGACTGATCACAACAACCTAGGCGCCAATAGACGGCAATATCAATTTTGGAACTGGGGAAAGCAAACCGGTCTATCAAAATATTTGAAGAATTTTTTACAGGATCACCTGAGTAAGTATTTACCTCTCAAACACCAAAAGATCATTTTTGATGGGCTGGCATTTAATGATTTTGAGACTATTTCCGGTTTACATGAACCCGCTTGTAAAATCCAACCCCAGCAAATATACGACAGCGCACCATTGGAACGATTTAAAAATATTCCGATTGAAAGACCATCAAGTCGACAAAGAATTTTGTTTATCGGTCGTCTCCACCCTTCTAAAGATCCAATTACTCTTATTCAAGCGTGCAAGTCAATTCAGTTATCTCACATATCTGACATATCTCTATCTCTTGTTGGCTGGCCGCATGACGATGATTATTTGTCTAAAATAAATCATGAAATAGCAACGAGTAATGATCCTTCTAAACTTCAAATTCTGCAACCCGTTGCATTTAACGATATGCCGGCTTTGTATGCCTCACATGATATTATTGTGGTTCCTTCTGAAGTTGATCCGCTACCTCGCGTAGCCGCAGAAGGTATGGCTGCTGGCTTGCCTCTAATTGTCAGCAATGCCACCGGGATTAGCAAATGCCTAAAGGACCATGAGGAAGCGCTGATTTTTCCTGCTCATGATGTAGCGACTTTAATAAAACATCTGACCTTTTTGCTTACCCGCGAGCATGAAGCCCAACTCATGGCGAAAGCTGGGCGTAAAAAAGCTCTTGATTATTTTTCCACACAAAGAATGGTTGATGAAATTGAGCAATTTCTTATGCAAGGTATGCTAAAAATGCATCCAAAATCATAAACTCAATAGAGAGCATTATGCAGAGTCTTTCCTTAATAGAAATTTTTACACTTGATCAACCGCTTGAATCAATAAATATTCTAAATACAACTCGATACTTTTATGATTTTCCTGGTTACCAGTTAATTGTCGACCAATTTGACAATGCTGCATGCGCTTTTCTAAGAATTAAACCAGGGGAAAATGTAAAGCTTACTTGCCAACAAAACCATTCTTTTCAAAACTGTATTGCAGGCGGGTTCTTAGGTATTTCTACTTCGGTCAAAAATCCATTATGGCTAGTTGATTTACCTAAGCAACGGCTTATCAATTCTGACCAGACTATTAAATCTGAAATACCAATTACGCTATCTGGATTGTCTTGGCATGAAAAGGATGGCTTTTCTATTGAAATAAGCTGCCCTCAAGACTCTGTTATAGATATCATCATCTGGCAGTTTGCCGAGACGTTCGCTGTTAATGACATAATTACTTTATCACCGATAGAAGCTCAAGGTTACTTCCTTTGGGGATCTCACGGTTGCATCAGTAAACCTGCCGATTTATATCGCCATGTGATATACGGTGCAGTTTATGATCTTCGTTATTCCTGGCCGCATCATAAAAAATGTTTTTCTGAAAACGAAGCTCATGCGCTTTATACTGTTTTTTCAGGCTTGGAAAAAACAACGGGTAAAGCGCTTTACCGTCATTTTCAACAACAACTGGTTTTATCATTGATCCAGCGCCAAGCCGATGATGGTGGCTGGTATCACGGCATGTGGACAGACAGCTCTGAATGCCATTATCGGCTCCACGCTAGTGGCGTGCACTTGTTGATGGATGAATATCAGCGTACTGGCTGTCCTCAAGTTAAAGCGGCATTACAAAAAGCCGTTGCTTTCCTCTCAAAAACAACAGACAGACTGGATTGTGGCGTTTGGTTTCTTCATGACTCCTTGGAATTGTCGGAACAATCCATGCATAGCGGCCCTTTCAGATGGATAGCTAATAAAACCCTTGGTAAAAGTGTTTCGAATATGCTGGTATTGAATACCCATCTGGATACTACGATTGCTATTAATCGCTATATTCAATTGACTGACGATAAACAATACGTCGATTTGATAGCCTCGGCTTTAAAAAGTACGCGCGCGGTACTATCGCTTAAACCGGCTAATTGGCTATACAAACCCTTATTTTGGGCTATAGGCTTGACAATGTTACCAACGCAGATTGCGGTACAACTGCCGTTACCGTTGAGAGCGTTAAAGCGAATCGCTGCTGAATATCTGATAAAGAAATTACCCGATATTAAAGCCAGATTTCCCCGCTTGGTGATGCCAAATGGCTACATTGACAGAGAATTGTCTTTAAGAACTTGGGCAATTGATTATCAAACCATTAATTTAATGGACTTAGCGCGCTACGCCAAGGCCTTTCCTGATGAATTTGATGAGACTATACTAGACGAAGGCCTAAAATTTACTCATGACAGCGGCTTAATTAAACGCTACCGCGAACTATCAACTGGGAAGCAGTATTCAGTTGGATTTTGGGCAGAAGCCCTTTACTACCGTTGCTTATGCAAGCCGAATATAAAATATCGACAATGGTTGGCAGAAGCTATGCTCGAATGCCATGATTTGAACTTTGGGATACCACCCTCTCTTTTAGGCAATAACGGAGAAGCTATTGATTTTGATGATAGATCAAAACCTCTTCAATTAGGAAATCCAGAACTTCTTTTAGCGAATTTATCTATGGGTTCTAAGCTTGAGTATATCGTAGTTAACACTTCATTCGACCATTCGATAACTGCTTGCTGGATTAATGAGCCGAACGCAGCAATAAAATGGTTAGACTTTAATGCTAGCGAATTCGATAAAAATAATTTTATCATCCCGGCAAGACAATGGGTTATAGGAAAGAACTTTTCCGATAACCCAGAAATAATTGGGCAATGAACTGAGGAGCTATACTGAATGAGCACTACCCAACAAATCCCTGTATTTGTTATTAGCCTTGCCCGAGCTCTCGATCGTCGCACTGCTATCTGTCAACACTTATCAGCTCTAAATATTGAATATCGTCTAACAGACGCGGTTGATGGTATAGCTATGTCGGAGACAGATATTAATGCTATCGTCGATAAGGACAGAAATATGCATCCTGGCACTGTGGGTTGTTATTTATCACATTTAAGCATTTACGAAACCATGAAGCTGGAAAATATACCGATGGCGTTAGTGCTTGAGGATGATGCCAGACTTAACCCGGATGTAACAAAAATGTTAAATGAGGGCATATCCTTTACAAATTGGGATTATTGTTTCCTGGACTGCGATGATCATAATGACGAAGGCCCTGTTTTTTATGATGCGGATTCCGGTCAGAAGTTTGGCGGAAATTTTACCGGATTCTCGTTATCCAGCGGCCCACAAACCCTACATGCATACTTGATTACACTGAATGCAGCGTTGAATCGATTGGAACATGCATACCCTTTAGTAAAAGCAATAGATCTTTACGCTCATCTCCCCTATTCGATTCGCTTCTACGCAATAGTTACACCAAAGGCGGCCTGGGTGAGCGAACATAGCTTGGAATCATTCACCTCTACAAAAGTTGGCAATATCAAGGACTTGTCTTTTACATGGTTACGACGCTGGCCAATTTTTTACCAAATACGTGATATTCTTAAGCTAAAAAAGTTTAAACGAAATCTTATGATTAAAAAACTCCAAAAAAATGGGAAATTATGTGTAAACAAACGTTGGAAATCTCTTCCTTCTGGAAGAGAAATTTTAATGCGTTAATTGCTGTTTATTTATAATGTTTGTTTTCGAATAATATTTTATATACGTTTAGGTTATTTGTTTTATCGTCTATATCCTAATTTTTTTACAAGATGGTATATGTATCACAATACATAACTGGCTAACATTTTAAATTTACAAGCTAACTGTAATCTCAAATAGCAATAATTAATATTTAGACACTTGTCCTTTAACCGGAAATCCTGATTTTTATAAATAGGACCCACTATGGTGGCTAACAAGGTATTTACAACTTGTATATTTCTATTTCTAGATTTTTTGACGCTACGATTCATATGAAAATTATTAATAATACTTACCAACAATAAATACAATGAAGATATTATTCTTACAAAACATCCAGAATCTGAAAGAAAAGTAATAGTTGAACAAATAGGTGTGAGCCATAGCTTTGTTAACAATAAATCAAATAAATTAAATATATTAATTTCATAATTATTAATGGTAACTCGCTCATTTAATTTTCTTAAAAAATACCTTCAAGGTCATCACATTTCTTAATTTTTTAAAATAATCGACTAAATTCAATTACACGGTTATCAGTTATGACTATTTGAAACCAAAGTTAGAGTCGTTATTGCATGAATATGGTTTAGCTGACAAGGTTTTGTTTGTCGCCAGACAAACATTTGAAGGAATAATTGATACAATGAGAAATGGATATATATTTGTTTTACCTTCTTTGAAAGCTATAGATAGTAATAAAGGATTTGATATTGTATATTTAGAAGTACACGCTTACTGAACGCCATCGATAGCAGATATACATACTGAAGCAGTTGAAGCTATCGTAGATGGGATAAGCAGCTTTTTCGCTGAGCAACTCACTTAGAACAGGGTAGTTGATAATGTTTATTTTAAAAACAATATTGGTACATTTAGGCAGTGGTATGGGTAATATGCTCATGGCTACACCTATGATAGAAATGTTATCCAGGGGGGGCTATACAATTGACTTATGCCTGCAAGGTGAAACACCCAAAGTTGAGACATTATTTAGACATTGGCCACATATACGAACTGTTTCACCGGATCAAAAGCCTTTTTTGAATCAAGAATATGCGATTTATATATATGGGTTTGAAGTTAATGATGAACCTATTCATTTTAAAAACTTTAATGATGCCGTTATCTTACACCCTATGTGGGATTGGCAAAAAGGCTTTGGTTTACATTCGGAAATAGAACTATATTCTAATTTAGCAAAATTTATTGTCCCAAATGTAGATAACATCACACAAACAAGCTGTAATGCTTCCGAAAGAATTTTTGATGACATTGATGATGATACCTGTGTATTAATCCCTGGCGGCGGGATGCAGGTAATAATTCGTAAATGGGCGAAATACGGGGAGCTTGCAAAAAAAATAAAGAATGTTGCCATTGTCGGTTTACCTGCTGATCTTAACCATTCAAATAGAATTATTTTTCCTAAATGGTGTAAAAATCTATTTGGTAAGACACTAAATTATCAAGGTAAAGCCTGGCATTTTGCTCGACAATTTGCGGAACGACTAGATGAAGAAATTCTATTTCCTGAACACGTTAAAAATTATATCGGCAGACTTTCACTAGAAGATACTGCCGCGCTAATTAAGCAGGCCGGCTATGTAATTGGAAATGATTGCGGAATAACACATATGGCAGTAGCTTTAGGCAAACCTGTATTCCCTATTTTAGGACCAACCAGTCGCCGTAAAGTATTCCCTAGCTTTCTTAGTAATGTTAGTATTATTTCGAAAAGCTTTGATTGCCAACCCTGCCAAGAAAACACTAAATTAGGGGTTTGGCGCGAAGATAAATCCCAGTGTTTTTGCCCGTACTCAATTCGCTGCATGGAAGAAATTTCTATAAATGATGTCTTAAACCATGTCAGCAAGAAACTTAACAGAGATATTAGATTATAAGGCTTAAAGATGTCTGATCGAATTACCCATCACATTGAGCAGCATATTACTACAATTCAATTGCTTGCGGAATCAAGCCATCTCATTGAAACGATCGTTCAATCTATTACACATTGTTTAAGCCAGAATGGCAAAATTCTATGGATGGGCAATGGTGGAAGCGCGGCTGATTGTCAACATATGGCCGCTGAATTTGTCGGCCGTTTTCAACTTGAAAGAAAAGGACTTGCATCAATTGCCTTAACAACCGACACCTCCATTCTTACCTCTGTAGGAAATGATTACGGTTTTGAAAAAATATTTTCAAGGCAAATTGAATCACTATGTAACAACAATGACATTGTCATAGGTATTTCCACATCTGGAAATAGCACAAATATAATAGAAGGATTTAAACAAGCGAAGAAAATTGGTGCCCATACTATTGGATTTACAGGAAACGACGGTGGATTAATCGCGACTCAGGCCCATAGCTGTATTATTGTTCCATCGAATAATACGGCAAGAATACAAGAGGCTCATATTTTGATAGGTCATATTATCTGTGCTTGTATTGAAAGTGATTACTTTGGAACGATATAAAAATGCAATCCAATCTTAAATCAGCTTAGCTGAATGCCTTAATATTGCTTCTATCAAGCAGATAAATAAATGAATAATTCTATTAGATATCCACTTATTTCCGTAATCATGCCGTGTTATAACGCACAGGCTTTTTTAGAGATATCCATTAATAGTATTTTCCGGCAAAGCTATCCTAATATTGAATTGATTATTATTGATGATGGTTCCACTGATCGCAGCCCGCAGATATTGGATGAGATTAACAAAAAGTCCCTTTCAATAACAGTACTAAGGCAAAATAAATGCGGGCCGTATCCTGCCCGTAATCTTGCATTACAACATGCGCAGGGCGAATACGTAGCTTTTCTTGATGCCGACGATTACTGGTCTCCTGATTGCTTGGAAAAGCTTTACTATGCACTAATTGAAGCAAACGTCGATTTGAGTTATTGCGGCTGGCAAAACGTGATTGAAAATGGAGTAAATGGTCCACAGTATGTACCACCTGCTTATGAGTCAAGTGATATTATTCAGTCATTTCTGAACGGCTGTCCTTGGCCTATACATGCTGCATTGGTCCGCAAATCAATTATTGATAAGGTTCAGGGATTTTCAACTCGCAGCTTCAGCTCCATGGATTATGACTTCTGGTTGCGTATTGCTGCCGAAAGCCAAAAGATAAAACTTGTACCCGAAGTTTTAGCTTTTTATCGTTGGCATAACCATGGACAAATTTCATCTATCAAATGGAAACAAGTTCTGGATGCATGGCAAGTAAAAAAAGATTTTATTATTAATTACAATAACCTAGTGACCCATATCCCCAAAGAAAAGCTAAGCGAATTAGTCGATGGCTATCTTATAACTCAAGCATACACAGCTTTCTGGAAAAGAGATTTAATTTCTGCTCAACAGCTTTTTCGTGTTGTATTTATCTCAAGCATATGGCATTTCAAAGACTTACCTTATATAGCGGTCAGCTTTTTGCCTTACAGCTTATTTTCAGGATTAGTTAACTTTTTTGGCAAAACAGACCTAAAATGACACGGTTTACAATTTTAATGTATCACATGATTTCCAAACCATTATCAAATGAGGAAGTCAAGTACGCATGTCCGCCAGAGTTGTTCGATAGACATATGTCAAAACTACGTCAATCTGGTTTTAATCCAATTTCACTGAAATTAATTGATGATCATTTTAACTTAGGCGCAGAAATCCCAAATAATTCAGTAATAATTACACTGGACGATGGTTTTGAGGATAATTATTTGAACGCACTTCCTATTTTAAAAAAACATAATATACCGGCTACTATTTTTTTAACTACAGGATATTTGGGTGCCACCAATGCTTGGATGACTAAAAGAGGTTTCCCGGAAAGAAAGATGTTGAATTGGGAACAAATACAAGAAATGAGCCAACACAACATTGAATTTGGCGCCCACACTATTAGCCATCCTCGACTACCCGAGATCGACAATGAAGCTGTTAGTAATGAAATTAGCATATCAAAACAGACAATAGAAACTACATTAGGTAAGAGATGTAATTTTTTTGCCTATCCTTTTGGTTTATTTTCGGCCGAAAATCGGAATCAAGTTGACAGAGCAGGATTTAGCCTTGCCTGCTCAACTCGATCCGGATTCAATACTACAGATCGTGATGCTCTAACTCTACATCGCATTGAAGTTTATGGAAATGACCCATGGTGGAAACTTCAACAAAAAATGACTTTTGGAATGAACGATGCAAGCTTGTTTTATCCTGCTAAATACTACCTAAGTCGATTTTTTAATCGACTTATTTCTTGAGGACAATTACGCATGGATCTTAGTATTATTATTTGCACCTATAATAGATATCAAAATTTAGACGAGTGTTTTAATTGTCTTGATCAACAAAAGTTAAAACACAATCTAAGCTGGGAAATTATATTAGTTGACAACAACTCATCCGATGCAACAAAAGCAGTTGTCGAAGATTATGCTAAAACGACAAAACTCGACATACATTACGTTTTTGAAGGAAAGCAGGGTTTATCTATTGCTCGCAATACAGGAATAAAATATTCTACTGGTAATTATATAGTTTTTATCGACGATGATATACGTGTCACACCGACATGGCTAAACTCGATTTATTCAACCTTTGTTGAGCATAATTGTGATGCAGTTGGTGGACGCATACACTTAGAATCAACAGAGAACCTGCCCAAATGGATTACACCCGATATGTGTGGCTTTTTAGGTCATCAAGATTTTGGTTCATCACCTCGGCTAATGGATGGTATTAGCGAATTTCCTTTTGGTGGTAATATGGCAATCCAAAGACGGGTAATTGATTTAATAGGTAACTTTGACACTGATTTAGGTCGAAAAGGTGAAGGCCTGAAGAAAGACGAACTATTCAAAGGTGAAGAAACTGATTTTTTTCAGCGGCTAGCTAACGCTGGCGGTAAATTCTATTATCATCCTGACGCCTTGGTATTCCATAAAATATTACCCCATCAACTCACTAAAAGGTTTTTTCTAACTTTGCATCATAATGCGGGAATACAAACTGCTCTTCAAGACACAATGCAATACAAGCGTCAAATACTTGGAATCCCTTTTTTTATAATACCTCAATTTTTACGAAGCATTTACCATTATATTTTATTAAGTAACAAGAATGGTTTATCAGGGTCATTTAGACAATTGATGAATGTTTATTACTTTGCAGGAACAATGACTGGTTATTTTAAAAAAAACACTAATAATATTAAATAAGTGATCCTACAATGAACAATATTAACCCGCCTATTTTCATTGTTGGTGCCCCACGATCTGGCACAACACTTCTCCAGTATATGCTCAAATCTCATCCCGAAATATCTCTACCTACCGGGGAATCACATTTTTTTATTCCTATCTATCAAAGACACGCCGAATTTGGTGATCTTAAAGTTAAGGAAAATTTAAAGTTTCTTTTAACAGAAATTTATAATGCTAGACCAGACTTTTTTGACGATGATTTTCATGGCATCAAATTTGATATAAATATTTTAAGTGATCAACTTCACGCATTAAAAACTTCAACAATACCAGATGTGATATCGACAATTTTTCAAATGAACGCCACCGCGGAGCACAAAAAATATTGGGGAGAAAAAACTCCATATTACATTTTGCACTTACCATTAATCAAAGAAATGTTCCCAAACGCTAGAATAGTGCATATTATTAGAGATGGTCGTGACTGTGCGATATCAATGCTAGAAAGGCGCTGGGATTTAAGAATTTACAATATTTATCATGCAGCGTATACATGGAATAAGTATGTTAGATCTGGAAAAGATTTTGGAATAAATAATCCAGATTGTTATTTTGAGATTAAGTATACAAATCTACTTAATTCACCACATAAATCGCTCAAGGCTTTATGTAAATTTTTAAATATTGAATATAATGAATCAATCATTAATTTTGAAAGATCTAATGAGAGTGGAAAAACACCATTATTAACGCGACCTTTGCAAGCAAATAATACTCAGAAATGGAGAAATCATATGAGTATAAAAGAATTACAAATATTTGAAGCCATGGCAGGTTCAACACTGACTGAGTATGGGTATGAGCTTTCCAACCCTTGTGCTTCAATATCAAAGTTTAATCACTTGGTATACGAAGCTCACATAAAGTTATGTGATATTTATTTCAATTTTTTTAGAAACTGATTGCGACCCATGAGTTTACTTCATTTAACTGTAGCTATCTGCACACATAATAGGGTTGACTTGCTTATGAAAGCAATCAATTCTATTTATCTGGCGGTCACACCAAATGACTGCAAAATTACCGTGCTTGTAATTGCAAATGCGTGCACAGATGATACTGTAAGTAAACTAGAACATCATAAAACCACATATCTCACTGAAAACACAATAACTTTTGATTACCAGCTTGAACCAATGCCTGGAAAGTCTTATGCTTTAAATCGCGCATTAAGCTTAATTAATGATGGGTATATATGCTTTGTAGATGATGACCAAATAATTGATATTCATTACTTTATTGCGATCACAAAAGCAATCCTTGCCTATCCAGATGCATCTATTTTATGTGGTCCTTTAAAGCCGAATTGGCAGGGTGATGAACCCAATTGGATACACACTGAAGGTCAATATCGAATTTACCCTTTTCCCATTCCTGTTTTTGATCTCGGAAATTATCCGACTCAACTCACTGTAGAAAATGAATTACCACCAGGAGGACAGGTTGTTATAAGACGAGATATTTTCGATGATGTAGGCGTATTCTCTACATGTTTAGGGCCAATAGGTCACAATTTAGTGGGTAGTGAAGATACTGACTTTTTTATTAGAGCAATCAATAAAGGTCATATTATTCAATATATTCCATCTATTATACAATATCACTACGTCGATAAAAACCGATTAACTCTGAAGTACCTATTAATTAAGTCTTATCAAAGAAATAAATCAATAACATTATCTATAAACCCTGACAGAAAACCTATTCCTTTGTATTTATTTAGACAATTATCTAGTAATATTTTTCACACCATTATAGCGTTTAATGCAGATAAATACCGATTTCATCTAATGCGTTTATTTTCTACCTTAGGTGAAATAATTGGCTTACTTGCAAAGCAGTAAGTACATCTTATACTTTAATTACCAGCCAATAAAATGCGTGATATAGCTGTTTTACTTTTCTTCATTTATTTAATATATGATTCAATAAAAACCCCTTGGCATTGTGTTTTAGCTTTAGCTATTTTTAGTTACATGAACCCACATTCTTATGCGTGGGGTTTTGTTCATAGCCTACCACTTTATTTGATTCTTTTTTTAATTAGTTTTCTTTTATATTTGAAAGAAAAAGATAAACAATCCATATTCTTTGATTGGCGCGTGAATGCTTTTATTTTATTATGGTGCTATTTCGTCCTCACCACTCTACTTGCAATGGTGCCTATTCAAGCTGAATTAAAGTTAATCAATGTTAGTAAAATCTATCTACCATTTTTACTTACGCTTTCACTAATTAACACACGTTATAAACTATACTGTTTGATAGTCACTATAGGTTGCTCTTTTGGATTTATTGCCTTTAAAGGCGGCCTTTTCGCTTTAGCTACAGGCTTTTCTTACAGAGTATGGGGGCCACCAGCAACTCAATTTGAAGGTAATAATGAGTTTGCAGTTGCTACTATAATCATCATTCCTTTTCTAATTCTTTTTCGTTCGGAAACTCCGAATAAATTACTCAAAAATTTTCTGCTTTTTGCTATTCCTGTTTGCATCGCTTCGGCAATTTCTTCCTGGTCTAGAGGAGCACTTTTAGCTCTTATTGGTTCTGGCATGTACATGCTATCGAAAAGCAAACATAAAATTCTTCTAGTTCCATTAATATTTATTGGCGTATTTATATTGATTCCCTATTTACCGCAAGAGTGGTTCTCTCGCATGGATACCATTAATACTTACGAAGAAGATGAATCGGCAATGACTCGTATCGAAGCATGGACTGATGGATGGAATTATGCAAAACAACATCCGCTTATTGGGGCTGGATTTGATGGCTGGATTTATGTGACGCAACGTGACTGGCATAGTGCTTATGTTGAAATTTTTTCTGAACATGGTTTTATTGCTTTCGGTATTTGGTTATCCATGCTACTGGGCAGTTTCATCAGTCTGATTAGACTGCCTATGAAAACCAGCATTTACCCAGAACTAGCATGGGTAACCAATTACAGTACAACACTGAAAGCTTCACTTTTGGCCTATATGATAGGCTCTGCTTTTCTCGGCATTTCTTACTGGGATTTACTGTATCACTTGATTTTTATTTCTGCCTTGATTAAAAAATTTGCATTAGAAGAACTGGAGAGTCTGTTAAAGGTTAAATCAACCCCTCTAGTTAAAAAAATACGGTAAAGCATTTAATATGGTTGATTCCTTTTATTTACTAACTATATTGCCTTTGGCTATTTCAATTCTTGTAACTACCGGATTAGCTGCTATTGCCTTAAATAGCTATAGCAGAACAGGGCCAAAAATCAAGAGCACTATCGAAAAGAATTTTCGCATCTATGCCATTCTGTCTTATTCTAGAATTTCGTCTTGGATCTTAGTTATAGTTTTCTATATTTCTCTTCCAGGCCCAATTCTTTTATATACCATTTCAAAATGTTCCTCATATAATTTATTGACAATTCAATCAGGTATAGTTGCTTCATTGATCTCCGTAACACTTGTATCTTTTTATTTACTTTGTCATCAACTACTTAATATACCGGCAGCTTTACAATTATCCAGTCAGTTTCGCTTTTCTCGTCTTCTGCCGTTATGGCGCATACTTACTCCAAACCTCCTGCTATGGGCGAGAGTTTTACTTTCAGGATTAACTCTATCTGCCACGATTTTGGCTATTTATTTCTCTAATTTTGAAAATGATAATTTTTTGACGATCTACTTATTAGGCTTTATTGCTCTATATCTATTTCTGAGCATCTGGAATCACAACCACATCAGAATACTGCCTATAATTGAATGTACAAAAAGTAAATTCAATGTAATTATGATTGGTGTTGATACTCTTAGAATCGATAGATTAGGCGCATACGCCTATCATCGAAAGTTAACACCTAATATTGATAAAATCTGTACTCAAGGTGTTATTTTCGAAAATTGCATTACACCTCTGGCCCGAACAGCACCCAGCTTAACCTCATTATTTTCCTCTTTATGGCCCCATAACCATCAAATAAGAGACAACTACCCGGACGCTACCCAAACTGACTTACCAGCGGATAACTTTATTAACATTTTGAATAGCCAAGGCTTTTCAACTGCTGCAATTTCGGATTGGGCAGGCGCAGATTTTAAAAAGATCAACTTTGGATTTAAAGAACTATCAGTTCCACAAGATCAATGGAATATAAAATTATTACTTAGGCAAGGTCCGGCATATTTACGGCTGTTTCTAACCCTGTTTACCCACAACCGATTCGGTAAACGTTTTTTGCCCGAATTATATTATCTTGCTGGCGTACCGTTAACCAGTCATCTAGGCCAGGAGTGTCGCGACACAATTTCGCGATTAGCCAAAAAAGAAAAACCCTTCCTGATCAACCTTTTTACATCTTCCACCCATGTGCCTTTTGGATCTGAATACCCATATTATAATTTATTCACTCCTAAGGATTATGCAGGAGATTCGCGCTTTATTATGGGTGACTTCAGCACGCCAGAGCAGATTGTCGAAAGCCAAGAGTCAACTTCTGAAGCTCATGATATTAGTCAAATCATAAATCTCTATGACAGTTGTGTAAAAGAGTTCGACGACGAAGTCGGCAAGATTATCGACCATATTGATAAATGCGGCTTAAGGGAAAATACTTTTATCGTTCTGTATAGTGATCACGGCACTGATTTTTTTGAAACTGAATGCTGGGGCCAAGGTAATACATTGGTTGGTAATGATCCGAGCGGCAGAATTCCTTTGATTATCAGCGGACCAGGTGTGCCGCAAAATGTCAAATTCAGCCATGTCTGCCGATCGATTGATTTTATGCCAACCATGCTGGATTTATTAGGTATGGAAATTCCAAATAATATTGATGGTGTTAGCTTAGCACCCTATATAAATGACAATTCAAACCCTAATCTCTATGCTTTTCAAGAAACGGGTGTTTGGATGGGGAAAATACCGGGCCTGCATCCGGATCAGATCACTTATCCGGATATCATCGAATTACTGACTATTCCAGACATCAAGTCAGGTACGATGGTTATTGACGAAAAATATTATCCAACTGTCATACAGGCTAAGAACCGTTCTATTCAGAATGATCGTTGGAAACTGATATACATACCTACTTATCATGGGCCTGTTTATCAGTTATATGATTTAAAAACTGATCCTTACAAAAATGTGATCGATTTATATCCGGATATATTGAGTGAATTAAAACCTAAATTAGAGGATTGGATTTTCAATCCAACCATTCAATAATATGGTCTTCCGGATCGTCTACCTGTGATTCTTTGATTGCATAACTACTAATAGAGACACCGGCATCTTTGACGGATTCAACCGTACCGGAATTTAGCGGATGCCAGTCTGGTAAGGGCTTGCCGTCTGTTAGCAATCGGTAAGCACAGGTTGATGGCAACCATTTGTATTCGGCAAAATCGTGTTGTTTTAAATCAATGCATTCCGGCACTAAGGTACAGCGCTCACTATAGCGAGTGCAGCGACAGCTTTCTAAATCAATCAGATCGCAAACCACACTCGTAAAGGCAATTTCACCAGTATCTTCGTCTTCAAGCTTCACTAGGCAGCATTTACCACAGCCGTCACATAATGACTCCCATTCTGCAGTAGTCATTTGGGCTAAGGTTTTTGTTTCCCAGAATTTCATGTTAGGAATGCGCATGAAACAAGTTCGTCAGCTGTGGGTGCGAAT
>NZ_LUUI01000045.1 GCF_001644015.1 Methylomonas lenta
GGGGTTCTAAGCCCAAACCCTCGGAATTTTTTGAATCATTTTAAATCAATGTGTTAGTCAAATGTTATGCCAGCTAAAATCTGATCAAAGTCGATTTGATTACGGTTGTTCTTAAAGTCATAGTGGCCCAAGAAATGGATATGTTGCCAAGCGACCGGGGAAATCTTTTGGAGTAGCGCAATCACTTTCTCGTTCCCGGCGGCTTTATACTTGTCGAGCAGAAGCGATAACATGATCGAATTATAGGCAATGACTACATTGGCGATTAACCTGCCGCATTGATTGGTAATGGCGGCTTCCAAATCAGTTCTGCCGATGAGCTGTTTTTTGCCACTGACTTGGGATGTATACGAGCGCAATTGGTGGTATGACTCAATGCGGTTTTGCGAACGGTGAACATCGCGCTCTATCTGAGGATTACGCAAATACTTTAAGGTGTAAATGCTGCGCACCAATTTATCGAACTCAAAAATGGCCTTCCGTGTTCGATTTTGTGCGGGTAATGCGCACAGTTTTCTAATCAATGTGCTTTGGGTCATTTCCTTAAGGCCCAGCGTGGCGACGATTTGATCGATGTGGGCATGATCGGATTCAATCAGAGAGCGGTTAATCTGTCCGGCAGGAGCGATCAAAAACTTTTCATAGTTTGCAATATCATCGGCACAATATAGGTGTTTGAGTTGATCTTGGAGACTAACGAATCGCGGCATCAGCTTCATGCCGAACCAGTGCAAGATAGCGAAATTGGCTTTATTGATGCTGTGCATGTCGCCGGTGATGGCCGTTGGCATGATATTCGAGGTATTGTTGTAGCAAATATCGAATAAAAAATTGCTTTCATGTTCATGCGATCCGATCAATTCTGTTTGCAACGCAATGTGATTGGCGAGCAGCGTATAGGCTGAAACGCCTTTCCCCCGCCTAAAGTGTTTTTTTGAATGACGTGCTTTGAGGGTAGGCGTTCCCATTTCGAGCCTTTGCCCATCAACACTGCCATAGAGTTGTTCCAATCCAAATGAATAATAGGGAAAGATGCTTAACTCCGAAATGAAATTGCTGATTCGATCATTGCTGGCTTTCAATGTTGATAGCCGTAAATATTGCTGATAGGTGGCTTCTAGGACGTGATAGGGTATATCGCTCGTTTCGGCCATGCTCAGATTGCCGTGGTTCAGCGCCTGAGCAAGAATAACGGCCATTAAACTATCTTCATCGGCGACTTTCTTGGCATAACGCGGTTGTAACGGCGTTAACACGGATAGAAACTGGCACTGCTCATTAACAAATCGGAAAATATCGGCAATATCATGCGATTGAAGTTTGGCATAGAAAGCCACTTTTAACGCCTCGTCTTTGTTGACCTTAGGCTTTTTCCGCCAAGTCAAATGCTTGCGAGCCGCGTCATATTCCAGATGCTTTAATTTACCTTGCCGTAATTCGCGGTCGAATAGTTTCCACTGCAGACTAAGTTCGGCGTACAGCGCGTCAATTGACTCATCCAAGGGTTGACGTAACCAGGGGATATCCAACTTTTTCAGTATGTCAGCCTTCTGCTCCATCGAAACCAGATCATCACTAAAACGGCGGTTCACAACGCTATCATTCAGATACAGTTCGTTAATGTCGAAACGTTTTCTGATTTGGCGATAAATCCAGAATTCGTATCGGTCGCCACGAATACCGGTGGCTTTCCCTTCTTCATCCAATACCAACAGATGGGAACGCAGGCGTTTAGGTATCGTGTTGGCAGGGATTTCACTAACAGGCCGCTGCGCCAAAGTTTGTTGACGGGAGAAAACAGTCTTCATCCAGCTCAGCGCCATTAGCCAAGGGTTCTGGGTATCGGTGCTGGAAAAGTGTGTGGACATCGCCAGTGGACGCAAATTTTTCTTGCAACGCGCGGTGACTTTATCGACGGCCTCCCAGCGAAAAGCCAGTTGACTGGGTGATTTCTCGCATAAGCGTTGACCCGCAGTGATGAGGGAATCCTTGGGCATGATGTTAAATGCCTGATCGCGTACTGACCCGAATAAAGCGGCATCGTCTATCGCTTCATCGACATACAGTAAAATCAGACGCCCCACTTGTGGCGCCTCTTGCTGTTTGTTGGCCAGAGACTGAGTAAATTGTTGCGATGATATTGTCTTGGTTTCTTCTTCCAGTTTTTTCAGCTGGTAACAAAATGCGCTGACCAGGTTATCGCTCAATTGCTGGTAACGTTGCCAGGCATAGCACAACAGGTACAAATAGGTTTGCCCTGGCTTCAACCGCCTTAAGTCATAAATGCTGTAGAAATTAGCGAGACTGGCGTAGTAATGTTTATTTTGTTGTGAAATTTCGAGGTTTGGCAGCAGTGTCTTCGCTATCTGGTACAAAGGCTCCAGCGTTGCCCGTTTCTGGCGCTCAACCACCATCATTTGGTAGCTGAAGTTCTTGGCGTCTTGCTTGATGGCCGCCAATTCAGACAAGGTATCTTCGCGAATGAGTAGGTTTTTAAGCTCTGTTCGTGCGGATTCATCTACTATTTCGTCAATCAATTGCTCCAAACGGTTGCGTTCGGAAGTCAAGGCATCACCAATGATCGTCTGTAGAGTTGTATACCCTGGGCGCACAATTTTCTGGTTGTTTAAAAAGACAATCAATTCGGTCAGGATAAATGTCGGCGTGACATCTTGTCTCGCCAGTTCAGTAGCTTTATCCAATAGAGTTGCCACATCGCTTTCTAACCAGAGCCGATAGCCAAATAATTCCGCGATCACGTTGCGTTGCAAATAATATTCAGTCATTTTCAAGGGTTGCAATGCCACAGTCATTCCGGGGAAATACCGCTGGATTATGAAGGTGATGTCTTCGTCTGGCACATCCTGCAGCGAAAACCGGAAAAAAGCTTGCTTCGCCTTAAAGTAACCCATCTGTAACAAGCAATAAAGCTGTGAGCGAAGGCCATTCCGTTGGAATACGATGCCATGTTCTTTCTCCGTCATCGCGAAAAACTCGGCACGTTGAAAATCATCGAAATCAGGTAAATCGTATAGCGCCTGTTTTTCTGCTTCAGATAGAACAGTTAACCGTTTATTCTTATTGGCACGCATGGATGGGCGGAAAATCCTTTTATAAGTTGTTCTTGAAAACGAGGGTTTTTGATAAACCTTGCTTAAGCGCTAAGGCGATCAATGAAATCAAGGCTCTGCCATTCTCATAAATAGTTCTTGAAAGGGTATTCTCAATTTTATACCATGGCAATGAGTTTCGATAAGGAGCAGACTATGGGACAACTGAATCGCATTACCCAACAACCCGATGTGATGGGTGGCAAAGCGTGTATCCGTGGGATGCGCGTCACGGTCGGCATGGTCGTGGGACAAATTGGTGCCGGACACAGCATTGATGAAGTGCTTGCCGATTACCCTTACTTGGAGCATGAGGACATTATGCAGGCGCTTCGCTATGCTGCATGGCGAGCTGAGGAACGTGAGGTTATGCTGGCCACTGCATGAAGCTGCTCGTCGATATGAACCTGTCGCCGCGTTGGATCGACGTGCTGGCCGATGCAGGTATTGAGGCGGCGCACTGGTCAACGCTTGGGGCGGACAACGCGCCGGACTCTCAGATCATGAGCTATGCCCACGCGAACGACTATGTGGTGCTTACCCACGATCTGGACTTCAGCGCGATCCTTGCAGCTACCCACGGCGAAAAGCCCAGCGTCGTGCAAATCCGTGCTGATGATGTCAGCCCCGATGTGATTGGCAAGCATGTCATCATCGCCTTGCGGCAGATGGCATCCGAGCTTGAAGAAGGGGCGTTGCTCACCGTCGATCCGAATCGGACGCGCCTGCGTGTACTACCGTTGCGGCAAGACAAACAAAATGTATCAGGCTTATAACGCATGCTAATCGGATACGCGCGAGTCTCGACTCAAGATCAAAATCTTGATCTTCAGGTCGATGCATTGATCAAAGCAGACTGCCAAAAAATCTTTAATGACAAGATCAGCGGAAGCCGCTCTGAACGGCCAGGACTGGCGAAGGCTCTGGAGATGCTTCGCGATGGAGATACCCTTGTCGTGTGGAAATTGGATCGACTTGGTCGTAGCGTCAAGAAGCTGGTGGATCTGGTCGGCGAATTACAAAGGCAAGGTATCCAGTTTAAAAGTCTTACCGACGCCATCGACACCAGTACCCCGTCAGGCCGTTTCTTTTTCCACGTTATGGCTAGCCTTGCCGAGATGGAGCGAGAACTGACAGTCGAACGCACCCGAGCAGGATTGGAAGTTGCTCGCCAGCTTGGCCGTAAAGGTGGGCGCAGTAGAAAAATGACTGACAGCAAGATCGAGTCGGCCAAAAAGCTATTGGCAAATGGTGTGCCGCCTCGTGACGTGGCCAAGAACCTCGGCGTATCCGTTCCGACGCTATACCGCTGGATTCCAGCTTCCGCGAACTCGTAGCAGGCTTTTTTCTCATTCGTTTGTATTTATATTTTCTAAAACTATCCATTTCAGATGGTTGAGTCTCACGCTACAGGTACTTTTGAGTCATTTTGTACAAACCCCCGACTACCCATTAATCCATAATCAGATTACGGACCATTAGCTAACATATTGATTTAAAATGATTAAAAAAATTCCGAGGGTTTGGGCTTAGAACCCC
>NZ_LUUI01000046.1 GCF_001644015.1 Methylomonas lenta
TCGCTTGTCGCACGGGGTTGTAAGCCCAAACCCCGGTAATTTTGGAAGTTCAATTATAACAATGCCTTATGGGGTGATGATGCAGCGGAAAGGACTTAATTAAAGGTTATGTCGGCCAGCATCGTCTCGAAATCGATTGGATTGCGGTTGTTTTTAAAATCGTAATGGCCCAAGAAGTGGATGTGTTGCCAAGCCACTGGAGAAATCTTCTGGAGTTGAGCAATCGCTTTCTCGTTTCCGGCCGCTTTATACTTATCGACCAGCAGCGATAATATGATCGAATTATAGGCAATAACGACATTGGCGATTAGCCTGCCGCACTGATTGGTAATGGCGGCTTCCAGATCCGTTCTGCCGATCAATTGCTTTTTGCCGCTGACTTGGGAGGTATATGAACGTAATTGGTGGTAGGCTTCAATACGGTTTTGCGAACGATGTACATCACGCTCTATCTGAGGATCACGCAAATACTTTAAGGTGTAAATGCTGCGCACCAATTTGTCGAACTCAAAAATGGCCTTCCGTGTGCGATTTTGTGCGGGTAATGCGCACAGTTTTCTAATCAATGTACTCTGGGTCATTTCCTTAAGGCCCAGTGTAGCGATGATTTGATCGATATGGGCTTGATCGGATTCAATCACAGAACGGTTAATCTGTCCGGCGGGCTTAATCAAAAATTTGTCGTAGTTTGCAATATCACCGGCACAATAGAGGTGTTTCAGCTGATTTTGAAGACTAACGAATCGGGGCATCTGCTTCATGCCGAACCAATGCAAAATAGCGAAATTGGCTTTATTAATGCTGTGCATGTCGCCGGTAATGGCTGTCGGCATGATATTCGAGGTATTGTTGTAGCAAATATCGAATAAAAAATTGCTTTCGTGTTCATGCGAACCGATTAATTCAGTTTGCAACGCGATATGATTGGCGAGCAGGGTATAAGCGGCAACGCCTTTCCCCCGCCTAAAGTGTTTTTTAGAATGTCGCGCTTTGAGGGTGGGCGTTCCCATTTCAAGATGTTGCCCATCGACACTGCCATAGAGTTGTTCCAGCCCGAATGAATAATAGGGAAAGATACTTAACTCCGCAATGAAATTACTGATCCGATCATTACTGGCTTTCAATGTGGAGAGTCGTAAATATTGCTGATAGGTGGCATCCAGGACGTGATACGGTATATCGCTGATCTCGGCCATGCTCAGGTTGCCGTGGTTCAGCGCCTGAGCAATAATGACCGCCATTAAACTGTCCTCATCGGCCACTTTTTTGGCATAACGAGGTTGTAACGGTGTTAGCGCCGAGAGAAACTGGCACTGCTCATTAACAAACCGGAAAATATCGGCGATACCATGCGCTTGAAGTTTGGCATAGAATCCCACCTTTAAAGCCTCGTCTTTGCTGACCTTAGGCTTTTTCCGCCAAGTTAAATGCTTGCGAGCCGCGTCATACTCCAGATGCGTTAGTTTACCTTGCCGCAATTCGCGGTCGAAAAGTTTCCACTGCTGACTAAGTTCGGCATACAGCGCGTCAATTGATTCACCCAAAGGTTGACGCAACCAGGGGATGTCCAGCTTCTTCAGAACATCGGCTTGCTGTTCCATCGAAACCAGATCGTCACTAAAGCGGCGATTCACAACGCTATCATTCAGATACAGTTCGTTTATGTCGAAGCGTTTTCTGATTTGCCGATAAATCCAGAATTCGTACCGGTCGGCACGAATACCGGTGGCGTTCCCTTCTTCATCCAATATCAGCAAATGGGGACGCAGGCGATTTGGTATCGTGTCGGCTGGAATTTCGCTAACTGGCCGTTGCGCTAAGGTTTGTTGGCGGGAAAAAACGGTCTTCATCCAGTTCAACGCCATCAGCCACGGGTTCTGGGTGTCGGTACTGGAAAAATCGGTGGTCATGGCCAGCGGACGCAAATTTTTCTTGCACCGCGCAGCAACTTTATCGACGGCCTCCCAGCGAAAAGCCATCTGACTGGGCGATTTCTCGCATAATCTTTGTCCCGCCGTGATGAGGGAATCCTTCGGCATGATGTTGAAGGCCTGATCGCGAACGGTACCGAATAATGTAGCGTCGTCTATTGCCTCATCAACGTACAATAAAATCAGACGGCCCACTTGTGGCGACTCTTGTTGCTTGCTGGATAAGGATTGATTAAACAGCTGCTTTGACTCGTTCTTGGTTTCTTCTTCCAGTTTTTTAAGCTGGTAACAAAAACTGCTGACCAGGTTATCGCTTAGTTGCTGGTAACGTTGCCAGGCATAGCACAACAGATACAAATAGGTTTGCCCAGGCTTCAGCCGTCTTAAATCATAGATGCTGTAGAAATTAGCGAGACTGGCGTAGTAATTTTTATTTTGCTGCGAAATTTCGAGCTTTGGCAGAAGTTTCTTCGCTATCTGGTACAACGGTTCCAGCGTTGCCCTTTTCTGACGCTCGACCACCATCATTTGGTAGCTGAAACTTTTGGCATCTTGCTTGATGGCCGCCAACTCCGATAATGTGTCCTCGCGAACAAGCAACTGTTTTAATGCACATATACCGGATTCATCAAGGAGTTCTTCGATTAATCCATCCAGCCGCTTACGCTCAGCCGAAAGTACCTCGACAATGATGGCTTGTAACGTGGTGTAACCGGGCCGGACGATCTTCTGTTGAGTCAAAAAGGCGATCAGCTCCGTTACGATGAAGGTCGGCGTTACATCACGTGAGGTGAGTTGGGTCGCTTTTTCCTTGACTAACGGCGTAAACTCTTTTGACCAAAGACGGTATTCATAGAGTTTGACGATTTCGTTGCACTGAACGTAATACTCGGCTTGCCGAACCGGTCTTGGTGAAAATGACGCACCGGGAAAATAGCTGCGTAATAAGAAATCAATATCCTCTTGAGGTACATCCGAAAATGACAGGTTAAAAAAGGCTTGCTTGGCTTTGAAATAGCCGATTTGCAACATGCACAACATTTGTTCCGAAATGCCACTACGTCTTTGGGCAAGAGTCCGCTCATCATCCGTTAGGGAAAAATATTCGGCACGTTGAAAATCATCGAAATCCGGCAGACCATACAAGGCTTCTCTTTCGGCATCGGAAAGCACGGTAAGATTTTTATCACTTGCTCGCATCAGTCAGAATGGATAGAAAATAAGGACGCTGTTCACGAAATGAAAAATTGCGCGGCAAACCAATTGCACAAACGACCGTTTGTGCAACAAAGCAAGGGTTGCCAGAAACAAAGGGATTGCGCATTGCACAAACCTATTGCATTATAACAACAAATGGCAATAGGTTTATGCAATCATGCTCATCGGTTACGCACGGGTTTCAACTCAGGATCAAGACAATGCGGCGCAAATTGCCGCGCTTAAGTCAGCTGGATGCGAGCTGATCTTTGAAGAGAAAGCCAGTGGCGGACGATGGGAGAGACCGGAATTACATCGTTTACTGGGGCAGCTACGAAAAGGTGATGTACTGGTGGTCTGGAAACTAGATCGGTTATCCCGTTCGTTAAAAGATGTTCTGACGTTGATGGAAAAGATTGAATTGGCTTCTGCCGGATTTCAAAGCCTAACCGAAGCCATTGATACCACATCCGCCGGTGGCCGTATGATGATGCAGATTGTCGGTTCATTTGCCGAGTTCGAGCGAGCCATGCTGCGAGAACGTACTCGTAATGGATTAAATGCTGCTCGCAAGGAAGGTCGGGTAGGAGGTCGTCGGCCTAAGCTGAAACCTCATCAGGAACAAGAAATCGTTCGACTGGTCAGTTCTGGTCAAAAGACCGCTGCTGACGCCGCTCGACTATTTAGTGTGCATCCGGCAACGATTTCACGTTTGCTTGGGCGCAGCAAGTAACTTTTTATGGCCGGACCTTCAATGGTCATTTTCGAATTAGCTCATTCAAAGACAATTTGCTTTGACGGGCAAGGCGGCCGGCCGAGGCAAAGACTTTAGAGCGGCGATTCGCCACTCTAAATGTTACCTACGGCGTAACCTCGGTGCGTTCCACCTACGGCCTTGGGAGTTGTATTGGGCCAAATTACGCGACCGATGCGCCTCCTTTCGTCGGCAGCATCCGATTGGTCGTGGATTTAGCGCACCTTATCGCGTTATCGAGAAGCTCGGCCAGGCGAAAGCGCAGATCGAGCGCGAGTTCATGCTGTATCACCAAAAACGGCAGCGACAACTTCAAGCGCAGTATGGCGTCAGTGTAGATCAGGACTTCGCTAACCTTGCAGCGGATAGCGCTCTCTTACTGATAAAAAAAGAAGGGCTACAGCGTGAGATCGAGGCCTTGGACTTGGAGAAACGGCAGCGGCTCGGACAGGATGCAGCCGTTAGCGATCTTAGGCCACAGGAGTCCAGCGGCCCGGCGGGCAACGTGAGAACCTTGGTGGTGGACAGAGGACGGCAAGGGCCGGCCTTGCGGATGTAGGGCCAGCGATCGTGAGTCATGGCGGAACCCGGTAAAGGTTCCGCTCAACAGACTATTTTTTAGATACGCGAACGTTCTTGCCATCTTCCATGAACCAGCCTTCCTGGCTTTTTGTTCCTCTCACAAGCCATGCGCGGAAGTCTTTTCCGTATCCCATGCGAAGCACCTCAACAGTTTCGCCCGGTAGAATCTGACTTATTTCTGAATTTGTTTTTGGGTAATCCTGGGGCGGCTCTTTTAGTAGCTTAATGGGTTCCAATACTTCAAGTTTATAGCTCCTGTCTATTGAAACATCGTGCCACCATAACCAAAATCCGAGCACTATTACAGCGATTACAGTCAAGCCAGTCCACAATACTCTATTCATTTTTAACGTGCCCATGGTGCACTTGATCCATTAGCAGGAGTGGTTGCTGGAGAGTTGTGCACTCCATTAACAATACCCATGTCTAGCAATTTATTGCCTAACGACACAGGGAGAGTCTGATTCCCCGTATCAATACCTTGATCTTTAAGGCAGCTTTGTACAGGAGTGCCGCAATTGTTAGTTAGCGCACTGTAATCGCCTTGCGGTTTCGATAGGCAAGCCTGAAGTGATTTTTCCTGTTGAGAGTTGATATTAAGTGTTACTCCGGTTCCATCACGGAAGCTATTTTTCGATAAATAATCCGAAGTAGGCAATATAGTCATGCCAGAAGGCCCGTAAGAATAAGTTGTTCCATTGATGTCTGCCGAAACATGACCAAATGAAGAACCACCCCAGCCTACTGGTTGCCATACATATACGGTAGATTCCAAGCCCAGCGGATCGATATATCGTAACGGGTTATTTAGAACATAGGTATAAAGATTTATGCCCCCATTTTCCTCAATCGGATCCCTCGATACCCACCGCCCGGTATCGGGATCATAAGCCCGGTAGTTGGTTAAATGCAGCCCAACGCCTTGTATGTTAAACATCCCCGCATACAGAAAATCCGGCGTAATCGGCG
>NZ_LUUI01000047.1 GCF_001644015.1 Methylomonas lenta
GAATATCATATGCAAGAATCCTGTGTAGGTGCGGATTTATCCGCACAGTGCGAATAAATTCGCACCCACAGCTGACGAACTTGTTTCATGCGCATTCCTAACCAGCAACTTTCAATTGAAAAAAGGCATTGCCATGTCCAAACCCAAAGTCTTAATTACCCGCCGTTGGCCGGTATCTGTAGAAAAAAAACTACAACAATTATATGACGTCACACTCAATCATGACGACCATCCTTTTTCAGCCGACGAACTTAAACAAGCTTTGCAAAATTACGATGCTGTCTGCCCCACGGTTTGCGACAGTCTGCCGGCCGAGGTTTTGAATGTAGCCAACAAACGCTGCAAAATCCTGGGTAACTTTGGTGTGGGTTATAACCATATAGACATCGCCGCAGCCAAACAGCAAGGCTTAATGGTATCCAACACCCCCGGCGTTTTAACCGAAAGCACCGCAGATATTGCCATGACCTTATTACTGATGTCCGCCAGACGCGGCGCCGAGGGGGATAGATTAGTGCGTGCCGGTCAATGGAGTGGCTGGTGCCCGACCCATATGATGAGCAGCGACGTCACCGGCGCGACTTTAGGCTTAATTGGATTCGGCCGCATCGCCCAATCCATGGCCCGCAAAGCGCATCATGGGTTTGGCATGAAAATAATTTACTTTAAACCCACTCCCGCCGACCCAAGCATCGTGACTGATCTGAAAGCCATACGCTGCGAAACCATCGAAGACTTATTACCGCAATGCGATTATGTCTCCCTACACTGCCCCGGCGGCAATGACACCCGGCATTTAATCAATCAAAGCATGTTAAATCTGATGAAACCCAGCGCCCATTTAATCAATACCGCGCGTGGCGATGTAGTGGACAGCAAAGCTTTGATCAAAGCCTTACAGGAAAAACGTATTGCAGGCGCCGGGCTGGATGTTTATGAAGGTGAACCGAACATCGACCCAGGCTTTTTAAGTTTAGAAAATGTGTCCTTACTGCCGCATTTAGGCAGTGCCACTATTGGTACACGTACCGCAATGGGCGAAAAGGTATTGGAAAATTTGGCGGCATTTTTTGCGGGTGAGGCGCTGCCGGATAGGGTAGCGTAAGAAAAACCGAGAGCAATTGCATTGCTCTCGGCCCATTATAATCGCTGACAAATTAAGACACGTTAAACGGAAACATTGCGTTTTTTTAAGCCAAATACCCCGAAAACACCGCTAAGAAATAACCACGCAGAAGGGGGCAAGGGAACTGGAGAGGCTTCTAAGTGGCCAGTATGGTTCACGTTAACATAGAAGATACGCGAATTATTGAAAGGGTCGAGCGTGAAAGTCATCTGCCCACCATCAATGCTTTGGGCAATAGCTAATTCGGGTTGAATAGACGATGCTTCGACTAAGTCATAGCCATAAGCTTCGAAAACGTCATCGAAATATTCGATACTGACACCCGTAACACCTTCTTGACCAGTAACTTGACTATGAATGTCGTAAGAAAAATTAAGCGTAATATCGAATACTTGCAAGACATTATCATTGATCTTAAAACCCAAATCATACCAACCGACCTGATCGAAATCGATCATGCCATTCGAAGCACTGCCGTCTAAGGCAAATGAATGACTAAAATTGGTACCTACTACAACCGGACCTGAAATAGCAGGTATCTCAGGATTATTATCCGTAACATTGGCATCACCAGTGGTATCAGTCCAGATATCCGGAAAGTAATCGCCCGAACGTAAAAAAGAACCCGACATGCTCAACCCGCCAGAGTAAGCTCCACCATCTGCACTAATACTGGCAACCGAAAAATTAATCGTGGCATAACTATCGAACGCAACGCTAGCAACTGCGTTGTGAGCGAATAAGGACATACTGCCAAAAACACTAACCGCGATAGCAAGTTTCTTAACTGAATAAATCATAAAATCTCCTAAGTTTTTACTGAAAGCAGGTGGTTAATGCCACACTGCTTTCAGTCATTTTTTAATTCTGATGTGTTTATGGCTCTAGCAAGGCTTCGAATGGTTTTAGTGGCTCCAGGATACCGCCAGCACCCACAGCAGGCACCAATAAAAAGTCATCTTTAGCTAGATTTTCATCGATAACATTACCGACAGAAACGCCCTGCTCATCACCCAGATGACCGTTTGGCACTTTGATTTCAGGATGGTCAAACGGCGCACGCTCGTAACGAACCCGGTCGTCGGTGAATGTTTTCAGGAAAGCCACTACATCAGCGCGACTTTTCTGGCTAATAGCGCTAGACCCTGCAGGTTGGCCAGTGCCTGCTAAAGTAATGCTCCGCATAAACTCATGCTGCTGATCATTGATGAAATTACCTTTACGAGAGTAAAACTCCACAACCTGCTCCAGGGTTGCCATGCTACCGTTATGCATGTAAGGACCGGTCAATTCCACATTCCGTAACGTAGGAATTTTGAACGCCGCTTTAGTGGCTACCGCCATTTTCGGCGAATTCAATGCAGCTCTTGCAGCTTCCACCGTAGGAATTTTGGGCACATTCTCTACACCATAAATATCAGAAACAATACAGTTTTGGGTTTTATCAACCCCATCACGTGCACCATCATCTTCCAACGCGTCCAGCCCGTTAAACAAATCGTCATCAGGGAAACTGCCGTAAGCATAGTAAGGATCTACCAAAGGTAAAACGAAGTCACATGCGCGCACCTCTTTTACTACTTGATCCAGAACCTTATCGGTATAACCTGCCAGATATTGTTGATATTGATAACTAAAAGATAACGGATTACCAAAAGCGTCAACGCCGTCTAAACCAGGGTCAGCAGAATCCGGGTTACCCACGCCAGTATTGGCAAAACCAGTATCCATGAAGTGTCCAGGGTGGGCGCTGAACGTAACATCACGCGTAACCACATTGCCATTAGAGGTAATACCTGGCACTGAAGCGCCATGATTCGGACCCAAAGCATTGACACCATAATAAATTGGTGCGGCCGCAGGCCCATAAAATGCCCCGGGCGTAGGAGTAACCATTTTTTTGTAAGAGGCCAATGCAGCGTTGGTGGTTGCGGGACCGCCATGGCAGGTAGAACAGTGGTTTGCCATGAACAGATCAAAACCGTTAGTCAACTGCTGAACTTTTTCGGGCTCATTAGGATACAAAGCCACCCAATTGGGTCTTAAGTAATTGCTCGCATTAGAATTACCCAACACCCGTGGTACCAAATCAATTGGCGCCTGATCAGAGATTAAAGTGCCTTGATAAAGTTGCAGCGCTAAGCCCATAAACATCGGAAAATTAACTTCCATTTGATTATAAGGCGTCTGTCCATTGGCTGGCTTGGGAAAGCCTTTTGAACTACCCGCGTAAGACCAATATTTCGGATTGAACGCCTGGGTAATCAGAGTTTTATATGTAGTTTTTAAACCTGGCAATTGATTACTTTTCGTGCTGCTAACCAAGCCCAAAGGCGAAAACACGCTATCCTGATAATGTACCTTCTGAGTTTGTAACGGTTGGCGCAATAAGAGCTTACGACCCACTTCGATCATCGTACGTTCTTGGCATGACATTTCGAACTCACTCAAGGGTACAGTCGTTCCTAGGGACGCTAGTGCTGAGTTCTCCAAGTGCAAGCGCTCCTTCACTACCGCACGCGGATTAACCTTTACCCACACACCTGCGTCTGGATCACGATCGCCCCATGGACTACTGCCATTAAAAATATTATTGGCACGTCCATCCCAAAACGCTCGATGGTTAAAAATGGAATTAATAACCGTTGGCGCATTACGCGGTTCTACCCGCCGAGTATGAATGTCACCCACATTGAAAATTGGATCAAATCCACGCTGTTCGCAAGTATCCAGGCCACCACTTAAGCGTGACGTGTTTTTATATTTACCACTAAAAGTGCCCGAAGATGCAACGGCGTCATCAGTGTTAGAAATAATTGCGGAATTTTCGTCAAAAGGATTTGCGCGTTTGTGCAATGGAAAGTCTGCTTGGGTTAAAGTGTGATTGGGTCCACCCTTCCCCGAACCTAAAACACTAAATGATTCACCCGTTACCTTATCACTACCTAATAAGCCAGGGTTCATTTGATTTTTTACCCGGGTGTCTGCTCCGGCATGAAAGTGGCATGAGCCGCACGCCATGCCATCACTGCCGACATTTGTATCCCAAAATAACGCCTTACCTAAAGCTATAGCTTTTTCTTTATTGATTACAATTGGATCACTGCCACCCAATAGACCCGGTACTTCAGGAATTGGCACATTGATTAACGGCCCAGGAACGGGGCCATGTGCGTGGGCTGTCTGAAGAATCAGCGCGGACATCAATCCAATGAGATATGTAATTCGCATACTTGATTACCTATAAAATTTATTAAAAATCACGATCAAACCGCATTTAATTTGCCATGTATATCATTTGTAGGATTAATAAAAGCGATGCTTACACCCCGCTCGCGAAAATCTCATTAATCCTCTAAATACAGTGTTACAGATAAGATAGAAAGCAATATTCAGGCCATAGAACTATTAGCTAGGCATTTGTCGCCTAACCTACGACATCTATTACCTGAATAACCTCATAGGTTGACACACTCGACACCTAAATAATCTTGGCAATTGCCGACATATTCTATTAGTGAGCTTATCTACCAATAAAAGGTCAGAATACCCCAGCCAAAAATAAGCGAAATGCCACAAAACAAGGGAAATCACGCAAATTTTTAAAAATAGGCAGTATCATCACTAAATAGATGAATGAGACAAGCAAAGAAACCCGTTGCTCAATTTGATGAGTTGTTGGATTTACCCTGAAAGAGGTAATTACAGGCATTTAGCCTATCTAAACGAATTTATATTTTTCACCAAATGAATGATGCGTAGACCCCAATTTTGCCTTAAACAGGTTTCAACAACATCACCAGTCGAGGCCAAATAGATAATTGCATCTTTACAAAAAACCGTACTCAATAAAAAAGGGTGAAGCATTGCTGCCCCACCCTCTTTATTGCCTATAAACTTACAATCAAGCACTAAGCGCAGATTTTTTTCTTCCAAAAGAAACCAAGCCCAGCAAACCAGTACCGAACAGCCATACAGCTGCAGGAACAGGCACGGCAGCAACGGGTGCGCCTAATACAACGTTATCCAGCTCCATATCAAAGAAAATGCCATCAGTAGGTGTAATTGGATAGCCTTTATAATGAATCCAGACCGCACTGACATTATTAAATGCAGCATCTAAAACAAAGTCAGAGGACGAATTAGTACCTACTAAGCCCTCAAATCCATTAGCAATAAATGAGTGCGCAACAGCAGTGCCATATCCATCAGTGCTCTGGATATTGGGATTTACTGCACTACTGAAACCAAAGATTTCCCATCCTTCATTCGGCCCTAATAGACCAATGTCAGCAGGTTGATCAGAAAGCGGATTATTCATATCCATGGCAGGACCATAAATATAGTTAGTTCCACCAATTGGCGCTTGAAAAATCATGGACTTAAGATCAAAAGCTGAGCCATCAAGCGCTCTAATATAAATGCCTGAGGAATCGCCATGATAGGCTAAAGCCTTATCAGACAAGCCGCCACCCGTAATACTACCTGTCCTGTGAAGATGATTAGTACCATTACCATCAGTGGGCGAGCCAATCAGAACACCATCTTCAACATAACAGGCCGCACCGCCTGTTTCGGGACAAAGACCTCCCGCAGCAGGAACCTGATTAGCGCCATAACCATAAGACGATTGATTCATTATGCTACCAGGAAAATTTACCGTAACCTCATCAGCTCCCGTAAGCGCCGCCGAACTTACCTGACTCATACCCGCCAAAGCACCGAACAACAAGCCATTGATTAATTTAATATTCATTTATTATTCCTTACTAAAGTTTAAGAAAAGAACCTTGCCCCCCCCAGACAAGCCTCAAAACAGTTTAGATTTAATCATACAATTGCTCTATTCACCACGAACGATTCATCAATAGTGCTTGCAAGCAACAATCAAAACACATGCACCATTAAGAAGAGCAATTTTTGGACCATAACCAATCACACGGCCAATTTCTTAAGCATAAAATCTAAAAACATGCGCATTCATCAAGCTAACAACCAAAATCCTGCAAAATACGCTGTTAACTGAATTCAACTAATTTCTACTTCTACCTACATACAACCATAAAAGATCAATTTTTCGCACAGCCAAAACTAAACTATGTTATTTAACGCACTGATTAGGTTATATGCCTCACTTATCCCCTCCACCCCCGAATCGCTTAGGTATAGAATCGTATAATCATGCAAAGATTTACTCACTTTAAAAAATTTAAATACTAAAGATAAAGTGAGCAAAATATCTACATCAGAACGGGATTTACCGAGATCCTGAATGACGTTGCAACCGAAAAGCCTTTATGATCTGAAAATATAATGAGACACGCAACTTTAGCCCTACAGCGTAGCTGAGCTCTTATGCCGCCCAGGCAAGCTTAACCTACTAACTTGAAAAACGGCAATATTGGCCCAAGGCTTGGCTTAATCAAGGAATAACGATTGCCTTGATTCACTTGTTGACATCATAACCCCCAAAGACCTTAAACCCCACATGCAGGCATAAATTATGCTTAAATAATCTATACATTTTTTAACTGTAAAAGATTATGTGCAAATATTTTTTCATCTGCCTGTTGCTATTAGCAGCAAACCCGTCCGCAAATGCAGCAGAAGCCGGCCAAACGCCTCCACCATGCGCAGCAGTTGATAACAAAGACACAACTGTAAATTTTGATGCTTATAAAGGCAAGGTTTTGCTAATTGATTTTTGGGCAACTTGGTGTCCGCCCTGTAAAAAATCCATGCCTTTTTTAAACAACCTGCGTAATCAGCGCGTAAAAGAGGGCTTTGAAATCCTGGCTATCAACGTAGACGAGAATAGCGAAGACGCTAAAAACTTCCTAAAAGAAAACCCAGTTGATTACACTATGGCCTACGACCCTAACGGAGATTGCCCGCAAAAGTTTGCCGTCAAAGCCATGCCTTCATCTTATTTAGTGGATAAAACCGGCAAAATTCGCTTAGTTCACTTAGGCTTTCGAGACGAAGATGAAAGTAAAATTCAAGAGCAAGTATCTCACTTACTAACGGAATAACCCCAAATTTTAATCCCCATGCGTAGATCATTATTTGTTTATAGGATTTTCATTTGCCTGGGCAGCCTCCTGATCAATCAGGGCTGTGAAACCGTTTCCGCTTGGGAGCGCGGCAATCTAGCCAAAGAAGAAATGGGAATAAACCCAACGCCTAACCAAAATGCGTTTAGGGATCATATTTTTACGAGTAAAGAAGCGTCACACGGCGGCCATTCTGGCGCAGGCGGCGGCTGTGGCTGCAATTAACAACAAAGCACTCGCTGCTTTAACAGGCGCTGCACTCAGCTTACCTGGCTTAAATGCACAGGCCGCAATACCCTCTAATAGCATTAAAACCAATGCTAGCTACGGCCATTACCAGGAAAGTGACAACCGCATGCAGGTTGACATTTATCATGCCGACGCTGTCATCCCTTTGTCCGATCGCCTAGAGTTTGCCTTCAGCCTGGATCGAGACACCTACAGCGGCGCAACGCCAGCATTTAGCCTGCCGACAACGGTTACCAATCTGCCAAAATATGGCTTAAAGGATGACGGCGGCACCGTAAATGAAGCCCGTCCAGCTGACCTTGTGTCTGCCGCATCAGGCGGAGTAACAGCAACCGATTTAACGCAATTCAATCTTAATTTATTTACCGAATATAAGGATGGCATAGATACTGCCGATGCACTAATTTCCGCACAACGAGACTCCAACATCAGCAGTCTTGAACAAATCAATAAAACCACCCAAGCAGTCCTGGCACAAACATATGTCATCGACTTAGCCACCAATGAGGATAATTTCTTTCTAACCGCCTCCCCCATGGGCGTACTCATACCCGATTTAATAGCTAGCTATGAAGCCAACAGAGCGTCTATCGTAACCAACTTGGCAAACGTACCTCAAACCATAGCCGCTCCTGCTACCATTAGCTTTCCTGCCAGCCTGATGAACCAAAGCTCTTATTCCGGTGCCGCCAACATTGCACCGGTAGCAGGCGGCAACTGTACAGGCTCTGCAAATCTCGGCTGTTATTATGAAAATGACATGGTTGTGGGCATTGTTCAAGATACTTCCAACAACACCGCCCACTTGCATCGGATTTCAAATGGGCTTAGAGATAGAAAGCTGGGTTACCACTCTGACTCAGCGGGCGTCTATGTTAGAAACCAAGAAAGTAAAATATTTAGTCTCGTTTCATTAGACTTTAATGCGCCAATCAGCGCAGACAATCCGGGTACCGGCCCGAATGATTTTTGGGAAATTCTAGGCTATAGCTCTGCGCTTAACCCAAATTTGGATACAGCCCCCAATAGCGGGCCAGCTGTCGTCCGCAAAAACATACCCAACGGCTTTAGCGGCACGGTTTTATTTAATGACAACCCTGCCTGGGGCAGTATTGGCGCTTTCTGGATTCATTACAACGGCTATCAACAAACCCCTACTGATGGCAAAGCTTTTTCCATGGAATTGGATAATATCGTTGTAGCGCCTGTCGCCAATATCGCAGATTTGAACGCTCTGTATAAACAGCAACTGGTCGATTTAAATAACTATTTTAATGCCGAATTAGTCAACCTTGCCGCCGACCCAGTGGCAATGGCTAATTTGATCACGACTTACAATCAGGATTTGGCTCAAGTCACCGCAGATTACAAAACTGCAGCCACGCAAACAAATCAGAATTTTGTTGATGGCAAAACTGAACAAGAAACTGTAGCTAATAACCTCAGCGCCCAAGCGTCGATTGCCCTGTATACCCAAGTATTAAACAAACTAGTACCCACTGGAACGCCTGCAGTAGAGCGCTTTCAAATGCAACCGCAAGAAACACGCTCGATGCCACAATTTACGGCCCGCTATTACTTCGACGCGACCACCTTATCCATCACGGGTGGCCTGTCTGATGAACCTGACTTTTTATCCAACTTTGGTTCAGCTAACGTTAGCCATGAATTCAACGATAAGCTAACTACCGTATCCGCTGGCTATGGCATAAACAGCAATACTATAACCCGCAGCAGCGGCTCCCATGCTGGGCACGCGGACCACTTAGCAAGCTACGGTCCCGCCGATTATCCCGATCTGAACGATGAGAGTTTATTCCATAATTTCAATGCTGGCATCAGTCAAATTCTATCTAAAAATACCCTGTATAACTTTACCGCCAATTACTCACGACAAACGGGTTATTTAAGCAACCCCTATAAGTATGTCTACGTGCGCGGCGAAGTAACACCTGAAGAATATTATCAAATGTATTCCAATCCAGAGGGGGTTAACTGGGACAGTATCACCCAACTGGAAATGGTCGGTCTGGAACTGTTTCGTGACAAACGTCCTGATGAACGTAATATTTGGTCTTTATCTAATCGCTTGAACCAGTACATCCCACAACTCGATGCCTCGGTACATTTTGATTATCGTTTTTTTATTGATGACTGGGGCATCAACTCGCACACCTTAGAACTCAAATGGTATCAATCCCTCCCTGGCGGCTGGACCGTCACCCCCGGCCTTCGCTATTACTCGCAATCACAGGCGGATTTCTTTGCCCCTTATTTCTTGTCACCAAGAGCTGATGGCAATTACTCCAGCGATTTTAGGCTGTCGGCATTCGGTGACTTAAGCGGTGGAGTTACAGTCAGCAAACAATTTGCTCGCGGTATTTCAGTGGAAGCAGGCATGGAATATGTAACACATTCTGGTTCGTTAAAGCTCGGCGGCGGCGGCGTAGGGGATTATGCAGACTTTAATTACTATATTGCCCATGCCAATCTTAGTATTGATCTAGGGGCCAGGCCACTTAGTATCGGCGAACACAGCGAACATAATATGCATCATCACCATCATGGCGCACCCGTTCCTGCAGGCGTTATGTTCGGCCACATGATGAATCAAGCTGACGACATCATGATCGGTTATCGCTATCAATACAGCGCACAAAGTGGCTCTATGCGTAACGGCAGTGACCCAATCAGTGATGCATTGCTAGTGAGCACTGCCTGCGCCGGTAATGCCAATGGCTGCTTATATAAACCTACCAATATGCATATGCAAATGCACATGCTGGATTTAATGTACGCACCTACCGACTGGCTGAATATCATGCTGATGCCGCAATTGATGAGCATGGACATGGGCATGAGCCAGCCACTAAGAGCGTTTGAAGGAACCGAAGAAGCGGACTACGGCCACCACGCCGGCACCACGCATAATAGCAACGATATAGGCGATACCGTAGTCACTGCATTAGTTAAGATCGTAGATGACGGTAAACATCATCTGCATACCGGCATTGGTATGAGCGCACCCACTGGCGCTATTGATGCACAGCTTACGCCACCCGTTCTGGAATCAACGGCAGGTACTCAGACAGTACCTAACAGTGCTGTCTTACAAGATTATGGTATGCAATTGGGCAGTGGCACCTGGGATTTTAAACCGAGCTTGACTTATACCGGCCATATGGACGATTGGGGATGGGGCGGACAACTCAATGGAGTTAAACGGTTGGGGAAAAACAAATATGGCTATGCCTATGGCGATATTTTCCAGGCAACAGGATGGGGAAGTTACAACATTTTTAATTGGTTATCGGCAACCGTTCGCGGTGTTTATACCTGGCAGGATAAAATACAAGGCGCAACGACTCAAAATCACGAAAACGTTTCACCAGTGGACTTTACAAACAACTACGGCGGCCAATACTGGGATGTTGGCATGGGATTAAACTTATCTGTACCCGAAGGACAATTCGCTGGTCACAACCTTAGCGTAGAATGGCTGCAACCTGTAGCTTCTGACTTTAATGGCTCACAACTGGATAGAGACGGTGCACTAACGGCCACATGGAGTTATACCTTTTAATTTGGCTTGCACAGCATAAGACATACTCCACCCGCTTTACTATGAAGTAAAATATTTTAGCTTTTTAAACGCCTTACTCACTCCCCTTTGAAAAAAAACAAATTTCAATGTTTTCGCTTTGCTTTTAAGGCCATGGGCTGCCCATGCGAAATTCAGCTATTCGCCAAAACAAGAACCGTAGCCAAAAAAATTGCCGATTTGGCGATTATTGATATCAGCCGACTTGAAGCCAAATATTCTCGTTACCGTGCCGACAGCTTACTGTCTGTAATAAACAAGGTCGCCGCTACTGGCGGCAGCATAACAATCGACGAAGAAACTGCTAGCTTACTGGATTATGCAGAAACCTGTTATCAACAAAGCGATGGCCTGTTTGATATCACTTCCGGCATTCTGCGCCAAGCCTGGCATTTTGAACGAAACAAGTTACCTGACCAGAACCAGATCAACCATTTGTTATCCCGATCCGGCTGGCACAACTTACGCTGGCAAGCCCCGCAATTGGAGTTTTTAATTCCTGGTATGGAGCTGGATTTTGGCGGCATTGTTAAAGAATACGCCGCAGACCGCGCTACCGCTTTATGTCAAACGCACGGCTTAGAATCTGGTGTAGTCAATCTTGGAGGGGACGTTAAATTGATTGGCCCCCGCGCAGATGATCGTCCATGGCGTGTGGGCATACAGCACCCACGTAACAACGACAATGTGCTCACGACATTGACATTAAACCACGGCGCGGTTGCCAGCAGTGGCGATTACCAACGCTTCATGATGGTTAATGGTATCCGATACAGCCATGTGTTTAACCCAAAAACCGGCTGGCCGGTAAGTCATTTGGCCGCAGTTACAGTGATCAGTGATTTTTGCGTGATAGCTGGCAGTGCCGCCACCATTGCCATGCTGAAAGCTGAAGATGGGCCAAGCTGGTTGGAATCGTTAGAACTACCTTACCTATGGATGGATCATTTTGGTCATCAAGGTGGCACGCTGATAAACACAAGCGAAGCATTCTAAGCTGATATTTAAACTATGTTATCTAACACAACTAAATATAGCGATTTCACACGCTAACGGTTACTTAAACCTCTCTAATCAGAATCCTCTGCCATTCTGTAATAATCATATGCTGGATAAGTATCACTCAATCAAAAACCATTCTAACTTCAACACCCCATAACCATTGAAGCATAAGACCACATTGACAAAGTCGCAATAATCAAGACCACACCCCCATAATATGGCATCATTTTTGCTAAATAAAATATGCAAACAGCTTGACATAACAAACCAAACAGATAAAGCCACACTTGTCGTAAGACAAGGTCGGAAAGCAAGAATCTTAATTCAAGATCGTCCTTGCTGCCAATTTTGGTTATCGATCACAAACACACAAATCAGCACTCAAACTGAAATTGTAATTATTAATTGACGAGGTGTATTCACAATGATGAATCAAACAAAATTGGCCAAGGCCATTGCTTATACAATAGCTGGCGCAACACTAGCAACAGGCTCGGTTTCTACAGCGTCCGCCACCGTCACCACAATGTACAACCTGAGTAGCTCAGCAGGCCTTGACATCAGTAGCAACACCACAGACCCAACCACCGGCGGCACTTGGGCTTTATCCGGCAATACCGACGGTTGGATTTATGGCTATACAGCAGACTCAGGCAATTCTAACGCTACAGATGCAAAATGGGCTGGCACTACTGGCACAAACAGCACACCTTTCGGCTACACAGCACCTCATCTGAACTGGGCAATCGAAATTACCGGTGGCACAGGCGGTACTGGTGAAATTTCTACATTTGACGCCTTCAATCGCTATGGTGTCTATGCTGATATAGATACGGCTAAAGGTGCCTGGAGCGATCAAGGGCAAGCCGGTGCAATCGGATGGCGCCATGACCTTGAGTTTGGTTTGTTCAAATCAGACACATCAGGCACAGTAACCTTAAATGCAGAAGGCATTTTACAAAGTGGCACCAATTTTGGCTTAACCATTTTTAAAGGCATGAGCAACAATACTTCTTATGCTCACCACGGTGGATGGAATGCTAACAGCAACGCCTTCGGCGTAACACCCGCATCGCTGCCAGGCGGTGGCACAACTTTTGCCGCTTCTGACATTGTTGCCTACAGCGTTGGCGGCGCAACGCCCAGCAATCTAAACACCATTAGCTTCGATGCAACTGCAGGTGAAATATATACCATCGTACTAGGTGGCTATAGAAATGGTCACTGGGGAGCAACTACGGATGGCTATAGCCTGACAGTATCTCAAGTGCCAGTACCAGGCGCTATTTGGTTGTTTGGTAGCACATTAGCCGGCTTTATTGGTGTGCAACGCCGCAAAAAATTGGCAGCCTAAATTACCGCAAAACATCGCCTGAGATAGCCATCCAACCGAACCCGCAACTACTAATCCTAACTGCGGGTTTTTCTTATCCTGATGAAATAGATCTCAACATTTTGTCAGGGCGCATTGCTTTATTGGAAATCATACTATTTAGTGTCTGAAAGAAAACTCGATTTTTTCAGAATTGTGCTGGGTCACTGAGCATAATCACGGCAGTTTTTCGGCACTGGCCAGCCTATTTCCTCATCCGGTCGAACTCAATGATGCAAATCAGCCATTCTGGACGGATTTTGAACATACCTTTCCCGCGTTTCTGGTTTTTTACATCAGCAATCGTGTATTCAGGCCGCTTTTTTATACGGCCCTCGTCGTCGATCCGCTGCTTGCTGTTCATGCTCGCGCAGAATGGAACCCAAGCGCTGAATGTTGCGTGCCACGACCGCGAGGGCGACATAACGCTTGAAACCGTCAATGCCATGATCGGGACATTTATCCAGGCCATGAACGCCCAGGGCATTAATAGCCGATTCGACGGATGAGTGCTGACGGCGCAGGCGGATAAATTCCGGGTCGGATTCACGCGATTTGTCGGCTTCGGAGAGCCGGCCTTTTTTCGGCAATATCACGTTTTCCAGGTGCTGTTTGAGCTCGGTCTGATTGGCGGGGCTGTGGAAGCCTTTATCAAAGCTCATGGCTTTTACAGCCGCAAAGCGGGCTTGGGCTTGTTCGACCAAGGCCACGGCAATTTGAGCGTCCGTGGTTTTTTCCATAACCTGATGGTGCAGAATGAAGCGGTACTGGTTTTCGACGATACAGACCCGCAAGCCCAATTCGACCGGCACGCCGGCTTTGCCTACAGGGATGTAGGCAAAGCCGGCGTAAGCAGGAGCGGAAGCTTTACCTTTGCTGATCCACTCGGTATGGGGTTGAAAAAGCGAGAAAACTTTCTCCGCATGCGGAATCGTTTCACCTTGCAAGACCCGGCGACGAATTTGGTCGATCTGTCGGTTCGCATGGGTCAGATACTCATCGAGATCCGCCAGCAGCAGTGTCTGTACGCCATGGCCGCGCTTGCTCGCTGCACAAGGGTTTCGGCTTGGTCGAGGTAGGTTTGATAAGCCGCTTTGATCTGCACTTGCTTGGCCAGCTCATTATGCTTTAAAAATGCAGATCAGCCGACAGTGATAGAAGACCTGATTCATGTTATCCAACAAGCCACCGATAACGAACCTTGCTTCAATGTTGAGCCTGATATTCATTGTAACGAAACCAAGCCTTGTGCATGGAAAACTGAATGCAAAAAAATGATTGCTACTTGGCATCCATTAAAGCAGAAATAAGGATTTCGCAAAATATAACTACCCGGATAATAGCTAGCTGCGAAACCGTTCGAGCTGAGTAGCGTCAAAGCAGGGCATCGAAAGGGGCATTATTTGCGATCAAATCATAAAAAAAGGATCTGACGATAAAATTGTCGCCAGATCAATCAAAACATTTCTACGCCCAACTGATCTACGCTACAAGGCCCGCTATTCGGGCCTTGTAGCCTGCAGGCCGAGGGATGTTAGCGCTTTAAATGAGGTCTTGGCTTGGCTAAGATTGATCTAAATCACCGACTTTTGCATATCAATTACACATCTGTTGCAAAATTAAGGGATAATTACCCTAGGTGTAAACAATATACCTATATTGGTTTTTAATTTAAGAGAGATTTATGGCAGCGCAAGTAGAAGGCAAAGTAAAATGGTTCAACGATGACAAAGGCTTCGGCTTCATCGAGCAAGACGGCGGAAAAGATGTATTTGTACATTTCAGCGTCATTCAAGGCAGTGGTCGTAAAACCTTGCAAGAAGGTCAACGCGTCACGATGGAAGTGACCAGCGGTGCCAAAGGTCCACAAGCGGAAAATGTAATTCCTTTATAGGTCGTTTGATAATTGCTCAATAGATGCTAGACATCTGTTGAGCAATTGCACTTGGTCATCAAGTGCTGGCTGCGCTCGCCTCACGGATCGAGCCTGGCCTTTATCACACCCTTGCGGAAGAGCCCATGAACGGGGCCGGTTTGTCATGCTTCGCACGATCAACCAGCGGTATTTTCTGCCCTGTTAGCCGTTCAATATCATCCACGCTCACCAAATAATCATCTAATCGATTCGACTTCGCCGCTTGCGAATTCGCTACGATCCAGGCAGTGACTTTCTGACGCTGGCCCATGCTGCGAATGACGACGTTTTAGAAGGCGTTCGCGCCCGCCATCATCGTTACTGTCGCCTGCACCCCTTTCCAGATAAAATTGCTCGCGCGCTTCAAAACCGTTTCTTCAGAATCTAACAAGTAGCCATTCCAGGATTTCTCTAACCCTGCCCAAAAACGCTCGATCGCGTTGTATTTGCTGTGATAAGGCGGGTAATAGACCAGTCGAATGATCAGCCCCGTTTTGTCTGCAAACTCAACCGGCCTATGTAAATACTGCGTTCGGCGACCACTGCACTCCGGTCCGTTAGCCGAATTGATCACCAAGGTGCGGATAAGCGATAACGACGATTGGCGCCTCGCCCACCAAGCTCTTCTGCAAACGTGACTAACGGGCTCATGGCTTCTTTCATCTCTGTTGGTCTGAGTTGTTTCGTAAAACCATCATTATGACGGGATTTTTATGCCTGCGGCATCCCTTAAGCAAGGCGTTGAATTGGTTAAATAGGTTGCGATTTAGACAGTAGGATGGGTTTCGCTAACGCTTGACCATCCTACCTGAGCAAGAAATTTAGATATTGCCAATCAATCCCTTATGTTTTGTTGATATTTTTTGTCGTGCACAGGGATTAATCATTTTTCATCTGCCTGCCAATAATACGCATGGTGCCGATAAAAAAATGTAATGAACGACGAACATCCGGGTCGTTTAGCGAGCTGATTAATTGAAACAAACCGGGTGGCTTTTCTAATGCTTCGGTTTGCGCATTCGCCATACGCACGGCATTACCGGCTGTCCAACCCAAGGCTAAAATTTCTTCGCCGACTTTAGTAGTTTTTTCCAGCGCCGCTTCATCAAGAAATTCGATATTGTCCGATATGATGGACAATAAATCGATGATGTTATTAAAGCGTCCGGCTTGTACTAAAGGCGCGGCTTTATCGATTAGATTCTTGATGCCATCGATGGTTGCCTGGTCATTAAGCACCGGAGCCGACATAAGTTTTTCTAGATTTCCATTTAACTGCATTTCTTCAGACATAAGTAATTCCTCTGTAATCAAACGATTCCACGCGCAACAGCCCAATAAATGCCGCGATTAAACGTTTTGCGCATTAAGCCGCCGAGTTTGGTGGGTGGGGCGACCTGTACATCATGTTTGTAGTCGTACCATAGCGGCATGCCGGCTTCCAATCCCATCTGAGCGATGGCCTGTACTTTGCCATCATAGATAGCAGAGGTGTAACCACGACGAATTTCCGAAGCGATATTCTCCACGATGACCGGTGACTGGTTATGACACGTGCCGCCGGCTTTACTCACCGGCAAATCGACGGTATCGCCCATCACATAGACATTATCGGTACCGTACATTTTCAAGGTTTCAAAGTCGGTCGGTAACCAGCCTTCATTATTTTGCGCTTGCGACTTGCCTGAATTAATCACGGCATCTACCGCGCGAATAGGCGGCGTAGCCATTAAAATATCGAATTCTTGAGACTTACCTTCTTCCGAATAAGCAATTTTGGCTTCGGGATCTACCCTATCTAAGGTAAAGCCGCGTTGATATTTAATATTTTTACTATCAAAAATAGTAGGCAACACATCACAGGTTGGTTTTTGTAAAAACAAACAATTGCGCAATAATTGAGAGACGGTGGGATAGCTGTAAATAATCTCTACCCGGTCCCGTACGCCGCGTTTACGCAAATATTCATCCAGCATTAACGTGGTTTCGATAGGGGCAATGCCGCATTGATGAGGCACATTGGGGGTTTTAGGGAAATTAACCGTAATAAATATACGGCCCTCCTGGATGGTGCGTAATTTTTGTGCGAGTTGTTGCGCTGCTTTAGTTTGGTAAAAATGATCTCCCGCCTCTTTTAGGCCTTCAATGCGTTCCGGTGCTGGAATACAGCCTGTGGAAATAACCAGATACTCGTAATCGTAGCGCTTGCCGCTTTCACAGAGGACACGATTTTGTTCGAATTCAAAGCTTTCTACGCCATCGACATGGAAAATAATTTCCGGGCGTAATAACGAGCGTTGTTTGCGCACCAGTTCATGCGGATGAAAAGCATTGAAAGCCACATACATATTGGCCGGCTTGTAAATATGGTTAGGGGAGTTTGAGAGCATCATGATCTCAATCTCGCCTTTTAGGATTTCCGGATAAAATTTAGCGACTAAATTATTAGCGGTCATCGTGCCGCCTATCCCGCCGCCAACGACGATAATGCGTTTTGTCGAGCTAGTCATAATGACTCCTTCAATTGATTATGCAGTGAAGGGTCAACTTGTCAGGCGCATCAATAATGAATATCTAGCACCGTGGACAAGAAGACCCATTTTTTAGTCAGTCGACGCGTTTCAGCGCACCGGAAGGACATTGATTGATAACGTTAACGACTTCAGCCTCAGTCGCTTTGTCCGGTTCGATCACAAATTGTCCGTCGACCACTTTAAAAACCTCTGGCAGTGATTTGACACAGTTGCCGGAGTGCGTGCATGTTTGTTGATCCCATTGTATTTTCATGGTGCTTAACCTCTGCTATGTTCAGCTGTTGTTGGATTAATCATGGTTTTTACTTCAGCAATCGAATTGGCCGGAAACTCACCACGTTCTGCATGTGTTTTAATGCTTTGCTTATCGGGCGCGATGTAAATGCAATAGATTTTGTCGTCTGTCACATAACTTTCCACCCACTGAATTTGTGGCCCCATGTCGTTCAGAATGCAGCAGGACTTTTGTGAAATTTGTTGCAGCTCTACTGCGGTTAATTGGCCTGCATTCGGGATTTCTCGTTCAATAATATATTTAGGCATATGGCCTCCTATACTTCTATATGACCAGTCGTCTTCGATTGGTTGTTAAAAAAAACGATATTGGCCCATGGTCATATCGCTTGAAAGTTTGTTCGTTAAACGGTTTTTTAAATGATTAATGCTTAAGTTTGTGGCGGAATTTTTACGGCTAATTCAGCCGCTTTCCAGGCGGCGATGCCGCCATTAATATTCTTGATATTTTTAAAGCCCATCTGCTGCATCACAGCCGCGGCCATGGCAGAGCGCCCGGAACTGGCGCAGAGTAATAGCCATTTTTTGTCGCGGTCCATTAATTCTTCACGACGACCCGCATATTGACGGTCTGCCGCCCCTTCCAGTATTCCACGCGGAATATTTAATGCGCCCTGAATAGTGCCTGACATAAATTCTGCAGGTTCGCGTACATCCAGTACCTGGTAGCCTTCATCCAATAGCGGTTTAACATTTAATACCTCTATTTCGTGTATTTGCGATTTTGCTTGTTTAACAAAATCCATTAAGGTTTTTTCTTCGCTCATATCAAATTCCCATGCATAATAATTGACCGGTCGTCTTCATTTTGGGCAAAAAAAACACCAAAACTAGCGGCGGTTGTGTCGACTTGCTTTGTCCCCAATCTAAAATCGACTAGGCAACAAAATAATCATTCAATAAGGTATCGCAAAACTCATGCAAAGGTTGTACGGACTGTTCAATTTTCATCCGTAACAACGCGCCTTGCCAGTTATTTACCAACAAGTTAGCCATAATTTCGGCACTTCTATCATTACGTACCGTGCCTTGTTTTTGGGCTTGCAGCAATGCCTTATATTGCAGCGCTTTATAGCGTTCAACCGCAGACTTTAGCGCTTGGTTGCATAACTCACTGGTATCGCCGATTTCACCCATCAAGTTACCCAACAAGCATCCGCCTTTGTAACCGTTCTTTTCCACTGCAACAATTAGCTCTGCATAGTAGTTTTTTAATGCAGTGAGCGGGTCGGCTTGCGAGTGTTGTAAATGCCTCGTTAATAGCTGTATAAAAGGTTCGATATAGTGGTTGATGCTTTCAGCAGCAAACTCTTCCTTACTGCCAAAGTAGCTATAAAATGAACCCTTGGGCACCTGTACCGCATTAACAATTTCGTTAATACCGGTTGCATGATAGCCCTGGTTCATCAGCAGATAAACACCTTGGTCTAGTAATTTTGTGCGTTTGGAAAGCTTGCTGTTCATAGTGGTTACAAAATATACGACCGGTCGTTTATTTTGTCAATAAATTTTTTCCAGCAAGGGGAAATCGCAGCATTCGGAAAAATTGCACGCTAACTGCTGCTTAGCGGTGCCTTAATGTGTATATCCTTTAAGGCTGCCACCGCGCATCGTTCCTACGCTT
>NZ_LUUI01000048.1 GCF_001644015.1 Methylomonas lenta
GTAAAGTGGACCCCATTGTCCAGACAAATTATTACCGAATTTAAGATAGAGCCCTGTTCACACTCCAGCTGAATGGCGCTGTCCCAATTCTTCTAAACGAGAGCTGACGTTTCCGTCGCCTCGTTAAATTTATCCACAATCTTGGCACCACCGCCCGCAGCCGTTTGATACACTCTGTCCGGCGTTTTGTAATCCAATGATTGATGTAGCCGCTCCTCGTTGTAAAACATGAAGTAACGAGTCAAGCCCATCAACAAGTCCTGCAGGCTACCGTGCTGTTTTAAATACACCTCTTCGTATTTCACCGTTCGCCATAGCCGCTCGACAAAAATATTGTCCAGAGCCCGACCTCGTCCATCCATGCTGATCGTAATACCGTGCTCGATCAATACGCCGGTGAAGGCGTCGCTGGTGAATTGCGATCCCTGGTCACTATTGAAGATCTCGGGCGCTCCGTAAGCTTTGATGGCTTCTTCCAGACAGTCCACACAAAACCCGGCGTCCATGGTATTTGACAATCGCCATGCCAGTACCTTACGGCTGTACCAGTCGATGATCGCCACCAGATAGACAAAGCCGCGCGGCAGCCGAATATAGGTGATGTCAGTACTCCAAACCTGATTGGGTCGGATGATGTCGACCCCCCTCAACAGGTACGGATAAAGCTTGTGCTGTGGATGCGGCTTGCTGGTATTGGGGCCGGGCGCCATGCCCGCCAACCCCAGCGTTCGCATCAAACGCTGAACCCGCTTGCGATTTACCGCATGTCCACAGCCACACAGATACTTCGTCATCCGCCGAGAGCCATAAAAAGGGTGCCGCGTATATTCCTCATCGAGCAAACGCAGCAATAGACATTCATCCTTGTCAACGGCTTTCAATCGATGTTTTTTCTGCTCGTACACTACGGAACGCGTGACTTTGAGCAACTGGCACTGCCGGGATAAAGGCAACGCGTCATCGGCTGCAACCCAAGTCTGGCGCTCTTCTACAGGCTGAGTCCAGACTTTTTTTTAAGCCAATCCAGCTCCATATTGAGTTGCCCAATCTTCGCGTACAACCGGTCCGGATCGTTCTGAGCATTGACCGGTTTCGGCCCGCGCTTGCCTTCGAACAGACTGCCGGCATTATCCATCAACTCTTTTTTCCATTGACTGACCTGCGTTGGATGCACGGCGTGCTCTTGGGCGATTTCATTGATCGTCTTCGTCCCTCTAATCGCTTCCAAGGCAACCTTGGCTTTTTGGGACCCTGTAAATATCTTTCGTTTGCGTTCGCTCATTTTCTGCCTCTTATTTTCCGTCAGAGCATAGCTTAAACTACTGTCCGGATTTCGGGGTCCACTTTA
>NZ_LUUI01000049.1 GCF_001644015.1 Methylomonas lenta
TTTCACTGGAATACGCACAATAAACCGATTGAGCGAAAAACCCACACCTGTACGGTGTGCGAAACCGGGACCATGCGCCGCTTTAAACGCAAAACAGGCAGCGGCTACTTATGGGCCTGTTCAAGCGAAGAATGCAAGCATTTCATGGATGACAAAGACGGCAAGCCCGTTGAGTCCGTTGTGCATACCTGCCCAACATGCAAGACAGCGCCACTAAGGCGCTACCGAAAAAAAGACAAGGAAACGGGCAAGCCGAAGGGTGGTTTTGGTTGGTTTTGCACGAGTACAGATTGCAAAACCTTCCTTGATGACGCTAAAGGCAAGCCTCTAGCAGTTAAAACCGCGCCTTGCCCTGATTGCGGGCGAGTTATGTGCCGTCGCAAGGGCCAATACGGCTACTGGTGGGGGTGCAGTGGATACAAAGACGGCTGCAAAACCGTTATGGACGATAAGGACGGCAAGCCCATAAAACGAACACCAAAACTAACCAAATAGCTATAAATAACTATACCAAATTACTATATTTTGGTTTATACTGACAACCTACAACAACCATTCAACTTATGAGGGAAATTACCAAGAAATGACCGTCAAGCGTAACTAAATCCGGCGTTAAGCCGGGGCATTACCAAGCAATTTTTTATAAACCTGGAGTATGAAATGACAATGAAGAGAGTAACAGTATTAAGCGCTATTGCTCTGCTGGCCCTGCTAGCAGTTGAGCCTGCATTTGCGGCGGGCGGATTGGACAAGGTGAACACGTTTGTCCAAAACGTGTTAGCCGTCCTGCAAGGCATCGCTATTGCAGTTGTGACCTGCGCCATCATGTGGGCGGGCTATAAGTTTTTGTTCAAACACGCGGACATCGCAGAAGTGGGCAAAATTTTGGGCGGCGGTTTACTGGTCGGCGGTGCCGCCGAGTTAGCCGCGTATCTGCTGGGTTAGTCTGAATAAGCAGCAACGTAAAGGAGTGAACAATGAACCAAATGGAAGACGATCCGCGCGACCCACTGTTTAAAGGATGTACCCGGCCGGCTATGGTGTTGGGCGTACCACTTGTACCACTCACCATCGTGACCGGAACGGTCGTACTAATATCGATTTGGACATCCCTACTTGTCTCGTTGCTGCTTATTCCGCTCATCGTGGTAATGCAACTCATCACCAAACATGATGACCAGCAATTTCGATTGTTGGGGCTGAGAATCATGTTTAGGGGTGTTAATCGCCCATTGCTGAACCGGTTATTTCACTGCAACCGAAACGGCGAATTCTGGAAGGCATCCGCCTACAGTCCTATCCCCTTCAAACAACGCATCAAGTGAGGCGATATGTCAGCGCAACCTAAATATTTTCATCAAACCAACCACGAGAGGGCTGTAGCGCCGTTTTTGCCATACAGTAGCCACGTATCGGCAAATACCATCGTCACGAAAGATGGCGATTATATGCGTATCTGGAAATTGGCCGGCATCAGTTTTGAGACGGCCGACGCCGATGAAATCCTATTACGCAAAGAGCAATTGAATACCCTGTACCGTTCAATTGGTTCAAGTAATGTTGCTCTGTGGTCGCATTGCGTCCACCGACAAACATCGGACCGATTGAAATCTTCGTTTGATAACGAATTCTGCCGCGACTTCGACAAAAAATATTACGATTCATTTGCCGGTTATCGAATGATGGCAAACGAACTGTATTTGACTGTAGTGTATCGGCCGAATCCATCAAGAATCGATAAAGCGTTTGTGAGGGCAGGGCGGCGCACACACGCGCAAATCATGGCGGATCAACGTGCCGCAATCCGTAAACTAGACGACATCGCGTATCAAGTCGAATCGAGTTTGCGCCGGTATGGGCCGGATGAAAAACAAGGCGGTAAACCTGAAGAATTAACGACCTATGAAGAAAACGGCGTACTGTTTTCTCATGCCCTGTCATTTTTGAATTTCCTGGTGTCTGGTGAATGGCAAAAAGTACGTGTGCCAAAAGCCCCGCTTAACGAATACCTTGGTACCGCCTGGGTTTTCGTCGGTACAGAGACTATTGAAATTCGCTCTCCGACAAAAACACGTTTTGCTCAATGTATCGACTTTAAAGATTATAACTCTCACACGGAAGCAGGCATCTTGAATGGACTGATGTATGAGGATTATGAGTACGTCGTAACTCAATCTTACAGTTTCATGGCAAAACGGCAGGGTAAGGAGTTTCTTGAGAAGCAACTTGGGCAGCTCCAGAACGCAGAAGACGGCAGCGCCACGCAAATTGAAGAGATGCGCATAGCCATCGATCAATTGATTCAGGGTGAGTTTGTCATGGGCGAATATCACTATTCACTCATGATCTTTGGCGAATCCGTTGAAAAGGTTCGGCGAAACACTACATCTGCAATGACGATTATTCAGAATCAGGGATTTCTGGCCGCCCTGGTGGCGACCGCAACGGATGCCGCATTTTACGCGCAATTGCCGTGCAATTGGAGCTATCGGCCACGCGTAGCCGGCCTTACGAGCAAGAATTTCGCCGGCATGTCCAGCTTTCATAATTTCCGCGCCGGTAAACGCGATGGCAATCCGTGGGGACAGGCCATTATGATAGCCAAAACACCGTCAGGCCAACCACTGTATGTCAACTGCCATTACTCAAAAGGCGACGAGGACGCTTACGATAAAAAAGTGCTTGGTAATACCCGGATTATTGGGCAATCAGGAGTTGGTAAAACGGTTTTAATGAATACACTGCTAATGCAGGTACAAAAATACAAAACCAATGCACCGCTTGGATTTACATCAGTCTTTTTCGACAAAGATGAGGGCGCTAAGCTTTGTATTAAAGCCATCGGTGGCAAATATCTTTCTATCAAAAACGGGGTGCCGACAGGCTTTAATCCCTTTCAAATGGAAAAGAGCGAAGCAAACGTTTTGTTTTTGGAAAAACTCGTTCGCTCCTTGGTATCAGGGGAGGGCCAGCGGGTTACAACGTCTGACGAGCTACGGATCAGCCAAGCAGTTCGCACCGTCATGAATATGCCTGTCGGGATTCGCCGTTTATCAACGGTTATTCAGAACATGACAGAAGGTACCGATAAGGAAGATCGCGAAAACAGTATTGTGAAGCGGCTTTCACGTTGGTGTTATGACGATGGCAACGGCCGACAAGGGCCGTTTGCCTGGGTGTTAGATTGTCCGACCGATGTAATCGATTTCACCACTCATACGAATTACGGATTTGATGGCACTCACTTTCTTGATAATGCCGATGTTCGCACACCAATTTCAATGTATTTGCTGCATCGAATGGAGTCGGTCATTGATGGACGGCGGTTTATTTACTGGATGGATGAAGCGTGGAAATGGGTTGATGATGAGGCCTTCTCGGAATTCGCCGGCAACAAGCAGCTTACGATCCGTAAGCAAAATGGCTTCGGCGTGTTCGCAACACAAATGCCTAGCAGCCTATTGAATTCAAAAATCGCTTCAGCCCTCGTGCAACAGGTAGCGACGGAAATTTATTTGCCGAATCCAAAAGCCGATTTTAATGAATACGTCAACGGCTTCAAGGTATCCGAAGCCGAATTCGAAATTATCAAGAACATGGGCGAAGAAAGCCGAATGTTCATTATTAAACAAGGCCATCAATCGATGATTGGCCGCCTCGATCTCGCCGGCTTCGATGATGAGCTGGCAATCCTATCTGGTAGTGTCGATAACGTCGAACTGCTTGATACGATCACCGCCGAAGTGGGCGATGATCCGAATGTGTGGCTCCCAGTATTCCATGAGCGCCGCAAGGCTCGCGTGGCGTCCTCTAAATCGAAGTAATGAGGTGATTTTATGAAAAAAACTATTCTTTATGTGGCACTTTCGGCTCTATTTGCATCAACGGGGCAAGCACAGGAAGCGGTCATTGATATGGCCGCAATTGGACAGCTCGCCGCTCAAGCCTCGACGCTAGGCAAACAATTAACCGAGGCTAAAAATCAGGTTACGCAGCTAAAGAATACATACCAAAGCTTCACCGGTTCCCGCGACCTGGGCACCATTATGAACAACCCGGCGCTACGGAACTACTTACCGCAAGACTGGCAAAAAGTTTATGACAGCGTGAAGCAAGGCGGCTATGCTGGTTTATCGGGTACCGCAAAAACGATGTATAACCAAGTTTTCGATAGTTGTAAGCACATAACGATTGACGACGAACGCTTATCGTGTGAAGCGGCGGCCGTGAAAGGTGCGCAAGATAAAGGCTTTGCATTGGATGCGTACAGCAAAGCGCAAGATCGTATGGATCAAATTGACCAGCTTATGGCTAAAGTCAATGACACCCAAGACCCGAAAGCCATTGCCGAGCTGCAAGCCAGGATCGCAACCGAACAGGCCAATATCCAAAACGAGCAAACCAAGCTTCAGATGTATGCAATGGTAGCATCCGCAGAAGATAAGATGCAGCAACAGAATAAGCGAGAAATGAACGCTAGAACCTGGTCGGCTACAAAGGGCATTTCCGCTCAACCAATTACTTTTAATAATCCATAGGTGCGGCACACCTGCCGCCATGAAAACATAAGGAGTGAATCATGAATAGAACAGCAATATTGTTAGTGGCGGCATTTATGTTGTCAGTAATGGCAGGGTGCAAGGAAGAAAAAACTGATTCATCGGCGGCGGATACTCCGAAAGATTCAACTGCACAAGCGATACAAACCGTGGAGACAGTTCAAACTGTTGACTGGTACAAGGCGCATAACACGGAGCGTCATAGTATGTTAACAAAGTGCCACAATAACCCCGGTCAGCTTGGTGCGACACCTAATTGCATAAACGCAAGCCGCGCCGACGCATCCAGTGTATGGGCTTCAAGAGGGGGCGCTATCAAAGTAGCGCCCTTGACGGCCGCCGACCTCAAGCAGCATAAATAGGACATCTATATGGACCCGATGGTTTTTCAGTTTATTGGCGATACCGTCAAAAACGCAACCGATGTATTTGTTACACCGGCCGCTACGAATTTGATGACCGCCTTACAGTTAGTGGCCTTAACAGGCGTCACACTATATATCACACTCACTGGCTATGCGATTGCAACCGGCGCGGTGGAGTCGTCATTTTGGACGTTCGTTAAGCAGTGCATAAAAATCAGCATTATTGCCGTGTTCGCATTGACAGTAGACGGTTATGTCAATGGCATAATGGTGGCATTCGAAGGATTGGAAACTGGATTATCAGATGCTATGGCCACTGGTGGAGCGCCAGCGGGTTCCGTCTATGAAACGCTTGATACATCACTCGGCAAGGGCATTGCAATTGTCGAGCAATGTTTTCAAAAAGCTGATGAAGCGGGTTTTAACGTAGGATCGGCGTTGGGCTGGTTTGCCGCTGGCGTTACTGTAGCGATAGGCACAATATTGGTTTCCATGATAGGCGGTGCTGTAATTATCGTAGCGAAGTTCGCGGTTGCAGTCATGTTCGCCCTTGGGCCGATATTTGTCATGAGTTTGATGTTTCCTATTACAGCTAGATTTTTTGATAGTTGGTTTGCACAGGTGATGAATTACACGCTTACTGTCGTTATCACAGCTATCGTCATGACGTTCGCAATGACAGCCTACGATACTTTTGTGGCTGCCGCCGACTTTTCAGGGAGTGGCGACAGTAATCCAATGTTTGCGGCTATGCAGATCGGCGCTCTTACTGGTGTCCTCCTTTGGATCTTGTTGCAGGTAGGCGGCATGGCATCCGGCTTGGCTGGCGGCATATCAATGGCGGCGATGGGAATTCGCCACCTGATGATGCCCGTTACAGGCGGCCTTAATGCAACGAAAAGCGTGGGCAATATGATTAACCCAATGAGTACCCGCCGAGATATGCAGTCTGGAATGATGACGACGGCTCGCCGTGGCAACCATCTAATAGCCGGTAACACGATGTGGAACCCAGCGTACCGTCAACACGTCGCCCAAAACATGGGCAAGAACTGGGGTCGCGCAAGCGGCGGCAGCATCAAACAGTAAGCCCTAGAGCTATTCGAAAATAAACCGCTCTTTTCTATTGGAGAAGAGCGGTTTATTTTGTCTTTTAAATACCAAATTACTATACTTTGGTTTCCAAATTGATATATAATGGTACCCGTCAACAACCAATCACGGATAACAATTATGAAACTCGCAATCGTCATATTTTTTACTGCGGCGCTAACCGGTTGCGCTGGGCGAACAGGAACACTGCCCACGTTAGACGGCACCCAGCGGGTACCCATTAACAAACAGGTACCCGGAATGACGGCGCCAGAAGCAACCACTAAACCAACAGGAGAGTAGTCATGCCAGAAAGTAAACCCAACAGTTTGCACGATGAAGCCATGAATTGGGAGGCTTCTAAAACGTTAGAGAGGGAGCGATCCGAGCGGCGAGCCTGGACTGTCGCTATTGCGGCCACAATCATGACCGTTCTATCGTGGCTTGCAATCGTCTTCATGATGCCCCTGAAGACAACAGAAGCCTATGTTGTCCGCGTTGACAACGCAACTGGTGTGCCTGACATCGTAACCGCAATGGAAGACAAGAAAGTGACTGGTGACGAGGTAATGGATAAGTATTGGCTGGCTCAATACGTCCTTGCTCGTGAAACCTACGACTGGCACACGCTACAACAGGACTATGACAAAGTAGGTCTGTTGTCGTCGCCCAATGTCGGCAAAGAGTATGCCGAACTGTTCGAAGGAAAAGAGGCGCTCGATAAACGCTACGGCGAAAAAATCCGTGCAACCGTGAAAGTCATCAGCGTTGTGCCATCTGGCGCAGACACCGGCACTGTTCGGTTTATAAAAACGACAAAGCGAGTGGACGAAGAAGGGCCGGGGGCTACCACGTCTTGGGTGGCAACAATAGCGTTTGAATATCGCAATCCTTCCATCATTAAAGAAAGTCAACGCCTGGTTAATCCGTTTGGTTTCCAAGTGCTGAGTTATCGCGTCGATCCTGAAATGACTGGAGGCAAACAATGATCCGCAACCTTACGCTTTCTATTGCAATTGCGCTGGCGTTGCACAGCGCGGCCACTATCGCGGTGGACATTCCGCAAAGCTCGAAGTACGACAACAGAATCCAGCATGTTGATTACAATGCCGGTGATGTCGTTGTCGTCCGAACAGTGCCGGGCATTAGTACCCGAGTCGTTTTTAGCCCTGGTGAAAACGTTCTGGATATAGCATCCGGATTTACGCAAGGTTGGAATTTCCAAGACCGCGAAAACGTTTTATACATTAAACCGCAATCTATCAAAGGCGAAAACGGGCAGCCGTCTATGCCGCCCGAGGCCGGAACATGGAATACCAACTTGCTCGTGAAAACGAACTTGCGGCTATACGACTTTGATTTGCATCTTCTCCCTGGCTCCAATAGCGGCGCACCAGCCACCAATCAGCGAATATCTTACCGTGTCGAATTCCGTTATCCGGAGGAAGAAGCGGAAAAAGCAAAAAAAGCATTAGAAGCGAAAGCCGCCAAAGTGAAGCTGGATGCCAAAACAGCCCCTCGAAATTGGAATTATTCCATGCAAGTCGGGCCGGATTCTGAGGGCATCGCGCCAACTCTAGCTTATGACGATGGCCGGTTTACCTACCTCAAGTTCCCGAACAACAGGGATTTCCCGGCTGTGTTTCTGGTGGCCGCCGATAAAACCGAAAGTCTAGTGAATACGCATGTAGACAAAGACGTAATGGTCATTCAGCGCGTCGCGTCCGAATTGGTTTTAAGACTGGGTAATGCGGTCGTCGGTATTTATAACGATAGTTACGACATCGACGGTGTACCGGCAAATGAGGGCACAACGGTACCGGGAGTGAAGCGCGTCATTATTTCAGGAGAGGAGACAAATCATGAATGAAGTAAACCACCAAGAAACCGAACTACATGCGTTCGAAGGTGAACGAGGGATGCCCAGTGTCAACGAGCGGGGACCGTCAACCGCAACACGCGGGGTGATCGTCTTTTTCATTTTGCTATTCATCGTTCTGGCTGGAAGTCTGGGTTACTGGAAATACCAGATTAACCAAGAGCGCAACGCGCAAAATACCGCCCAAAAGGAAATGCAAATCACAAGTGCAGTGCCATCACGCACCTTTACCGACCTTCCCGCTAAACCACAGGCGGCACCCGCTACGCCGGTACCGGCCGTGATTCCCATTGCGGAAAACAAACCGCCAATCGTGTTTGATAAATCCGGACACTCACAAATGGCAGACAGCAAACCGCCACAAGTATTAGACAAATCCGGATCAATCATGATGGTCGGGGGCGCAAAAAACCAAGATGCCAGCGTAGCGTCCGGAGCCGCATCGCCGACATTGCAACATGAAGCGCCAGGCGAAATGGCGGCACTATTAACCTCGACACGCACACCGCCAAGGTCTGCCGGCACTCTGGGGAACCGCAATTTCATCCTTGCGAAGGGTAGTTTTATCGACTGTGCATTGCAAACTAGGCTGGATTCAACCGTGCCGGGTATGACCGCCTGTGTGATTACCCGCAATATTTACAGTGACAACGGCAAAGTGTTGTTACTCGAACGCGGTTCTACTGTCACTGGCGAATATCAGTCAAACCTGAAACACGGGATGGCTCGAATATTCGTGCTATGGAATCGCATCAAAACCCCAAACGGCATTGTAATAGCGCTCGATTCGCCGGGTACCGACCAACTCGGCGGCTCCGGCCTGCCTGGCTACATTGACAACCATTTCTGGGATAGATTTGGCGGAGCCTTGCTACTGACATTTATTAACAGCGCTGCACAAGGCCTATCAAGTTATGTCGGAAATCTAAGCAGTCAAGCGGGCCTTCAGCAGAACTTTAACGGTGGCGGCGGCCAAAACAGCGCCCAAAACGTAGCCACAGAAGCCTTGCGCAATTCCATCAATATTCCACCAACCCTGTACAAAAATCAGGGTGAACAAGTCGGCATTTATGTTGCCCGTGACCTTAACTTTTCGAGTGTATACGATGTCTCAGCAGCCCAATGATTACATTGCCGGTGAAGTGAACCGGGCCACGTCTGTCAATTACCATTTGGAGTTCGTTCGCGAATGGATGGCCGACCCTCAAATTACCGAAGTTGTGGTAAACAGACCTTTTGAAGTGTGGTGCGAAAGGCAAAACGTGTGGGAAAAGCACGAAGTGCCTGAACTCACATTCGAACACTTGATGTCATTAGCGACCGCAACGGCCAAATTTGCTAATAATGACGTGTCAGACACAAGGCCGATTTTATCGGCCATCCTGCCTGGTGGTGAACGTGTTCAAATCGTGCTACCGCCAGCATGTGAACATGGCACGATTTCAGTCACGATCCGGAAGCCATCTTTTAATGTTCGAACCTTAGCGGACTATGAAAAGCAAGGTTTTTTCAACCACATTCGGCCAATAGCCAGCGAATTGAACGAAGATGAAAAGGAACTGTTACGCCTCAAGGAAAGCCATGATTACATGCAATTCCTACGTCGCGCAGTTCAACTTGAAAAGGTCATTGTTGTAGCGGGTGAAACGGGATCGGGCAAAACAACGTTCATGAAGTCCTTGATGGAAGAAATACCATCAAACCAGCGCATCATTACGATAGAAGATGTGCCGGAATTGTTCTTGCCATCACACCCTAATCATGTACACCTATTCTATCCAAGCGAGGCCAAAGAGGAAGAAAACGCACTGGTAACGGCGGCGGCGTTGCTAAAAAGCTGCCTACGGATGAAGCCTACTCGCATTCTGCTTGCAGAATTGCGCGGTGCTGAAACATTCGATTTTATCAATGTGGCCGCGTCCGGGCATGGTGGCAGCATTACCAGTTTACACGCAGGATCGCCGCAACTCGCATTCGAGCGTTTGGCGTTGATGATTCTACAAAACCGTCAAGGCCGAACCCTGCCCTACCCTGTTATACGCCGCTTACTGTATTTGGTAGTCGATGTGGTGATTCATATCCACAACGATACAGAAGGGGGCGCTGGCCGACATATTACAGAAGTGTGGTTTGAGCCGACGCTTAAACGCAAACCTTCCCCGGATGTCGGCGCATAGCGTGTACGTGCAATTGGCGACCGGCGGCCGACATCGATCGCGCGTCACTGTCACCATTGGAGACAAACACGCGTCCGCCGGCGCGTCTCGCTGTCTCCAAATTATTCAACTGGCGACAAAACAAGCTTACCTGGTCACTTGAAATGTCACCAAGCGTGTAAATAAGGACTGAACGATGGAAATGCCTAAATGGGTTAAATGGTTAATCGGAATCGTAGTATTTGCCGCCGCAACAATAGCCATTGTGTGGTTAGCCGGCTTTATGTTCTTTGTGCTTAGCAAGACAAACCCGTTCGATAAAACCGAATGGTTAACTTGGTGGACATACTATCAATACTATCAGGATGATCCGATCATCTTTAAGCGGCTGAAGGTGTCCGGAATCATTGCGGCCGTTATCGGTTACGGTGCGCCTCTTCTGGTAATTAGTGACTTAATGCGCGAAGTTCGCACGTTGCATGGCGAAGCCCGCTTTGCGAACACCAGCGAGATAGAGAAAGCCGGTCTATTAGGTAATGATGGAATCATTGTAGGCAAATGGAAGGGGCGGTTTTTACTCTTCCCTGGTATGCAGTTCGTTCTACTGGCAGCAGGGACTCGAACAGGCAAAGGTGTTGGCATTGTTATACCGAATTTATTGAATTTTTCGGAGTCGTTGGTTGTGCTGGATGTGAAGCTGGAAAACTTCATGATTACCTCTAAGTTTCGCGCTCGCCACGGGCAAGAAGTTTACTTATTCAATCCGTTCGCGGCGGATGGACGGACACACCGTTATAACCCACTGGGCTACATTAGCAACAATCCGCGGCTTCGCGTAACAGAAATCCTAGCCATTGGTTACGCGCTATATCCTGGCGCAAGCAGGGATTCATTTTTTGACGATACCGCCCGAAATCTGTTTCTGGGTTTGACCTTGTACCTATGCGAAACACCGGGGCTGCCTCGCACGTTTGGCGAGCTTCTTCGGCAATCGTCCGGTAAAGGTCAACCAATCAAAACGTACCTTCAAAACCTAATTGTCACCCGCAACTACAGAGAAGTCGAAGAAGTAGACGAAGACGGCGTTATTACAAAAACACTGGTTCCAGTTCTCCTTTGGGATGGCGAGGGTTTACCGCCGTTGTCAATGGAATGTGTTGATGCTCTGAATCGCTTTACATGCACGTCGGATAACACACTGTCTAGCATTCTCACCACGTTTAACGCACCGTTGACCATTTGGGTTAGCCCGATTGTCGATGCCGCGACTAGCGCCAACGACTTCGATCTACGAGACGTGCGCAAACGGCGCATGTCTATCTATCTAGGCATTCCCGCTAACAAGCTTGCTGAAGCCGAATTGTTGCTCAATCTGTTTTTCTCTCAGCTAGTGAATCTCAACACCGATGACCTACTGTATTCGAAGCCGGAGCTTAAATATCAATGTCTAATGTTGATGGATGAATTCGCCGCACCTGGCCGGATCGGCATTATCGACAAATCCAATTCCTACATGGCCGGGTACGGTATGCGAATGCTAACCATCATTCAGTCGCCGTCTCAGATTGAAGCCGAACCCCGGAAAGGTTATGGCCGCGAAGGGGCCGGGACGTTGATAACGAACCATGCCCTGCAAATCCTATATACACCCCGAAAACAAAGCGATGCAAACGAGTATTCGGAAATGCTGGGCTATTACACATTTAAGGCGAAAGGATTGAGCCGGCAACGCGGCGGCCGCAACGAGGGAGGCCACAGCGAATCCGAGTCAGACCAAAAACGAGCCTTGATGCTCCCGCAAGAACTCAAGGAAATGAGCCTTCGGAAGCAGATTATCAATCTGGAAAACACCAAACCTATCCAATGCGAAAAGATCGCCTATTACGCGGATCATGTATTCATTGACCGCCTTAAATCGGTATCGCCCACACTTGCGGCACTAGATAACACGCCTATTCGAAAATGGCTCCGCAAGAAAGGTATCAACATCAAGGCAAAGCCCTCTAAAGACCTTTTAGAAGCGACCTGGGGCAAAGGGGAACTGGCAAGCGCCATTCCACTAATCGATCTTGATTTGCACGATGCTATCGTGCAAGAACGCAGTCGGCCAATGACGACAGCAGACATTTCAAAAGGTATCGACCTTAGTAAGCTCGCCATCGATGCATCGAGAATTCCGGTTCCAACCGGACCCGATTTACAGCCTGAAGAAATTGAAGCATTTGTCGATGACTTTTTCAGCGCTCTTGATGCCGTGAACGAATATGAAGAAGTCGAGGCCGACCAGCAACCAAAGGCCGATGTCGGCAACGGCATTGATGATGAACGCCTTGAAACATTCCTCGACAACATCTTTGGGCCAAGCAGCCCAACAAAACACCACGACGAGGACGGCGTAAGTGAGCGGCCTAGCGATGAAGAACTCGAAGCGTTAGACGCCCAAGCAATCAATGAAATCGAACGCGTGGAACCATTGGATGACGAACTCGCGGGCATGATGGAAGACTTTTATCCGGACGATGACGGAATAATGGACGAAACGGAAATGCTTGCCGCCATGGCAGCCGAAGAGTCGGCGGACTACCCGAGCTGGATCGATGAACCAATACTTGATTTAAGTGTGCTTGAAAAGCCCATTCCACCAAAAGAGCGCGATTGAATTAAGGCAATGAATTTGATTGATGCTCGAAAGGGCATAGGTCAATACGGGCGCAGCCCAAGAGCGGCTTTATCGAGAGCCGCATATTGTTATCACCAAGGAGCCTCATCATGACTGACCGCACGACTCAACCAGCAGAACCAAAGAAAAAAAACCCCGGCAAATATTTGTCGAAGATCGATGACGTTCCGAAGGAAATTCGGGACTACTCCATAAACAAGCTAAACCCACTTGACGCGGGTGGAAACCGAATTAAAGACGGCCAAGGAAACGAAGTTACCGCATCTATTTCAGCGGCCAAAGAAAACGGCAGTTATTACGGCCCCGTCATTCTGAACAATGACAATTATCTGGTTCAAGCGGTCGGGAAAGATCGTTTGTTTGCAATCGTCCATGAAAAACAAAATATCGCCTTCCAAGGCGCTGCATTGCCTACGCTGGATGCGAAAAAAAGCCTAAATGGTACCAACATTCAAATTCACTACACCAACGACAAGGCAAAAGCCTATCCCTGGACTGATAAAACTCAAAACGTCGAATCAAAACAGGAACCCGGCGAAAAAACCATCAAGCCGGATGAGTTTTTGAAAAAAGCCGCCGAATATGCCGACACCAATATCAAGAATCCAATTCAGCGGCAGGCCTTTATGAAGCACTTAAATAACGTGACTGAGCAGGTCGTCAATAAGCAGCAACCAGAAGCCAACCAACGCCGTACCGAGTCCGCACCTGAACAAGGCAAGCAGACCGAAACCGGCATTGAACGATAGCGAAAAGGGATAAAATAATGGAAGCACAAATTAATAGCACAAGCGAAACAAAACTGGTCGAACAAATCCAAAACGACCTATCAAAGGCCCAACATCGTTACGGAGTACAAGACCCGTTTAATGATGCAAAATACCTCATTAGTACCGCGAACGAAATGATTGCAAAGGCCGACCAGCTCGGCTTTACACGATTTCAAGGTTATACCGCCGATAGAGAGGTATCGCAAATCAGTAAGATTGATGGTGAATGGAAGCGTGACGACGGCAAAACTCTTGCCGAAGTACAGTCTGGTATCGATCAAGATAGTATTGGTGAAATATCTAAACGCGCTCAACTGAGGGCGCAAGCTGGACAAGATGTAGACCATAACATCGACAGAAAACTAGCCCTGGCGGATGCCAGCGCCTTTCTGCGTATTCAAGACCCGAAAATGCAGGAGCTTGCGGCAGTAGTAATTGCCGATAACACCCGTGAATTCCCTAATTACAAAACAGGCCTTGAAGTAGCGCACTCCGGCTATTTACGGAATCCGCCCCAAATATCACCTATTGCCGTGCGAGTTGCAGAACTGGACTCCATAAGCGCCGCTCGGGAAACGACCAACGAAAAAAACATTGTTGAACCGGTGACTGAAAAGGAGCTTTTCATTGACGGTGCTGATGCTGTTGCGCGTGCCGCGCAAAATCGTCAGCGTGACCGCGACCAGTTAGCGGGTGAACAAAATCATCTTGGTACGCTTGCCGAAGGTAAGCGTATTGATGTCGAAAACCTGTCGGAAAAAGCAACCGAGCAAGATACAGTCAATGACGTTGCTGAACGCACAAACAATACCGCCGACAGGCAAGATCAACAATTCACCGAACGGGAGAAAAATCGTCAAATCGAACTGATGGAACAATTACATCATCAGTTTCGCGTATCCGGTGCCAAATTTCATTTTAAAGACCAGCCTGGGCAAATCGCGTTTAAAGACAAGGGCGAGAAGATCGTATCAGCGTCAAACGATGAACGAGTAGCTAAAGCAATGGCAACAATGGCGGAGGCCAAGGGGTGGAAAACTATCAAGGTATCCGGCCATCCCGACTTTCAGCGGGAAGTATGGATGGAGGCAAGTCTACGCGGGCTTGAAGTTAGAGGATTTAAACCCAATGAGCAAGACTTAAAAATGCTCGACGCACGGCGGGAGCATACCATGAAAAATGTCGTTGAACAGGATGCACCGGGGCGCGGTCGTAATGCCGCCTCAGAGCGTCAAGAACCAGCAGAAAAGACAACGGACAAGCCAGCGCCACAGGTTGAGACGAAAAAGGCCGTGGAGGCCGATTCTCGCACATTTAGTGGTCGTGTGCTTGAGCATGGCCCGGCCAAATACAACCACGACCCTGAAGAAAAACAAAGTTATTTTGTGAAGCTTGACACTAAAGCCGGTGAAAAGACCGTCTGGGGAGTGGACCTAAATCGCGCAATGTCTGATTCAAAAGCGAAGACCGGCGACGAGGTAAAACTGGAATTCAAAGGTAAGGAACGTGTGGTTGTTGAGGCATTAGATCGTGACGAAGCAGGTAAGGTTATCGGGAAAAAACCAATCGAGACAAATCGTAATACCTGGGAAGTACAAATATCGGATAAAGCCAAGGTTGTTGAGGCAGTGGCCGCGACTCTGATCGACTCAAAAGTCAAAGACCCCGCTAATCAACAAATCTTAAAAGCGGCGGTAGGCGCTCGGCTGGTAGAGCGCGAGCAGCTAGGCAAAGTCCCAGAAGTACCGATGTACGACAAAAATGCAGCAAAACAGCCTAAACAGAAACTGCCTGAACAGATAAGCCCGCAAGTTCAGAGAACAGAGCGCACCCGGTAACGAACATAACGCTGAAACTGTCTTGCAAGACAATTTCAGCGTAATCATATTGCATAATGAAAACCAATATATATAATATTGGTATCATAATATTACTTAAATTGGAGTTCATAAATATGCGAAAAATAGCAATTATGTCTAGCGCGGTTCTAATGGCCGCCTGCTCGTCGTTGCCGGTGCCGCCCGTCGTTGACGGCAGCGACAGGCACCCAGTAAACAGTCGGGAGACAGCCGAACTATTAGCGCTTCGCGCTCAATTAGCCCAAACCCAAGAACTTTTGCAATTGCGTGAGCAAAACACTACATCGTCTGTGGTTCTCAACCCAACACCCGCCCCAACGCCAATACCGTTACTCACGTCGCAAACGGTTAGCGTTATGTTCCCATTTAACGGTACCAAGTTTAATCCGGCAATAAATCAAACTGAAACGCTCCTGCCGCTATTGACCAATGCAAAACGTATTGTGGTACGCGGCAGAACTGACGGCCAACATGCCAGCGCCGCCGATGAACAGGTCGCACTAAACCGCGCCCTATCTGCACAACGATATTTAGTGAATCACGGCGTATCGCCTTTGATTATTTCTGTTAATTACTTGTCGGCCGGTGATTATGTGGCCGACAACAGTTCAGTTACCGGCCGCGCTCAAAATCGCCGTGTAGAAATCGAAGTACACACCGAGACTAATTAAGTTACCCACTCAAACCCCTACTTATGCCTGCGGCCGTAAGCACATTTCCACCGCATCATTTACAGAATCCGCATGTAACGGATGGGGTTTCCCTTGCCGTAATCCCCAAACAGTGAAACCCACCGCATCTGTTTTTTCTATATGGTCATTCCATGTACCACGAGTAACTAAGCGGATTATCAGGTCGGCTCCATTGCCCGTTTTATTGATAAAAAACAGTTTTCGCCCTGCATCTCCAACTATGAGATGGTCGCCTTTAGTGTCGATAGCGATAATGGCTTTATCCATCCAGACAACAAAATCAGGATTAAAATTCTTTGTGCCGCCGCTGGTGAGAAGGGGGATCTCAAATAGCCCTCTCGACGTATTGCGAAACCAAACACGCTGAGTCTTGTCGATCGCGTTGGCAAATTCTTTTTCCAATCCGTTTAGGTCGCTATAGCTCTCATGCAGCGCAAAATTAAAATTCGTGACTTTGGCTGGATCGACTGGAAGGGCAGGGACTTCTATAGGGTTCACGAAATTCTGGATGACACTTGAATGCTCGATATAAGCCGCAACTACCTTTCTTGCCGCTTCCTTGATGTGTTCAGCTGCCGGACTATTATATTCAACAAGCGCATCAAATTTTGTTTCCTCGATGTCGCACAAATTGACGGCTTTCGCGTATGTTTTTTGTATTTCCCGCGTAAAAACCCAACGGGCTGTGACGCGGTTGCTATGTTCTACCTCAACCCATTCTTCGTGTTCTTTTCCCTGGACGCCTATCGTTTGTAGAATTTGGATACGTCCTCCCTTGCCAACCGTTTCAACTGTGTTGTTTTTATAGTCATGGATAGCACTTATAATTTTCTTGATGGGCGTAATGGCATAATGGGAATCAATGGAAACTTCGGGGAGCTGGCGCACTTTCTTTGGCGGCACTTCTAGCCTGCTGGCTGTGCCTTTATTTCCGGTAAAAACAGTTAGGTTGATCTCTGGCGCTTCAGCGGCAATTTTGCTTCTCACCTCGTGCAATACTTCTTCAAAAACACTCTTTTCATCGGTTCTGATATAAAAATGCGCTGTATTCAAGTTAGGGTCTGAGTAATGCAGCGCTTGCGGCTGTCTCAACACGCGGCCGACGATCTGCGTCACTTGCTCTTTTGAACCCATATCTTTATCGATATAGGCAAAGTAACATGCCGGATCGTCCCAACCTTCCTGCAAGGTGAGATTGAAAATAATATGCTGAAAGTCTCCCGCGATAAATTTATCGTAGTCAGAATCACCACCGGCAAACAGATTAAATCCAGGGGGAGGAGGGAATTTAGGATCAAATTTTAGATTGCAATAAACGGCGATTTTCGCGGGATCAATCTTGTGACTCTCCACAAGATGTCGCCAAATAAGAATAGGGCGTGCTTGGCGATTTTTAAATGGTGTGTGTACAATATCAACATTGCCCTTGCCCGACACCATATTCGTATTGCTGACATAGATAGCCTTTGGCTGAAAAGGTAAGCCTAGATGCGCGGCCGAAGCCTCAGTGCGGTGCATACTATCCAGCATTTCATCAATCGCTATTTCCATCGGGGTTACATAGCCCCCTAACAAAATATGCTGTTTTACCAGGCCGGATTGAACCACATTGCTGCTTTTGACGGCGGTCACAAAATGATGGTCATTCCATTTTTTATCCTGGCGTAGCCGTGAGATTGTCGAAGACAAGGCTTCAGGAATTCGCATGGTGGCGCTAGCTGCAATGAGTGCATCCGGTTCCAACTCTAAAAGAAGCTCTGTTTGCTGGTTGGAAAGATTATGACCTTCGTCATATACGACGATAAAAGGCCGCCGTCTTCCAGCAGAATCCCGCCGTTGTTTCAGCATCTCCCAAAGCGACATATCTGATAAATCTAGGGCCAGTTGATATATTTTCCTACCACCTTCTTCTTTGTCCCTTTGATTAAATTTACCTACGGTTGCAACCAAAATCAGGCCGGAAGTAGGGGATTCAATATCGGAATGCCCACATTCCATCAGGGGCTTCACAGTGAAGCCCGATACCAGTTCGGAGTATTTTCCTGCGGAAAGGTTTGTGTAGGTCTGCCACACAACAACCTTGCCCTTGGAAAGCCACAAAACAATCGGTTCCGTTGGAAGGTGGCTTCTAATTTGCGCTATAGCATCCGCTAAAATAAGCGTCTTACCGCTGCCTGTTATAGAACTAAGGTTTTGATAAAATGGCACCATACAGGTGCGGGTTTTCATTAACGGGTCTTGTGCGTAGGTTGCGTATTTATCTGCTATTTCTGTCGCGGCACCTATTTGGAAGGGGAAAAGCTCCATTATTCATCCCCTTCTTCATTGAAACTATCGTTGTTTTCATTCAGGCCCAGATGAGCCAAGATTTTGTCAGGTATCTTGTAGAAAATAACATTCTTCGATTGGTATATTTCGTAGCGAGCATAAACATGGAAGGGCTGCTTTAACCCGGCTTTTTTACCTTCCTGAATGACGGTAGCATAGGTTTCGGTATCGAGCTGGCCTACTTGTTCGCCACCGTTCCATATCAGAAAATAGCCTTCATTCTGCTCATTTTTCCCGACCAGATATTTATATCCATGTTCTTCCACACGGATAAGGCAACTGCCGCCGCGCTTTCCATTTTCCCAATGGGATGTAATAACTACATCAATCAACTCGTCTTTCCGCATGGTAAGGACGGTCTTTGAGTCGATTTTCTTGGTAAGCATTCGGAATTGAAAACCATTGCCTAACGGGTTGGCCATAACAGGCGAATTCTTCTTATTGTTCGGTCGCTCACCAGTGATGACGCGTTTCAGTCTCTCTTGGGTCAAACTACGGGCATATTTATCACCACGTTCTGGACTACCCTGTTCAACAAGAATAAAGCGCCGGTTTGTCTCCGCCTCGTAATTTAGCTCTAATACTGCATGGCCGGTAGTACCAGAACCGGCATAAGGATCAAGCACCAGTCCATTCGACGGACACCACAAATGAATGATTTTTTTAAAAAGCTTTAGCGGCTTAACCGTATCAAAGCCATGTCCTTTACCGACAATTGAATTTAGCTCATTAATCCCTGATTGTGAGTGCCCAGATTCTTCATGATCCCAAGATTGAGAACCAATCTCTAGTATCTCGTCATATTCATCAGCAGCCCAATATGTTAATGGAACCTTGCCTTTTTTCACTTGGTTTAAGTATCGCTTTACGGCAGGCCTTCCTGTTCCCAAATCGCCGAAATATAACTGAGGCCAAGTCCCTTTTTTCAATACTTTCTCAGCTTCGCTTTTTGCCGCTGCAATTACAGGTGAACTCATTATTTTTTGATCGCTTACGACTGGGTTATTATCAAGCGCCGCACGCTGGATAGTTTTAGGGATTAGGGAGCCTTTCAATAGAAGTGCTTTGGGACGGCCATCATTCAAATCTACCTCAACGAAATCGGAACCCCATTGCTCTAATAAGTATTTGATAGATTTTTTAGGGAAGGTCCAAGCTCGTGATCCAGGATAATGCAATTCGCCAGTGAATGGTGATTGTATAGCATATCGGTCTTTTGCCGATGGCGTAGAAACAGTAGCGTCACTTGAACGCCAAGCGCCATCAGGGTCTTCGTCCAGATTCCTGTATTTTTTATTCATCCCATCGGTGCGTTCTTCTAAACCCGTTTTAGCAAGGGACTTATCTTTTGCGTAAACCAAAACATATTCCGTCGCAGTAGAAACATGCTTACTATCATTCTTTGGTGCGTAAGATTTTTGCCAGTTAATAATCGCTATGCGATTTTCTTCCCCAAAAATTTCATCTAGCATCATGCCAAGGTGAAAAAGCTCGTTATCATCTATGCAAATAGCCAAAACGCCATTGGGTTTTAGCATAGCCTTCATCATGTTAAGACGCGGAAGCATAGCCTTCATCCATTTTGTATGTCGTGAACCATCTTCCAGCTTTACAACTTGCCCTAACTCTGGATCGTTGGGGTCATTATCCCAACGGTCGTTATAACGGAAATATTGTCCGGTGTTATAAGGTGGGTCAGTCAGGATTAAATCAACCTGGCCCCTTTCCTTATAGAGCGTCACCATTGCCTGAAGGTTCTCGCCTTCAATAATCATATTGCGGGCTTGATCTTCTTGCGTTCCAACGCAAAGTTTTTTGATAATCTGCGTCTGGCGTGGGCGGACTTTTTTATCTATCTCCTGCGCTGTGCGTTTGCCGTGAAAATTCAGCACAACACCACCACTCATCATGGTTTTCAGCATCTTTACTAAATCATCCTTATCTAGCTTTTCCAGAGCCTCAAGATTGTCAGTGGTGAAGGTCATTTTCATCCTGTTATTTATTGTCTTTTAAGGGAATCGGCGGAACGCCATTATTCGTGGTGGGTTGGTGGTGGTAGGTTTTTTGTCGCATGGCAAGCATGAGGCCAATGCGCTTTATTTATTTCATGTCCCATATTTCACAGCTCTAACTTCAAGATGAACACCGCTCTGTGTTTGAAGATGAGAGATCACCGCAAACAAGTTTTTAGCTTGCGGATTCCCTTTCTGGCTGAACATACGCATAAGACTTTTAGGTGGGGTATTGGTAGCCTCGCTAAGATTTTCAAAGCCGATTGTCGCATTGATATAATCGCGCAAAACTGCCTTTCCGGTATCCACATCACCAGACAACAGACAATCAATCCCCTCACGGAAAAGCGCGTCACGAAACTCTTCATCACGTTCGATACGAGTTATCACGGTTTCTTTGAAATTGCGTGTTAATGTCATTTTCCACCTCTGTGTTTCTTGCGTTGTTTGTAATCTTCCCACCTGGCTTGAGCGGCTTCGATGTCGCGTTGTTGACGCTTCTTCGTGCCACCAGCCAACAAGATCACAAGCCGTTCGCCGTCTTTCCCAAAATAAATTCTGTAACCGGCACCAAAATCGACGCGATATTCTAAAACTCCCGCACCAACTCCCTTCGCATTTGAAAAATTGCCCTGTTCTACCCGAATAAGCGCAGTCGCAATCTTGGCGGCGGCAGGCGCATCCAGATCATTGAACCAATCCGCAAAAGGGCTGCATCCGTCCGTGCTTGTGTATTCCTGAAGTTTAATCATCCGCAATAGTAACCTATAAGTTACCATACTTCAACAGGAAAGAACAGGTTGGCATTTATAACCACGGCAACAGGGATGGCTATTTGTAACGGTAACTGGTTATAAAAAGTATAGTTTACTGCCCATTGCAAACTGTCTCTGCGGACCAATGATTGCTCGTTTAAACAATATAATGCCCAAAATAATGATTAAAACATCGCTAATTAATATGAATGCTGTAGTGTTCATTTGTTTGCCTCATCAGCTATGTATATTCAACGCCGCCAATCCATCATCAATGGTTACAACACCAGCATAAATCAACATCAACCGCCACGCGGAATACGGTATCTCGCGCGAGTCGTCTTTTTCTACTGCGGCTTTCCATTTTCGCACTGTTGACGACCCCTTTTTAGGATTGTAAGCAACACCCACAAGCTTGGCAGTGACATTTTGTGACCACCCAGCCAAATCAATCAATCTATCCACTTCTTCGGGCGTAGGCGGCATGTATGCCGCGTGACTGAAAGGCAAAGCACACGGTCTATTTCGAAAAGCTTCAAGCGAAATCGGCAACGATCCGCCCACATCATAAATAGGTACTGTTTCCATAAAAAACCCCTGCAAAACATCAAAAGTGATAAAGGGGCGGCGTAAGCCGCCCCTCAAAAAGTTTATAAAAGTCCGGCTTCTGCGAAGCTGTAAGCACCGTTACAGGTAACGATTAAATGATCCAAAACCCGAACATCGATCAGCTTTAACGCATCGATCAAGCGGGTAGTAATACGGCGATCAGCATCGGAAGGCTCAGCCAGGCCCGAAGGGTGATTGTGAAAGAAAATACAAGCCGCCGAATTAACGGAAAGCACCTCTTTCACTACTTCACGAGGATAAACACCAGCGCCGTCTATCGTGCCACGAAACAAAATTACTGACTTAATCAACCAGTGCTGATTATCCAGTAACAACACCCCAAAAACTTCGTGTTCGAGGTGTGCGGCCTGTACTTGGCAAAACTGTTTAACGCGATCAGGCGAAGTTGCCAACAGGTCTTGTTTTTTATACAACCCGCCCAGAATAGCAATGGCGGAATCAATGGTAGCGATTTGATCGGCTGTTAAAGAGGTCATTAGGTAACTCCGGAAAAATGGCCTTGGCGGGATTGCCCGGCCTGATTGTTATAGTACGCCCCATTGGGGCGTATGTCAACCACTAATTACCTTTCTTTACCGAAATATTGTTCGCATTTGCGGCTAGTATATATCTGCTTCCTCGCCGCAGTTCTCGCAGCCATATTCCCACGGATCGGCACCGTCTTGGCCGCATGTATTGCATACCCAAGTGGAGTCCTCCAACCCAACCGCAACACGGCTAAAACGCCCAGTTTTCGAGTCTTCCAACCATTCTTTTTCAGATAGATCATTATTAGTTGTCATTTGAATATCCCGGTTTAGGCGTCGCGTTTGTTTTGTGCATCAACGACCTTTCTAACCATTTGACGGGCATTCAATTGGCGGGTTCTGGCGGTTTCGATTGTTCTGATTTTTCTAACGGGTTTCATCGGCTTCTCCGGAAACATGGCCTTGGCGGAATTGCCCGGCCTGATTCTGATAATACGCCCCATTGGGGCGTATGTCAAGCGATTTCAAAACCACTTCAAAATAAGGCAAGACAATTTCAGCGCCTATAAATGCTTGTGTGCAATCGGGATTAAGGGTTCAGGGAAGCGGGGAATCAAAATAAAGCGCGGCATCGCCGCACCTTATCTATGCTTAACGGGGCATACTCCCGGGCTGGAGTGAATCGGTCTTAATGGGACGAGGGCTTGCGGTGCGTATCGGTTGACAGGGAGGCCGGCGCGGTCAAGGGGACGTGGAATAAATAGGGCGCGATAGCGACCGGTTTATGCCGCGAAAGCCCCTTGACCGTATAAGCCGGCCTTTCTGTCAATATCGTCGCACAGTGAGCAAAGCCTCTCACATTAAACCGCCTTAAAAAAGGACTGACATAGACGCATGTAAAGGGGTAAATCAATTTATGCACATTTTTTCGCGTGGGGGCCTCCACCCTGCCCCCGAAAAAACGAAAATCTGTGTATAAATGCTTGCTACAAATTAGGCCGCCGCCAGTTGGTTAGGATTCGAATTACTTAAGGCAAAGAATGTATTCAAATCAAGGCCCGCATCTTCACAGGCTTTTGTGTGCGCCGCTTCGATCTGCTCATCTGACGGATGGCCCCAGCGTACCGTTGGCAATATCATTGCGTTAGTAATCGTTTCGGCTTTTTCGTAATGCTCCCAAAACGCCCCTGGAGCCGCGTTATTCTCGTTAGGCAGCCATTGACGTTGACGGCCAACCATACGGTTTAGGCGGTCAATGATTGCACGATTACGGGGGTAAAAATGCACAGTACCAGCCTGCCGATACCAACGAACATCAAAGTAATCGGTGGTCATTCGCTGACTTCTTTTTAAGTCATCCGGCATTGTGTTAAATAGATCATGCAACCCGTAGTTGCATTGCGCTTTACCGTCGAGCATCGCAAAGGCCTTATCAAAGTCTTGCAATTTTTTAAGGTCTTCCCAGCTCGGTCCTAAACCGTAACTGTTCCGGACAGGAACAATAAACCGTGTCATTTTGACCCGGTACGCTAACTCCCTATGTTTCTCGTTCGATTTCCACCCTTTGTAATACGCCCGGTTATCGGGCCGAAACTTGGTAATTTCATCGAAACAATCAAGCAACATTTGCATATTCATATCGCCCTGGCTATTGACCAGGCCAATCAAAAAGCCTCTTACATTTGATTCTGTAAACGACAGCTTCGCAATCTGCTCAAAGTCGGTTACAAGACGTTGGTAGGCTTTAGACGAAAGGTATTTATTGAACTCGGTGCTATGCAGTACATTAGTCCATGCCCGTTTTTTCAAATCGTCATAGCCTTTATTAAATCGCTCTTGAATAGCAATGACCTCGCCGTCTGTCGTCGTTTTGTGCAATTCATTCAATGGCCGACCCAACAAACGAGCGTAATAGTCGGCTTCTTCTCGGGCAACCTCAGCGGATTTAAGGGACCGGACTGCGGCGTTAAATACGGCCACGGCATTACTGATCGTGTTTTGTTTTAATGCGATGCTGTTTTTCTCGGTGTAGTCAATTTCCGCGACATGCTCAACTTCCAAACCGTGAGTGAAGTTCTGCTTTATATCGACTTTCTTTTGCAGCCAAATCAACGCCACATCGGCGGTGGTTTTGCGCAAGGTGTCAGGATCAAGAAACGCCTCTGAAAGAAATTCAACCGAACCGTGTTCTTCGATCCAGTTACAGATGAGTTTTCGTTTTGCGGTGTGCGGGTTACGGATTGTTTCGGCATTTAGGATGGCGACCAGTTCACCATCAACTAATAAATCAAAGGCTTTAACAAGATGATCGGCCCCATCTTTCCAAGGTGGATTCATCAAAATATGACTGAACATCCCTGCCCCGCTAAACTCCAAAAAGTCGGTATCGACCACATTAACGCCCTTGCTGCGCAAGATAGCTTGATTATCTAAATCAAGCTCAATGCAGTCAATTTTATCGGTGCTATGAGACGAATAGCGGTAGTTAAATTTGTCGATCAATGGGGCTAGTAAATCACCGCGCCCGGCGCTTGGCTCTAACACGCGTAAGAAATTATGAGACTTGAATTTAGCGAATGCCTTTTCGGCTAATGAACGAGGGGTAGGGTAAAACTGAATCATCGGATGGCTCCTGAAAATCGGCCTTGGCGGAATGCCCGGCCTGATTGTTAATATACGCCCCATTGGGGCGTATGTCAAGTGCTTGTTTAGCTTGCCACCTCTGAAGGTCAGCGATCCCGATCCTTATTCTCTCCCCTGCCCTTCTCTGGCGTCCGGTCAATTGTTTGCCCGCTCTGTACGCTCGAACGCTGCAACGCCTCGACCTGTTCGGCGTGGCGGGTCCGGACTGGTGGCATCTGCTGGACAAACCGGACAATTTCGACGGCTAACGTCTTATCGTCCTTATCGCCGGCGGCAAGCGTCCGCGCAACGGTGCCGAAGTCGTGTTGAACTTGTTTTCGCTGTTCCACAATCTTGGCCTTGGCCGGATTGACGTGCTTCCGCTCTCCGCTCGCCTCCAGCTCGGCCGCTTCGCGCCGTGAGGCAGACACGCGCGAAGATGATTTGCGACTGCCTATTACATGCCCTTGGTCGATGTGACGAACAGCTTGCTTCTCGGCTTTCTTAACTACGCCACGCACCTTCCTAGGTGTCGCGTTGGCCTCGATACCTTGCTCACGCAGCTTCTCGGCGAATATCTCTCGCCAACGTTGTAAGTCGTTCTTTCTAGGATTTAAACGAATACCGTCCTTATCTGCTGCTTTAACCGAAATATGAACGTGTGGGTGCTTTTCGTCTTCGTGTGCGGCGAAAACGTATTGATGATTATTGAAAAGCTCAGTCGCGAATTCTCTAGCGGCATTCTTCACCGATGCACGATCCGTACCTGGCGGCATCGACAGAACAATATTAAACGCCTCGCGGCGTTTGCCATTCTCGTAAGGGATAGAGCCATCATCCGCCCAAGCGTTGCGAACGGTGCGGACATCTTCTTTACCTGCCTGGATGTGCCCGTTCTCGTCCTCTAGCTCAACGTCGCCGTTTCTCGATATGTAGTCTAAGTGGTCCTTGATAGAGCGCATATCGGTCATGATAGGCCGTGGTTTCCCGGTATTAGGGTCTTTTCTGCCCGTCGTGATTTTGACCATAACCTCGGGAGCCTTGCGCACGGTAGAAACGAGCTTGTCACGTCCTGCCGGCGCTTTCGCTGGCGCGGGCTTAGAATAGCGACCGCCTACAATGTTCTTACCCTTACGGCCCTTAACACGCCCGTAATCCGTTCGCTCTCCCCAATCCTTAATAACACCATCAATCTTTTTCATCGGCAATTACCCATCTTGTAAGGCTGGCATTAAGAAGGTCGGCGACCTTTTCACGGTGTCCGTCGATTATGGCAGAAAGTTGTTCGATCCTTTCAACGCGAACGCTTAACTCGCCGGTTTCATGTAGACGTTTGGTTATCTGGTTTAAGTTACGGCCAATTGCACGTAATTGGGCGCTGGACTCCCAAAGCGCCTTTGCCGTCTCCATGGTGAACTGAGGCTTGTTGGTCAATGACGCACGTACACAATTCACAACCCAGCGTTGTGGAGAACATGCTTCGGCCTCGGCGAGTTTCAAAAGCGCCGCATGTTCGCTTGGTGTGAAACTCACGCGAAGGCGTTCCTTGGGGCCGGTATCCGTCACCCTATCCGTTTCCTCGGCGATCCAGCGCCGAACCTCCGGCGGCATGTCATCCTGGATGATATAGCGCATCAACGCCCGCATCACCACGGAAGAACTCTTGTCTTGTTTGGCGCAATGTTCGTCCCATTGCTCCTTCAATTGAGCCGGGAGACGAAGACGGTATACATAGCTATCTCGTGTCGCTCCAATCTCAGCCGTGCGCGGCATAGGTGCCTCCTAATCGAGTGTGGTTTGTTAAAGTGCAAATGTAGTGTAGCACACGGCGGCCCCGTCCGCCTATCCTGCATTAGTCCAAAAATAAACCTCACCCTTAATAAAACGTTTGCCATGGCAAACAAAAACCGCCTAAAGTCAGTCAAAAGCCCTACACTCTCTACGAATAAGTTTCGAGCCAATAGAAAGACCTAATTTCTCGAATTGGCCTAAAGCCAATTCAATCGCATCAGTTGCAGGTTGCATGGATAAGTAAAACTTATCACTATCAACCCTCATATCCTCAATGGCAAACAGAGTGCCATCATCAGATAGAAAGCCAATCGACAAAGGGAAACTTACACCGCGCATAGTAAACGCCCGCGGTTCTGAATTGTCCCAGCTAAACAACATGCCATTGCTAGCTTGTTCTTGACCAGATAAGCCCTTTTCTCGCAGGTCGGCGGTATTCGCTAACGGTATATCCTTAACGGAAACGCCGCCCGAGAAAAAAAGATCGCATGTACCAAACATAGCCGCGTGTGTTTCACCACACACAAGGAATGGCAAAAGAAAAATACCGAGTGCCGTTAATGGCCTCTTGTTCATTTGTCGGTGTCAGTCAGCAGGTTAATTTTGCATTGCCCCGCATCAACTTCAGCATCCCCGCCGCCATCTTCATAGCGTATATGCAACAATCCAGGCGTGGACGGGCGCTTATTCAAAATCACCGCCGCTGAACGACCATCGTACTCAACAAGTAATAGCGGCTTACTAATTCGTTGCGGATCGGAAATTGCCCTACCCTTGGGCCAACTCGTAAGCTCGCCATGATCCTGTCCGCCCTGGTCGCCATCAAGATCGTTATCGATAACAATGGTCTTTTGTGGTTTAGCATCTACGCTATTCTTGATACCTGAGCCGTTTTGCGTCTCAGTGGTGTTCGTTGGTGAAAGTTCGTCATGACGAACTTTTTCGTTATCAGTCCCAACACCTCCAACATTCTCACCATTACCGTCTGTCGGCGGACTAGCGGGGCTTTTCTGAGCCTTTTTGCCGCTTAACTCGCCGGCCAATTCAGCAACAGACCGCCGGGTTATTTCTGGATCATCGCCACACCATTTAGTGACCTCTTCAGGGTATTTGTCGTGCAGGGTGCGCAAATCGTAAAGCGTTCTAGCCGATGTACATTTACCGGCGTTATAAATTTCCTCAACACAGGCCGGCGGATCAATCAACGCAAGATGCACAGCAACAAACTGTGTGCTTTTGGAAAGCTTCCTTGCAATAGATGCTTGTTTTTCCCCGCCGTCTATCCGTTTCTTCAGGAAAAGGGCAAGCTCCATAGGGGTTAGGTTTTCGCGCTGTATGTTTTCAATAACCTGGTCGTAATCGTCGTGCGACGCATCGACGAACGCCGGAATAGTAGACTTTCCGGCCGCAATAGAACCGCGATACCGTCGAGCACCATAATTCAGAATCCACTTGCCGGAATGGACGGGGTGAGGGCGGACAGATACAGGGGTCTTAATTCCCTTTGCCTTAACACTCTCCGTCATTTCCTTCATGGACTCTTCGGAAAACTCAATACGCGGTTGATTAGGGTCTTCCTCAATATCCGTTAGCAGAATTTCTAAGGGTTTACCGGTATGCGCAACATGCTGAGGCGTTGCCTCCGGTTTATCTTCTAATGCAGAAAGATCAATGGCCATTTAGATAACTCCCATAGTCGTTGCGATTTGCTCGAAAACCGGCCTAATTTGCGCCCATGCGTCACGGCCAGAGGTTTTGCCCAATTTCCAGATTGGTAAGCCGGCGGCTTGCGACTCAGGTACAGCGGTAGATTTTTTAATTGCCGCAAAACCGTTTGTCATTGGAATTAAAAGCTTTGCGAAGTGGGTAGAAAGATCGCGAAAGTTATCGCGCTGGAACGGCGTCGGTTCAACCAGATTCGGCAAAATACCGATTAGTTGAAGGGTAGGGTTCAACGTCGCCTGAATTTTCCGAATTCCGATACTATCGTGATTTAAAAGATCGCCGATACCGTCGATAGCTTCTTGATTCAACTGTATTGGGGACAAAACATAATTACTCACAACCAGCGCGGAAAGCTGGCGAATATCCGGATTAGGGTTTGTGTCGATAATGCAAACGTCAAATCGCTCATCAACAGTTTTCAAGAAAGTATGCAAGTTGGTGGCAAAACTGTTGTGTTTATCAGCTTGCTTTTCCATCTTGAGCAATTCGGCATTATCGGCCGGAATCAAGACAAATTCAGCGTTTTCAATGTCGCCGCCATCGATCTTAGTGGACAACAGGCGGCTTGCCGCCAGTTGAGACACGGCGGCAATAGCCCCGGTGCGAATAGCCTTTGAAGTATTTCGCTGATGATCCAAATCAATAATCAGAACTCGTTTTTTCAAAACGAGATTAAAAAAATACGCCAACTGAACGGCTACGGCAGATTTGCCTACACCGCCTTTTTGATTAGCTAACACAAGTGTTTTCATGTTCAGTTACCTTTTAAAAAATTTCGAATGGTTGTGGCCGTAGCAATGACATTATTTTCAGCAAGAAAGGAAATGATCTGCTCAACCGTGTAGCCCTTCTCGTCCAAAATTAGTATTTCAGGTTTAAATGCATCAAGTTCCACGTTCGGCCGTTTCGGTTTTTCGCGCTCCATAAACGACTCAAGGCGAACCTTGTCCGCTTTTTCAACAAACCGAGCGCGAATGACATTTGCTTGTTGGGGTGACATATCGTGTTTAGAAGCGGCTTCAGACAGCGATAGGCCATCAATAATGATTGATTTTGCTACGCCTATTGAACGATCAGACCAGCGCCGCAACTGACGCGACACACGTTCAAATAGTTCGTTATCTATTTCTGGTGCTGGAGACATGGCGTAAGCTCTACTGAAATCCGCATCCGCCATCAAAAAACGACGGTCCTTGACACGTCGGCTCTACCTTAAACCTATATCCAAAATCATCATCATGTTCTTCGCCGAAGTAGTCGCCGTTCCGTAGACGTTTAAGAACAGCCTCAAGCTGGCCTATTATGTGTTCTGGCAAACTATGACGAGTACCTTGAAGCTGAATAGTAATTTGTTGTAATGGGTAAGCGTGTTCTATCCATTCTTGCGATATGGGTTCAATAACGTTATCTGACATATTCATTCCTCTTGTTAAGTGGCACAGGTGAGTTAGAGTGGTGCGGTATTAAGCAAGTACCGCAAACAAATTATAACACGATTAAAACAAATATAAAACAATTCGTAAAACAAACTGAAAACAATAAAAGAACATTGCCGCTAGAGAAAATGCAAAGAGGATGAGGACGACATATACACAGATTTTCGCTTTTTCGGGGGCAGAGTGGAGGCCCCCACGCGAAAAAATGTGCATATGTCTTGTTTTTTTTGATTTAAAACCGTACCGCCTAATGGCGATATAAACAGCATGACCATCGCTGTGTTATCCACAGAAAACAGGGGTCAATTACAGGTTTTTACAGGAAGGGTATAGGTTTATTTATATAGGGTGGCCGCTTTGCAAACCGCTGTAACCCACTAACCGCGCGGGTTCCAAGGTGATTGAGTTCACGATAAGCAAGACAAATTCAGCGCGAGCGCAAGACAAATTCAGCGTAAAAAAACAACAAAAGACTTAAAAATCAATCAGTTAGAGCAAGACAAATTCAGCGTAAAAACAAGATAATTTCAGTGTGGATAACTTTGAGTATCCACATGGTAATCCACAGCCGAATAGGTCTTTGAGCAAGACAAATTCAGCGCGGATCATAGCATGGCTAGTGGCGTTATTTCGTAGGTTTCGCAGAAGGCTTCAATGTCGCCAGAAGGGCAGCATTTTGTGTTTTGGTGGCCTCCAACTGGCCGCGCAATGTTGCGGCTTCTTCGCGAGCTTCAGCGGCGGCCAGGCGGGCTTTATCGCATTCCGTTTCGGCCTTAGCCATACGTTCTGCGCTTCGATGGACTTCCTCCGCTGTACGTTTCCGTTGTTCAGCGTGTAATTGGTCTGAGGCCTCCGCCTTGGTGCGCGTTTCCGTCAACTCCGTGCGTAACTGCTCGATAATCGAATCTGATTTTGTTGTTTGAGTAGCAAGCGAGTTGCGTAGTTGCTCGATGGTTGAATCGGCTTTCTCTGTTTGGGCCACCAATGTCTCACGCAATTGCTCGGTGCGGGCTTCCGCTTTCTCGGCGTGTTTTTCGGCTTCTTCAGCTCGATCATGGGCCTTGTCGCGCTCGATCCGAAAATGCTCAACCTCTGAATGAGCATGGTTAAGTTCTGCTCGAAGATCGGCCGCTCGTTTTTCGACTTCCTCTGCCTTTTGTTCGACAATGGCAACTTTTTGTTCGGAAGAGAGTAGGGCGCGTTGCACGTCTTCAAGCTGTTGCGCGGTAGTCTGAGCGGCTGTTTCGGCAACATTAACAAGCTGTTCCAGTTCCGCTATTCGAGTATGAGCCGCCTCAAGCGCGGTGGCTTGAGTCTCGTAGGCCTCTGATTGCTCAACAGACAACTGAATCAAGTCGGACTTTTCCGACTCAAAAGCCGCCCTGGCGGTATCTAAGGATTCGTTAGCTAACTGTTGCGCCGTGTCCCAAAGATTTTGCCCCATACTCTGTAGAACACCATGCAGGTTAGCCGGTAACGGCTCGCGTACAGCCTGTACTTGTTTGCGTTGGTTCTGCCGCCATTCCTGCATAGCTTCAACGACGTTATTCATGCCGGCGCGGCTACGCTGCCTAACCGCTTCGACGTTTGGATACTCTCCTGTCTCGCTTTCGGCATGAAGTTCGTCGGCGGCGTCAAAAATACGTTTTCTTACATCTGGATTTGGGGTTTGAAGTCCAATGGTACGAAAACGTACGTTAGCGACTATGTTAAGGCGCATTTCAGTAAATCGTAAAATAGTACCTAATTTTTACCACACTCGCTATTCGTTATAGCCATCTAACGAACGTCAATCGGTACGAATCGGAAGACATACGAAGCATTCAGTAGCGCGGATTAGATTGAAAAATTTAAAAGCGCTGATGAGTGTTAGTAGAGGGCTCTATTAATTACGCATTTACGAAGGAATCATCACGCCTACCTTTTTAGCAGTCAGCAATAGGACGGATAGCCACTTTTGCC
>NZ_LUUI01000050.1 GCF_001644015.1 Methylomonas lenta
GACCGGCAAAAACCGACCCCTAGCGGACATCGGTCACCAATCTGAAATGGCGGGAGTTCATTACAAAGCCGACCGTCAATATTACTTGTAGCACGGTAGGCTGGGTTGAATGATAATGAAACCCAGCTGGAAAGCTGATAAGTTTTGAAATTCATAAAACACTTTGGATGCAAAGAAACTTGGTTATTTCAAAGCATCCGCTGGGTTTCGCGTTGCTTTACCCAGCCTACGGCCCTTTCACGTGATTCAGGTCGATTTTTTTTGCTAAGAGCAAATTTAAAACGTTTACACGATAAAAAACGAATTGGATAAGAAAGTATTTGTGCTTAAATAATTTAGCTCGCTGTTGCTATTAATAATACAGCACTTACAAATTAGGATAAATATAATGAAATTTGTAGTTTTAATTGGATTAGTTATTTTATCAGGTTGTTCATATTCCACAAGACAAGATGTTGATCAATTCGTTTCGGTCAATAAAGGGCATATCAAACCAGAAGATGTTTCAGTTTTCGCAGATTGTTTAATGGATGGCTTTAGGCAATTAAACATAATGTTAACAGCAGTTACCCCTAGAAAGGAAACAAGGGCAAATGGATACAGAGTTGAAACAACCATTGAAAATAAATTGTTAATCATGAGTGCAGATGTGTTAAATGATGGCAAGGTTGAATTATTTGAATACAAGAATTCGCATAGTTTATTTGGAGTATGGTCGACGGAAGGAGAGAAAGAAGCATTCAAAAACTGTTTAAATCAGCATAAAAAACAATAAATAAATATCAATCAAATACACTACATTTATAATCAAAGCCATGGCAAGTTTTTTAAAAAATCCGCCTATCCAACACTATAGGCCGCAGGCATTATTGACTCTGTAATTGTTTAATTGCTCCACATACCGAACGGGGTGTTACTAGGCGAAACTCGGTACAGTTCCGGCGGTATGAGTAAGGTGCGGGTAGCCCCGTTAATTCAAGTGCCGAGAGGGGGGCTTTACAACAGGGCTTTCGTTTGGCGAATACAATTAATGGTTGTCTGGATTTGGGGTATGCACTATGAGTGTTAGAGACTATAATCGAAACACGTCCATTCGCTTCATCTTGTTGAATGAGTAGAATTGAGGGATTAACAGCAACGTAGAAACTTAATGACTCGAATTGCAAAAACTTAGGAGATAAAAATGATTGTGAGAGCAACTAATCTAGAAACTGGCAAAGAATTTGAATCGGTAGTTGATAAGTTGGATAAGGATTTCCTTAGAAGCATGATAAATTTTGATTTTGGAGAGCATGAAATTCAGCGTGTTATAAATAATCTGAATGTGTCTGCTGATGTCAAAGCGTTGTTATTTAAAATGACAAAGGTAACAATGAAGGTTGGAGATATTGTATTAAAAATCGGAATGAAAATAATGGAGTTTGTTTGTATGATTTACAAGGAATATCCGAATGTTACTTTTGGATTGATATTTGGATCTATCGCAGGATTATTGATAGGAACCATACCACTAATTGGTGCAGTTCTTGGGGCTGTAGTGACACCAATTCTCATGGCTTTTGGGTTATTGATGGGCATCAAAGAAGACTTAAGTAATAAAGAATTAGAAAGAAAAATTGCAGCAGCAAATGCAAAATTTAATCAATTGAAAACGGTAAGCATTTAGTTAAATATTTATTATGGAAGACAATAACGAACAAAATATCGCCGATCAAGTTATCTCGAATGAGTTGAAGTTTAAAGCAAAACTAGCTATTGGAGAGGACGCTTACACTTCATTAAAAACTCTCAGGATTACGAAGGAGGTTTGGGATGTGCTGGGTGCAGCCACTACTGGGGCGGCTGTAGCTGGTTCTTCCACAGTTGCGACCACCTTTTTTGCTTCTAATTCGCTATTCGCAGCACTAGGTTTGGCAGCAACTCCAATTGGCTGGATTGTTGCCGCCGGGCTTGCCTCGGGTGCTATTTGGTATGGTGGGGTAAAGTTTTTCCAGAAAGAAGGCTCTGATCGGGTAGATGTGATTCCAAAGTTTTTAAATACTGGTATCGATCTACTTGCAAACTCTCTCTTTTGCCTTATCACTCCGCTGGCGTTAAAAGTCGCGGAAGCTGACGGATATGTGGACAAATATGAACTTGATGTCATTGAGCGATATTTTGTCGATCAGTGGGGTTATGATAGAAACTATGTTACCTATCAATTGACATACTGTATTGAAAACAAATCCGCACAACAAGTCAAAGTATTAGCGGAAGCTCTCGCGGATTACAAACGCAAAAATCCGGATTGTAACTATGAGAAAATATCTAATGACGTGAAAAAATTTCTGCTCGATATAGCGCAAGCAGATGGAGAATATAGTGAGCAAGAGAAAAATGTTTTGGAAATAGTTAATATGGTATTTGATAATTATTCAAAACCAAGCTTTGCTTTTAGAGAATTTTTCAAAAAAAATAAAACTTAAGTTTGTATACCTCGTACAATCTGATCGGGAGAGTTTCGGCGGTCGGGGTGGTGGCAACCGCTCAATGTCGCCGGTCCGTTTCGGTCTGGGATTTCGGCAACCGAGCTTCGGGCTCAGTTCCGAAACCACCTCCAAAATTTCCTTGGCTTTCTTTGACTTACTACCCAGTTCAGTCAGGGGAATTCGGGAGTGGTTCGGGATAATTTTCGGTATCGGTGTTGCCACAGAATAAATTTCTGTACTTTCTTCGACTTACGCCACTGAGTCTCGTACTGTTAATCACTAGGTCGGCGGTTCGAGCCCGTCCGGGGGGAGCCAAATATATCAAGGAGTTATCGAAATTCGGTAACTCCTTTTTTTATGCCTGAAAAAATATGTAGGCACTTTGTAGGCATCCTCGGTCAACAATAATCAAAGAACAAAACGGTACCAGGTCTTGCAATCAAGCATCTTTGGCTAAACTGAATGACAGGTTACATTCTACGGCTGACAGCCAAGGTTAAAACGTTGGTGGCCGCTTGTGGCCGACGCTTGCCGATC
>NZ_LUUI01000051.1 GCF_001644015.1 Methylomonas lenta
GCGCATGAAACAAGTTCGTCAGCTATGGGTGCGAATTTATTCGCACTGTGCGGATAAATCCGCACCTACACAGGACTCTTGTATATGATATTCCATGCATATTCCTTAGTTAGGTTTTTCCATAGCATCACTTTGCTATCCCACCGGCGAACAGACGATACGCTGGATTGTAGGTTTCTTGTTGAAATACCAAGCCCAATTCATTCAGGCATTGCTCAAATGCAACAGACTCAGCTTCCGCCATTTGTAAACCTATCAATACCTTGCCAAACGCCGCGCCATGATTGCGATAATGAAACAAACTGATATTCCATTGACTGCCCAACGACATTAAAAATTTTAACAAGGCGCCCGGCCGTTCCGGAAACTGTAGACTATAGACGCTTTCGTTCAGATTGCTGGGGCCATGACCACCGACCATGTGACGAATATGATCTTTGGCCAATTCGTTGTCCGTCATATCGGTAACTAAAAATCCATCACTTTCCAGCTTTTCGATTAATTGCTGCCGATCACCTTCTACCCCACTACTGCTAATACCGACAAACACCTGCGCCATTTGACTATCGAAATAACGATAATTGAATTCGGTAATACTGCGTTTGCCCAAGGTTTTGCAAAACTTTAAAAAGCTGCCGGGCGCTTCCGGAATCGCCACTGCCAGCAAAATTTCTCTGTGCTCACCCACCAGGGTGCGCTCGGCCACATAGCGCAAGCGGTCAAAATTCATATTAGCGCCACTATCGATGGCAATCAGGGTTTGCTGGTGTATACCTTGCTGCTCGATATATTTCTTCAAACCCGCCACCGATAAAGCGCCAGCCGGCTCTGCAACCGAGCGGGTATCATCGAAAATATCCTTGATCGCCGCACAGATTTCATCGGTGCTAACGGTAATCACCTGATCCACATACTGCCTGGCAATCCGAAACGGCTCTTTGCCTATTTTCTTGACGGCCACCCCATCGGCAAATAAACCCACTTGCGGCAGTTCGACCTGATGCTGGGCTTTTAAAGCTTGATTCAAACAATCAGCATCATCCGGCTCTACCGCTATCACTTTAATCTCAGGCCGGACAAATTTGACATAAGCGGCAATTCCGGCCACCAAGCCACCACCACCTACCGGTACGAAAATGGCGTGAATATCGCCATTGTGCTGACGCAGTATTTCCATCGCCACCGTACCCTGACCGGCTATTACATACGGATCGTCATACGGGTGGATAAACGTCATGCCTTTTTCTTTCACCAGCTCTAAGGCATAAATCAAGGCATCGTCATAAGAGTCGCCATGCAAGACGATTTTGGCGCCATAAGCTTTGACCGATTTAACTTTGATTTCCGGCGTGGTTTTCGGCATCACAATCAAGGCTTTGATACCCAGTTTTTTTGCCGCCAGCGCCACCCCTTGCGCATGATTACCGGCAGATGCGGCAATCACGCCATTGGCGGCTTGCTCCGGCGTCAAGCTGGCTATTTTGTTGTAGGCGCCGCGCAATTTAAAAGAAAATACCGGCTGTAAATCTTCGCGCTTTAAGTAAACCCGATTATCCAGCCGTGCAGATAGATTAGGCGCAAAATCCAGCGGGGTTTCTTCGGCCACATCATACACTTTGGCCCGCAATATTTTTTCGATGTAGTTCTGTATCATTGAGTTAAAAACAGCTGAGAGATTGGCTTGAATCGGTTATTATCCCACACATGCGCGACGCTATCGTCGTGGCCGACTTTCAAGCAACCCCTCATCAGGAATAAAAACAATGACTCAAGATGAATTAAAAAAACAAGTAGCGGCAGCGGCTCTGCAATATCTGAAAGACGTGCCTGTGATAGGCATGGGTACTGGATCGACCGTGACCCATTTGATCAATCAATTGGCCGATTGCGACTTTAAACACGATATCGAAGCGGCGGTTTCCAGCTCGATCAAAACCACCGAACATTTACAATCGATTGGCATCAAGGTGTTGGAATTGAATCAAACCGGTGACTTGGACATTTATGTCGATGGCGCTGATGAAGTGACCCCGCACAAAAAAATGCTGAAAGGTGGTGGCGGTGCGTTAACCCGGGAAAAAATCATTGCCGGCGCCAGCAGAAAATTCGTCTGTATCGTCGACGAAAGCAAATGCGTGGATGTGATGGGCAAATTTCCGTTGCCGGTTGAAGTTTTGCCATTAGCGCGCAGCTTCGTCGCCAGAGAGCTGGCTAAACTGGGCGGCACACCGGAACTACGCATGAACAAAGACACCGGCGCACCGTATATCACCGACAATGCCTGCGAAATTTTGGATGTCTACAATATGAGCATCATGAATCCTGTCGAAATGGAAAAAACCATCAACAATATTCCTGGCGTCATCACCAATGGTTTGTTTGCCATACGTGATGCGGATGTGGTGCTGGTTGGTAAAGGTGCGGAAGTGATTACTTATTAAAAAATCACTTTTCTCAAACAAAAAAAACCGCCCTCAGAGGCGGTTTTTTTCGACGTGATGAGTAAGCAATTAAGCTGAGCGACGTTTCAGTCTAAACACGCTTAGCAAAGCCGGCCCAAACAACCACGCAGCGCCAGGTAAAGGCACTGATGTTACAGGAGCGACATTTATAAGACCAAAAGTTTCTACATTGACAAGTGTCTCTGCATTTACAACATAGCTACCATTATAAGAGTTAACGCCTTGCCCGGTTAAATATTGATACCCTGTTAAACCGAACCAGTTGGTGGCTATACCTTCAGGATTGACTTGGCCTAACGTAGATTTTGCAGTATCGAACGAAAAAAATGTCAAATCGGAAGAGGTATGACTGAAAGCTGGTATGGTGTCGTTTCCAGACCAGGACACAGAGAATGAAGTAATTTCAGACAATCCACCCGCATTGAAAATGGCGCCTTGAATAAAACCATCACTATTTAAATCATTTCCTGCGAATGAGCCGGTGATTGAACCACCGCCTGCAAAACCATCTTGAGTGAAGATGTAAGATTGCAAGGCATGCGCGCTTGTAGCTGAAAAAAACAATCCTGCCAACAAAGCAATTTTAAATATTCCTTTAATCATATCCATACTCCTTTAATTGGCTGGTGTTGAAGGCAAGGTTGAGCTAAAACGAGTACCGCTAGTAGAGCCGTAAACACCAAAAATATTGTTGAATTTACCAATAAATCCTTCTTTATTTGGGGTAAATTGCACATCGAAAAATGAGTCTATATGCGGACCACTCGGTACGTCAAAGCTGATGGTCATATCGGCGGAACAATTTGTATTCATGGTTGCCGTGCCGTAAATAGGTCCATTAAAGTTTGGGTTTCCGCTAACGTTTGGATCAAACGCGCAAGTCCCTGATACCACACCGTTATTGATGTTCATTTCACAACGGCCTGTGTGGTTAAGGTTAGGGTTGTTAACCGCTGCCTGATACATCACATAACTTCCATTCAAATTGGCTTGGGTACAAGGGGTAATAGGTCCGGCTTGAACTTGACCGACGATTAAAAGACTAGAAGCCACAAACAAGATTTTTTTCATGATTTTTTTCCTTTATGGTTATATTTAAATTGAAAAGCATCTGATTAAATCCAATTCGTCCCCCGCAACGAATTTATCATTGAATCAACAAGTTAAACAGAACAACACCCTCCGGATAACTTGAGGCACATGATAAGCTGCTAATGAGAATAATTACCACTAACAAACATATGCCAAAGGTAGTCTTTCTTATGGCAAAGGTATTTTTTCGCACAAATCCGCCATTTCCCCGCCAAACCGTCCATCATGGTATGGTTAAGCAAATATTTTGCCGCGAACTTGAAACATGACATTACCCACCTTCCTTTACATTGTTTTAGCATTTAGTTAGACGTATATGGACATCAAACTGGCTTTAAACGCTAACGTACAAATGGCTATCAATAAAGCCACTGACTCAGGTCCTAACTTAAAGCTGAATCAGGTACTGGAAGCCAAGGTCATTGATACGCAAATCATGCTGGATACTTTGGCGTTAAAAATCGACGGCAAATCAGTCAATGTACAAACCAAACTACCGATCACACTGCAGCCCGGCCAGACCTTGCAGTTACAAGTCACCAAACTGCTACCCACACCGGAATTAAAAATTCTTGCTGCCTTCATACAACCTGGCGACTCAGCGCTACGATCCGCTATTGAAGGCCAATCTATAAAACTACTGAATTTACCTGCGCCTACAAATCCTCCCGCCAACAGCCTCCTGAATCAACTCAGCACTGGCCAAACATTACAAGCCACTATTATCGAAATCGCAGGAGATAAAGTAACTTTACAATTTCAGACTGCCTCCACCACGCCAAGCACACAAACAACTGCCACTACAGCCTTAAATCAGCCTGTTAATAATCTACAAACCACACCCAACCCGGAAAAATTACTACTCACGCTGGATATCAAACAGTTATTAGTCACCCCTGAAAAAACGACAGCATCGCAACCCACTTTGACAGCGCTCAAAGCGGGGTCGGAGATTAATTTACAACTGATAAAATCCGGCAATCCGCCTACGTTTAATGTGACGCCTGTCAGCCTGGATAGTGATCAACACATCATAGAAGCCTTTAAACAATTACTGCCTATCCAGGCATCATCTGCACCCTTGTTAAATCAACTCAGACAAGTATTGCCGCAGTTACAAAATGCAGCGACTGTAGCCGAAACCCTAAAAAGTCTGGCTCAGGAAATTTTGCGCGCCATTCCCGGTAAGACCCAACTCGCAGAACCCATGCAATTGAAACAGGCCATCTCTGAATCCGGTCTGTTTCTGGAAAGCAAACTGGCGGAATTATTAGCAGGTAAGCCGGACGTATTATTACAGGATGACTTTAAACTCAAACTCAGCAAACTGATTCAGTTGATTAATCAGGAACTGTCCAAACAAAACGACAACAAATTGACAATTGACACCTTGAAAGAAAGCCTGCAAAAAGCCCAAGCTACGCTAGCCAAACTGACGCTGGATCAACTCAATTCGCTACCCAGAGAAGAATCACCCAAACAAAGCTGGACGCTAGAGCTGCCGTTTTTCCATAACCAGACTACAGATAACGTTAAGATCGAAATTGAGCAGGATAAAGCGCGCGATACCGACAACCCACAAACAAACTGGGCAGTCAGCATTACCATTACCCCGCCCGATCTTGCTACAATACATTGCAAAATTTCCTGTTACGACGGCTCAGTTAACACTCGATTCTGGAGTGAAGCCGCCGGTACCGTAGACAAAATCAACGCCCATCTCGACTATCTAAAACAACAGTTCGAGAAAAAGGGGCTAACAACCGGATTTATGGAAGCTCATCAAGGTCAGCCCGCGCAATCAGATAGTATTAAAAAATCTATCAATAATCTGTTGCACGAAAAAGCTTAAATTTTCAATTAAATACCAGGACACTGCATGGATACTCAACTTGCCATTCAATCGCGTCGCGCTGTCAAACAATTCGATCCTGAGCATCGTTTAACTGAACAGGAAATCGAAAATCTAATCTGTTTAGCCCTGTTATCGCCGACGGCATTTAATATTCAACACTGGCGATTTGTATTAGTGCGCGACCCTGCGTTGCGCCAGCAAATTCGCCAAGTAGCCTGGAATCAGCCTCAAGTCACTGATGCATCGTTATTAGTGATAGTCTGCGCCGACCTCAAAGCCTGGCAAAAACAGCCTGAACGTTACTGGCAAAATGCCCCGCAAGCTGTTCAAGACTTTCTACTGCCAGCCATTCATAACTATTATGACGGCAAGCCACAAGTTGAACGCGACGAAGCTATGCGCTCCTGTGGCATTGCTGCGCAAACCCTAATGCTAACTGCAAAAGACATGGGTTACGACTCCTGCCCTATGGACGGTTTCGATTTTGCTGAAGTCGGCAAATTGATAAACCTACCGCAAGATCATGTCATCAGCATGTTCCTTGCTATTGGCAAAGCTCTGCAACCCGCACAAGCCCGCGGCGGTCAACTGCCTGTTAATGAAGTCGTTATCACAGATCGTTTCGCCTAAACTTAATTCACACGCCAAGATATGACTCAAACACCAGATAGCCAGACTGAACACATCACGCTCACCCAATTCATCATCGAACAACAACGTGGCCTGCCCGATGCATCAGGCACCTTTACTTTGTTATTGAATGACATCGTCACCGCTTGCAAACAAATTTCGCATCGCGTTAATCGTGGCGCATTGATTGGCGTATTGGGCAGTGCCGAATCGGAAAACGTCCAGGGTGAAGTGCAGAAAAAACTGGATATCATCACCAACGACATCATGATCAAAGCGCTACGCTGGGGCGGGCACTTGGGCGGTATGGCTTCGGAAGAAATTGATAATCCAATCAAAATCCCCGATCGGTACCCCAAAGGCAAATACCTGGTGTTATTCGATCCGTTGGACGGTTCCTCGAATATCGATATTAATCTGACAGTGGGCACTATATTCTCGGTGCTGCGCTGCCGTGAAGGCGTGGAGCCGGAAACCGAAGATTTCCTGCGCAAAGGCAGCGAGCAAGTCTGCGCCGGTTTTGTACTCTACGGTCCCTCCACCATGCTGGTCTTGACCACCGGCAACGGCGTGAACGGTTTCACTCTGGATCAGGATGTCGGCGAGTTTATTTTGACCCACCGCAATATGCGCATTCCGGAAGATACCAGTGAGTTTGCCATTAACATGTCCAACCAGCGCTTTTGGGAGCCGCCAATCAAACGCTACGTCGACGAATGCGTCGCCGGCACTGACGGCCCGCGCGGCAAAGACTTTAATATGCGCTGGATAGCATCCCTGGTAGCGGATGTTTATCGCATCCTGAATCGCGGCGGGGTATTTTTGTATCCGTTTGACCTGCGTGACCCAGACCGCCCAGGCAGATTACGCTTGATGTACGAAGCCAATCCAATGGCATTTATTATCGAACAGGCAGGGGGCGCTTGCAGTACAGGTGTGGAACGCATGCTGGACATCAAACCGCATGACATCCACCAGCGAGTGCCATTGATTTTTGGTTCCAAAAATGAAGTGGAACGCCTGATCAGTTATTACCAACAACCCCATACAGATAAAACAGAACGTGACGCTAACCCAAGTTAGCTGCAGCAATTGCAGTTTAGATAATATTTGTCTGCCACGCGGACTATCGCAAACCGAAATCGACAACATTAGTAAGGTGGTGAAAGCCCGTAAAACGTTGCAGCGCGGAGACTTCATCTACCGCGAAGGCGATCATTTCAAAGGTATCCTGGCGATCAAATCCGGCAGCGCCAAACTGGTCGCCAACGACAATCATGGTAACGAGCATATTTTAAATATCCTGCTGCCTGGCGAATTATTGGGATTTGACGGTTTATCCCGCGAAAAACACGGTTGCGCGGCGATTGCTTTAGAAACCATGACCTTTTGCATTCTGCCGGCGGACAGCATGGATCAACTGTTTCAAAACCTGCCCGGTCTGACGCGGGAATTGTTTCGCCATTCCGGCGAAAAAATGCTGGAAGATAAAAATCAGCTGGTACTGAGCAAACGTCCGGCTGAAGAACGACTGGCTTATTTTTTGATTAGTTTGTCAGAACGTTTGAAGCGACGAGGATTTTCTTCATCGGAATTCAAACTGTCGCTAACACGACAGGAAATAGGCAATCATTTGGGACTAGCCTTGGAAACTGTCAGCCGTTTGTTGAAGAAATTTCAGGACGATGAATTGATCGAGGTGCAAAACCGCTTTATCAAGATAAAAAACCTTGGTTTGTTGAAGAACCTATTACAGCCTTTGGTTTAAATACCAGCAGATAAGAGAGAATCCGAGCATAGAAGACAAAATGTTCGGATTCTTAGTAGCCAACTTGAGAGCAGTTCTGAAAAGTGAGTTTTTAGCTTATTACTGATACATGACGTCAACAAAGTCATTCTGGATAGACTGTCGATGACTATACCTTGTAGCGTTGCAAAAATTAACTACCCAGTCTCACCGTTATGCCAAGCTTCGGCAATAATTTCACCGAATTCTTTAAACAAGCTAATCATAAAACGGCCCAAGCCGTAGGCAAGCGCGGTTAATATGACTATAGTTATAATTTTCATGGCATACCTCCTTACATATGTTCTATAAGCAGAGTGTGCCACTGTTAAAATAAAACTCAATAGTTTTTTAAGTCATTATTTTTTATATAATTTTTACTTCCATTTAAAACAATAATTTGGAATAGATTGTTAAAGTTAATTAGCAAAATAAATTATATCTATTCAGAACGAAGCACAACAGCCACCCGCCCGAGAAATACTGAATAGATACCGCTAAACCAGCTTAAAAACCCGATAATGCCTGCCCTAATTTACAAATAATCCAACGGATTACCTCGACGCATTCGTCCTACACTTCGGCTAAATTCCCTCTATCCTCCAACCAACTTTTTCGATCGCCAGCGCGTTTTTTTGCCAGTAACAAATCCATCTGCTCAAATGTTTCATCATCTTCAGCGATAGTGAGCTGCACTAAACGACGGGTATCCGGATTCATGGTGGTTTCTCGCAACTGCGATGGATTCATTTCCCCCAAGCCTTTAAAACGCTGAGTATTGACCTTGCCGGTCAGTTTTTCAGCTTCGATACGGGCTAACACACCCAAACGTTCGGATTCGTCCAGCGCATAAAATACCTTTTTACCCACATCAATACGATACAGCGGTGGCATAGCAACAAATACATGACCTGCGTTGACCAGTGCATTGAAATGTCGGTAAAACAGCGCGCAAATTAGCGTAGCGATATGATTACCGTCCGAGTCGGCATCAGCCAGAATACATATTTTGCCGTAACGCAGGTTTTGCAGATCGTCGCTGTCGGGCTCTATGCCCAGTGCAACGGCGATATCATGCACCTCTTGCGAAGCCATCACCTCGCTGGAATCGACTTCCCAGGTATTCAATATTTTGCCACGCAACGGCATGATGGCTTGAAACTCGCGCTCGCGGGCCTGTTTGGCTGAACCACCTGCGGAATCACCTTCGACTAAAAATAATTCCGTGCGACTAATGTCTTGTGCCGAGCAATCAGCCAATTTTCCAGGCAGGGCCGGACCACTGGTAATTTTTTTGCGGACGATTTTTTTGCTGGATTTCAGCCGCTTTTGCGCACTGGCCAAAATGATTTCGGCAATTTTCTCGCCTTCCTGCGGATGCTGATTCAGCCATAAACTAAAGCTATCTTTTGCCACCCCGGAGACAAAGGTCACGCATTCTCTTGAGCTGAGTCTTTCCTTGGTTTGGCCGGAAAACTGTGGGTCTTCCAATTTTACCGATAATACGAAATGGCAACTTTCCCAGACATCTTCCGGTGCAATTTTGACGCCACGCGGCAACAAATTACGAAAGTCGCAAAATTCCCGCATCGCTTCGGTCAAACCGGCGCGCAAACCGTTGACATGCGTACCACCTTGGGCAGTCGGCACTAGATTCACATAACTCTCAGCGATGGTTTCCGGCAGACTGTCCGGCGTCCAAATAATGCCCCATTCCACAGCTTCGTTACTGGCTGCCATGTTGGCCATGAACGGTACTTGCGGAAAAATTTCCACATCACCCACTCTATCCAGCAAATATTCCTGCAAACCGTTTTGATAACACCACTCAAACTGTTCGTCACTTAGCTCAGAATTCAGGCCAATTTTCAAACCCGGACAAAGCACGGCCTTGGCACGCAACACATGTTTTAATTTTGATACCGAAATCCGGCTGGAATCGAAATATTTAGCGTCCGGCCAGAAATGCACGCTGGAGCCGGTATTGTTTTTGCCGACAGTGTCGATTTGTTGCAGTTCGCTGACTTTGTCTCCACCGGCGAACTCCATTTGATAAACACCGCCACTTCGCTTAATTTCGACCAATAGCTTTTCAGAAAGCGCATTCACCACCGACACACCCACACCATGTAAGCCGCCGGAAAATTGATAATTTTTGTTGGAAAATTTCCCACCCGCATGCAATTGGGTCAGGATTACTTCCACACCGGGAATGCCTTGTTCAGGATGAATATCAACCGGCATGCCACGGCCGTTATCAATGACTTTTACCGAACCGTCTTTAAATAAAGTGACTTCAATACTGTCGGCATAACCGGCTAAAGCCTCGTCGACGCTGTTATCCACCACTTCCTGCACCAGATGATTAGGACGGGTGGTATCGGTGTACATCCCTGGTCTTTTTCGCACAGGATCAAGCCCACTCAGGACCTCAATCGCCGCAGCATTGTATTCGTTACTCATTGTTACTCATTATTGGCTGTGAATTCATACTATAATGCTCGGTCATTTTTTAAGCACTGTTTTGTACATTATATGTCGAGAAGAAAAACCGCATCCCAATTTGAGGAGGCGATGGAAGAACTGGAAAAGCTGGTCGAGCAAATGGAACGCGGCGACATCTCTCTGGAAGAGTCTTTAAAATCCTTCGAACGTGGCATCAAACTGACTCGCACCTGCCAGCAAGCTCTACAGGATGCCGAACAAAAAGTGCAGATTTTATTAGAAAAAAACGGCCAACAAACCCTGGAGCCCTTTAACGATGAGTAACTTAAAAACCTATCTTAGCGTCTGCCAAAATCGCGTCGAACGCGCACTGGATGCCCGCCTGCCCAACGAAAACATATTACCGCAAAAACTGCATCAAGCCATGCGCTACAGCGTACTGGATGGCGGCAAGCGCACCCGTCCGCTGTTGACTTACGCAACGGGTATTGCGTTAGGACTGACTGAAGACGTGTTGGATGCACCAGCCTGTGCTGTTGAATTTATTCATGTTTATTCTTTGATTCATGACGATTTACCCGCCATGGATAATGACGATCTGCGACGTGGCAAGCCCACATGCCATAAAGCTTACGATGAAGCTACCGCTATTCTGGCCGGCGATGCTTTGCAAGCTTTGGCTTTTGAAATTTTGGCTAACGACCCCAGCATTCAAGCCGACGCGGCAGCCCGTTTAAAAATGATCACTACCTTAACCAAAGCCAGCGGCTCACAAGGCATGGTCGGCGGTCAGGCTATCGACCTGGCTTCAGTTGGCACCAAGTTAAATTTGCCTGAACTGGAAAACATGCACATTCATAAAACCGGTGCCTTGATTCGCGCCAGCGTCAATTTGGCAGCCCTATCAAAACCGGATCTTAATCCAGCCATTGCAAAAAATCTGGATCATTACGCAAAATGTATAGGTCTGTCTTTCCAGGTTAAAGACGATATATTAGACGTAGAAAGCGACACAGCAACCTTGGGCAAAACTCAAGGCAAAGATGTCGATAACGATAAACCCACCTACCCTGCTTTGCTGGGTATGGCCGGTGCCAAACAAAAAGCCCAGGAACTCCACGAACAAGCAGTCGAGAGCCTATCAAGTTTTGGTAGCGAAGCTAACTTATTGCGCGAACTATCTTTGTACATCATTGAGCGTACACATTAAATTTTTCGCAAAACGCCACAGTAAATTGAAGGAAGCCATATCAGTATGACATTTTCTGGAACATTCCCCCTACTCGACACCA
>NZ_LUUI01000052.1 GCF_001644015.1 Methylomonas lenta
CTCAGGAGGTCGTTAATCCGGACAAAATAGCCGCATAAAATTTTACATTGAGGCGACAACTAGCTTGAAATTTTCCGGTATTGAACAGCTGGTTTTTGTTTGGCGGATGGGCCTCCGGTTTCCGGTGGTTCGTACAAAAGACACCATTCAGCATGGTGATGACTGGTCTCGGCTTTGCGCGCCAGATAAAAACGTGGGCCACGGGCTTTGATGACCAATTCCCGATTTCGCTCATCTGTCAAACACTGACAGCGGGGTCGGTCGTTGCAGCCATGATACCGGCGCAATATCTTTTGGGCCTTGGTATTGCTGCGGTCGGTCAGCCACAGATAGTCGTAGGTTTCCTCATCCAGAAATAATTCGCTCATGGCTGATCCCCCTCATGCAACGTATTTTGATCGCTGATGTTGTGCTGGTTTCCACTGGTTTTGGGGATCCCGGCAGGTTTGTGTTCTGTGTCACATTCGGCAATACACAACGGCTTGGGAGGCTGGCCCGGTTTGTCGGTCCATTCCCATATCACGCATAACGCCAACCAATAGGCATGCGCGGTTTTCGGGGCCAGATCGCGGTGGGTTTTCCAGAAGGCAATGACGTGGCGTTTGCCGATTTCATGCAGGTTGTGCGGTCGCTCGGTCTGCTCGATGAATTCGACGAACTTGATCATGCGGCCGACCTGCAAGCGGCGATGGGCTTTGGCGCCCTGGCGGACATAGTGGTGGGCCAGGGACTGGATCTGTTTAACCAATATAGACACGCACCACCTCCAGACGCTCGTGGCCCAGTTCCTGAGACAGGATGCTGCGGGCGAGGTGATCCAGTGTTTCGGCGGTGGCTTCGTCAATGTGAAGCTGCATTGCCATGTAGGCATGCCAGGCCGATTTTGCAGTATCGGTGTTGATCGGTGCCGGGACGCCGGTTAATGCTTGGTAACGCTGCTGGGCATAATGATGGCGCTGGCCGTGAAAATGAAAGTGCTGTTGTTGTGCTTGACGATAGCAATGGTCGCGAAAATCGACATAGCGCAGATTGGCGGGAATCATCGTGGGTCCGTCCTGCAAGTTGGCTGCTTTTTTCAATGCCACCAAGGCTTCTGCTGAGACCGGCACCTGGCGCCGTTTGCCGCCTTTGGTGCCGCTAAAAACTGTGATGCGGCATTCCCGTTGTGCCTGGCGCCAGGCTTTTTGTGCATCCAGTAAGGCCGATTCCTTGAAACGCAAACCTAATGTCCGTTGCAGATTCAGCAACACGGTAATGTGTTCATCGTCGACGCTGGTTTGCAACTGGTCGTGCTGCGACTGTGGCATGGCTTTGCTGGTTGCCGGAATGTAGCGCCTTTTAGGGATGCCGCAATCCCGGGTCGGACTGACCGTTAGCCATTGGCCTTGCGTTGCCGACTTCATGATGCTGTTGACGTCCGAGACATAGAGTTGGGCGGTCTAGGCTTTCAATTCATGACGTTCCACCCGTGCTTTCAATGCCTGGCCATAGGCCATCGCATGGTCGCGAGTAATGTCCTGCATGCGTTTGATGCCTTGAGTTTGTTCCAACCATTTGGCAAACACCGACCAGCGCTCGGCGAGTGTGCCGCGCGTAGAAAAGGCCTTGCCCGATTGATGGGCGCAGGTTTTTCCGACTCGGGTCAGGTTGCGACTGCCCAGGCCGAGATTGCGGCCGCGCTTTCGACTCGCCGTCAATGGTTTTGGCGCTTGTTTATCAAGAGGACTGACACACGCGAATAGGTCAGTCTGGTTTACTTGGTATTTGTCAGGTCGATCGATTGACATGGTTAACCTCCGATAAAAGTGGACAACTGACTCCCTTGTCCAAAGCGGACTGGGACTGATTTCATGGGCAATGCCATGCGCATCAGCAGTCGGCTTTGAACAAGGGAGCCGGGGCGGCCTTGGTAAAACAGGTTTTTCTTTCGTCATGAGCGGGGGACCCCGGCTCCAACCCCACTTTGGTATACAAGGCCAAACTCATGACGATGAGTGTTGACGCACGGGTTGCCTACCCGGCGGAGGTGTATACCCAGTGTGAGGTGCGCGGCTTATGACTCGCTGCGCGGGCGAGTAATTTTTGTCGGTCGGTGACGAACTCGGGGTGCTGGCCAGACGCATTCAGCGTCCAATTGCGACGCTAAACTCGGCCCCTTACACGTTCGTGACAGACTGACCCGGCAAAACCCGCGACGGTTACGCAGGCATCCGGTTGATTTACTTAATGGAAATGCTTAAATCCCGTTCTGTTTCTGTTTTTTAGAAACGGCGAAACAGCGGGCTTGGGTATGTACCAGAAGACATTCTTCGAACGTCTGGGTATAACTTTGAAGGGAATCCGAATCCAATCCGCGTGACGCAATCAGCTGTTTCGCCGGCAAACGCGACTGCCGGTGGCACAGGCCGATCTGTAAACGGGACGACGGGATTCTTAAGAGACGTTCAATCGCCTTGCTCTGGCGGGCAGGCAGTCGCCTGACGCCGATCCAGATGGGGACGATTGATATAAAACCATAGCGAACGATTGCCACCACTGAATTGGTCAAACGACCTTTCAGTATCCATTTTGCGGAACCGGGGTTCCAGGCAAAATTTCTGCGCGTCTGCACACGCGCAACGGCAACACCGCCTTTCGAAACTCTACTCGCGCGGTCTATGAGTTTGCGCCATCAAGGCGCTTTGGATTACTCAGCGATCGGCAGACGATCGTTGATGAATATAAATATCGACAGCGACTGTGCCTTTCATCAAGGCGCATTTTCCCTGCCGACCCAGATAGAGCATTTTCAACACCCCATCTGCACCAAAAAAAAAATTTATATAGTGGACGCGTCACCTAAAGCGCACGGACACATGCTGCCAACGGCTTCATGCCATCCCGATACAGGGACAATGAGTTGGTTTTGCTCCCTATTTCAACTGCTGAGCCAACAGATCTATGAAAATTTCGTCCTGAAAAATTCTACGTGCGGGGCTATTTTGGGGTTGATTCCGAGCCAGTGTCAAATGATTTTTTCATATTATTTCAATTGGTTAAAAGGAAAACACAGGCTGGACGGCGTTGGATTTTACTGGACAATTCAGCTTCAAGGATAAGCATGATTTTCGGGAAATTCGGCCGTGAAAATTGAGGCGGAACCAAGAGCAGTTAAAGCGCTCGGGTTTGCTCAGAGTGGCAATACCGGCTGTTGTGAGGTTTCAACTGGCGTTAATAGACGTGATCATCAAAAGTTCTAATCTAACCATCCAGCCCAACAACGAATATCTGTCTTTATATGATTTCTTTTAATTTTGTTTAATTCTATATAAGAAATTAATATGATAGGCAAAAAATGATTAATTGGAGCTGTTTTATATGTCTTTAGGTCAGTGGGCGGGCTATCGATGGCTGGCTGAAAGGTACAACATCAAGACTGTTCAACCGTTTCGAATAGATAGCCAAATCGTAAAATCGCGCTCAACCGAGCGAGTCGATGGGCTTATTCATGAATTCTATCCGCCAGCCTTCAAGCCGGAAGATACCTTCTTGGATCATATGACTTTTGCGCTCAAGCGTGAAGGCATTCATCTCGAATTTTTAGCGCGACTGTTTGAAGTTGTTCCGGTTACCGAAATTGAAGAATGGGTTAATGCTGAACCCAGTGGCCAATATGCGCGGCGAACGGGTTTTTTTTATGAATGGCTGACCGGTCGGCAATTAAACTTCAAGGGTGTGAGCGTTGGCAATTATGTCGACGCCATTGACGCCAAGCATTATTTTACGGCAAGCAACCCTGACAACAATCAGCGCTGGCGGGTTCGTAATAATTTGCCAGGTAACCGCAACTATTGCCCGGTGATTTATCTAACGAATAAGGTAAAAGCCGCCGAATCCTATGATTGCCAACAAAGCCTGAGCAACCTCGAAGCTGAGTATGGTCAGGATTTACTCATGCGCAGCGCTGTGTGGCTCACGGTCAAGGAGAGTCAGGCAAGCTTTAGCATTGAGCACGAAGACCAACAGACTGATCGGATAAAGCGCTTTGCCGCTGTCATGGAAAAACACTGCGGACAGATTGAAAATCCACTGGGTTTATCGTCCTTATCGGAATTACAGGCCGAAATCCTGGGCTCAAGGGCGACACGCTATGGTCTTAGGCAATCACCGGTATTTGTCGGTGAAAATGATTTTCAGGCCTTAACCATTGTTCATTACATAGCGCCGCACTGGGAAGACACCGAATCGATGTTATCGGGTCTTTCGGAGTTCGCGGGTCGAACACTCGATAAATCCCCCCTGGTCAGAGCGGCAGTATTGTCATTTGGGTTTGTGTATATCCATCCTATGGCGGATGGTAATGGCCGTATTTCCCGGTTCCTAATCAACGATAGCTTGCGTCGTGATCAGGCAATACCCGCGCCTTTTATTTTACCTGTCTCAGCAACCATTATTAGTTCTTCCCAAAACCGATATGGGTACGATCAAATATTGGAAGTGCTTTCAAAACCATTGATGCGGCATTATCAAGATCACTACCATTTTGGATCGCAGAGCAAAGGTGCCGATGGCGTTGATTACAATTTTTACTGTAATAGCTACGCCGATGCTTGTTCGGTTTGGCGATATCCCGACTTGACCGCACACTGCGAATACCTTGTCCAAATCATCGATCAGACGATTAACCAGGAAATGCGCAAAGAAGCGGGTTATTTGCGTAGCATCCGTGTCACTCGCGCCCGAATTAAAGAGGTCCTGGATGGCCCAGACACGGATATTGATCGCATCATTCGTTCGATTCGTAATTCCCATGGCAAAATTTCAAACAAACTTTGCAAAGAGTTTCCTTTGCTAAGTGAAGCAGATATTGGTTCGGAGATCATTAAAATCGTGCAGGACGAGTTCGGCATATCGGTTATTGGAATATCTGACGAGAGCGGTGAGTAAGGCTACTACGAATTCTGCCGAGTACCGGTGATTTGAAAGCTAATAAATAACCACTAAAAATGAGCGGCGACAGTCTAGATAGTTGTCGATGAGGCAAGTCAAAAAATGATTTTTTCTCTCGGTTCCCTCGACCAAAATCGTAGAGAACTTCTGCAGCCCTCGTTATTATTGATAGTTCCCTTAGTTCTCTGGTTCTCTTTAAAAAGTCCCATTTTTATTCAAAGAGCCTCAAGGCTCGGCTAGCTAAAAAATGGAGCATTTCGATCAAGTGGCCTCGCTCTGTGATTCCGTTTTTCGTACTCACAGTAGGCAGCAAATTAAAAATGCAGTAACAATTCCAGTAACTTTCGAAAAATTTTTTAAATAATGTTGATTTTATTGGTTTACAGGCTTGATTCGATTGAGGTCTGAGCACCATATAAAAATAAAGGGCTGGCGAGCAATCGCCAGCCCTTTTTTATTGTCGCAACTTTTTCCAAATGTCGCAAATTTGACGCAGCTATGGCAACACAGCACAACAATAAAACCGGAGAAATCCGGGCAATGAATCGCCTCGTTCGAATCCATCTCAGTGTTTCAATGTACCCTAAAAAGCCGTGCTATTTCGGCAAATATCATGCTGGTACATCCGGGACTTTTAGGAGTTTTCCGGGATGAAAAAATCGGTTAATTGCGTCAAATTTGCGACAAATTTTAAACATGATTTTATTTATTGGTGTTGGCGCCGATTGAAAACTGACCAGGGGAAATTGTGTTTCAGCGTACACCACCGCATCCGATTAGTCGACCCGACTGAGGTGGTTTTAATGCCCTTTTTGATTGAAAGTCAGTTCTAAAATTGAGAACAATTCATTTTATTCATGTTCGTCTGTTTCTACCCTTTCAATAATGGGCGGTGCCTGTTTAGGATTTCGCCAAAATTAA
>NZ_LUUI01000053.1 GCF_001644015.1 Methylomonas lenta
CTCACAGGCTCATCAAACTTCACTTGCAGTACCGCATTGGTCGGTACATCGGCCTGATTATTAGCTATGCTAAATCCGACAACACCGGGACCAGTCGCGTCCTTATCAAATGAAGTCGTGAAATAAAAATTTGAATAGCTCAAAGGATTGCCAAACAAATCCTTAATCGCATTGGTCAGATAAATTCGATGTTGCCGGCCTACAGCAAGAGCGATATTGGGTACAAAGGTCAGACTTTGTCCATCGCCATTGACATTGATAACACCAAATACCTGCAGGCCTGTGACATTATCGTAAACCAACACGGATTGATCGTTAACCGTGTCAGCATGTACAGGCTCACTAAAGCGCACACCTATTACAGCGTTAACCGATACATTGGTACTGTTAGCACTTGGATCTATCGCGGCGACTGTTGGCGGCGTGGTATCGACCGTATTTCCGGTTTTAAAGTTAAAAGTATATGCTGTAGCTATTGGGTTACCGGCACGATCGCGTATACCATCGACCACGACTTTATAGTCGCTGTAATCCGCCAGAATATTATTAGGCGTAAAGATTAGTTGCAAGCCATCGCTGGACAAACGAATGCGGCCTGCAACTGTAGCTGCGCCTTCCAACAAGCCATCGTAAAGGATAATAGAGTCGGTTTTTATAGATTTAGCCGATAATGGCTCGACAAAGGTTACAACGATGGGATTATTTTCGGGAATGTCGATAGCCGCATTGGCTGGAGAGTTCGAATCTACCGTAGGTGGTGTGACATCTGGATTCAGGGGATCGGTACCGTTTTGTAATTCGACGCCATCGTCAATACCATCACTATCTGAGTCGGCATCGGTTGGACTGGTATGCATGTCGACTTCATCGCCATCATTTATACCATCGCCATCCGTGTCAGGATTGGCAGGATTCGATCCGTAAACCGCTTCTTGCTCATCGCTCAAACCATCTCGATCGGTATCTGCTTGAACTGTTAACGTTAGAATCGGCGTTGTTTCGGTATTACCTCCAAAATCGGTGGCTTTTGCCGTGACGGAAATGGTGCTACCAACCGTCCCGAACGGAACCGTCACTGGGTATTGATACGGACGTGAGGTATCGGTGTATACCACTTGCCCGTCGACTAAAAATGAAACCGACTTGACACCGATATCGTCATCGGCATTCGCGGTAATAGTGACTTTTTTGCCCTCGACCACAATCGTATCTTGTGGTGGCTCAGTGATTTCGATGGTTGGGGCTACGCCGCCTTTGTCTTCTGTCAGTCGATACTGGGCGATGAACAAGCGAGTGTTACCGTCGCTGCCGTAATCCTGGCTAACGACAAACGATTCTTCAGTGACATAAGCATAATTACTATCCAATGCGATGCCGGTTCCCGCATAATCACCGAGACGCGACAAATCGATGGTGCCTTGAAAGACAGCATTTTCAGGGTCTTCTATATTCACATAAGCCGTCACGTTCGGAAACAGCTGTTCCGCAGCAAATGCAAAGCCATCGGTCAACGCCATATCCCGCGGTACAAAATCAGCATTACCCGCCACAGCAACTGGATTTGTCGCATCGCTGATATCAACCACCTTCCAGCCAGACGAGTAAGCTGCTACATAGGCATAATTGTCCTTTAACGCCACATCCTTAACTGGGCCAATACTCAAGCTGCCTTTTTTCAGCAGATTAGCTTTGTCGGTAACATCGATGACATGTAGCGAACTACCAGCGACGACAACGACTGTATTGCCTTGTGCATCAACACCCTTGGCTTCGCCCAAACCGGACAGAGCCCCGGCAAAGATTGGCTGGGCTGGCTTACGCACATCAACCACTTCCAAACCGTTATTGCCATCGGCAATATAGGCGAATTGATTATCTACTTTAACATCTTGAGCAATCCCGGCCGTTTCATAGGATGCTAACAAATTTGGTGCGGTTGGATCGGTGACATCAATAATCTGTAAGCCATGATCACCATCGGCCAAGTAGACCACATTACCAACTACACGCAGATCGATTGCGGTGCCGGCAGTATCCAAACTGCCAACAATAGTTGGTGCGGAACGATTCGATACATTGACAATTTGCAAGCCTTTGCTGCCTGCCGCCACATAGGCAAAATCACCGGCCACATCGACGTTATTAGCGTAACCAGGAATGGAAATCGCAGAAAGTGCTGTTGGATTGAATGTACCGATAGTTACCGTCACAGTTTTTTCCAAGCCACCGTTACGTACCGTTAAATCGGCCGTGCCCGCTTGCCCTGCAAACAATAAACCATCCTTACCACCGAAGCTGACCACACTTAAATTACTGGAGCTATACGAAGTACCTGCTGAACGGCTAGTCAAATCTTCCAGGCTGCCATCACTTCGTTTACCCGAAACCTTAACTTGCAAATTGGCTTCGTTATAGACCGTATTAAAGGTCATGGATGGATTACTGGGGACCACTACCAGCTCGACAAAACTACGGCCGCCACCATCGGTGTTATCGATAGGGTTATAACCGGCCAAAATTTCTTCGTTATCGCTAACACCGTCACCGTCTGTATCGGCTTTCAATGGATCGGTCATGTAGCCATTAGAACCAGCCACCTCTAAGCCATCACTAATACCATCGCCATCGCTATCGGCGTTAAGGAAATTGGTACCTAAGTCGTATTCATGTTTGGTGGTTAAACCATCGTTATCGGGATCTTCCTGCGCATCCAGTGGATCGTTTGGATTCAAACCGTTGGCTCGCTCGAAGTCGTCCGGCAAACCGTCATTATCCGCATCACCGGTTGTCGAAACAGTGATACGTTTGAAAGCAACGACTTCATCTTTACGCGCAGTGATCAATACACTACCGCTGGACACCGCAGTAGCCAAACCTTCGGCACTGACCGAAACAATAGCCGAATTACTTGACGTGTAATTGATACCGTTACTGGAAGCGGTGACATCCTTGATAGTACCGTCACGAAAGGTTGCCAAAACCTTTAATTGCGCAGTGGCTGCTTGGGAAGTCAGTGTTTCAACGGTAGGTTCGGAGACTTTTAGGCTAACGGGAATCGGTTCGATATTATCAAACTTGATTTCCGGTACCTGAGCAATGCCATTTTGGACAATATTAAAATAATCACTTTCACCGGAAAAGGTATCGCCAAGCTTGACACAAGTGGCCCTGGCTCGGACCCGGCCCATTTGCGAAGGTACGTTCGGCATAGACCATCCGCCATCAGCACTAACCTGCACGGTTCGGTTGAGAATATTGACAACGCAGTTTTCATCCAGCACGTTGGCCATTGCCACTCGCCCGCTCATGACAAGTCCCAACAGCAAAGCCCATACATAAAAGGATTTAGTGAACTGTGTTTTCATCGTCTTCATCTCCCGAACCCTAAGACGCTTTATTAAGATTATTTACTTAAACCATCGATCATGGCGACAAAGGTTTCGAATGACTGTACGCCATCGAAACGCTGGTAATCGACCAACTGCTTATCTTTAATTTTGCCAATCAAAAACGCCGGCGTACCGTTGACACCCAACCGGGAACCCAAGGTAATATCGCTTTGCACCTTGGCTAATTGCTTCGGATCATCCAGACACGTTTCCAATTTCTTGGCATCCAACTTGTGTTTTTTAACCACTTGGTCGATCACTTCGTCGGACGCCTGACCCCTCGCCTCGAAAATGGCATCGTGCATCACCCAATATTGGCCTTGTTCTCCTGCGCAACGCGTAGCCAAAGATGCCTTTTTGGCGTGGGCGTGGAATTCCAATGGAAAATCCATCATCACGTACTTAACTCGGCCTTTGTCGATATAACGTTCGCGCAGTTTGGGTAACACGTTTTTGTAATGCTTGGCGCAAAACGGGCATTCGTAATCGGAAAATTCGATGATCGCAATCTTGGCATCCGCCTTACCCAAGCTCATCGATTCTGTGCCGGTCAATGGAACAGGCGCCGCCTTGGGCTGCTGATCCGACAGCTTTTGTTCCAGGCCAGCCACCTTTTCTTTCAATTGTCCGATTTCCTTACGCATTTCCGACATTTGCATGAAGATTTCATCAGCCACCCATTTTTCTTCGGCATGGACCATGTTTGTCGGAACGCAAAAAATCAGCAACCACAGCATCCATCTGCATGCGATGTACATGTCTGAAAATTTTGCAAAAATAAACAACTTACCAAGTACCATCAGAGCCTTCCATTAGTGCTTCTAGTGACCTTTGCAGTGGCTCAAGATGGCATTGCACAGTATTCCAAACCATTTCCATATCCACTCCCAAATATTCATGCGCCAATACATTACGCATGCCTGCAATTTCCCGCCAAGGCATCTTTGGCTCAATTTCCGACAAGACATCCACACCGAAGTCTTTCAATGCTTGTCCAATGATTTCCAGATTCCGAATCACCGCATCCTGAGTTTTCCTATCCCCCAAAAAACTCAACAAATCGTAACCTGCGATATATGTCTGAATTAACTCAATGCTTTCCAAAGCTGCCGCAATGAAAATAAAGCGATCCTTCATAACAAAACAGCTTCTTGCAAAACCTTTTTACGTAGGAATTTGTTTAGCGCGTGCCCACTCACCACATCTACTTTACGACCCAATTCCAGCGATAATGCCTCAATCAAACCCACTTGATCCAATAATGTGCTACCGGGCATAAAATCGACGAGCAAATCAACATCGCTATCGTCGCTCTCATCTCCCCTCGCCACAGAACCAAACACGCGGATGTTGACGGCGTGATAACGATTGGCGATGGCGGTAATTTGGTCCTTTTGTTGTTTCAAACTTTGCAATATCGCTGTCATGTTGAGTTACTCTGATTTATCCCACAATCTTTTACAGTTGCCCAGTTAGCAATGTACGTATTATTTTTACATGGCTCAGCATCTCAAACTTTCGACAAGATGTCTGGGTTGCTACGCATCGACCAAAAATCTCATGCCGCCAATGTTTCAATCCGCTTGATTTTGGTTAAGCGAGTGGCAAACTCCAGGGCGGCCATAATGTCGTCCCTTTCCAAGTCTTGATAATCCGCCAGAATCTCTTCAACACTCATACCGGCACTCAACCATTCCAGAATACTTTCAACGGGGTATCGCAAACCGCGAATACAGGGTTTGCCGTGGCAATTAGCAGCATCGATAGTAATGCGCTCGGACAGTAATTCATTCATATCAGTCACCGTAAAATATTGTTTTATCTATATTGTAAAGACAACGGCTCAATAGCAAACCCGAATCGGTTTTCTACTCAATGGTCCAACCTGGAGAATAAACCCCCAAAAAGATGTAGCGATGAATCGACGAATACGCCCAATCGTCAGGCTTGGTTACATAACCATGCTTAACCGGATTGAAATGGATGTAATCCAAATGGTTCGAAAAATCTCGCTCACCCCGGATCAAGTGTTCCCAAAACCTGCGCTGCCAGATTCCACGTTCCTTTTTTTGCGTACGACTTTTTGAAATCCTCTCCCCTGTTCCAATCGCCCGAGAAAAGGCGGATTTTATTTGTCGCCAGCGTAAACTAAAATCATCGTCGCCTTCCGGTAATGTCCATAACGCATGCAAGTGATCCGGCAAGATCACCACCGCCTCCATACGGAAAGGATGCGCTTGCTTTACGGCCTGAAAAGCGCCAAGTAAAGCATCGATATTTTCGGTCAATAATTTACGTTTACGCTCCACCAAATTGACCGTGAAAAAATAGCAGGCTTCTTTTTGCCGATAGCGCCGATATTCCGTCATTATTATCCGTCGTTTCCGGTTTTATAAATCAGCCATACCCCATGCCGTGCATCGCGGGAAATGGTGTCAGGCGTAGGATGGGTACGACTGCATGGATGCAGGAGCTAGAGCAACGCATGGAGCAGTTGCCGAGAGCGAAGCGAAACCCATCACATCAACCTCAACCCATCCAACCAAAATAACCCGGCATTTCCAACCTATCTGTTCATGAGCATAAGGCGGAAGTCAAAGTCGTTCCGCCATATCGAAGCTATCAACTTTACCCATCAGTTTACATCGCAATTGATGCCATCATCCGGGTTGTTCAGGATAGCCGGTTGGCAAATCTGTTCTTCAAAATCCACAAACCGCCGCCAAACACGAGTCCAAACAAACCTGCAATCGCAGGCATCAAAAAAGACTGATAACGCATTTCAAACAGACATGCACGTGCCTGCGAGTTTTTGTCGTAAAGTATCTTAACCATTTGATTCTCTTGAATATCAGAAAACAAGTCTTTATTAACTGTCAATTCAGTCGAAAATTTCCTGCCTACCGAGTCCTTATATTCAACAGAAATCAAGTAGTCCTCGAACGCATCGCGGGAATTACTAAACCCATGACGTACACTCTCTTTGAATAGAATTTTCTTTTTTAACACCCGTCCATCGGTGGGAATACCATATTCCAACAAGTAGATGCTATCGAAAAGGTTCTCACCGACCTTAATAAACAAAAGCGCAATCAACATTAAACCTAGCCAAACGAACGACTTTACAATCCGATCCAGTTGCCTATCCCGCATATCAAAAACTGGAATTAAGCGACAATAGCGGTCATTTCGCAAATGAACCGAAAGGGGGTTTCTTTAGCGAAGAATCATAAAACTCACCCTTCTTAAATAATTTGTCCAGATCCGTGACATGGGAAGCGTTAGCCCAATAAGGCTTACTGTTTCCTGATGCAACAAAATACATAACCCTAACTCCTGAAGGCGTCGAAACATAAGTTATGTATAGCGGTTGGGCATCAAAGATAAAATAGGGATCGAGCTTAACTAACGAATTTACGTAAGCGATTTTTTCTTCGTTACCGACCTGCGCAAACCAATCTTTAACTCTACCCCCACTCTCGGGACTCATATATTTAATCACGCCACCGACGCCATCTTTCAGCACGTCGGCGGTGGATATTTGTTGAATAATCGCCCCGATTTCCTTGAAAACAGAATCCTTCACGGACTTTTTCTTCAAATCGGTTCCTTTCAGTAAAACTCGGCTCTTGTCGGGAAAAAGGAAATCCGCCAACGGAGACAACAATGGATAAACATAGGTTGAGTTTTTGTAATCATTGGTTTTACAATATTCCGGCGTTTCAGAACCTCGCCCCCATGATGAGGAAAACCAGTCGTTGACGAAGGAGTAACCGATGTAATCGATACGATAGGGCAAAAATTTATAAACACCGTCCTTATCAACTGCAAACAAAAACGGCACGAACGCTTGCTGATTATTAAATTCCAGATTGACATAGAAAACAAAAAAACCGTCAAAACCGTAAGCGACTGGAATGGACGAAATTTTAATGGTTTCGAACTGTTGAAAATATGCTTGGGCTTGTTGGTCGAATTGCTTAGGGTCTCTTCCAAACTCCGAATGGGATAAGTCGTATAAAGCTTGTTTATTTTTTGCTTTAATCGCCGTGAGCACGGCCTTGAAAGACTCTTCCGGCTTTTGAGCACCGGTTGCTGGCTTGGACCACCACTGATTATCGACGTAGTCGTATTCCTTCACGCCGAGACAAAGACTGGTCAGTATGTCTTTTGCCTCGGAATGAAAAACGATCGGCAGGTACACCGACTTCCCGTCCATCGCATAGACATAATTCGGAATCATAGCTGCCACAACAATCAATGTTTTAATCAACCTGACACTGATAAAAACCCAAAGTGAACTGCCAGAAATAGTCTGAGTCTTATTGATCATGAGCAGTTAACCCCCGCGGATGAAATTTCACAACTGACAAAGTCGAATGAAATATCATATGTATTTTTTCCTCCGCCCTCGGCCTGATAACTTCCAGAAAATTTGGCGCCAACTTTGAAACTTCCCGAACCGAACTGAAACAAGCCGCCCGTCAAGCCCGCACTGCAATTAGCCACGTTATAACCGACCGCTGATAAATTTAATGGCCATGACAATTCACCTGCCACTAAAGACGCTGAACCTTCTATGGTCTCTTTGACGCAGAATATGCAATCAAATTCTAGACTACCGCTCCCACCAATTTCAGCAGAAATCGAGGGGGTCAAGGACGTGTTCAACTGTCCGTATCCGCAACCGTTACGGTCGTTGGGATCTGTCGAACAATCGTTCTTTTTGTAGCCCACTTCACCGCTAACTGATCCGGTCAAACCGATAAAGATCCCCCCGACAAATTGAGCCTTGACAGTAAGGCTGGCAACACCGGCGTTGAATGTTTTGGGACCGAAGGTTGGAATTGGTCCCGGCGGCCAGATTTTTCCTTTGACTGAAAAACCGCCGAAGTTACCGTTTACCGAACCAGATACGTCCGTTCCTTTACCGGTTTCGGGACCACAACATTCTTTAGAGGAAAGCGTACCTTGAATTTGCAACAAGTTCACCGACGCCAGAACACCTATTTTTGTCAACTCTTCCAATCCGTCGTTGATTTTTTTGACAGATTCGCTAGGTGGCGAAAAGGTATAAGCAACAGTTGTCTTGGTCGCATCCAGGTCGATATCCTTAACTTGCCCTTCATTGCATTCCTTACATTTATCGTTCTGCGGCGGATCGTTGGCATTTTCAGTACTTGGAGTTCCTCCATTGCAAATTGGCTTCTTGCAATCACCCGTTACGTCCTTAGGTACGTCTCCAGGATTCGGATCCTGGGATTCACAATCCTTCGGTGACTGACAATCACCCGTTACATCAGCCATTTTCGGCTTATTCACAATATTGCAACTAGCATCCGTCGCCTGGCATTTCCCCGGACTGGTACAACAACCACTTCCCCCCGGCTGACTACCACAATGCCACCCCGCTTTGATGACGCCGACACCCTGGTTGCTCTTGATGATGCTGCCGTCGGTACTGACCGTACCCAAACCAATCGCCACGAACTCTTCCAGATCGTGATCGTAAGAGTACATTTCCACTTGTGCGCCCGGCTTGTGGCCGTCGACGTTCGGCAGGCTCAACGGTGCCGGTGGATCGAATTTGGCGCCGACCGGTTGAATGGTAACGATGAATTGCGGCTGCATACCGTTTGGCGGTGCCATAGGGATTTTGCTGGCGTTGACAGGCGTGACAGACAGTTTGCCAGTCTTCTTGCCATCAGGGAATGTCACGGAACCAGCTTTGACCTCCAGGGCAAAGCCCGGTACTTCCGGCAAGGTCAGTGTCACGTCTTGATCGCCAACGGTTTTAGCATTGACCGTATCCAACTTGACCAGATAAATCGGCGCAGACAAGGGATTATCGGCGCCCGCAATGGTGGTCAGATTGAACGACAAGGTAGGATATTCGCCTTCAGCGGTGGTGGTGCTGCCATCGGCGATCAAATGTACCGTGCCTACCGGCGCTTCGGTGATTTTAAATTGGCCTTGCGCATCGGTTTGTGCTTCACGAGTGGTGCCGTCGACACGTACTGTGACATTCGGCAATGGATGTTCCTGATTGTCCATTACAACGCCGCTGATGCTGGTTTGACCAGCTGCACCCGTTTTTAAGGCTGAGGCGGTGAAGCCGGCGTAGAGTTCAGTGCCGACTAAAGTAGCAGTCACACGATGCACATCTAAACCTTCTTCGCTACCTAACGTGAATTCGGCGGTGGCTCGGCCATCGCTATCGGTGGTACTGGTGACAGTGGTCTGGTCGTTTTGAAACTTACCACTACCTTGGGTGACTTTGAATTCAATCCGGGCACCGGGCACGACGTTGGCGCCGTCGTCGACCACTGCGACGACAAAGGGTTGGGACAGCGGTTGACCAATCGCTCCGCGTTGGTTGTTGCCGGCATTGACAGTGACTTTATTACCGGTACCGACGGTGGCACTGGCATAAAACAGAACTTCACCATCAAAACCAACCGAGGCGGCTCTAACCCGCTGATTGCCTGTACCGGCACGGCTACCGAGTTTGAAGCTGGTTGAGGCGACACCTAGTGCATCGGTTTGTACCAGTACACCCTGTCCTTCATCAGCAGCACCTGCACCAACCACGCCGTCGCCTTCGGTGACGCGGTAGATCACCGGCTTATTGGCAACCGGTTGATTGTCGCCATCTAGCAGTTTGACTTTTAAAGGTTGCACCAGTGTGGCGTTGATTTTAGCGGCTTGATTTTGACCGCTGAGCAATTCGATATGTTGCGGAGCCAGCGGCTGGTATTTGACTTTGATAGTCAGGCTGGTGGTGTTGCCGACATTGTCGGAGGCATCAATTTTGATGGTGTTGTCGCCTTCGGTTAAGGCAACGTTTTCCGCTAGATAACTGCGGTTGGATACCGAGGCTGCGACGCCATTGACTTTGACGTTGGCCTGCCCGTCAGCAACCGTGCCGCGCACAATGTCATTAATCAAGCCGGATACGGCTATTTTGTCGATGCGCACGGTATCACCATCTTTCGGGGATTCAACCGTTAGATAGGGGGGGGTCATATCCAACGACAGGGATATAGCGTCGGTGATATCTTCACCTTTGGCGTTAATTGCGCGAGCAGTGATGGTGTTGTGCCCTTCTTCCAGCGCCACATCAGCCTGGAAGCTGCCATTGCTATTGTTGACCGGAGCGCCATTCAAGGTAACTTGCGCGGTGGGGTCGGAAACAGTGCCTTGGACGGTTTGCGGCGTGTGGCCGATGGTGAGCAGGGTAGCCGGGCTGGTAATTTTGATAGTGAGTGCTTGATTTTGGGTAACCTGCCGTTCAAGTCTGGCCTGGAAACTGAAGATGTTGGGTCCGCCGCCGGCAACTATCACTGAGACGACGACGCCCGATCCTCCGACCGTAAAGTTGTTACCGATATAGCCGGTTAAATCGAAATAGGGTTCGCCGGTATCGGTGCTACCGGTGGCATTGCTAATGCTGACTTTACCTGTGGGGGTGAGATTGGTAATTACCAAACGTAGCGGGCCGGTGATTTCACTGCCGCTAACATTGTTTAAGCTCACGCTTACTGTGGCATCGGTACTACGCCGATTGCGTACCGGGTTGGCTAGCTTGATGGTCGCTTGATTCGTGCTGAGCGATTCCCATGTGATTGCCGTGGCAGCCGATACGGTTTGTGGCAAATAAAGCAAGAGTAACAATGACAACACGCTCAGCACCCAACTTATCGGCACTGTAACTCGTGTTAAGTATTGAGAAAAATACAGCGGTTTTGATTGATTGCCCGGCTGCTTACCAAGCAAATGCTGCTTCTCTGACATCCTTTACCCCTTGTTTTGTTATGTTACGGGGGCGTCCATGATTGCCGGCGCCATTTAAATTCTAGTTTTATTTAGCCACCAGCAAATGTATGGCTCCAGACAAGTGTAATAATTTTCGACACCAATTAATCCGTTAGCCACGAATCACAACATATCAAAAAATATTTTGTGAATCAACTCAAATTTTGCAAGTTTATGATTGAACCTTTTGGTCAGCGCGCACTACATTCCGCACCAAGCCAAACCAACCGATTATGACCAGCAGTAAGGTGCTTGGCAGTGGCACCGTATTGATCGAAGCTTGCTCCAAGCGAATATTATCCAGTGCAACTTTCGAATCAAGCCCATCATTTTCGTCATTCAATTCAAAGGAAAACGCCACCGAATGACCGATGTAACTCGCCAAACTGATGGAAAAACTGGTGGCATTGGTCAAGGCATCAATTTCAGCGAGCAAGACATCACCCAAATTATTAGCATCGTAGAGCCACAGCTGCAGATTGTCGGCAAAAAGACCCGCGCCGGTTTCCTGAGCGTCCGCGCCCAATGACAAAAAACTTGCATCAAACTTTAGGAAATCGTCACCAGGACCTAAAAGAAGTGGATTATTGAAGGAGAAATTACCGTCGTCACCTTGCACAAGTACCGAGGAATAAGGGGCATCACCTGAACCAGTGGATAACATAGCCGACCCCGCATCCCATTGGACCGAACCGCCATTTGTGAGAACATCCCACCCCGTCAGGTCGGTATTGAAATTGCCGTTAACAATAGACGCAGCAAATGCGAAATTGGAGAGCAGAATTGCCAAGATAGCTACAGTTGACAGTAATAAACGTTTTTTGAACATAGCCTGAATCCTGATAATTTATAAAGCAAATTTTCATACAAAAAACGCGCCAATAATATAAGTTAATTAAAAAACATAACCTTATAAAAAAGTAAACCACAATAGATCAGATAACTTTATCTAACCTGTAAAAAATTTCGACACCATCATTTTTTATCCAAATTTTAGAGCGATGGTTTTATTGCGCTTGCTTTACAACTTCAGGTTGGATTTTTAACGGCAATAGCAATGAAGTAGAAGCCATTTCCACAATCGGCAACTTGACTTCATCGTCCTTTAACGCCCATCTGGCATAGCGATTATTAAGTTTTCGATACTTTAGGCTAGCGCTTATGGTTAATGGACCTTTGGCATAATCCGGCACCTTAAAAACAAAACTGGTGACATCTGTCCCGCCGGGCGGAATAATACGCTTAAAACTGTCTCCCACCATATTAAACAAGTCGTGACGCCAGACCGCATTACCCTTTCGATCTATCGGAATCGACCGGTAAAAATATGCGCTTTCATCGACATTGTTATCCTGATCCAGATAACCCGATTCGTAAATCTTCATACCTTGGCCGTCCATGACTAAAAGATGTAACCAAGCTTCATTTATATCGGTGGTACCACCTGGAAAGGCATGTCCAACTTGCGCATTGGTTACCGCGACTTTAAGCGTGACGTTTTCTCCAAGATAAGAATAAGCCGGGCCTTCGGTTGAGGCGATTAATGTTGAATCCACGTACCTAGCACTTTCGATTGCATCGGCACGATTAGGTTTATCGATACTAATGCGCATCTTATCTGCTTGTAAAAATTCCTGAGTGCGCTGAAGCTGTGTGTGGTTTTTTGTTACCCAAGGAATAGCCGTGTTGGCCCCTATACTAAAATGTGTTTTGATTTGCCCATCTTGGTTAGCGGAAGGATCCTTACCCAACTGTAAAGAAAAGTGACAGTCTTGACACCGTCTTTGCTCGGCATGGGCAAATGTTTGTCGAGTTTGCCCCGAATAAGGTCCATTTAGCCAGGCCATATAATCGTCCTGCATTTTCACCCAACCCCAATCATTGAACGCCTTATCCATAAACTGGGCATGACAGGTAGCACACATTTCCGGGGCAGCCAAAACATCTCGCGCAAGATCGGCTTTATGTTGTTCAGGTTTTAGGCGTATCAATAAGTTATGTACAAAGAGCGGGACTGCTTGTGTTGACCCATCGAATAGATAGGGCTGCGGTGGCTTAAAACGATAACTGGCTACCCCTTGCAGATGCTCGACTCGATCAATACCATGACAAGCCATACAACTAACACCCTCTTGCAAATGCCCTGGCGTATCCAGTTTTCCGCCTGCTGTTAATTGCCCGCTGAGTAATGCTGCCGGCGCATGGCAACCTTCACAATAACGTGTCGCTTCCATGCCTTTTTTCTCTGCCAACAGATTTATATTAGTCTGATAGGTTTTGTCTGAAGCGGCCTGAGCGTGAATTGACAACTTCCATTGTTCGGCAATTTCTTGATGACAGGTTGCGCAACGCTCGGAACTACCCATCCGCTTGGCATCTAAAAACCCACCGGTGCTGGTTTCGGTTTCACTAGGTCTGAACGGATGATTGCCATACGCATAAACATAGGGGGTAACAGCGGGGGAATCGTTATAGGGATTTGGCCTAATTTGATAGATCCCTGTAGCCATGAACACCAGCAATCCGCCCAAAAACAAATGGCTAATCACCGTTTTTTTCAATCCGCCTGACAACGACGGCAGGCGGTTGGGTTCGTTATTTTTACGCCTATCCGACAGAGATAACACATGAAAAGCAACATGCAGCAATAGCACGATAATAATTACTGTCGCCAACCAGACATGCGTCTGAAAAATCCAATGCCGCGCCTCCGACTGCCCTATCAGAACGATATCCATTCCCGTAGCAGCGATCGCCATGAAAGTTAATGCCGCCGCTATACCAGACAATGCGATCCAAGGCCTGCGTAAACCGATTGTTCGTCGAAAATGATAAAAGATATAGGGAAATAATAAGGCTGTTGCCCATAATCCCAATAAGGTGTGAACCAGGAAAGTCCACTGGGTTACGTCTGAAAAAGTTGGCCAAAATAGCGTGAAATAACCCGTTATAGCCAAAGCAATAGTTACGGCAACCAAAGGTTTCGCATAACTACGCTCGACATCCATTTGGCTATTTTGTAGATTCATATCCCTGCCCTTTAGCTTTAGCGGTAAAGAATTTCACGCGCCGACGACCGCCCACGACTCATTAAAAAATCAATAGCTTGAAAACGTATATCCGCCTCTTCCGATTCATTATTCGCAATTTTGTCGGCTAAATCGATTAGAGAGTCAGTATCCAATGAAAATAGCTTTTGTAGCGCTGCATTTCTTAATACTTCTTTTTTTACTTGCGTTAAGGCATACAGTTCGTTGATAGCATTCTGATCGAAATCTTCATTGTAGCGGCTCAACACAGCCTGTCGAATGGCAAGAGAACGCGATTGATCGTGAAGAATATTCGTTACGATCTCACGATGCCCAACGGAATTTTCGGAAAACAAAACTAACGGACAAAAATCTAACAAATCTTCTTTGTTAGAAAAACAAATCATTTTCAGAGCATCTAATCGAGCAGTTTCTCGATCTGGCGACATTTTTGTAATGGCAATGTCTGACCCAAGCTCTGCCCTGCCCTCTTGCCCATACCTTTTTAACAAGGCTTCGATTAATTTTGACGACTGATCATGAAAACCTATCTCAGACCAAATTTGCAAGGCTGTTGATCGCAGCTCAGGTGTATTAATAATTGCCGAGTAATCTTCCGTCGAAAGCGTGTATTTTCCTTTCAACATCTTGCTTAAAGCCCATTGTTTGATTGTTATGTCTTGATCATTCCAAGCCCTACTTAAATAATAATCTGGCTGTAGCGACACCGCCTTAAAAGCTAACAATCTTATTTCCGCTCTCGGCGAGTGCGTCTGATTATCTAGCCAGTGTTCACCCGCCTTATCCGGTAAACTTTTCCAAATTTTTATCCAGTTTTTGGCCAAATTATTAGGTCCTATTGATGTAGCCACTCCATTAGCAAAAACAGCATGCGCAATTTTCCGCAGTTGTTCGACATCAAAAACCGCTACATCATCTTCTTGAGCAAAAATATTAGCAAAAACATCCAACCGTTTTTCCATATCTAATGTATGAAATTCGTCTTGCGCCATTACATAAACATTAAGCAGCTTTAAGGCATCCGCATCTCCTAAACGCTTAAGCGCTATAAAGACATTTGCAATGACATTAGGCGGTTGAGCTTGATCAAAAAGCAAAGATTTTAATTTGGGCAGCACCTGGGCTTGTCTAATCAAACCAAGGCTACGCACAACTTCGGCCCGCACATCCGGATCAGGGTCGCTAATGTGCTCTTGCAAGGAGTGGATGCCACGGTAACGCTCTGCATTGGCAAGTGCCGATGCAGCTGCAATACGTACCTGCGGAACTGGATCATCCAACAGTCGAATCAAATAAGAGACGGCAAGATATTTACGGTGAACAACCGCCTCTTCTTCCTGAAAGAAAAACGCAAAACAATCCGCTAGCGCAATTCTGACTGCGGATGATTGATGTGAAAATCCTCGCAATAACCAACGAATGGATGCCTCATCCTCATACGTTTTCAATCCGGCAATTGCCGCCAACACATTTTCAGCTTCAACATCCTCGAGGCCATGCACCAATAGACTTAAACCCTGAGTTGACTTATAGCGAGAGGCTATTTGAATCACTGCATGACGAACATTGGCATCACTGTCCTCACTGGCGATTTGTAGTTCCTGCCAATCATTATCGCCCGGTTTGGAAGCTGCTAATGTATTTAGATAAGCAAGCCGAACACCGGCATTTTCAATTCCAAACTTCAAACTTATGAGCTTTTTAATACCCCCCCCTGCTTGGCTGTGTGGTAAATCGTGCGGATAATCCCTCCCTTCTTCGATCAACCAGTAGCGATCTATCGCTGACACTTTGATAGTTTGTTCCTGGCCGCTAGGCCATTTCACGATTAGCCTATCTATTGCTGACAAATCGCCTAAACCAAAAATAATTCTCTTATCACTATCCGACAGAAAACCTTCGCCACTGACAACTGATTTCATCTGCTTGCCATGCGCCGAAATCAACTGCACTTGAGCGCCAATCGCATCTTTATTAGATTTTGTGCCTACTAATTTCAAGCCTATCCAATGTTGTCGGGGCGTTACATTAACTAAATACTGACCAAGATCGTTGTTATGACTAACATAAAGATCGATGTCGCCATCGTTATCAAAATCCGCTGCAACTACACCTCGGGCAGATTGATTATCCATCAATCCGTTACCAACGAGCTTTGTTATATCCGAGTAATATCCCTCATGATTATTCAGTAAAAGCTGCTTATGCTGTCCCTGGGATACCTTAGTCGTATCCGGATCAGGCTCTAAAAGACCAGACGCAAGAAACACATCATTATGACCATCATTGTTAAAGTCTTGGACAATTGGCGTCCAACCTGAAAGATTCAAATATTGATTGGCGCCAATACCTATCTCGCGAGCACGATCTTTATAGAATGTTTTCCCATCTGAGGATTGTTGATTGACTAATGCAATCGTATTCTCACCCATGGAACTAGCAATAATGAAATCAACGTCACCGTCGTTATCGAGATCGCCGGAAGCAATACCCCGATTACCTAAGGCTGAATGCAACCCCAAGGCCTGTCCACCAGATTCAAATTTATTATTGCCTTTATTTAAATATGACGTATTCGACCCACTGCCCCGATCATTGGTAATCAGCAGATCCGGAAGGCCATCTTGATTCATATCTTGCCAACTGACATCTAAAGTCCTACCTTCCGAATCAATTACGCCTGCTTCAGCCGTTATATCCTTGAATTTCAATCCCCCTAGATTCAAATAAAGCTTATTGGCTTGAGCCTGATAGAGACTGGCGTCGAATGTATTCTTTTTCTCACCGGTAAACTGACTATTGGCTTCAAAAGTCTTTGTACCCTTGTTAAAGCTGATGAAGTTGCCCACGTAAATATCAAGTAAACCATCACGATTAAAATCAGCGGCAGCAGCTGAAGTAGACCAAAATCCATTCACAATTCCACTTTCTTGAGTAACTTCCGAGAACCTCCCTTTACCGTTATTCCTATATAGAAGGTTAATGTCCTTACCGGTAACGAATAGATCGATATCACCATCATTATCAAAATCAGATGCCAAACATCCCATACCCCATATTTGTTTATCCAACCCACTTTCAGAGGTTACATTTTTAAAATCATGTCCGTTTTCATTTAAAAACAAGACGTTTCCCTGTGAAATTTGCCACCAGTACGCTTTACCGTAATATCGGGTATGTCCGGAACCGTTCACTAGAAATAAATCAGTCCAACCGTCATTGTTAAAGTCTGCCGCACATACTCCGGACCCTAGGGATTCATCAATACCAGCTAATCGCTCATCGCCTTGCTGGTGAGCAAAAATCAAACCATTTTCCAATGTCTTATCTATAAAGCTAATATTTGATAGGTTGGTTTTCCCAATCAGCTGACCTGAGCTAAAGGTTTCTGCCACATAAGGAAATCCCTCCGGAATAAGCGTTGGGTTTCTATACAACATCAAGAAACCCATTACCAAAATGAATAAGGCAAAAAAAGACCAAAGTTTATTCATAAATAATTCTGTAACATAAAAAATCAAACAAACCTTTTGTTTATTGCAAAATATTTTATTTATCGTTGAATGTTAAAAAATAAAAAATATACATTTTAATACTAAATTTTCGGAGCTGGATAAATAGATCAAGTATTTGATTTACAAAGAAATAGGCGCCCTAAAAAGGTATAATATTGGTTAGTTGAAGACCAAAAAAACCCAAAAAGGACGCCCGGATGAATCGTGCCACAAACCGTATAGAACTACCAGCATTAACCGCAGATTGCGTAT
>NZ_LUUI01000054.1 GCF_001644015.1 Methylomonas lenta
CCACCTTCAATACGGGCAACAGCAGATTGCGTGGTGTGCATCCGCTCGGCCAATTCTCCTTGGGTCAGACCTGCGCGTGATCGTGCCTCGATCAGTGTCGCGGCCAGTGCAAACTCGTCTTCAAGTGTATCGTAAGCTTCTTTATAGGCTTTATCCTGCATCCATTTGGTATGCAGGGTGTTTATCTTAGTCATCTTGAACCTCCTTTGCTCGTGTCAGAGCGATTTCAATCTCACGACGTGGCGTTTTCTCTGTTTTCTTGATGAACACCCGCACAATTACCACCCGTTGCTTTCTGGCCGTCACATACAGCGCGCGTGATATGCCGTCTTGGCCCTTCATCCGCATTTCCCATATCTGGCCTTCAATATGCTTGATATGGGGCTGATGCACATTTTATAAGCCGGACATGGCGATCAGTTCCGCTATACGCACAAGACATGCTCGCATATCGGCAGGAAGCGCCTCAATCTCTTCATCCACGGTCGCATTAAGCGTTTCAACTGTCCACGTCATAAGGTTAAAAATATAGCAAATCTGCTATGTTGTCAATGAGATGAAGCGAGTTTTGCGGGAATGCTAATTTACTTTTACTGTCCCAATTTTGGGCATTATTTTCAAAGCCGATGACAGCGGATTGCCAAAGTGGATGTCATCTATCATTTTTTCAGAAGTCGAATGCGCAGCTGGCCTGATGTAAAATTTGGATTTACGCCTTAAGAGTGAGTTTTAAACAAACAACATTTCTGGGGTTCAGGCTTAGAATATCCAATATCATCACAAGCCGCGTAAAGATGAGGCGATTTTGAAAAATATAGCCGGGAATGATGTATCTATTTTTTTATACCGCTTTGAATTACGCGGTAATGCCATCGACTTTGTTTTGAATGAGGCGATTGCCGAGGATATGTACCCGGATATCGATGAGAAAATGAAACCGCTCGTCCACGCCTGTTGTGAAACACTTTTGCGGTACAGACACCTAAGTGTGAGTAGTACCATTATGGATGGCAATTTTCTGGTTACCGGAGAATTTGAGGTCATGCTGAGTAAGGGGCTAGGACAACACTTTGCGCATGATGAAAAGCAGCGGTTATTTCAGGATGCCAAAAATATTG
>NZ_LUUI01000055.1 GCF_001644015.1 Methylomonas lenta
GCTTGCAATTGGGGAGGAGTCCATATATGGGGTGAGGGGTAACAACCAGCCAACGTCTAGTTTTATATCCCCTCATCCTAACCTTCTCCCGGAGGGAGAAGGAACCGTCTCGTATGGCTCGGGTAAACGGGATTCAGCTGAAACACAAGAACCGGACTGGGAAGACCGCTTGAATCAAGTGATGGCCTCGCGCGGCCGCCAGCCCAACATCAGTTTTTTCGCCTATACCGCCACCCCCAAGGGTAAAACCCTGGAGCTGTTCGGCCGCGTCGGCCCCACAGGCAAGCCCGAGCCGTTTCATCTGTACAGTATGCGGCAAGCCATCGAGGAAGGATTTATTCTGGACGTGTTGCAGAATTACACGACCTATAAAACCTATTTCAAATTGGTCAAAGCCATGCAGGATGATCCGAATCTACCGAAGAAAAAGGCAGCGCGAGCATTGGCCAAATTCTTGGTGCTGCATCCGACCAATATTTCGCAAAAAATCGAGATCATTGTTGAGCACTTTCGCAGTCATGTCCGTAATCATTTGGGCGGCCAAGCCAAGGCCATGGTGGTGACCAGTACCCGTTTGCAAGCCGTCAAATACATGCAGGCATTTCAGGCTTATATCGAGCAACACGGTTACCACGATGTGCAGCCCCTGGTAGCGTTTAGCGGCACGGTACTCGATCCCGACAGTGGCCAGGAATACACGGAACCGGGTATGAACACCGATAGCGTTACGGGTAAATCGATCAGCGAAAAACAATTGCCGGAGCGCTTTAATTCACCCGATTATCAAGTGCTGCTGGTTGCCAATAAGTACCAGACTGGTTTCGATCAGCCGAAGTTGCTGGCGATGTATGTCGATAAGCGTTTGGATGGCGTACAGGCGGTGCAAACACTGTCTCGCCTGAATCGCATGCTGCCCGGTAAAGAAGCACCGTTTGTGCTGGATTTTGTCAACGAAGCTGAAGACATTTACCGGGCGTTTAAACCTTATTACGACGCCACCAGCTTGCAGGAAACCTCCGACCCGGCTTTGCTGGAACAGGTCAAACATGACTTGGACAGTATGCAGGTTTATCACTGGAACGAAGTGGAAGCGTTTGCGCGTATTTTCTACCGTTCGCCCAATAAACAAAATCCAGCCGATCACGCTCATCTACAGCGCCATTTACAGCCAGCGGTGGACCGGTTCAAGGCGATGTGCGACGAAGAGCAGCGTTCTGTGTTTCGAGACAAGTTATGCGGCTATGTCAACGTCTATGCCTTTTTAAGCCAGATCATGCCCTATGCCGATCCAGATCTGGAAATGCTGTATAGCTTTAGCCGCTTTTTATTGCCGCATTTGCCGCTGGATAGGGATAACACCAACGTCAAGTTGGGTAACGAAGTCGATTTGCAGTATTACCGGTTGCAACGGGTGTTTTCAGGCGCTATCGATCTGGCGGATGAACAAGGCGAATACACGGTAAAAAGCCCGACTGATGTCGGCACCGGCAAAGCCAAGGACGAAAAAGCCCCGCTGTCTGAAATCATCGAACTATTGAACACCCGTTTTGGAACGAATTTTACCGAAGAAGACCGCTTGTTCTTCGAGCAAATCAAGGAAAAGGCCACCAACACGCCGGAGATAATTCAGCTACGACAAGCAAATCCGTTTGATAAGTTTCAGCTAGGCTTACGCCAAGTGCTGGAAGACCTGATGATTAAAAGAATGAACGAGAACGATAAGATCGTTACGCGATACATGGACGATAGAGCGTTTGAAGATGCGGCGTTTGCGGTTTTGTCTAAGGTGATTTTTGACAGTATTCCTCAAGCTAAGGATTAGATAGGGTCTGCAATGTTCGAAACCTACCCATTGATGACAGCAATAACGTCTGGCTTGCTCTCACTGATTGGCGCACTTCTCGGTCTGCTTGCAACCCATTATTTGTCGGACAGGCGCAAACGACGTGAAGAGTTAACAGAACAGAAATTGAAAGCGTATTCGGATTTTATAAATTCTGCATCCAAGATAATCGCCGCTAGGCGACTAGGCAATACCGAAAACGATCCCCACGAATTGGCGCGGCTCAACGATGCAAAGGTCCGAATTTGTATTTGCGGCGACAAGTCTGTGATCCAAGCTTTAACCGAATTTTTGGAACATGGCGGAACGTTAGAACGAGAACGTGAAATATTGGCTTTCACCCACCTCTGTATGAGAATTAGTGAAAGCTTAGGATACAAAGCCCATGATCTATTTGATCTCAATATTTCTAATATGTTATTAATGCAACTAATTTTATGCTCAAAATGTTAATAAATGGAATAAAAACGCCGCTGATTAGTATTTTGATTTTTGCCTCAGCCGGGTTGTTCATATGGTTTTATTTGCAAGTAAGACTGATCGACAACAAGGAAGTTAATACAGCGGTTAGTCAGTTTTTAGACTTAAGGGGTGCCGATGAATACATCATTGCGCAGTTAGTAAGCCATGAAAGCTTTACCAAGGAAAAGTATAAATACTTATTAGATTTACCGATTGGTGATACGTCTGTAAGCATATCATTAGTAGCGCATTATAAGTATTACATCAAACTAAGTGAACTAGAATACTCGGTGATTGGTGATAATTTAGTCTTTCATGTTCCTCAGTTGTATTTGTCTACTCCGGTTTCTTTTGAATTCTCAACAGTAAACGAGTTATGTACTACCACTTTATTAGGGATAAACTGCACTGAAATGCTTAAGCAGTTGAAAAATGAGGTTTCAACTGAATTAGCTAACAAAGGTAAATTGAAAATGAGTGCTGTCTATGACAAAGCGGCTAAAGCACTCGCAGACAATTTTAACAACTTTAATAATTCAAACAAATATTCTGCCAACTATAAAAATATAGTAATAGTTTTTGATAAAGAAATTAGCCAGTCGCAAAGACAGTTTAATTACAATAAAAGCTATTGTGGAAAAGAAGCTTGTGCGTTGGAGCTCAATCTAACAGATGATTGGGTTTTTACAATAAAATAAACTACACCATAATGTTACTATTGCCGATTTTTGATGGTATAAATAACATATAAATTAAGTTATTTTTGTTATTAACAATTCAGTATTGCTTAAATATTACGGAATTGAAAAATGAAAGAGCTTAAAATAATTCTAATTTGAGCGTAACCAACATTATTCATTGCGCTCAAACCACAAGTTGTCATCTCACATACTCATGCGCTAGAAATTGTCATCGCTAGAAAATTCCCTGCTAATCGTTTTACACCCGTTAATCAAAAACCATCACTGACAAAATCTCAAGCGCTGGAGATAGTCAAAAGCATAGCTGATAATCAAGCTGCTTCAGCAACAACAAAATGTTCGCCATACCCTTCTGGAAGCGGGTCGACTTGTATGGGCGCGCGCGGTAGGGTAATGCATGGAGCAATTGCCGAATCCAGAACCCAGGCAAACTTCGATCCATCACCAGCGCGACATTAACAAAGCCATAGATGCACTGGGTATTGACTGTATTGGCGTTCATCGTCCCTCGTTCACTGCTTACATTAGCAAAAAATATCAACTCATTTTCAGACGTCACATTGAGCGCATCAGCGAGTCAATCATGAATCAGAACATACAAACCAAGGAAGTTGGAAACAGCTCGCGAAGCAAATTTATCAAGAGATTTTGGATTATTCTTCGCATGCAAGACAAACAAAGATCAAAAGCGGCGTATTCAGCATTAAGGCCATTTGTTACGTGACAACATGCCGCATTTATTATATTAGAAAATATTGATATTATGTGGTCATTGCAGAGATTTTCAGTTCATTGCAATAACATCCTCCTTCAAATCCAGCTTCGTGCTGGATTTTTTTTGCTTGCTGCTTATCACTACCAGTGATCATCATGGTGCTTTTGCAACGGCTTAAAATACCCTCAGTAATTGCTGCAATCGGATAAGTCTATCGAAAAACACTAGGCTATATTGTCTCTTTATCGGAAATAAGCAATGCAATAACCGTCTGATTGTAAATTTTATTCAGGGGGCTATAGTGAAGTCGAACTTAATCATTACTGGACACTTTGAAGGCGACCACTATGAACACATCCAAAAACTTGCAGAGAGACGTTATGACGGGCTTGTTATTTTGCGCCGGTATTCTAAGCTTTGTATCCGGTGAACTTGTATTTTCAACGCTGTTATTCGGCACTGCGTCGCTCACTAGTAAGCTCAATTTTGTAAGACCCGCTCGTGCTTAAGCTTTACGTGTGACCTCCTCGTTGTACTCGCGGCAACTCCTGGCCGCAACACTCTATAGCCTCTAGCATTTCTGATGTTAGAGGCTTTTTTTGCGTCTGAATATTCCCAATTGGGAACGACTACAAATCCTTGATTACCGGATAAACTACTCTTGCTGCATTCAGCTTGTCACGCAACTCTAATCCAGTTTTAAAATGAATTGAACGCCTGCCAGGAACACTGACCGCTGCACCGGTTTTGGGATTGCGTCCTATGCGTGCCGAATAAGGAACAATTGAAAAGGCACCGTAACGTAATGATGACCTTTATTGGTAGACGTCTCGTCGACGCCCTGATTGGTCAGACTGTTTGGGTCGTCGGCATCACGAGCCACGCCCATTTGAAGTGCAAATTGGTGAAGAAAATAAAGACATAAAAAAGCCCACATGAAGTGGGCCTCGTCCGGTGTTATTTTTATGTTTTGTGGGCGCCTACCATCAGTGACAGCAGGTTAATAGCTTGCGCTCTTATTATTGTTGTACCGAATACACGGCCGCTTCCCCCCCTCAAAAAGACGATCTAACGAGTCGTATGGACCTCAGTCAAGGAGGATGCATTCTATGGGAATAAAAATCATCTGTCCAGAAAAAGTGTGACAAATTGTCGCAGTAATTTTTCAGTGCAAGTTTGCCAGCTTTACTTTGGATTCTTTGTTGTTACCGTTGACGATCAGTGCTGCTATTTTTCCCAGATAACACTTTATCAAAGTTCATAGTCATCATAAGACTGCAACGCTTGGCTAACGCCTTTGATAAACGCCATTGCCATCAGGTCGCATCACTCCAAGTGGCCTATCAAATGTAAAATTGAAAGGCGTCATCACCAACATTTCTAATGAATCATCAAAAGCATCATGAGGGGGCGCTATGTTTGCGATAGCAAGCATGGGTGATACCGCTACAAACAAAGCCGTTCCTGTTACCGTCAATGCAAATCCAATTGGTCTATATATCAGCACATCTGCATAGATAGTGGCCAAAGACACTCTTTCATCAGATTTTGCCAGTTGACTTGATAGCAGAATCAAAAAAACAAAAATCAACTTCAATTTATATTTCATATTTGGTTTCCTGATTAGCAAACTGTTTCAGTTAAATGGTAAAAACTCATGCGTAACCGCCTTTCCGGCCTGGGTTGCCGGCATCCGGGCTGCAGGACGAATCGAAGTTTACCATTTAACTGAAGCAGCTTTATTGCCAGTTTGAGTCTGAATATGTAGCCACGCTAATCACGCTTGCAATGAGGTTAAATTAGAAAGATAGCCAGGAAAAACCCTAATGCACACAACGCGAAATAGTAGCGCCTATCGGACTCGATGCTTTGCTGAGAACCTAGCGCTGGACTTTGGCCTATATCGATCAGCGGGCGGTCGTTTTGCAAGCGTTGATAATTCAGCCCGGTTTCCGCTGCCAATTGCTGCAAATAACTTTCCCGTAATGCGCTCATGTGTTCGTCGCCGACTGCGGCGTGTTTCCCAAAAGGTGCGTTGCGGGCATCGTAGCCTTCGATTTTTTCAGGGTTGAGGTCGGAGTCGCCAAAATAGGCGCGATGCGGGACGTCGTCCGGACCATAAACGCCGATACGCTGTCCTTTAGGATCGAATTTAGGAATCGGCACCGGCTGCAGGCCACCGACGCCCAGAATCAGCCCTTTTAACTTACCGTTCAACGCAGAAAAATCCGTGCGGTAGCGTGGATTGAGCGGTGGCGCCTCCTGTCCGTCGCTGATAAATACCAGCGCGGTTTCCTTGGCCTCTAGTAGCTGCATTGCATCGAGTAATCCACCGGCGATACGGCTGTCTGCCGCCCATGCCATACGCCAATCCAATGCCGCTATGCTTTTGTCCAATTCCGGGTAGCCGTTGCAAACCTCTATCGGTTCGAACAAAATTGTAGAACGGCGTTCGGTAAATACGCCCAATCCAACTTTAGACTGGCACGGCAGGCTGCGGACAAATTCGCGCAAACTGAGTTTGACAAACTCCAGCCGGCTGACCGGTTGCTCTGCAATGCGGTAGTCCTCGGCATTCATGCTGCGGGTGATGTCGATGACAAAGGTCAGATTATAGATGTCGGCGTTCCGCTTATGGGTCGGAAAGACAAATAAGGCCGCCATGGCCAACAGTGACAGAAGTAGGCACCAGGCGCGGTAGTCCTTTAAGTAAACGGTTTTCAAACCATGGCTATTGAAACGCATCATGGCAAACCTCGCGGAAATCCCGGCACCGTGGTCCAAAGCTGCGAGGGTTTGACTGCGTCGTCGTCAGGTTGGCTTTGGCTGATACGGTCGAATTCCGGCAACAAACGCATTGCCAGTTCCAGGTTATATTTGGCGTCCCAGAATCCGCTGTCCAAGCGCAGCGCCTGCCGAAAAGCTTGCTTGGCTAACATTAACAGCGGCATGGCTTGGTTGATGCGTTCCGCCTCCAGCTCGGCCAGCGCCTGGCTTAGATAAATGTTACCCAGATTGTAACGGCTTTTGGCCTGAAACTCGCGATCACCCTGTTCGACAATCAGACTCAGCGTATCCAGCGCCTCGCTGAAACGCTGCTTGTTGTGCAGATACACCGCACGCGCCAAGCGAATCTCCGGCGCCGCAGCCATTACCTTTTCGATACTGATCTCATGCCCCTGTTGCAATTGGCTTAGCCATAGATTTTCGCGGTGTATAGCGTAAACACGCCACAGTTGCGTAGTCGCCGTTAGTACGCTGGCCAGTAATACGGCCCAAATTAATTTATGCCTTACTGCTCTCATGCTGTTCGCGCCTCACACATCTTCACGCCTACCAGCAACAGCATGAAAAAACTTGCCCAACCGTAGAACGCGGCTGACAAATCCTGTTTTGGAATGGCTTGCCGATAATGTAACGGCAATTTCTCCAAGCGATCGATATCTGCAATGGCTTTTTGCATGGCGTCGGGATTTTCGGCTTCGTAGGCATGGTAGGGAATCTTCAAACTGGAAAAAAAGCGATGCAGGTAAAGTTCCGGCATGGCCTGAGCATTATCGTCGCGCTGGTCTTCCGGCTCGGCGAAAATACCAGGGCTGTTATCGGTGCGCAGAAACAACCAATACAAACGCACTTGCTGCTGTTTGAACAAAACCCGCAACGCCGCCTCGCTGTCGGGATCGATCACTGCCGCGCCGTCGGAAACCAGTAATATGATGCGAGAACCGCTAACCGGCTGATGCTCGAAAAACGACAAGGCCATACTCAAACCCTTGCTGATGTTGGTATAGGCCAGCGCAGGGATGGAAGTAGCGTCAATGGCGGCGTGAATCGCCTGCTTGTTTTCAGTCAGTGGCATCACGAATAGTGGCGACGTGCTGTATTCGGCAATACCGATCAAATCGTGTGGACGGTGGTCGACAAATTCAGTCAATAGTTGCCTGGCGGCGTCGGCTTTGGAAATATCGTTGCCGCTCGGGGCTTTGCCGGCAAAGCTGTTATCCATGCTGTTACTGCGGTCCAGCAGCATGACGATATGTGCGCCGCGGCCAATGCGTTCGACATGCTGCTCCTTGAGATAGATGCCGGATAAGCCCAAAAATAAGGCTGCCAAAGCGGCCATGCTTAACAGACGAATCAAGAGATTAAGCAGTTCCGACAAGGGATCGTTCGGCAATATATCCAGCCAGGGGTAGGTCGTAGCACGCATGTTGCTGCGAAATATCGGCACCAGCAGCAGGATCAAACCCATCAGAGCCCAAGGTGTTTCGAAGGCCAGATTATTCATCGCTTGCCGCACTCAATTTCTCTGCACACGCGGCATAATTCCAGCAAATTATGCCAATCGTCAGCGTCTACATCCTGTTTGCCAGCAAACAATACCGCATTGGAAAAATTAAAAAACCACTCTATTTGCTCGGCTGCGGTTTGATATTCAGTATGGGTTTGGTAAAACGCTGGTAAGTGGTGCTTGAATAAGGGCTGATCATTCAGCACATTGAAGGCGTGATGAACAACCGCCAAACCGCGATCCATATCCTGTTGCGACTGACCTGACAACTCGCGCAGCGCATGTTTGAATATCCGCTGTTTTGGCCAGACTGGGAAAAAGCCGTACAAATAAGCCAGATACAGGCCGGTCATTAATGCAAGACTCAAGCTGGCATAGACAGACACCCATTGCTTGCTGTCCGACAACAGTGTCGGCAGGGCATCCGGTCGCATGTAATCCTGACCGCTCTCGTCTTTTCTGACCGCCAGCTCTTTAAGCGGCGACAAGGTGAAATGCCATGTCGGTACAGACTTCTCTATGGTTTTACCAGCCTGATCGAAGCGTAAAGTAAAAGCGGGCACGCTAAGCATTTTGACTTCATTCGGGGCATAAAAGACTTGATACAGCAACTCGACTACCGTCTCACCAGGGTTAGCATCGGTTACAACGCTTACCCGATTTAGATTCAGCCAGCGATTTAGTTCGCCTTGTTTTGGCAGGCTGTCGAGATTAAGTTTTACGTCCTGACGGGTTTCGATGACCATCCGATGTTGGATTTCATCACCGATCAGATAACCAAAAGGCCGTGGAGTTTGCTGTTCGAAGCGAGTGATGGGAGACGGCAACAGCGCACTACAACCGCTGACAAACTGCAAGAATAGGCATAGCAGTATCCAGCGTTTCATAGCGCTTGCCGCTGAAAATAGTTGTTCACAGTTTCAGCCCGATATCCGTCAGTCAAGAAAAGCGGTTCCATGCCGAAAGCGCGGAAACCCTGCCGCAATTGAACCCGGCGATTCTCAAACGCATGAATGATGCGTTGCTTCAGCGCCGGCCGCATCAGCAAAGTCTTGCTGCGGCGACTCTCAGCGTCCTTAAAACGCAGCAAACCCCAATCCGGCAGATTGCTAAATTCGGCGGTATTCCACCAGACTATCGGCACCACAGCATGGGATGTCAACGGTTGCAAAATCGTCTGTAATTGTGCGAGCGGAAAATGATAATCCGATACCAGAAACAACAAGCAACGTTTATTGGGTAAAAGAGGCGCGATTTTCGACAAACTCTCTGCGCTGTTTTCAGTTCGGAACCGTGCCAATCTGTCTGCCAATTCGCGAACTGGCTGCATGGCTGGTCCTGCCGGTAAAATCCATTGATGATCAATCGATAGTCCACCGCCTATAAAGCCGAAGCTATCACCCATTTGAACGGCCGATTGCGCAGCCGACAGCACAAATTCGCTAACCGCTGGCAGTTGACCATGCATTGAGGCTGACAGATCGACTAGCACATACACAGTCAATTTGCTGTGCTGCTGAAACACCCGCACCCGATAGTGTTGAAACGGATCCAGCACGCTGGCGCGTAAATCGATGCGACGCGGATCGGGACTTGCCAACAGCGGTTGGTGTCGTTTGAACAAATGCCCGCTACCAACCATTTGCCCAGGATGAGCGCCGGGAAACACGCTATAGCCAGGGTGCGCCAGCCGGTAATGAAAGGATTGAATGGCTGTGCTCATGCTGCTATTGGCTGACGATCAGATACAACATGACGCCGGCGCTGCTCAGATAAGCCGGCGCCAGATATTTGATCGGCGCCGCCATAATCAGGCTGACTATTCCCGAGTAGGTTCTGTCGTCGCGGTTATATATCGCTTCGCCGAGCAGCCATAAAAATGAATTGACGAAGGCCAGCGCCAGAATCGGCAGCAGCCCGACATCGCTGAACAGGAAGGACTTATCCACCAGCAGCGCCATTTTATCGCTGGTGTGCAGAAAGTTGGCGATCAGGATGCCTATCATCAAGCCGCCCTCATCGAAAGCGACCAGAAAAAACGTGTAACTGAGGCGTCTGAGCGGATTTGCCAGCATCGAAGCCTGCGCAAAATAGCGCGACAAATAAAGTACCGGCAAGCATAAACAGAACAGCAGCAGGCCGATCGCGGCCAGCAATACCCAGAAGTTGTAGCCGACGGCATCGTTAACGGCATTGGTGTAATAGGCCGCGTAGGCCAGATCGGCCTGGCTATCCAAGGTTGTGGCGATAAATGAGCCGATCAGGCCGACGCCACACCAGGTCAAATAGGTTTCGGCGTAGTGGTTTAGGCCGGATTTGGGGATGATTTGTTGTAATAGGTTTTTGATATTCATGAGTTTTTGGCTCAATGGTTTAGTTGTTTTTGTTATTTTGGTGTCGCTATCGCGACGGTTTTTTGCACGTCGGGCCGAGACCTGATTTCAAACCCAGGCCATCGCGATAGCGACACCAAACCGCAAACCCACAATCCATCCAAAGCCATCTACCGCGTGGGCACAAAACGCCGTGCCCACCCTACAACTCGACAAAAAATCACGGCGCGGCAATTCCATGCAAAATCCCTTCTATCAACGCCGGCATCAACTCCTCCCTGCGATAGCCATACATCGGATGCAAGAAAATCCTGTGTGCCATCGTCACCTTAAATATCGACTGCATATCCTCAGGTAACAACATCTCTCTGCCTGCCAACCAGGCTCTTACTTTAGCGGCCCGGATGAAATAACTCATACCTCTGGGGCTGGAGCCTGCCTGAACCAGCTGCCCCATATCCACATCGCTGAGCTGGATGCCGAATTGCCCTGGATTACTGCTGGCTTTCCACAAGGCCAAGGCATAACGATGCAAGGTCGGGCTGGTCTGTATGCTTTGCTGGATTTGCACGGCCAACTGGTTGAGCTGGTAATAAGCAATGCTATTGTCGATGCCCGATACCAGCGTATCGACATCATGAAATCTGGGATCGAACATCAAGGCATCCAGCACCGCATCTTCAGTCGGCGTGTCGATACTGATTTCCATCATGAAACGGTCGCGAGCCGCTGCCGGTAATTCGAAGGTTTCCTCGCGTTCCACCCGATTACGATCGGCAAATACTTGCACATGTGGCATTTGATATTCGCGGTTGAAAGCGCTAACGCTACGTTCCGCCATCACCCTGAGCAATAAGGAATGTACTTGCGGGCGGGCGCGATTGATTTCATTGAAGAAAAAAATCGACAACTGTTCGCCTTGTTTCAATAAGGGCCCCGGATCAACGCAGGGACGACCTTCGCTGTTCAAATAGGTGTAATAAATTAAGTCGGATGGCATCAGATCGATGGTGCCTTCTATGCGCTGATAGTGCCCACCCAAGCCTTGCGCCATTGCACGCAACAACGTGGTTTTTCCGACACCAACCTGACCTTCCAGCAGCACATGACCGCGAGCAAATACTGCCAATAATAATTCACGGACAGCCTGGTTTTGTCCGATGACAGTACAGTTGATTTGCTGTTCAAATTGCAACGCCTTGTCGCGCCAATCATTAAGTTGATGTTCTATATTCATACGCAGAAAAAAACTCCGACGCATCGCTTTGTCGGAGTTGTGAGGGTTATTAGTCTTAACGGTTGGTAGCTATAACAAGCTCCGTTGTTATAGCTACCGGTAGAAACATAAGCCATCTAAATTCGGCTTAAATTTAGCTTTTATCATCCAAGTTGAAAGCTAAAAACTAAACACGCTGCTCGGGTTATTCCGAGTCCACGTCGTAAACAAACTTGCCGGTTTTGCTCAACATAGCCGAGCGTTTGGCATTCCGCTCTTCCATTTCCTTAATCGATTGTGCTTGCTTGTTCAACTCGTTAGAGTCGTGCTTGGGGTCATATTTGCTACCGGCTACCTTATCGGGATAGCCGGGTTTTGGTTCCCAGCAGTTACCGGGTTCTTTGCACTTGGTGCCGTCATAAGCCGCAGCCGAAAAGGACAATCCAGCCATCAATATGGCTACACCTACTGTCAATATTTGTTTCATGTTGATCTCCTGGTAAATTATTTCAACCAATCGGCTTTTTTAGGGTCGCCAGTATAGATATGCCGAATAAAAGCCATGATGTGTAACAGTTCATCTGTACTAAAGTTGACGTATTGCGGCCCCATCATGCCGTTGGCGCCGCCAAACAAAATCTCGAATAAGCCCTGGTCGGTAGCGTTACGCGGATAAGTCCAATAGTCATCCGCCAGCCCTGGCCCCAACTTACCTTCGGCCTCATGGCCGTGGCAGCCGGAACAGCCGGTCATATACAGGCTTTCACCTTTTTTGATCGCCTCTTCGTTTCCGTTGTAGGGGTTTTTACCGGTCTGCATAAATTCCTTGAAGACCTCGGTGTTACCGCCTTTTTTAGCGTAGCTTAAATCGAGTACTTCCCCGGTGATGGAATTGCGCAAGGTAATGTCGGCATCAGCCGTAGACATCGCCAGCACTCCAATGCCGAGGGTTGCAGCGTTTATAAAAGATTTAAATGTCATTTTTGTCATTCCTGTTAGTTCATGGATAGGGCGGTATCGGGCTCATCCAACAGAGGAATACCTTCCGCTTCCAAGATTTCGGTGAAATCGTCTTCTGCATTTCTGATTAACGTATTCAGCTGTTCCAGTAAGGCTACGTCTCCCTTGCGCACGCCCATTGAGGTGCTGTAATGGAAACCGACTTTTTCACCATCTGCCCGTTGATTGTTGTCGGGAATTACCGTCATGGTCAGCGGCGTGGTGGATGATTGAACATAACGCGCCGCCGCCGGCCCCCACAACACAGCCACTTCGGCTTTGCCTGATGCCACCTCATTAACCAGTTTTTCCGTGTCGTACTTGATGTACTGATTACGTTTGGACTTAAAGCCAACCAACTCTTGCTGGTAGTTGAACATGTCGTTATAGCGGCCTTTGGCCCTTAACATGGTTTCCGCCGGCGTGCCCGGTATAAAGGCGATACGTTTGGCTTTTTGCAAAACATCGCTATCCCAGTTTTGCAGATCCAAATCATCGCCCTTCCGAGTAATGAAGACATAGCCTGAACGGTAATAAGGCACTGTGGTTAATAAGCGAGGATCACCTTGATCAACGCCGACCACCACATCGCACAAGCCTTTATCGACAAAGTCGCGAATGAAATAGCGCGGATCAGTCCAGGTAACCGTTTCCAGTTTACGTCCCAGTTGCTCGGCCAAATACTGCGCTAGCTTATTCTCAAAACCTTCACCCGCTTTGTTGGAGTAAGGCATTTCATTTTCCGCCGTGCAAACTTTTAGGGTCGGCTGCTCGGCGTGCACGGATGCCATGCCCAAGCCCAGCGTTAAAGCGGTAAAAATGTGCGTCGTTGTTTTCATGGGTATTTTTTTGAATTAATTTGTAGGTTGGGTTAGGCGATGCCGTAACCCAACAATTGATCATCAATGTCGAGTTACGCTATCGCTAACCCGACCTACGTTTTTATAAAGAGAACACCATCACACCGCCGCCCATTTGGGTATGATGCGCCAGCTCTTTAAACGCACCTACAGCACCCAGACCTGCTGTTGGATCAGCCAAATCGAACACCAGGCCTACACCGGGCCAGCCGCCGACACCGTAGTAAATCGCCACATATTGCTTGTTATTGTGTTTATAGGTAATTGGATGACCAATAACGCCGGATGGTAATTTGAACTTCCATAGCTCTTCGCCAGTACGAGTGTTACGCGCCTTGATATAACCATCCAGGGTGCCGTAGAACAACAAGTCGCCAGCAGTGGCCATAGTGCCGCCCCAGACTGCAAATTTTTCCTGAACTTCCCATTCCATTTTTCCAGTGACTGAATTCATGGCTTTTACTTGACCTAAAGTGCCTTTAGGTCCCGGATACATATTCAAAGTGGCGCCGACGAAGAACTGACCTGCGCGGTAAGGCAGCATGAACGGTTCCCAGTCCATGCAGATGTGGTTGGTACCCATGAAAAACAATTGCTTGTTCGGATCGTAGGATTCGATACCTTGGTTGTGATAACCCATCGCTGACGGGCAGATCCCGGTGGCTTGGTGATCCATGTGTGTGGAATACTCTGGATCGCGAATTGGCAGACCGGTTTTTAAATCGACTTTTTTCACCCAGTTGACGGTGTCGTCGATCTTGAAAGCGTTCACCAAATCGCCATTTTCCCGGTTGAGGGTATACACCAAACCATTACGATCCGGATGGGTCAGCAACTTGGTCATTTTGCCATCGACCATTTGCTCGGACAGCCCCATGTAGTTGACACCGGCATAATCCCACTCGTCATGCGGAGTTTTTTGGTAGCCGAATTTGGCTTCGCCGGTGTTGACGTCGCGGCCCCAGATGGTCATGGTCCATTTATTGTCGCCGGGGCGCATGGTTTCGTTCCAGGGCGCAGGGTTGCCGGAACCGTAGTAGAGCATTTCCAGGTCGCTGTCATAGGCATACCAACCCCAGTTGGTGCCGCCGCCTATTTTCCAGGCATCGCCTTCCCAGGTTTTTAAGCCCAAGCCAAACTGTCCGTAGTGCGGATTGGCGCTGTTGAAATCTTTTGCCAGCTTGATGTCTTCATCCGGACCTGTGGCATAAACCCGCCAGGCTTGCTTACCGTCCTTTATATTGTAAGCCGTGGCATAACCGCGCACCCCCAGCTCGGCACCCGCCGAACCCACGATGACTTTGTCTTTAACCACGAACGGCGCCATGGTCAATGTGGAACCCATGGCGATATCCGAGTTTTCCATTTTCCATAGCAATTCGCCGGTTTTAGCATTAACCGCGACCACATGGCCGTCCAATTGATTGATAAAAATGGTTGCCGGATAGTCTTTGCCGGCGGGCGCATAAGCCAGGCCGCGATTGACGACATCACAGCACGCTACAGCACGCGCGGCCGGATTCTGCTTGGGCTTGTACTGCCACATGATTTTGTCTGGCTCATCCAGGCTGATGGCAAATACATTATTCGGATAAGGCGTGTGCACATACATGATGCCATCAATCACTAACGGCCCACCTTCATGGCCATTCAATACCCCAGTCGAGAACGACCAAGCCACTTTTAGGTTTTTCACGTTGTTGGCATTGATGTCAATCATTTCACTGAAATGCGTCGAACTGTAATCTTTGGTCTGCATCACCCAGTTGGTATTCTGCTTGGCGAGCTGTTCCAGTTCTTTGTTGGCCTGCGCTGGCTGAGCCATGCTAAGGACACCTCCCGCCACTAAAGCAGCAGCTTTCCCCACTATGCGCAAATCGAGTTGTTGCATGTTTCCTCCAGTATTTTTTCTTTAAAAGAGGCGTGGCACTGCCGATTGAAAGCATTAATTGCAAATCAGCTTTCTTGATCATAACTGCATCACAGGTAAGCAACCGCTCAGGCCACGCTGACCAGCATGTTATAGAAACACTCGTCACGACCGTTACGGAAGAAATCACGAAGGCGCCGGGAATTCTACAAGAAAAGCATAAGGAAACTTTCCCGTTAAAGATCAAGTATTTGAAATAAAATAAAGGAAAATATCCCGTAGTTAATCCGGTGTAAAGTAAGGACAATGAAGCAGTTTACGCAGGGGTAATGCAATACCGAATATATTGCATTACACGTCAATATTTCTTGCTTTTAAATACTTCAAGTGTCCAAAAAAATATCAGTGTTATTGGTCGATGACCACGCGGTAGTCAGAGCCGGCTACAAAACCTATTTATCGCTTTCGGAACGTATAAAAGACATATTCGAGGCAGAGCGTGGTGAAATTGCTTGTCAGCTCTATGCCCAACTGGAGCCGGATGTGGTGGTTATGGATCTTTCCATGCCGGGTTTTGGCGGCTTGGAGAGTATACGCAGACTGATAAATAGACATCCGCATTGCAAGATTTTGGTTTTTAGCATCCATAACGAGCCGGTCTATGTCACTCGAGCCATAAAAGCCGGTGCCAAAGGTTACATTACTAAGAGCAGCGCGCCGGAAACCTTGATTTCAGCCGTTTGCCTGATTGCGGAGGGTGGTACTTTCGTCGAGCCTAGCATAGCGCAGCAGTTGGCGGTCAGTGTGGCAACGGAGATGGACGAATCAGCCAGAATAAAATCCTTGTCGCCGCGCGAGTTTGATATTTTTCGCTTGCTGGCCACCGGCATGAGTACACGGGAAGCGGCGGAGAGTTTGTGCTTAAGTTATAAGACGGTTTGTAACCACAACACCTCGGTTAAGGAAAAATTAGGCATCAAAACTTTGTCTGAATTAGCTTTACTGGCGAACAGGCACGGAATCGTTAATCGTAGTCAACCGTGACCGGTAAAGACGCTATTCCCGTTGAACGGGCCGGGCGTGGCAAAAGCCAGCCCGGCACCAACCAGCTCAGACTTATGCGGTTGTTTTGTCTCGAACCACCTGTTTTGCCAGATATTTTGCAACGCCGGTCGGCTTTGTAGCCTTGGTATGTTTTTCCAAATATTTTTCCACGCCGGTTTTCTTGGAGTTATACCTTTGCAGGTATCTTTCCACCCCTGTTAAGACCGTTGTGCAGGATTCAGACGTGGCGGGCTTGCCTGCGGTAAACAAACTGGTATTCCGTAAGCGTTTTTTACTAACCAGCCAAAACATCAAAACGCCCAACAGCACAATACCCGGGTAGAGAAGATCATTGCTGGGCGAATTGGACGAAGCCCCCACTGCAGCGCTTGCTTTGCCGGTTGCCAACTCTGGCTGCTGAGCCATGGTTCCCGCAGCGATGTCGGACCTGCTCGACTTACCTTCGTCGCCAGTGGCTGACGGTCGTATTTGAGGAGACGACGGCTCGACCTGCGTTATTGCTACTGCTGGCGCAGCCGGAGAATTGTGTGGCCGGTTCGCGGGAGTGATTTTAAATTCTGAAGCGGTGTAGCTGTTCCGGGGTTGATATTCAGCCGGTTCGTATACCGTTTCGGCAAGCGCGCAATTTGCCAGCAAGGATAGTGCAGCGATAGAACCTGTGATTAATTTTATGTTTGTCATGTCTGCTCCCGAGGGTTGAATTTTGTTTGCGAATCGCGGTCGGCATGGCTGGCTGCCACAAACGATAGACGGTCATTGCTTTTAAAGCTCAGGGCTCCAATTTGCTTTTTAAACCGGTCAGCTCGTTAGTGAGGAATCGGTTCATGGCTTTGACAGCCGCTTCGTCATTTAAGGAATCGGCGGGGGAATTACCCGTATCGCCACGATAAAACCGGCTTTTTAAGGTGACTACGCTTTGACTAGCTTGTTCGCCTGCCGCTACTTTCAACTCGACAGTATAGGAACTGGCCGGAAAGGCTTGGGTATTCTCGGATTTCAATCGATAGTTGTATTCACGATCTTGCTCGCTGAAATAGTCCAACTCTTCCACTAAAGTCTGACCGTTTTGGAAAGTCAAAGTACGTTTACCACCCGATTGACTAAGGCCGTCGCCTTCGCTCTTGCTGAGGTCGGGATGCCATGCGGCAATATCGCCGAATCGTTTCACTAAATCCCAAACCTTATCCGGCGCGACATTTATGATAATGGATTCCTTGGCCTTTTGCGGCGTAGGGCCATGGGCCAATGTTGACATGCTCGCCAGAAGAAGACCTATCATGAGTATCATATTTCGCATAACGTTAACCTAACATCGTCAAAAGAGTCATATTATCGAGTGAAAACATGTTTAAACATTGGGAATAAAGCCCGTTTGCATGGACGAACAATTCCTTCTGAGACCGCTTGAATAATCGCACTATAGGAAAAAATCTTATTTTGACGGGCAGCGGCTGAGGCTGAGTAGGCTCATGGTAAGGTTTGGTTTTTGATCTTTGTTTTCGACGCCAATGAAATTATCTATCCTTAGCGCACTGCTTATTTGCCATGCCGTAACAGCCGGTGCTGAAACGGTGTTTGTGACCTTGGAAAAAGATAACGCTCTGGCCGTGGTCGATCCTATCTCGGGCACTTTAATGTCCACCGTACCGGTAGGCCAACGTCCGCGTGGCATTGCGATCAGCCCCGATGGCAAAACCTTGTATGTAGCGACCAGTGACGACGACACCATTCAGGTCATCGACAGCGAGACGATGAAAGTCATTGGAAACCTGCCGTCCGGAGAAGATCCGGAGACCTTTGCCTTGAGTCCTGACGGCACGGCGCTGTTCGTCTCCAATGAAGATGACAGCATGGTTACGGCGATCGATCTGAAACAAGGCAAGGTCACAAAAACAGTGAAGGTGGGCGTCGAGCCGGAGGGTATTACAGTCAGCCCGGACGATCGCTGGTTGGTCAGCGCGACCGAAGCTACCAATATGTTGCACTGGATCGATCGCAAGACACTGGAGGTGGTCGATAACACCTTGGTCGACCCCAGGCCGCGCGCCCTAAGCTTTACCGCAGACAATCAGCAGCTTTGGGTAAGCTCCGAGATGGCCGGGACCACGATGGTCTTGGATGCGAACACTCGGCAAATTGTCAAAACGATTAAATTCGAAATCCCGGGGGTTACGGAAGATCTGATTCAGCCGGTTGGTGTGGTCATCGATAGTCAGCGGCAAAAAGCCTACGTGGCATTGGGTCCCGCGAATCGTGTAGCGATGATCAATGCACAGACCTTGGAAGTGGAGAAATACTTTTTGGTGGGACAACGGGTTTGGAATCTGGCTTTTTCGCCGGATCAAAAGCGTTTGTACACCACCAATGGCGTCAGTAACGATATTTCCATCATCGATCTGGAAAAACAGCAAGTCACAAAATCAATTGCGGTAGGTCGTTATCCCTGGGGCGTTGCAGTTAAACCCTAACGCAGTTTCTAGAGTAGGGAGATGGTCGGCATGAGTATTCGCTATCAAATCATCATTCGCATCTTGTTGTCGTCGCTTTGTATTCTGGTTTTAGGCGGAGCGATTGCCATTTGGCAGGCGCGCCAGGCGGTGAATAAAGAAGTGGATGCCTCGATTAGTTCTGCCTTGCAATTTATTACGCTGGGCGGTTCGGAACACACCTCATTGAAGCTGGACGAGCTCAGCCGTTTAGGGGCTCTGCGTCAAACCCGTCACCTCACGATTGAACTGCTAAAACCCAATGGCGATTTGCGTCAACTGACTGAGGATCAGGCAACCAGACAGCCCGAGGCTATGCCGCCGGCGTGGTTTATTAGCTTTGTTCTGGATCAGTATCCGGAAGTGAAAAAGCAGATTCATACCAGCGACGGACACACAGTCACTTTGCTGATAAAAGCACAACCTCTGGATGAAATCACCGAAGTATGGGAGGAGAGTGTGGCGTTTTTTCTATCGATTTCGCTACTGACCGCCCTCAGTTTTATGACTGTAAACCTGGTCTTAAATAAATCCTTTAAATCAATTGGCTTGATTGTAGATGCGTTGCGCATGATAGAAACAGGACAATATCGACAACAGTTACCGACGTTCGAAACCGCAGAGTTCGATATCATCGCTAAAGCGATCAATCATATGACCAGCGAATTGGAAAAAGCGCAAGAGCAGAATCGCTCGCTCACTCAGCATTCCCTGGCAATTCAGGAAGATGAGAGACAGCGCTTGTCGCAGGAACTGCATGACGAGTTAGGTCAATCGCTCACTGCCATCAAAGTGATGGCGGTTGCCGCCATTCATCAAAAAGCCGATCCGGGTAAGATTTCGGCATCCATTACCGATATTTGCGATCACCTAATGGGGGTGGTGCGCTCCATGATGCAACAGCTTCATCCGTTGATCCTAACTGAACTGGGCCTGAAAGCGACCCTGGAGGATATGGTTAATCACTGGTCCGAGCGTAATCCGGAACTGTGTTTGTCTTTGCAATGCTGCGACGAAGTGGATTACCTGGAAAAAAATGTCACGATACAGATTTTTCGGGTGATCCAGGAATGTCTGACCAATGTGGTGCGTCATGCCCAGGCCCGTCGAGTCAATATAAGCGTGGAGATAGCCGATGATCCGGAAAATACTTTGCAGTTTCAAGTGCAGGATGACGGCCGAGGCTGCGATTTGAACAGCACTAGCAGAGGTTTTGGCTTACTCGGCATGAAAGAACGCATACAGTCCCTAACGGGGGAATTAGTCATGCAGTCCATGCCAAATCAAGGTATGACCATCACGGCCAGTATCCCGCTGACTTGAATGCAGCCGATGGCTATTTGATCAGTAAATCCGGATGGACTTTGATGTGCGCCAGTTCGGTTGTGGTTTCTACCTTGAGTTTCTTCTTGACCTGAGTGGCGTAGTTGGCAATTGTTTTTTGCCCCAGGCACAGCTGATCGGCGATTTTCTGGTTGATCAAGCCCTGCGCCAATAAGCGGAATACGTCGAATTCACGCGGGCTAAAGGTTTCGATAATGGATTTTGTGCTGGTGGTATCCGGCGGATTTTTGGCCGTTTTGGATAGGAAAATTTCTTTTTTATGCGATTCATTGGATCATATCGCTCTCATCTTCCATACTCGCGGTGGTTTCGTGCCAATCAAGCTCAAGATTCTTCAATACGACACCGATATTTACAACATCGAAAGCGAAATGATGGCTGCGCATGGAGTGACTGCCACGCAAATCGATCCCAACAACTGGGCAGATATCTCGGCAGACAGTCCTGAGATTATCCTGCTTGTTAGTCGAACCGCCTTAACCCTTTTGCCTTGCCTGAAACAATTACGCGGCATTTGCCCGGAATGTAAAATCATTGTCGGAACGGAATGCTGTACCAGCCTGGTACTTGCGTGTCTGCAATTAGGTGTTACAGGCATTCTCTGTTCGCAGCCTGCGCCAGCTCAGCTGGCTGAAGTCATTCGGCTGGTGTTAAGTGGGGAATACTATCTGGATAACGATATCGCGCAAATATTGGCCATTCGCCAGATCAAGAAAATGCTTGAACCTTTTACAGCCCTGAGTTCTCGCGAATTCGACGTGTTTTGTATGCTGGCGGAAGGAGACAGCTTGCAGGCCATTGGCGAACAATTAGGTATCAGCCGAAAAACTGTATCTAACTGCCAAGCCCTGCTCAAGCTCAAACTGGCAGTCGAAAGCCGAAAAGAGATGCTGGACTTTGCCAAATGCCATGGCCTCATCAGCCACAAAAAGGTATGATTCCCGACGCTCGGGAATATTTCTTTTTTTAGCGAGGTAACTTATGAACAATATATCAATCAAATTTGCCGCGATAGCCGGCTTAAGCATGCTTTCGGTCAATGTGTTGGCGACCGATCTAGCTCTAGAAAACTGCATTCAAGCAGTCAAAAAAGAAAAAGCAGGCGACCTGATTAAACTGGAAAAGCTGTCCGTTTCCGGGAAAGAGGCCTATGAACTGGAATTACGCGACGCTAATCGGCAAGAATGGGAATTCATCTGTGATGCCGACAGCGGCAAATTGACCGAAAAAGAATCTGAAGTGTCCGACCCCAACAGTCAGGCATTCAAGAAAAATGTCAAAATCACAGAGGAAGATGCCGCCGCCATTGCGCTAAAAGCCAATCCCGGTACCATCGAAGAAGTCGAATATGAAGTCGAAGAAAACGGCTCGTCATCCTATGAGTTCGATATCGTCAACGACAAAGGTGTAGAAACCAAAATAGAGGTCGATGCGACTAGCGGTAAAATCATTGAAACCGCTACCGAGGAATGGGAAATCGGAGAAGAAATCGACGAGCGTCGTTAATCATGCAGACAACTGCCCGGTGCTTACCGGGCAGTTGGGGTTTGGTCATAAATAACTTCCAGCTACCGATTTGACTTGACTCTGGAAGGCCTTCAGTCATCCATGACTGCTGGGCTCCGGCAATCCACGATGTTTTGCATGGGAATAGCAATTCGGGAAGTTATTCCAAGCTAAATCCTTACTTCTAAAACCTCACTCAGTAACCTGCTGGTATAACTTGCTCTTGGGTAAAATCTGGGTACATCATGTGCATGAATTAAGCGGAAATGTAGCTTGCAACATGAGGACTGTTAAAATTAATTTGTTTGTCAAAAGCTTGAAGAATGGGGCTCACAGCAACAGATAAGATCGTCGTGTCAGATACCGATATGTCACGTTTACATTGGCTGATGGTCGGCTTTAATGCCTAGTCGCGGCTTAAACAACAACGCTGCAAAAAATAATGACGAAATGGCCTAAGAAGGGGCTAAAATCAGTTAAGCAATAGTTTGTTGCTGTTAAATTATCTACTAAACAACAAGAGGTGCGATATGTCATTAAAAACTGAATTTGAAACTCTAATGAGCAAATTAAACGTGGAACGTGAAGAGTTGCAATTAAAATTACATCTTGCCGGCATGGAAGCGAAAGACGAATTTGATGACGCCGAAAAGCAGTGGCAGCAGATAAAACACAAGGCTTCCGAAATCGCAGACGAATCCATTGAAACTTCAGAAGAATTCATCAGCAAAGCTAAAATTGTCGGTGAAGAACTTAAAGAATCTTATCACCGGATTACAAAACGCTTGTCTGAATAATCAGGTCGCCAAATCTCAAGCGGGCGAATGGGCAAAACCATTCGCCCAACCTCAAAAATTAAGACTTGATTAAAGTTATTTTCATAACTGAGCTTAGCTGTTATCTTTCGCAAATTCATTACATTAAACTTGGCAAACTGGTTAACAGCATACTGTATTGAGCAGATGCTACACCAAGCTAAACGGTGAATAACATGCTACTGATTTTGAAAAGAATGAGCCCTTCTACTCTAATTCCTGATATTGAGGTCTTTGTTGCTCCTGCATTGAAAGGCGGTTTATTTGCCAAGCCAGGCAAAGTTGAGAACATAACAATTCAGACACTCAAAGAAAATCAAACCGCTATCACCGAGTTTAATGCACTAATTCGGGTTAATCCCAATGCGGCCGGCAAACGCATCATTAAACTGCTTAATCGAAAAGCCCTTAATGGCAAGCCAATCAACATTTCCGAGTTTCACTTTAGACTTCGCGATAATGACAGACGCATACAAGGGAACCTGCATTCAGATGACAGGCGCCGCCGAGATCGCAGGCGAATGGGTTTGGCTATTACCGACATAACCGAACTAAGAAAAAAAGCCCCCAGCCATGAAACTGTTCAGGGCTGGAATACTGACATCACGCTTTAATACCTATAACCTGCATAACAACCCACAGGTTTTTCTTCAGTTGCTTGATTCGATGCCAGACTTAGAGACTGGATGCTTGATAGCGTACTGAAAAGTCGTTTAAAGCAGCCTGTGCATGTTCAATTGCTTTGGGATTATTAAGCTCGAAGGCATCGACACCCACCCGTTTCAGATAAAACACCTGATCAGTCATATAGTGCCCGACTGCGCGTATTTCACCCTGATAACCATAACGAGCTCTCAGCAGCCTGGCCTGAGAAAAACTGCGGCCATCGGAAAAAACAGAAAAATACAGCTCGATCAGCTTAAAGCTGGCCAGGTCAGCACTGACAGCCTCAACCGAGTCGGCAGGCGACAGTCGAATGCCAATGCTGCCTGAACGCTGCAATAGCGCTTGCTTTTCTGTCTGCCAGCGATTGAGCGTAACGGTAATATTACCGTCGGTCAATGGAGCATCATCGGCAACAAAGCTCCAAGTGTTATCAGAAATTTGTTGATCTTTAATGATTGGCATAGACTTTTTCCCGGAAAGGTTCAAGACCGACACGTTTGACGGATTGTAAAAAAGTTTCGTCTTCAAGACGAATCTGAACGTATACAGACAAAATATTAATGATAGCTGGGGTTATCTGGTTTTTGGCTACAGCCGGCCCCATACGATCACCAATGGCCGCTTCATTTTCAGAAGAACCACCTAACGTGATTTGATACCATTCCTCACCTTTTTTATCGACGCCCAGTATGCCGATGTGGCCCACGCTTTGGTGGGCGCAACCGTTCATGCAACCGGACATGTTTATTTTGATGTCGCCGATGTCGTGAATGTAATCCATGTCATCGAGTGCTTCATTGATTTCTTTGGCTACGCCAATTGAACCCGCGTTTGCCAATGAACAAAAATCCAAACCCGGACAGCAGATCATGTCTGTTACTGTCCCAATATTGGGCGTGGCCAGTTTTAAAGCCGCCAGTTTTTGCCAAAGCGGAAACAGGTCGGCTTGTTTAACATCGGCCAAAACCAGGTTTTGTCGATGTGTACTTCTGACTTCAGCAAAACTGTATTTGTCAGCCAAGTCCGCTAGCGCATCCAATCGTTCAGCAGTGATATCACCAGGAGGCGAATCAGGGGCTTTCAAAGAAACAAAAACAACCCGATAACCTGGCACTCTGTGATCTGCGCTATTATATTTAAACCATTTGGCAAACTCGCTATCTGCGGTCAAATGTTGTGCAAAACTAGCATCGGCATCCGCTGAGGCGTCATATGCCGGGGGGGTGAATTGCGCTTTCATGGCTAGTATTTGCTCATCACTGACCAGTATGTCATCACGAGTCCGCGACCACTCTTCTTCAACTAAAGCCGTAAATTTCTCTAGGCCAGTTTCTTTCAGCAAAATTTTGATTCTAGCCTTATATTTGTTGTCACGACGGCCAAGCAGGTTATAAACCCGCAAAATGGCTTCTAGATAAGACAGTAAATATTTCTTTTCCAGAAAAGGTTTAATAGTTTGACCAATGATGGGCGTTCTACCTAAACCGCCACCAGCCAGAACTCTAAAGCCGACTTCGCCATTTTCATTGCGAACTAAATAAACCCCAATATCATGCAATTGAACGGCAGCACGATCATGCTCGGAGCCGCTGACAGCTATTTTAAATTTACGCGGCAAGTAGGCAAACTCGGGGTGCAAAGTAGTCCATTGGCGAATGATTTCACAATAGGGACGCGGATCTTCGATTTCATCAACACAAACACCGGCTAAATGATCTGAAGTAGTGTTACGTAAGCAGTTGCCGCTGGTCTGAATCGCATGCATTTGCACGGCTGCCAACTCAGCCAATATGTCAGGTACCTGCTCCAGCGCTGGCCAGTTATATTGCACATTTTGCCGAGTGGTGAAGTGGCAATACCCTTTGTCATAGTTACGCGCCACTTTGGCAAGCGTCCTGAGTTGCCGTGAGGCTAGTAATCCATAAGGTATGGCCACGCGCAGCATGGGAGCATGAGTTTGAATATAAAGTCCGTTCATCAGGCGCAGCGCTCTGAATTCATCCGGACCAAGTTCACCGTTAAGGAACCGTTGTGTTTGTCCTCGGAACTGGGTGACGCGCTCTTCAATAAGCGTTTGATCTTGCTCGTTATATTGATACATTTAGAAGTGTTTTTTGTTTAGCAGGCAATTTCGATATGGCGACGAATAATATACTGGTGGGCTTTAAATGACAAAGTTTATTGTATGGTGATACCATGCCGAGCTGTTTTTTATAATGTTAAAAATAACTAAAACTTTTTAGATTTGGGGGGTTGTCTTGTTGCGCTTACTGTTGATTTTGGCCGGGTTACTGTTTTTGCCGGAAATAGCTATGGCCGAGGAAATTAAAAACCTTGGCTTGACTGGAACTGAACGCGGTATTTATACCGTTTTGATATTCATTGTGGCTTATGCCTTTGTGATGACCGAAGAGTTTACGCATTTGCGTAAATCCAAGCCAGTTATTTTTGCGGCTGCGGTGATTTGGGGACATGTGGCTATTTTGGCCCAAGAAGCCGGCGTGTCAAACGAAGATTTGCACAAAGTCTTCGAACACAATTTGAAAGAATATGCCGAGCTGATGTTGTTCTTGCTTGTGGCCATGACCTACATCAACGCCATGGCCGAGCGTAACGTGTTCGAAGCTCTGCGTTCTTGGATGATTAGAAAAGAGTTTGGTTATAAGCAGTTATTCTGGATCACCGGCATCATTACCTTTTTCTTGTCCTCAGTTGCTGATAACTTGACTTCTGCACTACTGGTAGGCGCTGTGGTATTGGCGGTCGGCGCTGATAACGAAAAATTCTTAAGCATCGGCTTCGTCAATCTGGTTGTCGCAGCTAATGCAGGTGGCGCGTTTTGTCCGTTTGGTGACATTACCACACTGATGGTCTGGCAGGCTGGATATGCGGAATTTTTTGATTTCTTCAAATTATTCATCCCGTCAATCGTAAATTATGTCGTACCAGCTTTCTTCATGTGGCAAGCGATTCCTGATGAACAGCCAAAGGCCAGCAATGAAGCGGCTGTTGAAATGAAGCCAGGCGCACTTGTTATTTGCGGCTTGTTTGCCTTGACTATCGTTTCGGCGGTCAGCTTCAAGCAATTTTTACATTTACCACCGTTTATGGGCATGATGTTGGGCCTATCTGTATTAATGCTGTATGGCCATGCACTGCATGTACGTTACAGCGTTGAGGGTGGCGATGGCTTCGACATTTTCAATAAAGTCAAAAATGCCGAGTGGGATACTTTGTTATTCTTCTTTGGTGTGGTGTTTGCGGTTGGCGGTATGGGCTACATCGGTTACCTAGAGTTAATGTCTGAAGGCATGTATGACGGCTTGGGGGCTACTACTGCCAATATTCTGGTGGGTATCATTTCGGCGATTGTTGATAATATTCCAGTTATGTTTGCTGTATTGAACATGGGTGTGGATATGGATCTTTATCAGTGGCTGTTGGTAACCTTGACGGCTGGCGTGGGTGGCTCCATGCTATCGATTGGTTCTGCGGCAGGCGTGGCATTGATGGGTCAATCCAATCACAAGTACACATTTTTCAGTCACTTGAAATGGACCCCTGCAATTGCAGCAGGCTACGTTGCCAGTATCCTCACTCATTATTTGGTTAATGGTTAGAGGCTTTTGTTAGCCAATTTAACAGCTAAAGGAGGAAGCGATTGGCGATAACGCGACAAAGTTGGCGCCAAGCTTTCTCCGTCTATACCCAGCCAGAAGTGCTGGGTATGATCTTCCTGGGCTTCTCAGCCGGTCTGCCTTTTATCCTAGTATCTTCTACCTTGTCTGCCTGGTTGGCGGATGAGCACATCAGCCTATCCGTCATCGGGTATTTCAGCTTAGTCGGCGTCGCCTATTCCATCAAAGTATTTTGGGCGCCTGTTATCGACCGCTTGCCACTGCCTTTTTTGACCCGCATTTTTGGCAAACGACGTAGTTGGATGCTGGTATCTCAGCTTGGTATTGCGATCGGCCTTTGGAAAATGAGCCAAATACCCGTCGACAGTCAATTACAGCAATTAGCACTGCTGTCGGTTTGGGTGGCTTTTTGTTCTGCAACACAAGACATCGTTATTGATGCCTATCGTATTGAAATAATAGCCGTAAAATTCCAAGGCGCGATGGCAGCTATGTATGTGTTTGGCTATCGATTGGCGCTGCTGGTGGCAGGAGCAGGCGCTTTGTACCTGGCGGAATTTGTGAATTGGCAAGTCGCCTACCAGGTAATGGCTGGATTAATGCTGATAGGAATTGTGTCGACACTGTTAATTACCGAGCCTAAACATCGAACCGATCGATCAGCCGCAGCCATCGAAAAAGAACTAGAGCATTCACTTAAAGTTAAATCTGATACTGGATTGTTATCCAGTTTTATGCGCTGGTTTGTTGATGCAGTCATTAGCCCGTTTATCGAGTTTTTTCATCGCAATGGCCGCAGTGGTTTTTTAATTTTAGCCTTAATCGCCCTTTACAAAATGAGCGATATTGCTATGGGCGTGATGGCGAATCCGTTTTATCTGGATTTGGGATTCAGTAAAAAAGAAATTGCTGACATTACTAAATTGTTTGGTTTTTTTATGACCATATTCGGCACATCACTGGGCGGCGTGCTTGTTGTCCGATACGGCATTATGCGGCCGTTACTACTTGGCGCAATCATAGTGGCATTAACCAATTTATTGTTTGCCGTTTTAGCTGTTTTGGAACCCAATCTATATTTGCTGGCGGGTGTGGTAAGTGCAGATAACCTCTGTGGAGGCATGGCCTCGGCGGTGTTTATTGCCTATCTTTCCAGCTTAACAAATAGCACATATACGGCAACGCAATATGCCTTGTTCAGCTCTTTGATGACACTACCTGCAAAACTGATTGGTGGCTTTTCCGGTGAAATTGTGGGTGGATATGGCTATGACGGCTTTTTTATTTATGCCGCCTTAATCGGCGTTCCCGCCATCATTTTGGTGGTTTTAGTGATGCGAATAAAGGGTAATGTCGAAAATGATGCGATAAAAAGCATTACCATCGACTAAATGGATATAATTTTTTATTGCGGTAAATTTAAGCAAGTCGTATCATAAGCAGTTCTCTTATGATGTAGCCCGAACGGGTATGTGAGCACTATGAAACCAGAAATCCATCCTGAATATAAACAGATTACCGTTACTTGCGGCTGCGGCAACACCTTTGAAACCGGATCCGTCTTGTCGAAAGACTTAAACATAGAGGTCTGCTCCTCTTGCCATCCATTTTATACTGGCAAACAACGGGTAGTAGATACAGCAGGGCGCGTCGATAAATTCCGTAAAAGATTCGGTAAATAAGTTTTTTGTACGCCCTATCATAGCCGCCAGCTCCAACAGGCGGCTATATAACCTACTTGTTAAAATAGCGCCTCTTGAAACCACTCTTCGTCGAACTCAAACTCCGGTTGTTTCGGCACTGAATACGTCTTAGGCGCTGTCTCTGCAGTAAAATATTCCCATATTCCCGCATTATTGTTTTCGTTTAATAACAATCCATCATTCGGATTGATATAAGCTTGAACGATTCCTTCTGGTGGGGTTAAGGCTTTTTCCGGAACACCTTCCAGCGCTGTTTTCATAAACTCTATCCAGATAGGCAATGCAGCTTTGCCACCCGTCTCTCCTTTTCCTAAAGGATGCGAATTGTCAAAACCTAACCAAGCTGAGACAGCAATCTCCGACGTAAAACCGTTAAACCAAGCGTCACGCTGCTCATTTGTGGTACCGGTTTTCCCGGCAAGATCACTGCGACCCAGCGACTGCTTTGCCAAGGTAGCAGTACCGAGATCAACGACATCGCGCAACAAGCTGTTCATCAAGAAATTAATCGGCTCTGAAATTACCCGCGGCGCAGGATTGCTGACAGTTTTCAAGCCCTCCTTACAATCCAGGCATACCGACAGCGGATTAGCCTGAAATAAAACAGCTCCTGAATGATCTTCGATACGCTGAATCAGATAGGGTTTGACTGAAAATCCACCATTAGCAAATACAGCATAGGCAGATGCCATTTTAAGAGGCGGCGCATAACCACTTCCCAACGCCAAGGACAATGTCGCCGGCAATTGTTCGCGATCAAAACCAAAGCGCATGGCTGTTTCTAAAGCAGAGGGAATGCCAACATCCTGCAATAGACGAACGGACACTAGATTAATTGATTTTCGTAAGGCTACTCGCAACGCCGTTAGCCCGGAAAACTTACGCGTGTAATTTTCCGGGCGCCAGTCATTTTCCAACGAAGGATCTTCAATCACTATAGGCGCATCGTTAATCATACTGGCAGCGGTAAAACCTTTTTCTAAGGCTGCCGTATAGATGAAAGGCTTAAATCCTGATCCCGGCTGACGCTTTGATTGTACAGCGCGATTGTATCGACTACGATAGAAATCAAAACCGCCGGATATCGCTAAAATGGCACCATTAGTGGGATTGATAGCAGCCAACGCGCCTTCAGCGACTGGGAGTTGAGTCAGCGCCCACGACTGGTCGGCAAGTTGCCTAACCCAGATAATATCGTTTGGTTTAATATAAAAACTATTGATATCTTTAGAATGCGTTTCATTGAAGCCGCTCTTTTTCCAGGGAATATTTTTCCACGCAATCAATACTGAAGATCCGTTTGACAATCGGGTCTCAACACCCACAGTAGATAGAGCGGTTACAACAGCCTGCCGGCTATCGCCCAATGATTTCAACGACTTCAGCGAACTTGTTTTTGTAAACTTTTTATGCGGCAGCCCATGGTAGCCATGGCGTTCATCATATTCATGCAAGGCAAATTGAACGGCACGATCAGCAGCAATTTGCAGCCTGGCCGGTACCGTGGTGTAGACCTTAAGTCCAAGTGTATAAGCATCCTCGCCGTATTTTGCCAGCAACTCTTGTCGGGCCATTTCAGATACATAAGGTGCGTTTAATTGAATTTTGGTGGGCTGAGTGGCTGCATCATCTTGTGCATTAACTGCCTGCTCATACGCTTTGGGTTGTATTAAATTCAGCTCCAGCATACGGCGCAAGACATAATCACGTCTTTCCACCGCTCTTTCCGGGTTAACTATAGGGTTATAAATAGACGGTGCTTTGGGTAAGCCGGCGATCATGGCTTGCTGATGAAGTTTGAGTTCATCCAAATTCTTACCGTAGTAAATCTGAGCGGCTGCCGCTAAGCCATAAGCGCGCTGCCCCATATAGATTTTATTCAAATACAACTCAAGAATTTGTTCTTTGTTGTAACGCTTCTCTATTTGTAAAGACAACAAAATTTCTTTGAGCTTACGTAAAAAAGTTTTTTCCTTGCTCAGCAAAAAATTACGCGCAACCTGCATGGTAATCGTACTGCCACCTTGCCGCTTTTTACCCGTGGCCAGTAACTGATTTGCCGCGCGTAACAGACCTTTATAGTCTACCCCGGGATGGGTATAAAAACGCTCATCTTCAGCTGCAAGAAAGGCGTTAATTTGTTGCTGAGGTACTTTATCTATTGCGATAGGAATGCGTTTTTTTTCACCGTATTCGCCTATCAAAAGCCCGTCTTGGCTGAATATACTGAGTGGCGTTTGATACTGAACATGCTCAAGCTGCCCGATGTCCGGCAGCTCTTTGTTAAGTTCGAGAATAAAGAAATAACAAGCTACTGAAAGGCTTAGCAACAATGTCAAAAAAATAAAGAAAAGCCACTTGAACAGGGATTTGATTAACCGTTTGGGCTTAGGCTCTTTCTTAATGGGCACAGGTGATAAAAATAATATTGGTTATTGCATTGGCCGCCAAAATACCTGCTTTTGTAGACAGGGACAACTTAAAGTTTGAATTTAAAAAATGCTTAGGGTGTGAAAATTATAAAACCTAACTATACTTCCACACTAGCTGGACTCTGCAAGCCAAGTTGGATGCATTGCGGAGCCATTTTAAGTTACTACGATTCAATAGGTTTCATTCATGAGCTGGTTTAACAGGAATCAGTCCGCTATGCTGGGTATTGACATCAGTACAGCTGCGGTTAAATTGTTGGAATTAAGTCAAACCGGTGCTCGCTACAAGGTAGAAAGCTATGCAGTGGCGCCGCTTCCGCAGGATGCGATTATTGATAAAAACATCACCAATGTCGAACTCATCGGTGATGCCATCAAAGCCGCTGTCAAACAATCGGGGACTCGTGCCAAGCGAGCTTGTGTTGCCGTGGCGGGCTCATCGGTTATGACTAAAATTATTTCCATGCCGGCATCCTTGAATGACACCGAGATGGAAGAACAGATCATGGTTGAGGCTGATCAATATATCCCCTACTCGCTGGACGAAGTTAATCTTGACTTTGAAGTGCAAGGTATTTCAAAAAATAACCCGGAAATGCTGGATGTATTACTGGCTGCTTCTCGGCGAGAAAATATCGAAGATCGGGTTGCCGCTCTCAATCACGCCGGATTGAAAGCCGCTATTGTCGATGTGGAAGCCTTTGCTATGGAAAATGCTTTTACGTTGTTGGCGGATCAATTGCCGGAAAATGTTGAAAGCAAAACTGTTGCTATTGCCGATATTGGCGCCACTATGACGGCCTTGAATATCCTGCACAACGGCAAAACCATTTATACCCGCGAACAAGGTTTTGGCGGCAAACAACTCACAGAAGAAATTCAGCGTCGCTACGGGCTTTCTTATGAAGAAGCCGGTTTAGCAAAAAAACATGGCGGCCTGCCGGATAACTATAACCCTGATGTACTGGATCCCTTTAAAAAGGCTATGCTGCAGCAAATAGCCAGATCTTTGCAGTTTTTCGTGTCTTCAAGTGCCAATCGCGGGATAGATGCTTTAATTTTAGCCGGTGGCTGCGCCTCAATCCAAGGCATGGAAAAGTTAGTCGAACGCGATCTGGGGATTCCCGCGTATATTGCCAATCCTTTTATCAATATGGCACTGTCCAATCGAGTCAAGCCACAGAGTTTGAGTAACGATACGCCCGCCATGATGATAGCTTGTGGATTAGCGTTAAGGAGTTTTGATTAATGGCAAGAATTAATTTACTTCCCTGGCGCGATGAACTGCGTGCGAAACAGCAACAAGACTTTATCGCGAGTATTGGTGCAGCGATTTTGGCAACCTGTTTGGTTTTGCTATTGGTGTACATGTACATTGAAGGCATGAAAGATTATCAAACCAGCAGAAACCAGTTGTTAAAAAATGAAATAACCGTGCTTGATAAGAAAATTGCAGAAATCAAAGACATTGAAGAAAAGAAAAATAAGTTGCTGACCAAAATTGATGTAATTCAAAAATTGCAGGAAAGCAGGCCTGAAATTGTACATTTATTTGATGAACTCGCTAAAACAACGCCTGATGGGGTGTTTTTAACTAAGTTCGTACAAACTGACGCTGATTTGACGATGGACGGCAAAGCCGAATCGAATGCCCGAGTTTCCGCCTTTATGCGGGCAATAGATAATTCTGCCTGGCTAAACTCACCGAATCTAAGCGTTATCAAAGGCCAAGGTAAGAATAACGGCGAAATGAATGACTTTTCTTTGAAGGCCAAACAAGGGAAAAAGCCCGATAGCGATCAAGCGGGGACTGTGCGATGAACCTATCTGAAGTCAATTGGGATATCAATGCTGCTGGTGCTTGGCCTACGCCAATCAAAATTGCAGCGGCAGCCATTGTTTCACTGTTGGTCGTGATTGCGAATGTTTATTACATCACTGTACCGCAGTTGGACGAACTCGATGCATTGGAAATAGAAGAAGCCAGTTTAAAGACATCATTTGAAAACAAACAAAAAAAAGCCATTAATTTGCCGGATTACCGGGCTCAGCTGGAGCAAATCGAGTCTTCACTGGGTGAAATGTTAAAGCAAATGCCTACCAAAGCCGAAGTGGCTAATCTCCTGGTTGATATCTCACAGACGGGTTTGGCTAGCGGACTGGAATTTAAATTATTTCAACCCAACGCACCTATAAGCAAAGAATTTTACTCAGAACTGCCGATTAATATTCAGGTAGTGGGTAAATATGAAGAATTGGGTTTGTTTGTAAGTGGATTAGCCTCCTTACCCAGGATTGTAACCGTCCATAATGTCAACATAGCACCTATCGCTAAAACTGATAAAGGCAAAGTTGGCGGGACTATGGCCATGTCTGCCGTCATTAAAACCTACAATGAAGCTGAACAAGCCGGGAACCCAAAAGGCAAAGTCAAAGCCAGACGGGGAGGTAAATAATGATCGTTCATTTCAAATCATTAGGAGCTAATCGCTCAATTACTTTGCTCTGTTCTGCACTACTAAGCTTGCTTACGGCTTGTGCTAACGACGACCTAAGTGATCTGAATAGATTTATTCAAGAAGTAAAATCTCGACCAAAAGGCACTATTCAACCCCTGCCGGAAAATAAGATCGTTGAAACCTATATATTTCAACCTCAGGGCTTGCGTGATCCTTTTAAACCATCAGAAAAAAACAATGATGAAGCAGGCTTGGATACAACAGGTGTCGGTGGTATTAGACCGGATACCGATCGGCGGAAAGAAGAGCTGGAAGCTTTTTCACTGGATTCTCTGCGCATGATGGGTACTTTGAAGGACCATCAGGGCTTGTGGGGATTGATCATGGCTAAAGATGGCACTATTCATAGCGTACAAGTCGGCAATCATATGGGTCAAAATTACGGCAAGATCACGCGGATTCTTGAAGACAGAATTGAATTGATGGAAATCGTGCCAGACAAACCAGGAACCTGGCGCGAACAACAAGCAACATTAGCATTGGCTGAGTAAAAAAGGTTATAGACATGAGCACTAAGCAAAATAAAATGATGAAGACTTTACTGAGTCAATTCACGCTCCGTTGGATGCTGATAATGTTATTCACATTGCCGATTTATTCGGTCAATGCAGCAGAGACTAGCATTAATAATTTGGAGTTTTCTTCTCTAGCCGGCAATCAATTGCAAATCCAATTGGACATGAGTGGTCCGATAGCAGAGCCGAAAATTTTCCAAACTGATAATCCATCACGCATAGCACTCGATTTTGATGGCGTTAAAAGCAATCTGGCCAAAAAGAGCTTCCCGATTAATCAAGGTGCCGCAAATACGGTTTATGTGGTGGAAGCCTCAGGCCGCACTCGGGTCGTTATTAATTTGACAGAAAAGGTGCCTTATCAAACCCGGCAGGATGGAAATAAATATTATATAGTGCTGAAATCCGCCGGCGCTGTTGCCGCCGTCAATACAATTTCGCAAGCCAATTCTGGCAAAGAAACCGCACTCAGCCGTTTTTTACCGGAACAATCTATCAAAAGCATAGACTTTCGACGCGGACCAAACGGTGAAGGTCGATTGATGCTAGGCTTAACCACACCCAATACTGTGGTCGATTCCAAACAGGTTGGCGGAAAAGTGATTCTAAACTTCCTGAACACCACAATCCCTGACTCTTTAATAAAAAGTTTTGATGTGGCTGATTTTGCTACGCCAGTACAAAAAATTGAGGCTGAACCACTCGGAGAAAATGTCAGAATCGCTATCACACCTAGTAATCCAAATTATGAATACTCCTCCTATCAGGAGGATAACTTATTGACGGTAGAATTTAGACCGTTGACACCCGCCGAAAAAGAAGCTCAACTTAGAGAAAGACAACCTTATATCGGCAGCAAGTTATCGCTTAATTTTCAACAAATCGATGTTAAATCGGTATTGATGATACTTGCCGATCACATCAAAACTCAGGAAGGTAAGGAAATTAATATTGTTACCACCGATTCTGTAGGCGGCTCAATTGCATTACATGTTAACGATGTGCCCTGGGATCAAGTCTTGGATGTGGTGATGAAATTGCGCGGCCTCTCTAAAAGAGAAAACGGCAACGTGATTTTGATTGGCCCTACCGAAGAGATTAAGGTTCTTGAAGAAAAAGAACTGGAAGCCAGAAAGGTTCAAGAAGAGCTGGAACCTTTAAAAAACGAGAATATTCAAATCAATTACGCCAAGGCAGAAAATATCTGCGCCATTTTACTGGGGCGCAGTGTGTCAGCATCTATGGCAGGCAGCGGTAAATCAGGTTCCGGTGGCTCTACAACTGGCGGAAGCTCAGGTGGCTCAGGAAGCTGCGGGACTTCTTCAGGTGGCTCACAAACATCTCAGTCCGGTGGTGCAGGGGGTGCAGGCGGCACTCAAAATATGCGATTACTGTCTGCAAGAGGCTCGGTCATTGCTGATGGCAGAACCAATGTCTTGATTGTCAAAGATACCGCAACCCAACTTGAAGAAATACACAAAATGATTGCCAAGCTGGATATTCCGGTTAGACAAGTCATGATCGAAGCCCGAGTTGTCATTGCAAGCACCACCTTTGCGCGTGATTTGGGGGTTAGGTTTGGCGTAAATACGGTTCAAAATAATGACTCAGATGTCGCAGGTTTGGCCCAATTGGGCTATACCTTAGCCGCGGCTAGCCCTCCCGGTGCGCTGGCCATGACCTTAGCTGCCGGCGCAAATTATTTGTTGAGCCTTGAAATTGAGGCTTTGCAGAACGAAGGGAAAGGTGAACAGCTTTCAAACCCCAGGGTACTGACATCAGACAGACAAATGGCTCATATTGAACAAGGCTCTCAGATCCCTTATCAATCCTCTTCAGCGAACTCAGGCCCTACGACCGAGTTTATCGATGCAACGCTTATGATGGACGTGACGCCACAAATTACACCAACGGGTAGTATCATCATGGACATTGAAGTCAGTAAGGATGCGCCTGGACTGCCAGTACCAACCGGCCTTGGCGGCGAGGCACTTGCGATTGAAAAGAAAAATGTCATGACCCGAGTGCAAGTAGAGGATGGTGAAACCGTTGTTTTGGGTGGTGTTTACGAATCCAAGAATTTTAGCAGCAGAGATAGTGTGCCCTGGTTTGGCGATGTCCCCATCCTTGGCTGGTTATTCACACCCTTAAAAAGTGTATCCGAAGACAAGACAGAGCTATTGATCTTTGTAACACCAAAAGTAGTAAAAAGTAGTTTGACCACTCATTAAGCCATTTAAGCTGGACCCAATCCTCTAGCGGGTTCGGTCCAGCTTACGGTAGCTAATCGCTTCACTCAAATGCGCAATCTGAATGTCTTTGCAGCCAGCCAAGTCGGCAATCGTACGGGCTAACTTTAAAATACGGTGATAAGCACGATGCGACAGGCCAAACTTCTCCATGGCTTGTTCCAGCAACCTATGTCCAGCGTCGGAAAGCTCACAAAAAATTTTGATTTCTTTGGCACTCAGCGCCGCGTTAGTCTTTCCTTGACGTTTGCCGGCCACAGCACGGGCCTCGATTACCCGTTGCCGTATAATTCTGCTAGTTTCCTCGCCGTCTTTAGCTCCTTTGCGTAACACTTCCAAAGGTACTCTAGGTACTTCAAGATGCATATCAATTCTATCCAACAGTGGGCCTGATACGCGAGCACGATAGCGCGCCACTTGTTCCGAGGTGCAATGGCATCGACCTGATGCATCACCCAGATAACCGCATGGGCAGGGATTCATCGCCGCAATGAGTTGAAAACGGGCAGGAAAGTCAGCCTGACGATTAGCGCGGGAGATGGTGATATGTCCAGTTTCCAATGGTTCGCGCAACACTTCCAAAACTTTTCTATCAAACTCTGGCAGTTCATCCAGAAATAATGCCCCATGATGAGACAGGGAAATCTCCCCTGGCTTGGGATTACTACCGCCTCCCACCAAAGCTGCAGCTGAGGCGGTATGGTGCGGAGCCCTAAATGGGGGCTGCCTCCATTTGCTGATATCTAGCCCATGATCGCTGATGGATGCTATGGCGGCGGTTTCCTGAGCCTCCTGTTCACTCAACTCTGGGAGTATGGTCGGAAGACGCGCAGCCAACATGGATTTACCTGTTCCTGGCGGTCCCAGCATTAGCAGATTATGGGCGCCTGCTGCTGCAATTTCCATGGCACGTTTAACATGAAACTGACCATGTACGTCAGCAAAATCAATATCGTAAACCGTTTGTTCAATTGCAATATTTGAAACGGCTACAGATAGGGGACTTTGTCCTGTTAGGTGGGCGCAAACTTGTAATAAATTTTGCGCAGGCAGCAATTTGGCGTTACGAATCAGTGCCGCTTCTGACGCGCTATCAACAGGTAGAATCAGTTGCCTATCGGCATTTCGACAATGTATCGCCACAGGTAAGGAGCCGGGTATAGCGCGCAAATCACCTCCCAGAGAAAGCTCACCGATACACTCATATTCTTGCAGATTGGTTTGGGGAATTTGTCCAGAGGCTGCCAAGATACCCAAAGCAATTGCCAAATCGAACCGACCGCCTTCTTTCGGTAAATCGGCTGGCGCCAAATTGATAGTAATGCGTTGAAATGGAAATTCAAAATGGGAGTTAATAATAGCGCCGCGCACACGATCTTTGCTTTCTTTAACGGCGGCTTCTGGTAAGCCGACGATATTAAGCGCCGGCAAACCGTTACTGACATGGACTTCAACAGTGACTAGGGGCGCATCAATACCGGAGCGACCCCGGCTATAAACGACGGCCAGCGACATATGAAATTACTCGGGCGCTAGATGCTTTTCCAACTCATCCACCCGTTTTTCCAGTTCTTCCAAACGAGATCGAGTTTTTGCTAATACTGCTTTTTGCACTTCAAATTCTTCCCGGCTGACGAGATCCAGTTTGGATAACCCGCTTTGTAGCAAAGCGTGTACGTTTTTTTCCATATCGTCTTTAAAGTTGTTTAGCCCAGGTGGTATGGCGCTAGCAATGCGATCGGCAATATTATCTATGGATTTTGGATCAAACATGTTGATTACTCTTGGTCAATGAATGGATTTGGTTTTGGGGTATGTTCACGGCATATTTTATCAGTATCATCGCGATCCAGGGCTTCGTCAGTAAAACCACACTGGTAATGATGAGCCTCTACAGTAAAGTAACTGCAGGTACGGCATAAACCAAAGCTTTTGCTGTGATTGACCTGTTGCAATACACTTAAGGTGGATTGTAAGGCATTTTGGATAGTATCAAACTCCAAATGGTCAACTTTAGCTTCTGCTTGTCTAAAAATATCCAGTGGCTTTAGTTCATCTATCAATACGTGACCTTTTTCAGTCAGACTTAAATGCATGACCCGACCATCTTGACTATCAATGGTTTTTTGCAAAAAGTTTTTGCGTTCCAGTATCTGTATGCTCTGTGACACCGTGCCTTTGGTTAAACCAAGATATTCTGCTACTGAGGCGTGTGTGTTACTGTATTTGTTACACTTAGCCAGAAATTCCAATACCTGCCCGTGTACCGGTTGTAAACCGATGGCTGAATATTTTTTGCGTTCTTCCGAGCGTAATAAAGTGCTGATACGCTCAATCAGCTTAAAGGTTTCTAATTCATGCATTTGCCTGATTTTAGCATAGGTAGTTTGCTTTATAGGTAAATGCCCAACGCCATAGGTTTGCGCTAGAACGGCAACTAAGTCCACAATTATGCTTGTTTAATGATGTCCTAGTGCCACGATGAATACCGAAATTAACCAGCTACTGGCTACTGCCAACAGTATTATTCTTGGAAAACAGCAGCAGATTCGCTTGGCTGTTTGTTGTTTGTTGGCCAAAGGTCATTTACTGATAGAAGACATTCCAGGCGTTGGCAAAACCACGCTGTCACACACCCTGGCACATTTATTTGGTTTGGCTTATCAGCGAATACAATTTACCAGCGACATTTTACCTGCCGACATCATAGGCTCCTCGGTATTTGATGCCCAACAAAACAGTTTTAGCTTTCACCCAGGACCACTATTCAAACAAATGATATTGGCTGATGAAATCAATCGCGCCACTCCAAAGGCACAAAGCGCACTCCTGGAAGCTATGGAAGAAAGACAGGTGACAATTGAGGGACAAACCTATGTGTTACCCCTGCCATTTTTTGTCATCGCCACGCAAAACCCAGCCTATCAAATTGGTACATTTTCTTTACCTGAATCCCAACTTGACCGTTTTTTGATGCGCATTCAATTAGGCTACCCTGATCGAGAAGCCGAACGGCAACTACTGATGGGTCAACCACGACACAGCCTGATTAAAACACTTTCCGTGCAGTTAAGCCCTGAACAATTAGCTGAATGTCAGCTAGCGGTCGGCAATGTGTTCGTAGCGCCAGCTTTATTAGATTATTTACAGTCCATCATCGAATTTACCCGCCAATCCGAGCATTATCCTTGCGGCTTATCACCACGCGCAGGCTTGTCATTATTGGCCGCAGCAAAAGCTTGGGCATTCATGGATCAAAGACAGGCGGTGTTGCCGGAAGACGTACAAGCCGTGCTGCCGGCTGTGGCGGCGCATAGGCTACGTTGTACCAGCATTGATTCAGCGGCTACCGTTGCGCCCATACTCGAAAAAGTCCCCGTCCATTGAACGCTTCGCCCTTAACCTTAAAACAGCGTTTCAAGCTAAGTCGATTTTTTCATGGCGAAGACCCTATTTCAGGTCCGATCACATTGAATCAAAGACGCGTTTTTATTTTGCCGACCTTAGGTGGATTGGGCTTTATTTGCTTGATTGCTTTAGTACTACTGATTGCGTTTGTCTACAACAATAACCTGGCTTACATGCTGGGGTTTTTGTTGGCTAGTATCTTTTTTGTAACCATATTACATAGCTACAAATCGTTGGCTGGTTTAGTACTGAGCGCCGGATATAATCAACCCATGTTTGCCGGCGATCTAGCAGAATTTAACTTTTTTATTCACAATCCCGACAACCATGCACGATTTGCCATAGACATCCATTTACAGGAAACCCGCACAATCGATCTAGCTCCATATCAAACACTTCCAGTCATTATGTACAAGTCCACCAAGCGACGCGGCTGGTTAAGCATGGATACGTTAACTTTATCGAGTTTTTTTCCACTAGGCCTGTTCAGAGCGTGGTCACCTTTGCGTTTTGATAGCAAAGCGCTAATTTACCCTCGCCCTGCACAAACAGAATTACCGTTTCCGGAAACCGATACTGGCCAAGGCCAACAAGGTCAAAACAGACGTAATGGCGACGATTTTTTTGGCCTGAAATCCTATCAGGCGGGTGACGCCATCCGGCAAATACATTGGAAAAGCTATGCCAAAGGACGCGGACTACATAGCAAACAATACTCCGGTTCAAACAATGTTGAGCTATGGCTGGATTATGATACGACGCCCGGCGGTCAGATAGAAGAACGATTGAGTCAGCTTTGTCGTTGGCTAGTCGAAGCTGAGCGAGCCGGGTTTCGATATGGCTTGGTCTTGCCAGGCTTAAAGCTGACACCTGACAGCGGGACTCAACATTTTGAGCATTGCTTACGTGCATTGGCCCTGTTTTAGCCCCGTGTTTTGACACATTCCTATAAAATCTGACATGAATGTCATTATCTTTTGTTAATTCTGACAGATTAGGATTTGTTTATTTGAGAGGGTGTTTTTTTAAGAATTCCTATAAGAAACCGCATTTTCATGCAACAAATATTAAATAAGGTATACCACGCAAACGCATATGGCAAATGACACAAACTATGTTATTTGCCGCAAATTTTATCTCCCAAAAGATTACCTTACTAATGCTGTTGTTATAAAACCCCTGACCCGCACAACACTTGTTGTTTTGGCCCGTGAATTGCTTAAACAGCAAGGCAGAGCCGGATTGCTCTGCATCCAGTTGAAGAATACGTTGAATTCGTACCCGGACTGTCTGTGACGGTTAGCGGCGACCCCACTTGCTCGGGGAGTATACGAATTGGGCGTCACAATTACAGACTCAAGGTTATGAACAAAGCAAGTAGCAGATTGAGAAATTTCACTGCTTGTTTTTGTGAATAAACCAGGAACTTAATCAGGAGAAATAAATGAGACGAAAAAATCTCACCGTTGCTACGAAAAGAATTTTTAAACTATCAGCAACACTTGCTGCAGTTTCAACGCTGGCATTTGCGATTAATTCTAACTATGCCTTGTTTGATGACGGCATTAGTCAATCAAATAACACCACTTATAGTACTGGTCACGGCGATGTGAATACCCTAAAGGCCTCGCTGAACAACTGGAGGACCGGTTATGAAGCGAAAGGCGGTAGTTCGCAAATTCTAAAGTTAACGTTGGGTTCGTCCAAAGTTTTATCTGATACTGCCAGCACAGGTCGTGGCCATTTTCAATTTAACCTGAAAACGGGTGACGTGGCTTTTCAAGCCAAGGGAATGGAAGCCGGCCAGTACGAATTGTGGTTGGTGGACAGCCAAAACGGCTCGGTAAAACCCAAATCCGGCGACAATATGATCCAGTTGGGCCGTTTTGAAGTGGCTGATGGCAAAGGCAATTTGGAAACACACCTTGAGCGCAGCCAACTGATGGGTTTTACCATGGATTCGTTAGCCGTTTCCAAAGCAGGCCAAACGCCTGCGGAGAACCTTATACTCACCGGTTCGCCAGACTTGATGCATAAACTCTACTATGCTGATAAACCCTGGTTGACTACTGCAATGGGTAGTGTTGGTCAATCTCTGCCAGAAAATACTGCGCCTTTTGATTTTTTACTGCCTAAAGTGGCGCAGGCCGATACCATCTCCGATTTAACACCGGTGCTTGGCGCAAAGATCGCACGCGGCCGACAAATCTTTCATAATGAAACCTTTGCCGGTAATGGCCGCACTTGCGGCACTTGCCATCGGGAAGATAATAACTTCACCCTGGACCCCAATTACATCATGACTCTGCCGCAATCAGATCCATTATTCGTGGCGGAGAACAATAACGCACTTGCTGAGCTTGAAGATCCGGTTCTGATGCGCAAGCACGCCTTGATCAAAACCAATGTGGATGGTCCAAGCGTAGATATTTTCCGCAGTGTGCCACACACTTTGGCAATGTTTACTTCAATCGATCACGAAGTCAATGATAAAGCGGCCGATTACAATCCGGCTGAGGATAATTTTGGCGAAGCTGGGCTTGGCGGAGAATTTGGCGTTGGCATAGGTGGTGAATTTAGCAACGACAACCAGTTTGCTCATTCTACCGGCTGGAGCGGTGACGGAGCACCTGGAACCGGCTCTTTACGTGATTTTACCCTGGGTGCGATTAATCAGCATATGCCCAAAACCATGTCACGAATCACCGGTACCGATTTTAGATTGCCTACCAACGAAGAGTTGGATGATGTTGAAGCGTATATGCTGTCCTTGGGACGCAGTAAGGATTATCCGCTTTATCAAATAACCTTTAAAGACCCGTTGGTTCGGGCCGGTCAGGAACTATTCGATACCAAACTCAATCCTGTCGATGGTTCTGGTCAGCCAATAGAAGGTGAAACCGCCAATTGTAACGGTTGTCATCAAAATGCCGGTGCGCGTAGCTCAACTACTAAGGCTAACCCAACCCGTAATACAGGGGTCGAAAACATGAAAATTCATCCGGCGCGCTTGTTAAAACCGGATATGGCCTATGACGGTGGTTTTGGTACCGATCCTGCCTATTGTGGACCAGATGCAGATAGTGCAAACTGTTTTGGTGACGGTCGCTTCAGTACCGCTCCTCTGATCGAAGCAGCCGATACGCCGCCATACTTCCACAATAATGCCGTCAGCACACTAGAAGAAGCGATTGCTGCCTATAACAGTGATGCGTTCAACACCTCTCCTGGATCGTTGTCATCCGGCAAGAGCCGAAGAGTCAAGCTGGATTCCACGCAAATCGTGGCAATGGCATCGTTCTTACGCACTATTAACGCAATCGAAAACGTCCGCATGTCGAACCAGTTAGCAAATCAGGCAAAACAGATCAGCAACAATGCCACTGCACGCGATTTGGTCAGCTTGGCTAAAGAGGAAAATATGGATGCGATTGAAGTGCTGAAAGAAGGCAAGTTGGGGAATAATTGGAGTGCGGTACAAAAGCTGGAAAAAGCAGATTATTTCCTCAGACTAGCCCAATTGGCACCGGTGAAAGCCTTGCGTACCAGCATGCTGACCCAAGCCCTTAATCAACAAGCGGCCGCCAGAAATATGATTGCTGAGTGCAATTCAAATGCGGCTATACCGGATGCGAATGCTCCGTTAGTCAGAAAAGTGCCAGGCTATTCGGCAAATCCTGCTAATGATGCATCCGATATGTTCTTGTATTCTTGTGCTGAAATCGGACTATAAACCATTTCCGAGGCGCCTTAGTGCGCCTCGCTTTCCGATAATGACTAGCGAGGACTTTTCTTTATGATGGACATATTACGAACTTTTCTGATCGGTTTGCTATTTCTAGCCTCCAATCAGGCCATGGCGGTACCTACTTCAACTACCAGTAGTTTTTATGTGGACTGGAGCGGGGTGGCCCACTTCAACGAAGCGGAAGCCCATGGCTGGCTTACCGTTTATAACGATGAGGGCAGTAAATTTTCAAATTCGGCTGATGATGCCTGGCTGTTTCCGTTTGAAGATGTCGTCGATTTTTCCGTTACCATTACTGGCGCAAGCTCAGGAAATGGTACCTTTGGATTAACTGATTTTGATTTCTTTATCTGGAGTACAAAGACCACCGCTGAATGGCCATTGGATTTGGCGCATGAATTGGTTAACCAAGCAACCACCGGCGGACCATGGAGCAGCAATCATAGTATCGATGCCTCGGGTGGTGAATTCAATCTCTTCGCAAATTTGTTATTGAATCCTGCCGCCCCCAATTCAAATGGTGCGGCATTCCAAATAGCAACTAACGGGGGAAATGGAGACATCTTAAATTTAACCTCATTTCGACCCGTACCCATTCCAGCTGCCTTCTGGTTGTTCGGGTCGGCATTGTTAGGGCTATCCAGGATCGGTTTCAAACGCCAAGCTCAGCTAACTTAAGATCATTGCTGATAGTTTAATCAGAACCACAATATCGGTGGCCCAGTCTATTTATGACGACACCGGTATCAATCAAAAATGAGAGCAAGAGATGAAAAAGACATTTACAAATTTGCTGGCAGGCGTATTTTGCATACTGACGTTTTTTACTGCTATACCGGCACAAGCTGCTGTTGCCATACCGGAGACCAGTAGCTTTTATCTGGATTGGCTTGGGTTTAATGGCGCCGAAGCCCACGCTACGCTGGAAATAAATAATGCGTTGTTTCCAAACCCCAGCAATGGTTTAGCTTTTCTTACTCCTGGCAACGAAATTGTCAGCTTTTCCTTAACTGTGTACGATACGATTTTAGGCAGTGTTAGCAGCTACCAGCTTACGGATTTTGACGCGTTTAGCTGGGATTCTATGGTAACACTTGACCTGTCGCAAGAACTCGTTGGGCAACAGACAGGCAATGGTGGTTGGGGTACCGAATTCGTGAATGGCGAGACTGGGGACTTCAATATCTTTGCTACGGCAGGGTCGGGTGCGCCCAGTAGTGACGGATCATATTTTCATATAGCAACCAACGAAGGCTTGGGCAATGTAATGACACTAACATCCTTCCGTCCTGTTCCTCTACCTGCCGCTTTCTGGCTTTTCGGCTCTAGCCTGTTTGGTTTTATTGCTATAAGCCGAAAAAAGCCTGAAGCACAGTTGATATAAATTCACTATTTCCAACTCAATCTAAAAAGCCCATTTGCCATGGCGGCAAATGGGCTTTTTACTTTATGTCCGATCTATAAATACACCCATTTTCGTTTTTCTATTGTCAGTTGATTGTCGAACACCATAAAAACCTGTAGCCTTCGGATATAAAGATTTGTATGGGCAAGGAGCTAGGCCAATTGATGCTTGAGATTACCCTGAACCAGCGCAGCCTGATTTTCCTGCTGAGTTCAATTGGCTTGATTACCCTACCGCATGCCTGGCATATCCCTTTGCCGTTGTTCGGGTTTTTCTCAGTATTACTGGGCTGGCGCTTTGTAGGTATCTGGCAAAATCAATGGCTGCCAAATCGATTTGTGCTTTTTTTGTTAACGTTGTTCGGCATCTCATTGCTGGTAATACAGCATCGCGGCTTGTTTGGGCGGGATGCGGGTACGACGTTGTTTGTGGTGGCTTTGGGGTTGAAGCTGTTAGAAATTCACAGTAAGCGCGATGTTTATTTAATCGTTTATTTGGCGTTTATTGTTGCCGCTTCACAATTTTTATACGAACAAAGCATTTTGATGGCGGGCTATATATTGCTGGTTTGCAGTGTATTGTTGGCGACTTTAATCACTCAAAATGCCAGTCAGACACGACCTCTTGCAGCAATTAAAACCTCCAGCAGCATTATCTTGCAAGCCTTGCCACTGACTATTGTCATTTTTGTGTTATTTCCACGCCTGGAAGCGCCACGCTGGATGTGGTTGCAAGATGATAACAAAGCCTTATCAGGCCTAAGTAATACCCTGGAGCCGGGTTCTATCAGCGATTTAAGCTTATCTGAAGAGCTGGTATTCAGAGTACGATTTAACGGTGAAGCACCGCCGCCAAAATTGCGCTACTGGCGCGGACCGGTATATTCGCAAACTGACGGTGTACGCTGGACGGCAAACGATAAAAACACTCAACAGTCTGCCGAACCCATTTTTACTGGGCTAGCTTATGCATACACCTTGCTGATGGAGCCACAGAAAGAAAACTGGGTGTTTGCCCTGGATATGGCGGAAGCCTTTGATGCCAGCTTACGTAGAAATGGCATATTCCAGTTGCAAACCAGCAAAAGGTTGGCGGAACGCGCTGAATACAACATCACATCCAGACCCTTTTATAACACCGGTGCCATCAGCCAAGACGAGCATAAGACTAACTTGCAATTGCCGGTTGCCGCATCAAAAAGACAGCTTGAATTGATTAAAACTTTGCACGGTTTCGATGCCAAACCAGAGCTATTCATCCAAAATTTGCTAAATCATTTTCGTCAGGAAAAATTTTATTACACCCTGACGCCTCCGTTGATGCCGGAAGATCCAATTGATACGTTTTTGTTTGAAACCCGCAGTGGGTTCTGCAGTCATTACGCCACAGCTTTTGTATACCTATTAAGAATTGCCAAAATTCCAGCCCGAGTGGTGGGTGGTTATCAAGGCGGCGAAATTAATAAAGTGGGCAAGTTTTTGGAAGTTCGGCAGGCCGATGCGCACGCCTGGGCCGAAGTTTGGCTGGACAATAAAGGTTGGGTCAGATTTGACCCCACCGCCGCAATCGCACCCGAGCGCATCGAACGCGGGGTCAACATAGATTTGCAAATTGCCAGCGGCGCAGTCAATTTCAGTCCGTTGATCGGCGATGCTGCGACTTTAAGCTGGTTAAAACGCAGTCGGCAACTATGGCAAAGTATTGATTACAACTGGCAACGCTGGGTGATTAATTACCATGGCGCCAACCAGATGCAGTTTTTGCACTCACTAGGAATAGACGACATAGCCGCCTTAGCCAAATGGCTAATCAGCAGCATTATGTTGATTAGCTTACCGCTGGCTTGGTGGCTATTAAGGCAAAAATCTATCACAACCAATAAGGCCGTTAAATACTACCAGCGTTATTGCACCAAGCTAGCCAAAGCGGGTATCGTAAAAAAATCGGGTGAGGGCGCAAGAGACTATGCCGAACGCGCTAAAAAACAGCGCCCGGATTTAACGGCTCAGATTGAACAAATCACCACTCTCTTTATTCGTCTGCGTTACCAAGCCGATACAGTAGCAGGCGATTTGCAATCTTTAAAAGCCTGTGTTGCTAGTCTGCGCATTAGTTAATGCAGATCGGGTACTTCCTCTACCGTATTTTGCAGGCTTTGTTGTTTGCTGGCTTGAGCTTTTTCTTGTTGCATTTGCTTATTGCCCTCACCAAACATGACGGCCGCTATCATAAAAAACACCCCGGCGATCATCACAACAGGCAGACGAGTAGGCTTATCCATCCACAGCAGAATCCATTTGGGTTTAAACATGCCGACACCCAGCACAATTAAAGAAAGAACGAAAACGTTAAAGGCGTAATATATCAAGGTATTCATAAATCCTGTCCTGTAACCTACAAGTTTGAAAGGGATGCATTATTATGAGTCGTGTGACAGTTTGCAATAAACAATAATTTTAATTCATTAAATTTAGGAGGCGCTATGGGCGGCTTTGGCTTATTTGTAACTATGCTGTTTGTGTTTGCGATACTGATGGTATTCATGAGTGTCAAATCGGTGCCGCAAGGCATGGAATATACTGTCGAACGTTTTGGCAAATACACCAACACCCTGACTCCGGGCTTGAGTATCATCATGCCTATCATCGATAGGATAGGTCGAAAATTAAATGTGATGGAGCAGGTATTGGATGTGCCTTCACAGGAAGTCATCACCAAAGATAATGCTATGGTGCGAGTCGACGGGGTAGTATTTTACCAAATCATGGATGCCGCTAAGGCGGCTTATGAGATTACTTATCTGGATATGGCCATTATCAATCTGGTTATGACCAATATTCGTACTGTGATGGGCTCTATGGATCTGGATGAACTTCTGTCACGCCGCGATGAAATCAACGCCCGTTTGTTGAATGTGGTCGACGAGGCTACTTCACCTTGGGGAATTAAAGTCACCCGAATCGAAATCAAAGACATTGCCCCGCCTAAAGATCTGGTCGACTCCATGGCCCGACAAATGAAAGCAGAGCGGGAAAAACGCGCCCAAATTCTTGAAGCAGAAGGCATGCGACAAGCAGAAATCCTGAAAGCCGAAGGCCTGAAACAGGGCGCAATATTGGATGCAGAAGGCCGTAAAGAAGCCGCTTTCCGCGATGCTGAAGCTCGCGAACGATTAGCGGAAGCCGAGGCCAAAGCTACCACGATGGTCTCCGAGGCGATAGCCAAGGGCGATGTGCAGGCCATCAATTACTTCGTGGCACAAAAATACATCGAATCGCTTAAGGATGTGGCTACCGCCAACAACAGCAAGTTGATCTTCATGCCGCTGGAAGCTTCCAGCGTGATCGGCGCATTGGGCGGCATAGGTGAATTGGCTAAAGAAGCGCTAGCTAAAAAAGGATAAATCATGGCCGAGCAAGACATCGTATTCTGGTATTGGTGGGTAATATCTGTTGGTTTTTTAGCCTTGGAAATCATCGTCACCGGTTTCTTTTTCTTGTGGTTGGCGGTGGCAGCATTCATCGTCGGCCTGGAATATTGGCTAATTCCGTCCACTAGTTTTGATGTGCAGTTGTTTCTGTTTTCCGTGCTGGCAGTGTCGTCTATATTGGGCTGGCGACACTATGCGCGAACCCGAAAAGTCGAGAAAACCGATCACCCATTTCTGAATAAACGTGGTGCCCAATATATTGGCAGAACTTTTACTCTAGTCGCGCCGATAAAAAACGGTCATGGCAAGATTAAAATCGGTGATAGCCTCTGGTTAGTCCAAGGTGAAGATTGCCCTTTAGATACTAAAGTGAAAGTGGTAGCGGTAAAGGGAACAGTATTCGAAGTCGAGATTTATCGGTGAACCTCCCTTCGTATACTGAGCGGATCTACGTCGATAACCTGGTAGGCGTCGCAACAATCAAAAATGAATGTATACACTTAGCGCACCTATCAGGCTGCTTAATAACCGATCGAACGCATTAAATACCTCAAGCTGAAAAAACCATCAACTGCGACTATTTTTATATGCACTCCAACGATGCTTAACGAGCAATTTTAATAACTCAACCTAAAGCCTACTTCCGCTCCGCGTCCGGCCTCGGGGGCAAAGTTGCGCAAGTACGAGGTCGAATTTCGAATATTTTTGTTCAGCAAGTTGTTGCCTTTGGCAAATACCATCAGTTTGGCATCTTGATAGGCTTTAACCTGATAGTTAGTGCCCACATTGAACAGGAAATAGCCTGCTGTTGAGGTATCAAATTCGCCAGCATAAGGCTGGTCTTCAGCACGCGTCAGACGCAGATATTGGAGAGTTTGTCCCAGTTGTAATCCAGTTGAAAGCCGTAGCGTAGCGGCGGCATGCGCGGCACATCGCTGCCATTGACGAATTCACCGTCACGTTGCTGATAGATGTAATCATTGGCCCGGTTGTGGAATAAATCAAATTCAGCCCGCAGCCAATCGGTTTTGAAGCGATAGCCCACATCCAGGTTATATGCAGTTTCTTCCTTAAGGTTAATTAACATCAACCTGTTTGTGGCGCTCAATCATTGTTGATATGTCGACTGAAATCTCCTGCGTCAGCAGTTGTTCGGCATCGAATATGCATTCTGTCAGACCAGCTTGATAATTTTCGTGGCATCCACAGCCCGAGTGATATACAGAATATATGCAAACCAGCTTTATTTATCTAATAATTAGATGCTTATAAATTTTTTATCATTAAAGTTTAACAATTTTGCTTGATATAGTAGCGCCAACTTAATCTTATTGATGGAATGATAAACATGAATTTACTGTATTCCGCATCCGGTTTTGCGGTGGGATTATTAGTAGGCATAACCGGTGTGGGCGGCGGATCTTTGATGACCCCCTTGCTGGTGTTTTTGTTTGGCTTTAAACCGGCTGTGGCAGTAGGCACAGACTTGTTATACGCCGCCATTACTAAATCAGCCGGAGTATTTGTTCATCATGGTAAGCACAAATCTGTAGACTGGAAGATTGTCTGCTTTTTATCGTTAGGCAGTCTGCCGTTTGCCGGTATCACTTTGTATGTGTTGAAAAATTTTCTGGCATTGGATAAGGATATCTCCGGCATGATTACCTTTACTTTGGGTATTGCCTTGTTACTAACAGCTTGTGCTTTATTCGTACGTAGTGTGTTGTTACATCGAGCAGCCAAACTACAATTGGATGATAAAATCAGCGATGCCGACAATAGCGGGCGCTTTTCCCCGGGTTGGGAAAAAATTGCTACCGTTGCTATAGGCGCCGTCTTAGGGGTGTTGGTGACACTATCATCTGTGGGTGCGGGTGCCTTGGGAACCGTGGCGCTGTTGTTTTTATATCCACGCATGAGCACATTAAAAATAGTCGGTACTGACCTGGCGCACGCCATTCCTTTAACCGCAGTGGCCGGCCTTGGGCATTTAAGCCTGGGTAATTTCGATCTGCAATTATTGGGCAGCTTGCTTTTAGGGTCAGTGCCAGGTATTTGGATAGGCAGTCATTTAAGCGCCAAAATACCTGAATACTTTTTACGCCCAGCCTTGGCAACCTTGTTGTTAGTGATTGGGGTAAAGTTTGTAATGGTGTAAGCCTACCCAATTTAGATATCGACGAAGCAGGTTAAAGGCATGCAGACTTGCCAGCTAATTGATATTGGATACCCAAAGTTCTTAGGCAAAAAATCAAAGATAAAAAATCAGGCTCACAAATTAGCGAGAACATATGGATTGGCATGGCTGGCTTACAGTTTTATTGACTGCTAGTGTTTTACTGACATTGGTTTTTACCCGGTTTACACCGGATATGGTACTGATGCTGGCACTCACTATTTTGAGTGTGGCAGGTGTATTAGATGCAAAACAAGCGTTAGCGGGTTTTAGTAATGAGGGGTTAATTACTGTAGCCGCTATGTTTGTTATTGCAGCCGGTATTAGTTCGACCGGAGGTGTAGAAATTGTCGTCAATAATTTGCTGGGTAATCCAAAAACCACCCGCGGTGCTTTGTTTAGATTGGCATTGCCACTAATACCCTTAAGTGCGTTTCTGAATAATACTCCGGTGGTCGCCACCATGATACCGGCTGTAAGCCGTTGGTCTAAACGCATTGGCATTGCACCTTCTAAATTAATGATACCGCTTAGTTACATATCCATTCTGGGCGGCACTTTGACGCTGATTGGTACCAGTACTAATTTAGTCCTTAATGGTCAATACCAAGCCATGACGGGTAAAAAAGGCTTTGAACTGTTTGATATTACCTGGATTGGCTTACCAGTAGCCTTGGTAGGAATTTTGTTTATCATTACAATACTGCCTGCGCTATTGCCCAACAATAAAAGCGCTGCCGAACAATTTGCCGATCGTAAAAAATTTACCTTTGAAGTCGCGGTTGCCAATAATGGCCCTTTAGAGGGGGTGACGATTGCTAAAGCCCGGTTGAGAAATTTACAACGCATTTATCTGGTCGAAATTGAAAGACACGGCAGTATTGTCACCGCGGTTTCCTCAGAAGAAAAATTACAAGGCGGAGATCGCTTGGTGTTCGTTGGCGAAACCAGTGCGATTTTTGATATTTTGCGTATCAACGGACTGGTTTCATCCGATAACCAAACCCCAGTCATAGAAAAGGATGCGCCAGAACGTTGCCTGGTTGAAGCGGTCGTTTCACAAAGTTGCGACAGCATTGGCAAGGCCATTCGAGACAGCCATTTTCGTGATCGATATGGTGCAGTCGTGTTGGCAGTTGCCCGAGATGGGGAAGCTATTCAGGGTAATTTAGGCTCAATTGAGCTGCAAGCGGGCGACCTGTTGTTATTGGAAGCAAGACCTGCTTTTATTACTCGACAAAGAGTGCAAAAAGACTTTTTATTGATCAACGATTTGGCAGAAACCCGACCCAATCATCAACGCGCTAAATTGTCTTGGGCTCTATTACTCGGCGTCATTCTGGCGGCAACAACAGGTGTGAGCAGTATGTTGAACGCCGCATTGGTCGGTGCCGGGCTTATGGTGATAACAGGATGTTGCAGTATCAACGAGGCTAGACGCAGCCTGGATTTGACTGTGCTAATTAGTATTGCGGCAAGTTTTGCTTTGGGTAATGCCCTACAAGTTAGCGGTGCAGCTGATTTTATTGCCCGGCATATATTGTCGATTGCTGATGGTAATCCATGGGTATTACTGGGATTAACCTATATTACCGTTTCCCTGCTTACTGAAGTGATTACCAATAATGCGGCAGCGTTGTTGATGCTGCCGATAGTATTGGCCATTACCGGAAATCAAAGTTTAAATCCCGAACCCTTTGTATTTGCAACCATGATGGCCGCATCGGCCAGTTTTGCAACGCCACTGGGTTATCAAACCAATTTAATGGTTTATGGGCCGGGTGGTTACCACTTCAAAGATTTTATTCGGGTTGGCGTTCCTATGAATATTATCGTAGGCATTACCACGATAGGCTTGATTCCGTTCATTTGGCCGCTGCAGAATTAGTATGTATAGCCCGGATGTCAGGTATTAACCTAATTATTCGGATTGGCGCCCCGGGCTTCAGACGCCACCAATTTTTGAAAACTGACTCATAAAAAAACACCAAAGTTTTCCAAGGAAAAAATGCTTGCATTTCATTGTTGTCAGCATGAGAATTAACGTTAAGGAAAGCACTTTATAGACAGCATTTCAGTAACGTGCTCTGCCAACAGGCGAATCAGTTTGTTAAAAAACAACTGTTTTAATTGACTTGATTCATTCGGTAAATCCCACTTATCAAAGCACTGCCCAGCATGGAGACAGCATGGTGTGTTTCGGATCGAGTCCTGTCAACTGCCACCCAGCCCGAGTGCTGTAATGAGGTTTATGGCTAGTCTGCGTGGCCGCCTGTTGCTGCTGGTAATTTTGTCTGCGACTCCGGCTTTGGGCTTGATCGTTTATTCCGCCATGGAGCAGCGGGCGGCCGCCGAGACGGAAGCCCAGCGCAAAACCAGGGAACTTGCCGCCTTGATAGTCGAAAAGGAAAATCGCCTTATCGATGAATCGCGGCAAATGCTGGTTATCCTTTCAACTCTTCCGTTCGTTACCGAGCCTGGGTTATTGCCGCGTTGCCGGGACTTGCTTGTCCGCATTCACAAGCACAACCCGTTGTTCGCCAATATTGGCATGGCGGATGCCGACGGTAATTTACTATGCAGCGGCATAGGCTTCGATAAGCCCATCAATATCGCCGATAAGCCGGAATTCCAACGCGCCATTGAAAGTCATGATTTTGCCGTCGGCGATTATCTGGTCGGCCGGTTGTCGAGGGTGTCCAGTTTAGGTATGGCGTTTCCGGTTTATGGCGAGGACGCTAAGTTGCTCAGAGTCCTATATGCCAGCATTGATCTAGGCTGGCTGCAAGACACAGTCAAAACATTAACCATGCCGGCCGGGACCGTGGTGGCCATGGTCGATGTCAACGGCACTTTCTTGGCGCGCCTGCCCGATCTCAAGCATGAATGGACAGGCCAACCGGCACCGGAACGTGCTGAGTTAGCCGACCTATTGGCCGGTAATTGCCAAGGGTTTGCGGAGTTTAAGGGCCAGGATAATGTCTTACGTTTGTATGCCTTCGAACCGCTGCAATGGATCGATGAACATTGTAGTTATGTGCGTGTCGGCGTACCCAAGGACGCAGTCTATGGCACTATCGAAACACGCACCCTGCGCGACATCACGGCTTTACTGATCATGACGATACTGTTGCTGACCATAGCCTCAATGCCATTAAGTTAAGAAAAAGCTCCCTCTCCTGCTGGAGAGGGTTGGGGAGAGGAGATTTATAATAAGGCAAAAAAGCTTTATTTAATCCCCTCATCCTAACCTTCTCCCGGAGGGAGAAGGGATTGTTCTTCCTTAACTTAATGGCAGTGGACCATAGCCTGGGTCGGCAGCAACTGGCTGGTACTACGACGTATGTCTAAACTGACCGATGCCGCGCGCCGTTTGGGCGAGGGAGACCTGAGTGTTCGGACTAATTTACCGTTATCGGATGATGAAATCGGCCAGTTGGCACGGAGTTTCGACCAAACGGCGGACAACCTGCAGCAGCGCGAGGCTCGTTTACTGGAAGCCGATCGAGCGCTATCGCACGCCAACCGGGCGCTGATGGTACTCAGCGCAGGTAACCGGGCGATGCTGCGAGCCGAGGATGAGCAGAGCTTGTTGGATAATATTTGTCGGATGATAGTCGACAAGGGCGGTTATCGTATGGTCTGGGTTGGCTTTGCCTGCCGGGATGCCGAAAAAAGTATCTTACCCGTTGCCCATGCGGGTTCGAATCGAGATTATGTTGACCATCTGAATCTCAGCTGGGGAGATGATTTCGAATGCCACGGCGCGTGCGGTACAGCAATCATTGAAGGGCGGACTGTGGTGGTACGCGACATCGCTTCGGCTCCTGAATTTAAGCTATGGCGTCAAGCTGCATTGCAGTGCGGTTTTTATTCCTGTATCGCCTTGCCGCTGATAGGTTCGCACGGGACCCTCGGCATGGTGAGTATCTATGCCAGCGATGTCGATGCCTTCGACGACGGTGAAATCGAATTGCTGAATGAAGCCGCCGCCGATCTGGCTTATGGTATTTGCCGGTTGCGCGACCAGGCACGCAGCCGGCAAGCCGATGAAATCGAAGATCTTTATAACAAAGCCCCTTGCGGCTATCATTCGCTGGACGCGGCAGGCTGTTTCGTTCGTATCAACGACACTCACTTGGCTTGGCTGGGTTATAGACGCGAAGAAATCGTCAATAAAATGCGCTTTGTGGATTTGTTGACCCCGGCCAGCCAGAATCTATTTTGGCGGGAGTTTCCATTGTTCAAGGCCAAGGGCTCTGTTAGCGATTTGGAATTCGAGATGGTACGACGTGACGGCTCCACCTTACCGATACTGCTGAATGCCACCGCGATCCGGGATCAGGACGGACATTATCTGTCGAGCCGGACAACCTTGTTTGACATCACCGATCGTAAACGGGCGGAAGAGGCCTTACGGCAGGCCAAGGAGGCAGCAGAAGAATCCACGCGCATCAAAAGTAAATTTCTGGCCAATATGTCGCATGAACTGCGTACGCCGCTAAATGCGATCATCGGTTTTTCCGAAGTGTTGAAGGATGGCCTGTTAGGCGATTTATCAGCGGAGCAGCAGGAATATATGAGCGACATCTTCGGCAGTGGCCAGCATCTGCTATCACTGATCAACGACATCCTGGATTTGTCAAAAATCGAAGCCGGCAAAATGACGCTGGATTTGGAACCGCTGGACATGGATTTGTTGCTGAATAATAGTCTGTCCATCATCAAAGAAAAGGCAGCGGCTCACCGTATCCAACTATATAGTGATCTTGGCTCCGGCTTGGGCAATGTCACTGTGGATGCGCGTAAGGCCAAACAGATTGTTTATAACCTGCTGTCAAATGCCGTCAAATTCACCCCAGCAGGCGGCAGTGTCAGCTTGAGGGCCTGCAAGGTCGGGCACTCTGATATCGAAAACTGGCAGACGACAGAAATCACCTGTTTGCGTATGCCGCTGCCGATCAATGAATACCAAGAATTTCTGCAAATCACGGTCGAAGATAGTGGAATTGGGATTGCGGCCGAGGATGCCCCTCGCCTGTTTCATGCCTTTTCACAACTGGATTCGTCGCTATCCCGGCAATCGGAAGGTACCGGGCTGGGCTTGCTGCTAGTGCTTAAATTGGCCAAACTGCACGGAGGCAGCATGGCTTTGGCTAGTAAGCCGGGACAGGGTAGCCGCTTTATCGTCTGGTTACCCTGGCGGGATGCAACGGACTTCGAGATAAAACAACAGCTGGCGACGCGATCAGATGAACACACACCTGATCATCCGCTGGCGTTGGTGATAGAGGACAGTGAACGCGCTGCCGAACTAATACGTCTGCAATTGGAGCCTGAAGGCTTCGAGATAGTCATTGCCGCCAATGCCGAAGCAGGGCTAGAACTACTGAAAACCCGGCAGCCCAGCGTGATTATTCTGGATATTTTATTACCGGATATGGACGGCTGGGATTTGCTGTCGCGCATCAAGCAATCAGATCCAGCGACTGGGGTGCCGGTGGTGATCGTTTCTATCGTGGCCGATACTGAAAAAGGCTTTTCATTGGGAGCCAGTGCCGTACTACAAAAGCCGGTCAGTAGAGCCGACTTGATCGATACCTTGAAAAACCTGGGCTTGACTCGGAACAACCGGTCCCTGAAAGTATTGATAGTTGATGATGATCCCAAAGCGGTTGAATTACTCTCGGCCTATTTGTTAGAGCCCGGCTATACTGTATTGCGAGCCCACAGTGGTCAGGAAGGCATAACGTTAGCACGGCGAGAACTACCTGATTTGTTGGTGCTGGATTTGATGATGCCGGAAGTGAATGGTTTCGATGTGGTGGAGGCGCTGAAGAATAATCCGGATACGGCAATGATTCCGATCGTAGTCATGACGGCTAAACTATTGACGGACCAGGATCATGCCATACTCAACGGCAATGTCGCGGCCATCCTGGAAAAATCCTGCTTCAATCACGGTCGCTTTGCCAACGAAGTCAGGCGTGCGCTGATTATGAACAAACAAGCAATATGACGGCGCAAATACTGGTGGTAGAAGATACGCCGGCCAATATGAAATTGGTCAGCATGTTACTGGTTAAAGCCGGCTATAGGGTGTTACAAGCCGACAATGCCATAGATGCTATTGCACTGGCGCAATGCCATCAACCCAATCTTATTTTGATGGACATCCAGCTGCCCGGCATGGATGGATTGACCGCGACTCGCTTATTGAAAACCGACCAAGCAACCCGGCATATTCGAATTGTGGCCTTGACCGCTTTCGCCATGAAGGGCGACGAGGAAAAAATCATGGCCGCCGGATGCGATGGTTATATCGCCAAGCCGATCGCATACAAAAACTTTCTGACCGAAGTGGCGCAGTATTTGGCTGCTGGTACTAGCCCATAGGATGCAAGGTGATGAAAATGCCCAAGAAAATTCTGGTTACAGATGACGACCCACTTAATAGAAAACTGGAAGTAACGCTGTTGCAAACCTATGGCTATCAAGTCTGTAGCGTTGCATCGGGACAAGCAACCCTGGAACAAGTTGCGCTCGATCCGCCCGATCTGATCCTGCTGGATCTGATGATGCCGGGCATGGATGGTTTTGAAGTAGTAAGACACCTGAAAGCCGATCCAGCCAGCGCAGAAATACCGATCATCATGGTAACGGCGCTGGATGATGACGGCTCCCGCGCCCGTCTGGCGGCAGCCGAAGTCTTCGATATCATCACCAAACCACTAGACCGTTGGGCATTGCAAGCCTGTATCAACAAACTATTGGGAGACTAATATGGATGCTATTCAATCGCCCAACGAATTGAACAAGCTGCAGGTCGAACTGGAACGTCAGAATCAGCTGTATGCGATGCTGAGCCATATCAACAGAGCCATAGTGCGAACCAAAGACTCTCAGGATATCTATATAGCGGCTTGCCGAATCGCAGTCGAATACGGTGGCTTCGCGCTGGCCTGGATAGGCTTGATTAATCCGGATAATGGGGGTCTGGTGCCGGTCGCCTCTGCCGGAATGGCGACCGTTACCCAGCTTAAGCAGTTACACAAAGCGGAGACAAGTCAACAGGCCAATGTATCCGCGCTTAATGCCGAAGTCTTTTTTATCGACCAGGATACACCGTCTGATTTATGTCATCCTTCCTGGCCCAGCATACCCGAGCAATGGGAGCTGAATTCAGGTAGTTCGTTTCCGATTCGAATGGAAGGAAAGATCATCGGTGTTTTCAATGTCGCAACCAAGGCAGCCGGTTTTTTCTGCGAAGCCGAAATCAATCTGCTGACGGAAGTGGTGGACGATATCTCGTTTGCGTTAGAGGTGATACGCAACGAGGAAAAGCGAGTAACTGCTGAAACCAAAACCAAATATTTGGTCAATTATGACCCTCAAACCGGCATGCCCAGCAGAACCTTATTCGAGGAACGCCTGAGCGAGGCATGTAAGGATGCCGGCACCACTTTGGTGAGTGTATTAGTGGTTAAATTGCGCAGCTTTCATGACATCGCGCAATTGTTGGGGCCGGATGCCGGACTGGAGATTGTTCGAGCCATGGCCGACAGATTGGAATCGATAGCGGCCACTCTTTCGGTTGCTAGGATCACCGAATCGAAATTTGCGTTGATTTTACGTAACTTCGATGGACTCGAAATAGCCGAAGAGTTTGCCTGGCAAATTCATCGGGTATTAGCTGAGCCTATAGTATTCAATGAGCAGGAATACTTCCTCGATCCTTTTATCGGTATCTCTTGTTTTCCAGTGGATGGGGAGCCGCGCGATGTGCTCAAGCACGCCATGCAAGCGGCGGCAATTAAGGATACGTCCAGCATCTGCCGCTTCTTTTTTGCCGATATGAATGAAGGCTCGCGTCGGCAACTCAATCTGGATACATCGCTACGTCGGGCCTTGGAACGCAACGAGTTCATCCTGCATTACCAGCCACAACTGGATTTGTCCACGGGGCAGATTATCGGCACCGAGGCTTTGCTGCGCTGGCAGAGTCGCGATTATGGCTTGGTGTCGCCGCAGGATTTCATTCCGTTACTGGAAGAAAACGGCTTGATCTGCGCGGTTGGTGAATGGGTGCTGCAAGAGGCTTGCCGTTGCAATCGACAGTGGCAAGACCAAGGCCTGCCCCCAGTACGCATGGCGGTTAATTTGTCAGCGCGCCAATTTCTGAAAAGCGACATTCAGGCCCAGGTTAAACGGGTGCTGGAGGAGACCGGGCTTGATCCGAGATGGTTGGAGTTGGAGCTGACCGAGAGCATCGTGCTACAAAATGCCGACAATGTGATCCGTAGCATGGAGGAGCTAAAACAAAATGGCGTCAGCATGGCGCTGGACGATTTTGGTACCGGCTATTCATCCCTTAGTTATTTGCAACGCTTACCGGTAGCACGCATCAAGATCGATCGGTCGTTTGTCACCAATATTACGTCAAACCCATGTGACGCAGCCATCGTGCGGGCCTTGGTCGGTATGGCTCATAGCCTGAATTTGACAGTGATCGCCGAAGGCGTGGAAACCGAAGGTCAATTGGGATTTTTGCGTGGCGTCGGCTGCGAGGAAATTCAGGGTTATTTCTTTAGCCGACCACTGCCGGCAGCGGATTTTGCCTTGTTATTGCGTGAAGGCAGAGGCATACAGCCTGGGCAAGTCGATAAACCCGAGCGGGTTTTATTGTTGATGGATGACGAACCGAATATTCTATCCGCCCTGAACCGATCCTTGCGCCGCAAAGGTTTCCGCATCGTCAGCACTACCAGTGCACGAGAAGGTTTCGATTTAATGGCAACGCATCAGCCTGGCGTGGTACTTTGCGATCAACGCATGCCTGAAATGACCGGCACCGAGTTTCTGCGCCGGATCAAGGAGATTTACCCCTATACCATGCGTATGGTGCTGTCCGGTTATGCGGATCTGAATTCTGTGATCGAGGCGGTCAATCAAGGTGCGGTATATAAGTTTCTGACCAAACCCTCACTGCCATTAA
>NZ_LUUI01000056.1 GCF_001644015.1 Methylomonas lenta
ATTGACGCAGAGCATGGGAGCCATAAGCGGAAGTTATTTATGGCGAAATCCTTAGGATGTTAAATAAATCTTATGGCACGACAGTGTGCTCTTTTATTCAAATGGTGAGTAAACATCATGCAGATTTAGACTTTAAAACATACCGCTTGTTTTTATAAATAATGTCCGAAACATTGATATTGAGGAAATGATCATGCTGCACTTACTGTTGACCTTTGCAGGCTTGCTTTTTTTACCGGAAATAGCCTTAGCGGAGGAATTAAATAACCTAGGGTTAACCGGCACTGAACGAGGCATCTATACCGTTTTGCTTTTCATGGTGGCTTATGGCTTTGTGATGACGGAAGAATTTACCCATCTGCGTAAATCTAAACCTGTGATATTTGCTGCGGCAGTAATATGGGGGCATGTGGCGATATTAGCTAAAGAAGCAGGTGTGTCGAATGAAGAATTACTCGCAGCCTTTGAACATGATATAGAAGAATATGCCGCACTAATGTTGTTTTTACTGGTCGCCATGACCTACATCAATGCCATGTCTGAACGCAATGTATTCGATGCCTTGCGATCTTGGTTAACCCGCAAACAGTTCGGGTACAAGCAATTGTTTTGGATAACCGGCATCATTACGTTCTTTTTATCGTCTGTGGCCGACAATCTGACCTCGGCATTATTAGTGGGCGCAGTGGTATTAGCGGTGGGTGCCGACAACGAAAAGTTCGTGTCAGTCAGTTTTGTTAACTTGGTGGTCGCTGCTAATGCAGGAGGCGCGTTTTGCCCGTTTGGCGACATTACTTCGTTAATGGTTTGGCAGGCCGGTCACGCCGAGTTTTTTGATTTCTTCAAATTGTTTATCCCCTCCGTGGTTAATTATGCCGTACCTGCATTTTTTATGGCGCAAGCCATCCCTGACTTACAACCCAAGGCAAACAATGAAGTAGCCGTTATATTAAAGCCCGGTGCGCTGCAAATTTGTGGCTTGTTCGTATTAACCATCATATCGGCGGTTTGTTTTAAGCAATTCCTGCATTTGCCGCCTTTTATGGGCATGATGTTAGGGCTTTCTGTTCTTATGCTGTATGGCTATAGCCTAAAAGTGCGATATACCGTAGAAGCTAGCGAGCGTTTCGATATTTTTAGCAAAGTAAAAGCCGCCGAGTGGGATACCTTGTTGTTTTTCTTTGGGGTGGTGTTTGCCATCGGCGGACTGGGTTATATAGGCTATTTGGAGTTACTGTCGGCAGCCTTGTACGACGGCTTGGGCGCCACCACTGCCAATATTCTGGTGGGCGTGATTTCGGCAGTGATTGATAATATTCCGATTATGTTTGCCGTATTGAGTATGAATTTGGATATGGATTTATATCAATGGCTGTTGATAACCCTGACTGCGGGTGTTGGCGGCTCGTTATTCTCGGTTGGTTCTGCAGCCGGGGTAGCGTTGATGGGGCAATCCAACCAGAAATATACATTTTTCAGTCACTTGAAATGGACGCCTGTCATTGCAGCGGGTTATATAGCCAGCATCGTTGTGCATTATTTAATCAACGGTTAGTGGGTTACAACTAGGAATAGCCGGAACCCAGAAGTCATGGATGACTGAAGGCCTTACACATCGATGTGACCTGGATGCCGGCAGCCCCAGAGGGTATGCCGGCATGACGTGCTTGGATGGCGGGAAGTTATGGTTTAAATGTCCCGTCGAGACTGATTTCTAAATTTTATTGCACCAATCTTAATGAAACATCTAAAACTATCGACTTATCCAACTGCTCGCCAATGATATCGCGCAAGCCGGCGATATCATTAGCCAGAATCAGTTCAGAACTGTGTAACTGACCCAAAATTTTGATTTTATCGCCATCTGGTGCTGCTGAAACATCTGTTAATAGTAGTGTTTTACCGTTGACTTCATAAGTTTTGGTGCTAATGCTTTTTTCCATGCGTTGATAAACCACTGTATTTTCTAAAGCTTTATACAAGGGAATACTGATTAAAACTGTCAAAAGTACAGAAAACCCAAGACCTCTATTGACCTTGATGACAGGGGCAAAACCAAGGCAAAGAAAGGTTAAAGTACCGGCTAGGGTAATGCCCACCAAGTTGGTTAAAAATAATAAGCCGGCACCACTGATAATGTTCCAGTCAAACCAACCTATACCTACGCCCATTACACAGACCGGCGGCACCAAGGCAACTGCCACAGCAACACCGGGTAAGCTTTTTTGAATGCTTTCTCTGGCATGCGCATAGGCTGCGGCAATACCCGAGACAACGGCGACGCCCAAATCCAATAAATTGGGTTGCAAGCGGCTCAATATCTCGTTTGTCGCCTGTTCGTAAGGTAAAAGGAACGTGGTGACTGCGGCTACTAACAAGGTCAAGCCCGTGCCTAAAGTAAGCACTTGTAAAGCAGCCATCAATAGTTTGTTATCGTTTCGCAGGATGCCCATGGACATGGAGACCAAAGGCCCCATTAAAGGCGCTAAAATCATCGCACCAATGACGACAGGGGTACTGTTTAGAAACAAACCTAATGTTGCCAGCATAGTGCTTAGCATCATCAGTAATACAAAAGGCATCGAAAAACAGGCATAGTCTCTCAATAACACAAAGGTTTCCTTAAAATCTTCCTCTTGGGCAATGGAAAATAAGGGCAGATGTTGTTTCAGCGTTGTTAAACGTTCTTCGCTTTGCGGCAAGGTTTTAGTCTTGATGATTTCCTTGCTAGCATCTGTTGTTGCTGGTGCGACTAAAAACTTTTGTCCCACTTTTACCGTTACGGCTTTGGGTATGATGTTAAATTTCAGTTGACTTGTGCTACGCGGCTGGCCATCAATGTAATAATGAATTTCTTCGTTATTTTCCAGAGATAAACTGGCGGTTTCTATATAGCCTATGGAGCGGGATAAGCGAGGATTGGGCGACAAAACCGATAGAAAAAAACTTAAATAATCCATGATAGACGACGGCGCGACTAAAACGGCGGATAGCTTACCGTTCGAGTTGACTACCGTTTCGTTGGCAAAATGTTCGGCTAAGGATTCGATGTCGTTTTCAATCACCAAAGCACCGACGATGGCGGTTTTTATTTTATGGCCTTTTGCAGTCGTTATCAGAACAGTCTTCGGTTTTAAGCGTAATACGGCCATCAGATCGGCAGGCATTGCCTTTAACCGCTGCCATAACAGGGCTTGATTGTCTGCCATATGGCGTAATTCAATCAGCGGCACATCACCGAAAGTCACTAGCCAGGACACAACTTCACCGTTACATAACAGCAAATCCAGTTGCGTGCCTTTTTCACTATCCAAGGCAATCGGCATGGCATCTTCCATTTTGGTCGGTATCTGATATAAACGACAAACTTTGGATTTTGGATGCACAGGTAGTAAACCGACCGAAAAGTCATGCTGATGCGCCATTTGTAATAAAGTCCCTAGATCCGAGCTTTCTAACAGGGCAATCACATGAGATGTTTGGGCCAGATAACGTGGAGCTTCGGCAACAAAACGTTCTAATTCAACAGCTTCTAGTGTTGCGCCCAAATGTTCTGCACAATCCAGGGCATGGGGCAATAAATGTTTTTGTTCGGGTTTATGGATTAGCCAGCCTGTCTCGATGATTGCCATATTTTGATCTGCCTCTATTGAGATATTAGTTTTTGCTCTGCTACACAAAGGTTATGCGGCAGCGCTAAGGGTTTTCGAAGACACTTATTCTCTTATGTTTCATGCATATGGGGGATTTTGTCTATATTGCCAAGGATGGTAAGATTACAATCGAATAGCAACTGGATTTAATTCTTTCATTTCCAGTTTAATTCATATTCTCCTAATCGATGAAAAACATTATGACTGAAAAATTTAATATTCATGTGGGGCCAGAAGAAATTCGCCAAATTATAAAAAAAAATCTACGCGAACATTGGAAATTATTTCTGGCAGAAGGGTTGTTTTTTATCGCCTTGGGTGTCACAGCGATCATTATTCCCAGAATATTTAGTATAGGCATTGAGCTCATGCTGGGTTGGTTGCTATTGGTCGGTGGTATGGCTCAAGTCATCAGAGCCCTGAATATGATCAAGATGCCAGGTTTTAGCTTGTGGTTGTCTGGTGGCATTTTACAGGCTGTGATCGGATATTTTTTAATATCGGCACCCACGCAAGGCGTCATGACGCTGACTTTTTTACTGACTATCTTTTTTGCCTTGGATGGCATGGCAAAAGTTTATCTGTCTTATATGGTTTATCCGCTAGCCCGCTGGGGTGGACTCTTGCTGACTGGTATTACATCGCTGGCCTTGGCAATGGTAGTTTGGGCAGGCTGGCATGGTAGTTCAACCTGGGTACTGGGTTTGTTGGTGGGTATTAATATGATTTTTATCGGTATCACATTGGTTAATATCAGCTTGCATCATAAAACCTATCAATAACATTTAATTCGCTGATCCAACGGTGTAGGGATATGCATAGTGTGCTTTTTCTGAAATGGCAATAGCTCATCCATTATGAAAAATGAGTCGCAAACCTTATTCCCACCTTTGGGTGCAGAGCACGCCAAGTCGATGGCGACTGAAGCGCTGCTGCAGTATCAGGCCTGCGACGCAAAAGGTCTATCCTTGGCAGAAATCATTCTTTTTCTAGGTATGTAAAATCGCTCATTACACAGTCATTTTCGTTGAAACTGGATGTGTTTGCGTTGTACAGTCCTCTGTGGTTATATTCGCAATCTAAAACCAAATAGGAAGACCTTATATGCTTAACCAGATCAAACTTTTTTTTGAACAACATCTCGCGCTGCCATTGCCTGAAGATACAACAGAAGAACAATTGCAACTTGCAAGCGTGGCTTTATTTATGGAAATGATGGTGATGGATGATGTATGCGAGTCAAAAGAGCGTAGTTTGATTTTGTCTTTGGTTCAAAGCTGTTTTTCTTTTACTGCCGAACAAGCCGAGACTTTGATTGCATCTGCCGAAAAACAAAGACAGCAGGCGACTGATTATTTTGAATTTACTTCGTTGATTAATAAGCAATGTAGCTTGGAACAAAAAATTCAGTTAATTGAGTCTCTTTGGCGAATTGCTTATGTCGATGACAAATTAGATGCCCAAGAAGAATATCTGGTAAGAAAAATTGCAGGGTTGCTCTATGTGCCGCATATCGATTTTATTATGGCAAAGAACCGTGTTCACCCAGCATAGTTTGCGCGAACTGTAAGTCATATAACCTCTGATTAACTATTTAACCTGTCGTTAATGAAAGTTCGGCCTGAAGTATAGGTATCAGAATTCCCATTAAAATTAGCGGGTGGGTATGCTGTTTTGCAATATAAGTACTTATTCATAAATAAACCAGCAATGAAATAGCCTCGTTAACTTGCTGGTTTCCACCCCATGATGTGCGATGTCACGACTCATACAGGCTGTAGAAAGATCGCGGCTCATGAGTGCTCTGTGAAATAGCTGGTTAATTATGTTTGAGTAATTATTTATCCACTATTAATCGTCAATGAGTTTTTTAATATAAAACCTGTAAAACATAAAATATGCTTATTGGTGGTGCTATGTTGTGCCAAAAGATCCATGTTCAAATAAGTTAATGGCGTGGTATCGGAAAATTTCAAGCTAGTTGTCGCCTCAATGTAAAATTTTATGCGGCTATTTTGTCCGGATTAACGACCTCCTGAGGCGAGTTATTTTGGGTTTCAGCATGATCTGGATTTAAATGCACGGTATGGATTCTATTCCAGTTGCGGGTACTTTGACTCCAGCGCCGAGGGTTTTGACTGCGGGCGTGCTCATAGAGCGCATCGCGTTGATTCAACAGTGCCTCGTCCAAGCCTTCATGGCGTTGGGCCGGGGTGACAAAACCAATGGCGCTATGGCGATGTTCATGGTTGTACCATTGCACTAAATCGGCCACCCATTCACGAGCGACGTTAAGATCGGCAAACGGTTTTAACGGGTATTGCGGGCGATATTTCAGGGTTTTGAACAGCGATTCCGAGTACGGATTGTCATTGCTTACCGCCGGTCGGCTGAGTGAGGGCATGACGCCCAGCAGTTGCAGGGTGGCCAGCATGGTGGCGCCTTTCATGGGGCTACCGTTATCGGAATGCAGGATGACTTGCCCAGGTTGCAGGCCTTCACGCCAATAAATATCCCGTA
>NZ_LUUI01000057.1 GCF_001644015.1 Methylomonas lenta
ACTGGTATTTTACAACGGGGGCAATGTGACCGATTTACCTTAAGAAGAAAGAGTAAAAAGCTTCATTCCAGAGTTGACATAACTCAGATAGTCAGTGGTGTTTTGAGTAAGGATTGTGTGCATATTCTGGTCATTGATCCACCTAATATAGTAGTAAGCGAAATGATGAAGCGAATTAAAGGATAAACAGTAAGTTACCTGTTTAGAGTTTTCGCATTTGATAAAGCGTTATTAGTGGGGCAATATTTTTGGGTGCTAGGTTATTTCTGTGCCACAGTTGGGTAGATGACTGATGAAATAATTCAGTAGTGTTTGGAGCATCATTTTGAACCAAGCCTAAACCATAATTTTTAAGATGGGACCTGATTATAGGCGTCGTTTAGTTGGCGTGTATCCCAACTTTCTGTCCGCAATAAGAACTCACCCGTTTAAACGGATGGTTATTGAGTAAGTTAGTCTTGTGCTTTTTTGTTAGGGGTTAATGGAATGCTAATAATGCGATTAGTTACAGTCAGTCTGTTGTGGGGTTTGGTGCTTTCAGGATGTACTTCTGAGGATTCTAAATCAACAGTTGCAAAAGTAAGTGATAAACAAAAAGAAGGAAATCCAACTACCGAAATATCAAACGAACAAAAAGGTCAGGTTGGAACTTCCTCGGTAAAAGATGATAAAAATCTGTCGCAAACGCTACCTACGCGAAGTGAGCTTAGGGTTTTATCGGAGGATGTAGACGCAAAGAATAATGAAGTTAATGAAGTCATCGAGCAATTTGATGATAATCTCAATAATAGGCAAGTGCGTAAAGAAGCAGAAGTAAAATTTAAACAGATGCTGCCAGAATATAAAGAAAAAATGATGCTGATTGGTAAGTCAAAACTAAAAGAAGCAAATCAATGAAATTTTGCCATTTGTCTCGGGTCGTTAATTTTTTCGCTTCGGCTGCTTTGCGATAGGCCCATCCCTTAGTTTTATTTTGAACAGCTGATCCCAGACTTTCACCTGCCATTGATTTGAAAGACGCGATTATTGGCTGATTTCAAAATGCCAATCTCGATTGATTCAACTGCTATCACTGAAACACTTACAATCATAGTGATTCGCAATCTTTCCTTTTAAGAGTTTCTATCGAATCCACTAATATTAAAAGCATCTAAAGTAGTGCAGTCGTCTTCTGATATTGATGTCCAAAATCGACCGGTTTCGGACATCCCTTCTGAAAGATGTACCGGAAAATTTCAAGCTAGTTGTCGCCTCAATGTAAAATTTTATGCGGCTATTTTGTTTTTCGGCCAACAAGGGCTGCAATGCGACAGAAAGGGTTTGATTTTTGCAACTAAGGGCAAGATGAGCGACGTTTAAGTTTCGGTGAGTGGTAGGTTTCTTTAAAAAAACGCGCTGAAAATGCGGAGAGCACCCCTTAAACCGAAAGGAACTCGGATTCAGGCTTATGGATGATAGCTAATGGAATTGGCAACGTGCTTTAAGGAAAGACGATATATTCAGATGTTGAATATCTATCAGCGTACCTTTTTTATCCTTGATCAAACTTAAGCAATGTATTAGATGTAAGGATATGAGAAAATTTATTTAGTTGCTTCAAGTTCGACTGTATTGAAGTGCTTTAAAGGCAATGGTGGGGCAAATGATGGGGTGTTGTGTTATTGTTTGTTAATGGTTGTTAACAAACAATAACTTACATAATAATATGGCGGAGAGCTAGGGATTCGAACCCCAGGAAGGGATAAACCTTCAACGGTTTTCAAGACCGCCGCTTTCGACCACTCAGCCAGCTCTCCAATGACGGCCATTATGCCAGAATTTATATTAAAATCCAACTTTGTTTAAACTTTTCTGATTTTACTTTTGAATCAACTACCTTCTACTCAATTGCTAGTCATTGCTAATTCTGCCCGCATGTTAACGCAAATGGCTGTGGATACAGGGTTTTTACCTATTGCAGTCGATTGTTATGCCGATGAAGACACCCGGATTTTGGCTTTGGATGTGGTTAAGGTTGCTAGTCTGGCCGTTGCTGATATTCATGTTGCTATCGATGATTTGATAAAAAAGCACGGCGTGAAGTATTTGATTTATGGCAGCGGCTTTGAAACTCAGCTTAGCAGTCTGGATTATTTGGAAAGCCGATTTATCGTGCTTGGTAATGCTTTTAAGTTATTCCAGCGATTTCACGATAAGGCAGATTTTTTTAGAAACCTGAAGTTGTTAAACATAAATCACCCTGAATCAGTTTTATCTCCGCCTGATGATAACGGGGATTGGTTGATCAAGCCGATGCAAGGGCATGGTGGGCAAGATGTTGCTAGGTTTGATGGTTCTCAAGCTTTTAGCGGTGATTTTTACTGGCAACGCTACCAAGCGGGCGAAACTTTCTCAGTTTTATTTGTTGCCTGTAATGATCAAATAAGCGTTCTTGGTTTTAATCGGCAGTGGAGCTGTAGCAATCCTGTGCAAGAGTTTCTATTTGCCGGCATTAAAAATCATGCCGCTGTTTCTGAGGAAAACCAAGTTCTGCTAGGCAATTGGTTGCAAGCACTAGTTGAACTATATCCAATGCAAGGCCTGGGTAGCCTGGATTTTATTATTTATGATGAAATTTGTTACTTACTTGAGATTAACGCGCGCATTCCTGCCAGCGCTCAGCTTTATGGTAAGTCAGTGTTAAATTTACATTTGCAGGCTTGTATGGAGCGATTACCGGATTGGGACTTCTCTCAAATTCCAGCAGGATATCAAATAATTTATGCGGACAGATCTGTGTGTATTCCAGCCGGCTTAACATGGCCGCATTGGGTAGTTGATAGGCCTAAAGCGGGCGTATTTATTGGCAAAGGGCTGCCTATTTGCAGTATCATTGCCTCCGAAAATGACGCTGATGAAGTTGAAAATCAATTACAGCGTCAGCAAAAAATTATCGCAAGTTTATTAAATATGGGTCTTTAAAATATGCAATACCAGGCAAGCGTCAATAAACATACTCAACCTTTAGTTGCTCATCTGCTGGAAAATGCAGATATGCTCAGATTGGGCGTCGAGAAACTGGAAAACGGTTGTACCATTATCGATGCAGGTATTAATGTACCCGGTGGCTTGGAAGCCGGTCGTATCATTACCGAAATTTGCATGGGTGGCATGGGTACTGCAACCATTTCGCAAAGCAGTTACACCGAAAACTGGCCGCTGACGATTAATGTGCATGCCACTAACCCGGTATTGTCTTGCTTAGGCAGTCAATATGCCGGCTGGAGCTTGTCGCACGGCAAATATTATGCTCTAGGTTCGGGGCCTGCGCGGGCGATGGCCACCAAAACCAAAGAAGGCGTAGTCGAGCCGGTTGAAGAGTTGTACAAAGAGCTGGAATATCGCGACAGCTGCGAGAATACCGTACTGGTGATTGAGAACGATGCCGTGCCGCCGCTGGAAATAGTGGAAAAAGTGGCCACAGCTTGCGGTGTCTCGCCAGCCAATTTGACGATTATCGTTACCCCAACCAGCAGTTTGGCCGGTGGCGTGCAGGTAGTGGGTCGGGTTTTGGAAGTCGCCATGCATAAAGCGCATGCCCTGCATTTTCCATTGGAAAATATTGTTGACGGTACGGGGTCGGCGCCGATTTGTCCGCCGCATCCTAATTTCGTTAAAGCCATGGGCCGCACTAACGATGCGATTTTGTTTGCCGGACAGGTGCATTTGTTTGTCAAAGGCAGTGACGAAGCGGCTGAGAAATTGGCAAAAGAACTGCCAAGTTCCACATCTAAAGATTATGGCAAGCCGTTTGCCGAAATCTTTAAAGCCTACGAATACGATTTCTTTAAAGTCGATGCCATGCTGTTTAGCCCGGCTAGCGTGATTGTAACCGCTGTTGAGTCGGGTAAAAGCTTTCGTGCCGGTAAACTGGATAATGCCTTGCTGGATCAGTCTTTCGGTCTTTAAGTGCTTTAATTTTGTCAAGCCGGACTTGTCTGAGTCCGGCTTTTTTGCGTCCACCTAAAAATCTTGAACAATCCCTTGCGTCGAATTGCAATTATTACTGACGATCCCGGCTGGCATGGCAAACAGTTATGCCAGGCTTTTGCCGAGCGATCTTTTCATGCTGACTATCTATCTTTAACAGACTGCCGAATTCAAGTCGACGGCCAGTTACCCATTCACTTGCCCGGTTTTGAGCAGAATCTGCCGGATGCCGTGTTTGTGCGTGGCGTACCGGGCGGCTCATTGGAAGAGGTGGTGTTTTATCTGGATGTGCTACACGCCTTAAAGGTGCTGGGTGTGCCGGTGTATAACGACGGGCAGGCAATAGAGCGTAGCGTAGACAAGGCCATGACCAGTTTTTTATTACATAATGCAGGTATTTCAACACCCAAAACCTGGGTGCTGCGCGACCGTGAGCAGGCGCTTGCAATTTGTCGGCAGGAGTTACTGGCAGGGCATTACTTAATCAGCAAGCCTTTGTTTGGATCGCAAGGCGAGGGCATTCGCCGCATCGAAAAGTCCACGGACTTGCTGTGGCTGACCAGTAGTCACGGTATTTATTATCTACAGCGTTTTATTGAATGCGAGGGTGCAGGCTTTTCGGATAAACGAGTGTTTGTGATCAATGGCAAAGCGGTTGCTGCCATGCGTCGGCGCGGTATTTCCTGGTTGAATAACGTCGCTCGGGGCGCGTCTTGCGAACGAATTGATTTAAGCGCTGATGTAGCCGAGCTGGCGATAAAAGCGGTAGCTGCCTTGAGTATGGATTATGCCGGCGTCGACATTATTAAAGATCGCCATGGCAAGCTGACGGTAATCGAGGTCAATAGCGTACCAGCCTGGAAAGGCCTGCAAAGTGTGTGCGGGATAGATATTGCCAGCTGTCTGGTGGAAGATTTGATTATGCGCCATGTCAGCAACATAAAGGCGGTGGCGTGATAGCGCAGCAAGCCTTAATGGATGCCTATCGGCAGGCTTGCGAGATTGAATTACAAGCCTTTAAGCCGGGCAATGTCAGTGTATTCAGTGATGGGCACGACATGACGGTGCAGGATTTTAGAACCAGCGCCCATGTCAGTGCCGCCGCTATCACCAATCCTGATTATTCCCTCGGCGAAAAAATTTATTATGCCGTCAAGGCTACTCGCGAGGCCGTAGGCTGTAATACCAATCTGGGCATTATTTTACTTTGTGCTCCGCTATTGCATGGTTGCACAGCCTGCAATTCAACTATCAGTTTGCGCTTATGCCTGGACAATGTATTGAAAAATACGACAGAGCAGGATGCCGACTGGGTTTTTAAAGCGATTTTATTGGCGTCTCCGGGCGGTTTAGGAAAATCCGAGCAACAGGATGTCAGCGATCAGGCTGTCGTCAGCTTAACCCAGGCCATGACTATAGCGGCTGACAGAGATAGAATTGCCTTGCAGTACACAAACTGCTTCAAAGATATTTTTGATTTTGGATTTATAACGTATAATCGTGCTTTCGTTTTGTCTGGTGACAGCGGGTGGTCTGCATTAACGGTTTTTGCCGAAATGCTGGCACAATATCCGGATAGCCATATTGAGCGAAAGTATGGAAAGCAGTATTCAGAGTGGGTTGCGGAACAAATGACTTTGCTTTGTAAGGCCATGGAAACCGCTAAAACGCCGGAAGAGGTTTTGCCGATGTTAAATAGCATCGATGAGGCTTTTAAGGCAAAAAAAATCAACCCGGGTACGACTGCTGACATCACTGTCGCAACAGTACTGGTGGTGCTTTTGGAGCAGCTTTTTAGTCAAGGTTTCGACTAAAAAGTTTTTAGAAGGAATTGTCCGAAAGCTTCAACATAAGGACATTACGTATCTTTAACTTGGTTCAATATTATCTTTAGGAGATAAATTTAAAATGGCAAAAATTACAAACATGCGCGTTGGCGAATCTTTGGTTGGCGAAGGCAACGAAATTGCTCACATCGACTTGATCGTTGGCCCACGTGGCTCAGCAGCTGAAACTGCGTTTGCAACTGCTTTAACAAACAATAAAGACGGTTTCTCTACTTTGCTGGCTGTTGTTGCTCCTAACCTGATGGTTAAACCTGCGACTATTTTGTTCAACAAAGTAACCATCAAAGGTTCTAAACAAGCTGTTCAAATGTTTGGCCCAGCTCAACGCGGCGTAGCGATGGCTGTTGCTGACTGTGTTGAAGACGGTACTATCCCTGCTGACGAAGCTGATGATTTGTTCGTTTCTGTTGGTGTATTCATCCACTGGTTGGCTGAAGACGACGCTAAAATCGAATCATTCAACTATGCTGCAACCAAAGAAGCTTTGAAACGCGCTGTTGCGGGTTCACCAACTGCTGCTGAAGTTGTTGCTGCTAAGAAAGAAGCTAAACACCCATTCGCAGTTAACAACGAAGCATAAGTTGTTGCTAGTATAGGTAGTTAGAATACCCCGGCTTGCTGGGGTATTTTTTTGCCTAATGGTTTTGGATGGCTGGTAGATTAATACTGCCATTATGCAATGCGGTTGCTACTAAGGCAGCCTGCATGCCGGCATTTTTTAAGTCAGTTAAATCCTGTTGGTGACGTATTCCACCTGCGGCGATCCATTGTTTTTGCGGATATTTTTGCTGTAATGCCTGTAACTTTGCGAAGTCCGGCCCGCTATTGCTGCCAACCCGGTTTAAAGTCATTACAATAAGCCGCTCTGGCCAATACTGGCTATGCTTAAGCCAGCCTGCATGATCAGCTGGCAGATCGTTTTTATAATCAAGAGACAGTATAAAATCATGCCGCGTAGGGCAGGGCGCTGCTTGCTGAGATTCGGTGCCGATTACCCATTTCATGTTTCGAGCGCCATCACGAATTTCAGATAATTGGCTGCCGCTATCAAGCCAGAACTCGATATCCGGGTGTGCTAATAGCATGACGTCGATTAATGCTTGATGATTACCCTTGCCTGTAATGGCATCGAGATCGGCAATATAAAATCGTTTAAACGGATACAGTGTTAAAAAACCCGCTAAAACCGCATCGATATCGCTATCAGAGGTTAAGCATGAGGCATGGTGTATAGGCTGATACGCCGTCCGGTTGCCACGTACGGCATGCACTACTATGCCGTCTTTTAAATCAATTACTGGAATAATCTGCATAAAGGGTTTTAACGCTTGAAGCTGCTTGTTTTCGAATATATTACCGGTGGCGGACTGGTGGGGCAGACTTTGCCAGCGTCGCTAGTTGCCGAAGGCCGCCTAATGTTGCAGGCTTTGCTGGATGATCTGAAGCAAATACCTGCCGTACAAATTCTATTGCCGCTGGATCAGCGCTGCACTGGTTTGACATTGCCGGCAAATGTCAAAGTCTTTCCGGTTAAGGAATCTGATGATATTGGACAGATTTTAACTCAATTGATTACTCAAGCCGATCTGGTGTGGCCGATTGCACCGGAAACCGACAACATCCTGTTTAAGCTTGCTCGGCAAATTGAGGCCTTACAAAAAACCGCCCTGTTATCCTCTCCTGAAACCGTGGCTATCTGCGCCGACAAGCTGGCTACTTATCGCAGATTAAATGCGCAGGCGATTCCGGTGGTGGAAACTTTGGCTTTGGTGGGATGGACTGAGCCGCCTTTTCCGCAGAGTGTGATCAAACCGATTGACGGGGTTGGCTGTGAAGATAATCGGATTATCCCTACGGCAGAGGATTTTAAGTCAGTTATCGAGTCACTGGATCAAAGCAAACGCTTTTTGATTCAACCTTTGCTTACCGGTCAGGCTGTCAGCTTGTCCTGTCTGTTTAAACAGGGCAAAGCCTGGTTAATAAGCTGCAATCAACAGCAGATGTTGATTCAAAACAATCGCTTCAGTTTAGCAGCCTGTTTAGTGAATGTAGCCAATCAAAATCAGGTGTTTTATCAGAGCTTGATACAGCAAATAGCCCAAGCCCTACCAGGATTGTGGGGGTATATTGGCATCGATCTCATCGAAACCCCAGACCAGGGGCCGCTAATTCTGGAAATCAATCCGCGTCTGACGACATCTTATGTCGGCATCAAGCAGGCCAGCGGTATTAATGTTGCCGAGCAGGTGATTAAACTGCTAGATGGTGAGCCGGATTTACATTTTTTTAACCCCAAGCCCATTCGGGTTGTGATTCATTAAACGATTATGCAAACACCTATCTTAGGCTGGGATATTGGCGGCGCACACGTCAAAGCGGCCTTACTCAATGACAGTGGCGAAGTCGAACAGGTCATTCAACAACCTTGTCCGCTCTGGAAAGGCTTGCCGCATCTGCAGCAGGCGATTGCTGCTGTTTTGCAGGCCTTACCCAAACAATGCCAACGGCATGCCGTCACCATGACCGGTGAATTGGTCGATTGTTTTACCAGTCGCGAACAGGGGGTGGCTGCCATTTTGCAGGCTATGCAAGAAAAACTGGCACCTGCGCCGATCGATGTTTTTGCCGGCACTCAAGGTTTTATTCCGCTAAATGCGGTGCAGCCCGGCGATTATATGGCGATTGCCTCGGCAAACTGGATAGCCAGCGCGCAACTGGCGGCCATTCGGCAAGGGCACGGTTTGTTTGTGGATATCGGCAGTACGACCACCGATATTTTGTTGATTCAAAATCATGCCTTAGAAGCCTTGGGCTATAGCGATTATGAACGCTTGGTATCCGGCGAATTAATTTATACAGGCATCGTGCGTACCGCCGTGATGGCGGTTGCTCAACAAGCCCTATTCAATGGTCGACCCATGGGTTTGATGGCGGAATATTTTGCCAGCATGGCCGATGTCTATCGTCTGACTGCTGATTTACAGGAAGATCACGATCAAAGCGAAACTGCCGATGGCGCTGAAAAAACCCCGCAAGCCAGTGCTAGACGTTTGTCCCGGATGACCGGTTATGAATATACCGACAGCGACTGGCCGCTTTGGCTGGCGTTTGCCCAAGAACTAAAGCAGCAACAAAAACTCATGATTCAAAAGGCTTGCCTTAAACAAATGCATAGGCTCGAAAGCTCTAAATCACCCTGTTTAATCGGTGCTGGTATCGGTCGATTCCTGCTAAAAGAAATCGCCACAGAACTCAAACTGGACTACCTGGACTTTAATCAGTTGATCAAACAATCTACTAAAGTTGGGCATATAGACGCCGCTGATTGCGCACCGGCTGTGGCAGTCGCCTATCTTGCTGGAGTTTGATACTTGAACTTGTCGATAATTTAGCGGGATGGTTCTCGTTTGTTAGATCGTTTGGTTAAGTATTTAATCAAATCGTATGCCCAGCAAAAACTGAAACAGCAAGCGATTACCCTGAATGACCGTGTCATCGTAAATAGAGCTACTGACATAACGTTTATCGAGCAGATTTTCTACTTTGACACGAAAATCCAGTTTCTCAAGTTGGTAGTGTGCCATCAGATCAGTGCGCAAATATCCTGGTACTTTGAAGCTATTGCTATCGTCGCCAAATCGCTGATCAACATAGATCAGTCCACCACCAAAAAAGAATTTTCCAGGCATTTGAAAAGGAAATTGATAGCGCGTCCACAAGCTGCTGCTGTGTTTGGGGCTGCTTCTAAAAGTATTGCCATTTAGCACAGTGCCACTGCCAAACTTGGCTTCCATCCAGCTGTAATTGCTCAATAGCTGCCAACGCTGACTGAGTTGACCAATCGCATCAAGCTCAAAACCCCGGCTGTAAATTTTGCCGATTGCCACTGAATAATCCGGATCGACCGGATCACGCCCCGGCAGATTACTTTGTTGCACATGATATAAGGCTGCATTGATCGCTAAGCGCTTATCCAGCCATTGGCTTTTGACGCCAACTTCATGTAGCTCACCTTGCTTTGCCGGCAAAACCTGCAGATTATGGTCGGTTGCGGTATTCGCTTGAAAAGACTGGCTGTAGCCGTAGTAAGCCGCTAAATTTGGTAATGGGGTAAACGATAAGCCACCACTATATGGTAAGCGCCCTTAAATCCA
>NZ_LUUI01000058.1 GCF_001644015.1 Methylomonas lenta
TTTTGGTGTGTCTGAGCACTTGGCTGTTCGTGCGGGTGGATGAACCGGACTGGGAATTACTCGAAAAAATCGATTTTCTCGGCATAGTCTACATCATCATCTTTCTCGGCAGCATGCAATTCGTGTTAGAAGAAGGGGTGCGGAAGGAATGGTTTGATAGCCATGAAATTTTATTTTTTAGCGTGGTTGCCGCCGTGGCAGGCATCGCTATGTTCTATCGTGAATTGACCATCGAACACCCGATTGTCGATCTGTGGGCCTTCCGTAATTTCAACTTCGCTGTCGGCTGTATATTCAGCTTCATCCTGGGTGTTGGAATGTATACCACAATTTATTTGATGCCGTTGTATCTGGCTAGCGTCAAAGGCCTGAATAGCCTGCAAATTGGCCAATATGTGATGGTCACAGGACTATTTCAACTGTTGTCGGCCTTTGTCGCCGGCCCACTCGCCAAGGTGCTGGATTCACGGTTGATGATGGCACTGGGTTTGTCTCTCTATGGGCTGGGTTCCTGGATGAACGGCGATCTCACGCATGAGTCAGGCTACTGGGAGTTTTTCTGGCCACAGGCTTTGCGCGGCTTCGCGCTGATGTTTGCCTTTTTGCCCATCAATACACTGGCCTTGGGTACGTTGCCGCCTGAAGAAGTCAAAAACGCCAGCGGACTGTACAACCTGATGCGCAACCTGGGTGGAGCGATAGGTCTGGCGGTCGCCAACACTTTGATGATTCAGTTGAACAAGCAACATTACGCCGTGTTGCGCGAGTCGGTGACACCGGGCTCTCCACAAGCGCAATCACTACTGGCGGGCTTGCAGGAACGCATGGCCGGATTGTCGTTACCGGATAGCGAACTGGCCGCGCTCAAGCAGCTATACGGCCTGGTGATGCGAGAAGCCGAGGTGATTACCCTTAACACACTTTTTCATATCCTCACCCTGGTTTTTCTCTTGGCGTTATTGCTGATGCCATTGGTCAGAAAAGTGTCGGCGGACGCAGGTGGCGCGGCAGGCGGCCATTGACCGCATGAAGCTTCTTGTTAATTTCCTGCGGAGTAACCTATGGATCAATAAATTTGCAGCGCTCAACCTGATGGTCTCGCCTGCATCACCTGCGGTGACGAGCACAACTGATACCGACTACCCATTTTTTAGCCTGAGGAGACCACACCATGAAACTTTATTACAGCCCTGGCGCCTGTTCGTTATCACCCCACATCGTCCTCGAAGAGGGCATATTCAGCTATGAAACCGAACGGGTCGATCTGACCAGCG
>NZ_LUUI01000059.1 GCF_001644015.1 Methylomonas lenta
TTTTGGTGTGTCTGAGCACCTGGCTGTTCGTGCGGGTGGATGAACCGGACTGGGAATTACTCGAAAAAATCGATTTTCTCGGCATCGTCTATATCATCATCTTTCTCGGCAGTATGCAATTCGTGCTGGAAGAAGGGGTGCGAAAGGAATGGTTTGATAGCCATGAAATTTTATTTTTTAGCGTGGTTGCCGCCGTGGCAGGCATCGCTATGTTCTATCGTGAATTAACCATCGAACACCCGATTGTCGATCTGTGGGCCTTCCGTAATTTCAACTTCGCTGTCGGCTGTGTATTCAGCTTCATCCTGGGGGTTGGAATGTATACCACCATTTACTTGATGCCGTTGTATCTGGCCAGCGTCAAAGGCCTGAACAGCCTGCAAATTGGCCAATATGTGATGGTCACAGGACTATTTCAACTGTTGTCGGCCTTTGTCGCCGGCCCACTCGCCAAGGTACTGGATTCACGGTTGATGATGGCGCTGGGCTTGTCTCTCTATGGGCTGGGTTCCTGGATGAACGCCGATCTCACGCATGAGTCAGGCTACTGGGAGTTTTTCTGGCCACAGGCTTTGCGCGGCTTCGCGCTGATGTTTGCCTTTTTGCCCATCAATACACTGGCCTTGGGTACGTTGCCGCCTGAAGAAGTCAAAAATGCCAGCGGACTGTACAACCTGATGCGCAACCTGGGTGGAGCCATAGGTCTGGCGGTCGCCAACACTTTGATGATTCAGTTGAACAAGCAACATTACGCCGTGTTGCGCGAGTCGGTGGCGCCGGGCTCTCCACAAGCGCAATCAGTACTGGCGGGCTTGCAGGAACGTATGGCCGGATTGTCGTTACCGAACAGCGAACAGGCTGCACTCAAGCAGCTTTACGGCTTGGTGATGCGAGAAGCCGAAGTGCTCACCCTCAATACGCTGTTTCATATCCTCAGCCTGGTTTTTCTCTTCGCGTTATTGCTGATGCCATTGGTCAGAAAAGTGTCGGCGGATGCCGGTGGCGCGGCAGGCGGCCATTGACCGCATGAAGCTTCATGTTAAATTCCTATGGAGTAACCTATGGAAAAATAGATTTGCAGCGCTCAACCTGATGGTCTCGCTTGCATCACCTGCGGTGGCGAGTACAGCTGATACCGACTACCCATTTTTTTAGCCTGAGGAGGTCACACCATGAAACTTTATTACAGCCCCGGCGCCTGTTCGTTATCGCCCCACATCGTCCTCGAAGAGGGCGTATTCGGATATGAAACCGAGCGGGTCGATCTGACCAGCG
>NZ_LUUI01000060.1 GCF_001644015.1 Methylomonas lenta
GCTTCGCTCCCACTGGGCCCTGTTGTTTGAACTGGCTGACGCCACGCTGGCCCAGCCAGATGGAGTAGTACGTGACGTAGTATTTCCCGTGGTCGGAGAACAGACGTTGCGTGATTTGGTAAAAGAGTGGAAAGCAACCGGACCAACTTACCGAATCACACTGCGAACCGTGATCCGAAATTCGTACAAGGGACACTATCGCCGCATGGTGCCTACTTTGCTGGCCGCACTTGAATTTCGGTGTAACAATGACCTTCACCGTCCGGTAATGGACGCGCTTGAATTGGTAAAACGTTTTGCGGACACCAAAGCTCATACCTTTCCGGTGGATGAAAATGTGCCGCTCGATGGCGTTGTGCGCGGATTATGGCGTGAAGCCGTGATGGATAAGGACGCAGCCGGACGGGATCGCATTAATCGCATCACTTATGAAATTGCGGCGCTGGAAGCGTTACGCGAACGACTGCGCTGTAAGGAAATTTGGGTAGTCGGCGCAAACCGTTACCGCAACCCCGATGAAGACCTACCCACAGATTTTAATGCGAACCGTGAAAACTACTATCAGGCGTTAAATCTGCCGCTCGACGCGGAGCAGTTCATCGCCAACTTGCAGGCCGAAATGCGCGAAGCATTAAACGCCTTCGACACTGGCCTGAAAAATAACCCCTTCGTCCGATTAAGCAGCAAGAACAACGGCTGGATAATATTAACCCCGCTGGACGCGCAGCCCGAACCGCCAAATCTGGCAACGCTCAAAGCTGAACTGAATGCCTTGTGGCCTATGACAAGTTTGCTTGATGTGGTTAAGGAAACCGATCTGCGGCTGGGTTTTACAGATGTATTGAAAACGCCAACCTCTTATGAAACGATGGATCGCTCGGTGTTGCAACCACGCTTATTATTATGTTTGCACGGTCTTGGCACCAATGCGGGTCTACAACGCATGGCCGGACTCGATTCCGGTACAACGGCAAGAGACTTGGCTTATGTACGTCGCCGTTACATTGGCGTTGACGCTATGCGGCGCGCAATTGCCATTGTCGCCGATGGTACGTTACATGCGCGTAATCCGGCTGTATGGGGTAGCGGCACCACCGCCTGTGCATCCGATTCCAAGCATTTCGGCGCATGGGATCAAAACCTGACTACACAATGGCATGTTCGCTATGGTGGACGCGGCATCATGATTTACTGGCATGTCGAACGCAATTCACTGTGCATCCATTCGCAACTTAAATCGCCGTCCTCTTCGGAAGTGGCATCAATGATCGAAGGCGTTATCCGTCATTGCACCGAGATGGAAGTTGACCGTCAATATGTCGATTCTCATGGCCAAAGCACGGTTGCGTTTGCCTTCTGCCGATTATTGGGGTTCCAGTTATTACCCAGACTGAAAGCCATTCACTCACAAAAACTAAGTCGGCCAGATGTCGGCATGGCCGATGCCTATTCAAATCTGCAAGAAATTTTAACGAAACCTATTGAATGGGATTGCGTGCGGCAGCAATACGATCAAATGGTTAAATACACGACGGCTCTACGCCTTCGAACAGCGGAAACCGAAGCCATCTTAAGGCGTTTTACTCGAAAGAACGTTCAGCATCCGACTTACAAAGCATTTGCAGAACTTGGTAAGGCGATTAAGACTATATTTCTTTGCCGCTATTTGCATGACGAATCTTTACGCCGGGAAATCCATGAAGGCCTGAATGTGGTTGAACAATGGAATGGTGCAACTGATTTTGTGTTTTTTGCTCGTCGCGGTGAAATGTCGAGCAATCGCAGGGAAGACCACGAGATTAGCATGTTAGCCTTACATCTCATTCAAAACTGCATGGTTTACATCAACACGTTAATGATCCAAAAGGTGTTAGCGCAGCCACACTGGCAGGGCAAGATGACAACACGAGACTACGCCGCGTTAACTCCCTTGATTTGGGAGCATATCAACCCCTATGGGCGATTTGACCTTGATATGAACACCCGGCTTGACTTACCGTAATGGAAATGGCGGCTGGTGACACGACTGCTTGTTTTACCCCAAATAACTGATAACCCTCAAGCCCGTAGTCACCTCGTCCGCTGCCGCACAGGCAGCTTAGAAAAACAAAAGATTTCAGGAAAAAATACTAGAAATGTCCGCTGCCGCACAGGCAGCTTAGAAAAGACAGTTAAAATCGCCATTGACTGCCACTACGTCCGCTGCCGCACAGGCAGCTTAGAAAGCCAACCGTGATCACCACATCCCAATTTTGCCGTCCGCTGCCGCACA
>NZ_LUUI01000061.1 GCF_001644015.1 Methylomonas lenta
TAAAACCGCTGACAGTAGCTGGATCTCTACGCCGGACAATCTGCTCCGCTTTGAAAAGTTTTCGCCGCCAATAAACGAACTGGTGATAGATCAGATCATGGGCCTGACAAAATTGACTGCCGGATAAACCAGAGGCCTGGTACGCATCAATACGGGCCCGCCATTCAGCTTGTCGGTTTTGGCCAAGGGTGTCGTTCATGTGCCTATACCTCAATCAAGTTAATGTGAGACACAGTATGCCGCCGACTGGCGGGGAATTTAAGAGGCGGATTTAAGGGCGCTTACGAAAATACAGCCATGGTTTTATTCTATGGCTGTATTCGAAGCATGAATTCATAGAAACAGATGGTTGATTGGATTAACCACAGCATCAATTTTTAATTTTGGAATGCCTGTAATTCGCCCCAAATTTATATTCTCAAGACTATTGTATGTAGCAACAGAAATTCATCTGACAGACTGAATATTTAGTGTCTGCTAAGTGCTAAGTTACTGACATAGGAAAATATGCAAGGTGAATGTCACTTGTGGGTTGTTACATGCCTTAGGCTTCGTCAAAGCCATGAAATTTGAGTGTCAGCAATTGAGACTGGCTTTATTCAATCAGCCAATTTGCGACATGCAGAGTGTCTACAGGATTATTTGCTAGGCTAAATTTAGTGTTTACAATTAACCCCGCATGAGATAAAACTAATATTCGGCAGCACGGGCGGCGCAATCACAAATATCAGACATTCACTGCCTCTTTTTGCACCCACGGGATCAGGATGGCTCGAAAATGTTTATCAATCTGCGCGACATGAAAGTCGGCGACTGGGGACGCGTCGCCAGTTACGATCAAAATCTATTGCCTTACCGGCAAAAACTATTAGCCATGGGCTTGACGCCCGGCACGGAATTCAAAGTTATACGAGTCGCGCCTTTAGGCGATCCGATTGAAATCCGCATGCGCGGCACCGATCTCAGTTTGCGTATGGATGAAGCGGCCGGCTTGAACATCAAACTCATGCACAGCCTCGCACAGCCTTCACAAACCATCTCTCAGGAAGCATACACCATCGCCGTCATCGGCAATCCCAATAGCGGAAAAACCACCCTATTCAATAGCCTGACCGGCGCACGACAGCATGTGGGCAATTGGGCCGGGGTTACTGTCGAGCGGAAAACCGGCATTTACCGTTACTGTAACAAAGCCGTCGAAGTAGTCGATTTGCCCGGCATTTATACCTTGGACATCAACGAAAAGTTTACCTCGCTGGATGAAAAAATCGCCCGCGAATACATCTTGTCTCAAAAAGCCGATCTAATCATCAACATCGTCGACACCTCGCATCTGGAACGCAATCTGTACCTGACCACACAGCTGCTGGAAATGCACTTGCCGATGCTGGTGGTGCTGAATAACATGGACGATGCCACGGGTTGCGATCTAAAAATCGACAGCGACGAAATCGCCCGTCGACTCCAGTGTCCGTTGGTGTCGCTGGTGGCCACTCGTGCAGACGACACCCGGAAATTGAAATCCAGCATCGATCGTTTGGCGGAACATAACATCCTGGCGAATTTTGCCATCAGCTATCCCACAGCGATTCAAGCGGCGCTGGAAAGTTTGACGCCGCTGGTCGAACAACAACTGGAAAAACGCGCTGGCGATGCTCGTTGGTTTGCGTTAAAACTACTGGAGCAAGATGGATTTGCACTCGGTCAGGCCAATACAACCCTAACTGAAACGGCAGCACAATTGCGCCGTGCAATCGAAGTCGAGCTTGGCGACGAAATCGACATCGCGATCGCGGATAGTCGCTACGGTTTTATCAATCTTCTGGTACAGGAAACGCTGCAGCGACAGTCGGAAATCGGCCGCGACCTATCCGATAAAATCGACAGAGTGGTGCTACACCGTGTTTTCGGGATTCCGATCTTCTTCGGCATGATGTATTTGATGTTTACCTTCACGATCAAACTCGGTCGCGCCTTCAAGCCGTTTTTCAACGATCTGGCCCAGGCACTCTTCGTTGATGGTCTCGCGCATGGCTTGGCGTTACTGGACAGTCCATCCTGGCTGATCATGCTGGCAGCGCAAGGCGTCGGCAACGGTATTCGCGAAGTGGCCGCTTTTATTCCGATTTTGGGTTTTCTGTATTTGTTTATCTCGGTACTGGAAGAATCGGGCTATATGGCTAGAGCAACCTTTGCGATGGATAGATTGATGCGCGGATTGGGCTTGCCCGGCAAAGCCTTCGTGCCGATGATCCTGGGTTTTGGTTGTAATGTGCCGGCCATGCTGGCAACCCGTACGCTGGAACATCCCCGCGACCGCCTGTTGAGCATTCTGTTGAATCCCTTCATGACCTGCGGGGCACGCCTGGCGGTTTTCACCTTATTTGCCGCTATATTTTTCCCGGACAACGGCGAGGTGATCATTTTTATCCTGTATTTGATAGGGGTGATGTTCGCCGTGTTGACCGCGCTGCTCCTGAAGCACACCTTCCTGAAAGAGGCATTCTCTTTGGTATTGATGGAAATCCCCAACTACCATGTGCCTAAGCTTAAAAATGTGCTGATCAACACCTGGACCCGGGTCGAGACTTTTGTCATGCGGGTTGGAAAAATCATCATCAGCATGGTCCTGATACTGAATATTCTCAGTTCACTAGGGACGGACGGCTCCTTTAAAGCCAATAACATCGAACACTCGGTACTCAGCGCTGTCGGACGCACTGTGACGCCGGCACTGACGCCGATGGGTATAGACCAAGACAATTGGCCGGCCACGGTTGCGTTGTTCACCGGTATTTTGCATAAAGTCGTTGCGATCAGTACCCTGAAAACGATATACGCGGAATCCAATCAAGCTAAATCAGCCCATCAGGCTGCAGCGTTTGATTTAGCCACCGCCGTCAAACAGGCCTTTATGACCATTCCGATGGGCTTGAAAAAAATGTTGGGCATAGCCTCCGTCACTCAGTCGGTAGGACAGGATCATTTTGCTGCCGCACTGCAGACGCATTTTCACGGCCAAATCGGTGCATTTGCCTATTTGCTGTTCATGCTGCTGTATTTTCCATGTATTGCCACATCGGCGGCGGCTTACCGCGAATCCAGCCTGCGCTGGTCGGTGTTCATGGTGTTGTGGGCCACCGGTTTGGCTTATCTGACCGCGACGCTGTTTTATCAACTGGCGACCTTTAGTCAGCATCCGCTCTCTTCGAGCAGCTGGCTGTTGGGGATAATCGCCATTACCAGCACTGTGGTGCTGGTATTCCGTTACTGGGGCAAACATCGCACAAGCGATATTTGAACCTGCAAAAGGATAATTTTATGCCTTATAAATACTATTTCGACAAAATCGACGCCGAATTGCTGAAAATCAGTCCGCGCGGCGACATCATGCTGCTGCGCGTTATCGCCGCGGTCATTCCTGTAGTGATGTTCGGCTTGGATGCGCTCTATGACCTGCCGGTTTTATTTTGGCTGGGCATGCCGTTTTATCTGGTCTGCCTGGGTATTTATCTTGAGGCCTTGCTAAAAACCATACTGTTCATGCATAAAGTCTCGGCGGAGTTGTTAATCGTACTGGTAATGACAGTGACACTGATTGACGGCGCACCTCTGAGCGGGGCGATGGTGGCCTGGTTTATTGGCTTGGGTTTATACATCTCGTTTACGATTATTCGCAAGAACCGGGAAAAAATCGAAAGCTTGATTCAGGAAGGCAAAAAAACCGCCCAAGTGCTAAGAGATGACAATGTTGAGGAGATACCGATCAACCGGGTTCGTCAGCATGATGTGGTGCTGATTCCGAAAGGTGCGATGGTGCCGGTAGACGGCATCATCATCGAGGGCAACTCGGCTATCGACGAATCCACGATTACCGGCGAACCTTTTCCCGTCTATAAAGCAATCGGCGCCGAGGTGACCTCCGGTACCCTGAATCTTACCGGTCCGTTGCAAGTCAAGGCAGACAAAAACGGTGACGATTCATTTTTGTCCGTGATTACCCAGGAAATCGAAAACAGCCTGCTGAATAAATCGGCGCTACAAAAGCGGGCCGATACTACGGTACAAATTCTGCTGCTATCGGTCACAGCTTATTCATTTTTACTGTTGTTTATCACCGGCAGTCTGCATCTGATGGCGACGGCACTGGCGGTGGTCTGCCCTTGCGCCTGGGCGCTGGCGACACCGACGGCATTCGCCGCCAATATCGGCCGTTTGGCCCGCTCCAATATCCTGGCCAGAGGCGGCGAACCGTTGGAAAGCATGCAGGATATTAAAACCCTGATTCTGGATAAAACCGGTACAGTCACCTTGGCGGAACCCGAAGTCAGCCGGATTATCGAAATCGGCATGCCGCGGCAGCAATTATTGCAACTGGCTGCTTCGATTGAATCCCGCTTCGATCATCCAATTGCGCGCGCCATCATCAACTTCTCGAAAGCGCAGGGAGTAACCCAATTGCTGCCGGTCGAGCAGGCGGAAGATTTGCCTGGTCGAGGCATACAGGCTCGTGTTGAGCAACAGGATATTTTGATAGGGAGTGCCGAAACGCTTAGCTACCAGGATATTGAATTGCCTGCCATCGAGTATGCCGGCCGCGCCATTTGGCTGGCCGTAGACCGCGAAGTGAAAGGCGTCATAGTGATTCGCGACATCATGCTGTCGGAAATGCAAGGCTTAGCTGACACCATTCATGCTTGCGGGATAGAAAAAGTCATTCTGGCGACCGGCGACAACGAAGAGCAGGAGGCCAAGCGGGTGGCCGACTTTATCAATGCCGACGAATATTATTTTAATTGCACACCGGAGTATAAAACCGAGCTGGTCAAAAAATACCAGATCCAGGGTAAAGTGGCGATGGTGGGCGATGGTGTCAACGATGCACCGGCCCTGGCAGCTGCCAATGTGGGTATTGCCATCGGCGGACATAAAAACGTCAATCTGGCGATTGTTTCGTCGGATGTGGTCATTCTCGGCAATGATGCCCAGGATTTGGTGACCATTTTGCGGCTCAGCCATAAAATGGGCGGCATTATTCGGCAAAACTATCTATGGGCGGTCAGTTTCAACAGTATCGGTCTGGCCATGGCCACCTTCGGCCTGCTCAACCCTATCCTTGCAGCCTTATTGCATCATGTCAGTTCGGTATTCGTGGTCGTCAATGCCGGTCGGCTGTATTTCACCGGTATCGAACAATCCATCATCGGTCCTGTGTTTGAAAAAATGGATCAGATGGTTAGCCGCGAGCAGCACTGTCAGCCCGAGCTGTTAGCAGCTGCCCCTGAAATAGTTGCAGAACCAGAGCGCTGATCATGTTGCTGTGGATAGTCGGCTTCAGTATCTTGGGTAGCATTGGTGCGGTCGGTTGTTCCGTCTTGCTTTTGGTTTTTCCGGAAGGTATTCGTAAGGTGCTGGTGCCTTATCTGGTTAGCTATGCCACCGGCACTTTGCTCGGTTCCGCGTTTCTGGGCATGATTCCCGCCGGGCTTGAACGGGCTCCGTCACACGCATTCATGGCGACGGTATTAGCCGGCATGGTGGCGTTTTTCGTTTTGGAGAAACTGGTTATCTGGCGCCACTGCCATGATGCCGATTGCGATGTTCATGGCCGTGCCGCACCCTTGATTCTAATCGGCGATGCCTTCCATAATTTTGTCGACGGCGTGGTGATCGCCGCAGCCTTTCTGACCTCGATTCCGTTGGGCGTCGCGACATCGTTAGCGGTCATTGCGCACGAAGTGCCGCAGGAGGTCGGCGACTTTGCCATCCTGTTAGACAGCGGCTATAGCCGAACCAAGGCCTTGTTGCTGAATGGGCTGTCATCCACCAGTACTCTTCCCGGCGCACTGTTCGCCTATTTCTGGCTGGCCGAGATGAGCCAGGCGGTACCCTATATTTTGGCGATTTCCGCCGCCAGTTTCATCTATATCGCAACTGCTGACCTGATTCCTGGATTGCACCGGCATGTCACGCCTATGGCCTCGTTGCGTCAACTATTGCTGTTGCTGGCAGGCATTGCCAGCATCCTGTTCTTTCACTTAGGAGCTTAAGATATGAACGAGCTATCGGAGATTGAAATTCACGCACTGAATGAAGTACTCGATGACGAGTATCATGCCTTCGCGACTTACGAACAAGTACTTGCCGATTTCGGCGATGCGCAGCCGTTTAGTAATATTCGCGATGCTGAAGGCCGACATATTGAGGCGCTTTATGCGCTGTTTGCGCGCTATGGTCTGTCTGTGCCGGAAAATCCCTGGCCGGGAAAAGTTGAGCGATACGCCAATCTGCAAGCCGCTTGCGAAGCCGGCGTCGCCGCCGAGATCGCCAATGCCGAACTCTACGAACGCTTGCTTAAAACGATAGTGCATCCGGACATAGTCAGGGTGTTCCACAATCTTAGAGATGCTTCGCAGTTGCGGCATCTGCCGGCATTTCAGCGTTGTGCGCAAGGTTCTTCAATGGGCGGCGGTCACCATGGACGCGGCTCAGGACACCAAGGCCGGCATAGAGGGCGATCATGAGTGCGATCACAAACAGACATAACTTGTGCCATGCCTAGAATAGCTCCATTCGAGACTGTCAAGTTCAACCTGTCTTCCGTTAACTTTGGAATTACAACATTAAGCTGCTAGCCTTTTATTTTGAAAATGTTGATTAGATTGCCTGTTTGAAATCTTCAATTATGAAGTAATGACTGAATTCACATCGCCAAGGAAACTAATGATATGACTGACAATGAACATAAACTTATACTCGCGCGCCGTCGCTTTATACGCAATGCTGGCACACTCGCTTTAGCTGCCCCATTAATAAGTCGTGCCGCACAAGATACAGGCGAAGGTGTTACTTTTGCGGGTGGTGAGCGTCCGTTAGTGCAGTTCCCAGGCAAACGTAAACTCATTCTTGTACATAGTCGCCCACCACATTTGGAAACTCCATTTAACACATTTAATGAAAGCGTAATTACTGCGAATGATGCTTTTTACGTGCGTTACCATCTGGCGAACTTCCCTACTACTATCGATCTGGCAGAGTACCGTTTAAATATCACAGGCGCTGTTAAAAAGCCGCTGAGTTTATCCCTGGATGAACTTAAATCAATTGTTGAACAAGTCGAGCTCGTTGCTGTTAATCAATGTTCGGGTAATAGCCGAGGTTATTCTTCCCCGCGAGTGTTCGGCGCACAGTTAAGCAATGGAGCTATGGGTAATGCTCGATGGACTGGCGTGTCACTAAAAGCTGTATTGGAAAAAGCAGGCGTGTTATCTGATGCCAAACAAGTTGTTTTCAACGGCCTAGATAAGCCTGTTCTCCCTACAACACCCGACTTTCATAAAACACTTGATATTGAGCATGCACTAAGCCCGGAACCCATGTTGGCTTGGGCAATGAATGGGGAAGATCTTCCTTTCTTAAATGGCTATCCTCTTAAACTGATTGTACCGGGGTATTTTGGCACTTACTGGGTGAAACATTTATCCGATATTGTGGTGTTAGACCATGCCTATGAAGGGCATGATGCTTTTTTTATGAGCAAAGCCTATCATCTCCCTGATAATGACTGCATGTGCGTTGCACCAGGTACGGCAGCAGATAAAACACGACCGATATCAAGCTTGCCAGTGCGTAGCTTTATTACGAGTGTTATGGCGGGTGATCAGTTACCTGTAAATCGCAGTGTGGAATTAAAAGGCATTGCTTTTGATAGTGGAGAAGGCTTAAAAAGTGTCGATGTGTCAGTCGACGGTGGACAAACATGGAAGGCTACAACATTATCTGAAAGTCTGGGACGCTTCTCGTTCCGGGAATGGAAACTGGACACCACTTTTAGGCAAAAAGGCAATGCAGTGCTTATGGTACGTGCAGGTAACAATAAGGGAGAAGTGCAACCTGTTAAAGCGGATTGGAACCCAGGTGGCTATCGTCGTCATGCGATTGAAACAACCCCTGTGACTATTGTTTAAGGATAAATCATGCAAGCAATAAACTATTTTCGCTCAATCCTAGCCTTTTCATTTATTTTTTTAGCCACTTCTTCTCAAAGCTTAGCCGCTCCAAATCAAATAAAGTTACCGCCAGAAACGGCTAAGTTACCCGTGTCTGATCTACCCGGATACAATCTTGCCACTCAGAAATGCATGATTTGTCATTCTGTTGATTATATTCAGTATCAGCCTCCTGGTATGAGCCAGGCTCAGTGGACTGCTGAGGTGGCTAAAATGGAACATTCTTATGGCGCTTCATTGAGTAAAGCCGACATTAAAAGCATTGGGGCATATCTTGCCGTAGTGTATGGCACTGCAAAAGCCACGGATAGCGGAATTATAGCCGCCTCTGTTGTCAACCCACCCAAAGCTGAAGCCGCTCCGCAGGCACAAGATCTACTTAATTCGAACGGCTGTATGGGATGCCATGCTATTGACGAAAAGAGGCTAGGCCCATCATTTAAAACAATAGCATCAAAATATCAACAACAAGCAGAAGCTCAAAATATGCTTGCAAGTTCGATGCAAAAAGGTGGCGTGGGTAAGTGGGGCGAAATACCTATGCCGCCTATGGCTAGCTTAAATGCCGAGCAAGCTAGGATACTAGCCAAGTTTATATTAGAGCAGCAATAGACACATTCACGGAGGGTGAAAACTACCTCGGGCCGGAGGCGATCATAAAATGTAGCTTGGGCTGAATAGAATGAAGCCCAACGAAATATTTATTGATGCTTATGCCCATGCTCGTGCGGTTCTAAAGGTTCGGTTTTCAAATTACCGTTTAAAAAGTCCTCTACAGCTTGATCAGGATCGGTCTCCTTGGTGATCAATGCCTGGATATTTTTTTCTTGTAAGCGCCTAGCCAAGCCGGTCCCCATGCCGCCCGCGATCAATACTTGCACGTCATCCAAAGGTGATGGCTCCCAGCGTGATGACTCATGAAAAGACTGTTCTTTTGGCAGTTCCAGCATTTCTTTCGCGGCGATGACATCGTTATCGATAGTATAAATCCAGAACTTTCTACAGCGGCCGGTATGGCCGGTGATCTCTTTTCGATTTTGACTAGCAACTGCAATTTTCATAGTAATTCTCGATATTTGCGGGCTTAAATCATGTTTGATTTCGGCTATTTAGAAATAATTGGGGGGCAATAGAGGTTCGATACCTTCAAATTCGGCACTCGGATGATGCTTGGTAATTAATTGCCGAATCGCATCGATGCGTTCTTTTGCAATATCGATCATAACTAAAAATTCGCCGCGCTCAATCGCATCCGCATAGTCCCTGACTCTGGAATTGCCAACCTGAAGACCCGACAAACCGCTCATCATGGCACCAATAGTAGCGCCAAAAACCAAAACCCCAAGTACAGGGCCGCCAGCAATAGCAAACCCGGCAAAGCGCAATCCCACAAGCCCTGCCAACAAACCGGTGGTCGCCCCCAAAGCCGCGCCACGTTCGACTGCCGGTATAAAGTCGGTTTTTTCTAATATCCCGGCTTCGGGCATATTTTCTAAAGGTGTGTCTCGTTTTGCCAACACATGAATGTACCGTTCTTCTATACCTTCGGCGCGTAATTCATCAACGACTTTATGCGTCGTTTCGATATCCGGGGCTAAAAAATAGATTCTTCTCATGGTCTACTCCTGTTTTATTTAAATTGAAATTGTCAGCATAAAACTCAGATTACTGGATGTCTTCAGTCGTTAGTTGTGTGAGTGGCTTTCCTTTATACTCACCCGTCAGCGTTTGCAGGAAAGCAACCATATTGGCAATTTCATCCTTAGTAAAAGCTTTGTCGAGCTGAACATTGCCCATAACCCGAACCGCTTCGGCAAGATTATCAACCGAACCGTCGTGGAAATATGGGAAGCTTAGTTCGATATTGCGTAATACAGGCACTTTGAAGAAATGACGGTCTTGCTCCTGTTTGGTGACATTGAACCTACCATTATCGGCTTCGGTCAGTTCGCCGCCGCGTTGTTTGAAATAATCTTGCTTGACGCCCATTTTTTCATACGACAGGCCGCCCAGCGCGGGACCGAAGTGACAGGATGCGCAATTTGTCTTGAATAACTGATAACCCTGTATTTCGTCGTTACTCAGAATGGCGGTATTTCCACGCAAATATTGATCGAAGCGGGAGTTGCCGGTTAGCAGGGATTGTTCGAATACCGCAATCGCATCGGTAACTGTAGTTTTGTTGAGGCCTTGCTCAGGATAAAGTTCGGCAAAGGCCTGCTGATAGTCGGGAACTTGCTTGAGTTTTTCGACGACTTCATCCCATTTTGCGCCCATTTCAATAGGATTGGCAACCGGGCCGGCAGCTTGTTCCTGCAAGTCCTTGGCGCGGCCGTCCCAGAATTGGGCGATGTTGTACATGGCGTTATAGACAGTCGGCGAGTTGATCGGCCCCTGTTGTCCGCGTATGCCGGTGGCGACTTTAGCTTGATCGGTGCCGCCGCGAGTCAGATCATGACACGACGCGCAGTTTAGGGTGTTATCACCGGATAATAGGCGATCGTGGAACAGTTTGTTACCTAAGCTCACTTTACCCATATCCAACTCGACCGTCAGCGGCAAAGGTTGCACCGGTTCGCCTTTAAACTCAGCGGTGGCGTCCTGGCTCCACGGCGATTTCGCCCGCTGTTCAGCAATCCAGGTAAGGATGGTTTTCCTTTCGTCGTCAGTCAAACTATCAGTCCAATGCATTAACAGATATTCTGTTGGCGGCATGCTGTCGTTACTAACGACGTACTCCAGCCTAGCCAACTGCAAAGGGGTAAATGCTGTCTCGCCACTAAATAACTCTTTCGACAGACTCAGCCTGGCACTGGCCTGCTGCATATCCTTTTCCATCAACTGCTTGGCGATTGGGAAATCCGCATAGAACGGTTTACGCAGCATGCCTGGCGCATGACAGTCAACACACTTATTCTGCATGATCTGTGAAACCTTTCTGAAACTATCCGAGCTGTTCAAACCAGCCGGGATCAATTCGTTTTTACCCTGCAAGCCTATCAGGTTGGAGATGGGGAAAAATAAAATAATGGCCAGCAGCGATAGTATTAATAGCGGGAATTTCTTCATCATTTAATTCCTAATAAATAAGAGGATTCTTATATAGTGTAGACGATAAAGCGTTTTAAAGATAATCAGTGTCAATCGAGTTTGTTGAAAAATAAAGTAGCCGGATAACGTTCATTCCTAGCCAAAATAGCAGGCAGTAGCTAGCGGGTTAATCATTCATCAGCACCTTTATAGTATATAAACCTCCGATGCCATGCGGATAATCCTGGCTATACGCGGCTAGCGCTCCGGATATAGTGGCTATCAACATAAATATCGTAAGTCCAAACATCACTCTGCTTATGATTGCTTTCGCTGCAAACATATCGGGTTTTGAAAATAGCGCAGCTAGCATTGCCAGAATTAAGGCCATCCCAATTGAGCCAAGTCCTGCCAGGTCAGAGGTACACCAAGGACATTTATGCGTCACTTCAGGCTGAAAATAATTACAGTCGAAATAAAACCTTTGCCACGGCCAGTCGCAATGGCATTGAAATAATAGTCCACAAAGAGGCGTTATGATGATCGCTCCAATCAGTACCGTTAGCGATACTACGATTGCTGCAACTTTGTCATAAGCGGCTAACCAGTGAAACATTTTTTCCATCGAGGTTATTTTTTGTTGAGGTTACGCTTGGGTAAGGGTATCTCGTTGCGCAGCCCAAAACAAGCAAATGAAGAATGATATCAGTTAGTGTGGAAGCAAAATTTGCAAGAACCGGGGTGGAGAGCAGCGCGATATCAAGCCCGCTTGGCGACCACCAGGAAGACTGGATAGGCTTTATCGCCTTTATTTACCGTATGGGCCGTTACAAAGTGGATGTCCTTGAAACCCTGTTCCGACAGTATCGACCGGAAAGCATCCTGGTTGAAGCCATGATGGTAAACGCCTTGAATATCGGCAGGGTGAAATGTGCCATCTTCCGCGTCCAAGTCAGCGAGTGCAATCTTGCCGCCGGGTTTCAGATGTTCGGCAAAGCAGGCAATCAGTTGCTCGGTGTTTTCCACGTGATGCAGGGCCATGGCACTGACGATGAGATCAAAACGGTCTGATAACGGATTTTCCAGAATATTTCGGCAGAGCGCTTCAACCTGGCCGTGCAAATCCGCTTTGGCCATCAGTTTGTCCAACATGGCTTGCGATACATCGACGGCTATTACTCTTTCGACCTGATCCGCGATTTGCGAAGTAATCAAGCCGGTGCCCGCGCCAAAGTCCATCACGGTCATGCTATTGTCTAATTTTACGTTGGCATGAATGGCTGCGCCAATGCCGATGGACAGGCCTCTGACCATGTCGTTGGCATCCCAGTCCTGGGCCTTTTCTTTAAATAAATCGGTCATAGCGGGCAATTCCTCGATCGTTACAATAAATAGAATTTACACATGTTTGCACTCTGAGGTCGATTGCATTTCAAGCAAGAACCACCCAGTGAGTACTTGCGTTTCCCCGGCATCTTTTAGGCGATGATCTATAGCATCCTGAGGTGCAAAAATATCAGGGCGCTGATTTATAGTCTTGATGGTTATAATCCAGCTTTTGCTGAGTTCACCCTAGGTGTCAGGGCTTTGATTTCGCGGGAGATCATCGCATAAAGCTCTGTGGTCCATGCGGGAAGGTTGGCGTCAGCTTGCAGAGAGTAGATTCTGGGGTCGTGCGGGGCAATCACAACTTTCACATTTTCCACGCCCACTTGCGCGGTGAGTACAAAAAGCTCCTCTATCGTTTCATCGCCCATAGCCAGACAACCAATGGATACGGCATCGCCATGGATAAAAATATCCGAACCAGGCTTGCTGCGTCCTTCCTGCCAGGCATGGAAAAGGTCGAATTCGTTGGGATAATTTATTTTCATCGACAAGTGGTAATGGCTGTTGGGGTTCAGACCCTCGATACGGTAAATACCTTCCGGCACCTGCTTGTCGCCTTGTCGCAATTTGGGGCCGCTCACGCCACTGGCAGCCTGCACGTCATAGTTGCGGATGAACTGAAATTCGCCGCTGTCTCTGGCCCATAGCTCCAGTTTCATTTCTTGTTTCAAGGCGATGAAAATGACTTCCCTTGGCGGATAGGAAACCTTGGCCTTGGAAAAATAAGGTTTGAGTTTATTTGTGGCGTAGCTGCCGTAAATTTGCAGAATATCTTCCTTAGTCCGTTGACCGATGGGCGGTGGAAAATAATAGGGGGTTCGGCTAGCCTGGGTTTGAGGTTTAACGGCAGTAGTACTGACTTTTTTTCCAACGGGTTTGTGGTCAGAGCACGCACTTAGCAATTCTATTAAGGCCAAGACGGCAATGATTTTGGCTCTTGATTTCATAAGGCGCGCTTAAAAAAAGTGTAGACCGGAATAGTTTAGGTAATTTCGCAATATATTCGCAAGCTCTAAGTCTGCGTTATCAGCAGAAAGCACTCGATCATGCTCAAGACGTGTGACAACTCATTGGCGTATTCACGCGTTTAAGTCAGGCAATGATACTATCCTCCGACTTGTGGTAAATCAACTAGCTGACACTCTGACCATCACTGCCATTAAGTTA
>NZ_LUUI01000062.1 GCF_001644015.1 Methylomonas lenta
CAGTCGTGGAATGGCTGCCGGTATTCACCCGCCCGGAAACCGTGCAAATCCTACTGGACTGCTGGCAATTCCAAAGGCAGCAATCCGGTTTAAAACTATATGGCTATGTGATCTTGGAAAACCACCTGCACTTCATCGCCCAAAGCGCCAGCCTGAATAAATGTGTCGCCAGCTTCAAAGCCTACACCGCCCGTCAGATTATCGATCATTTACAAGATAAGCGAGCCGAACGCTTGTTACAACGATTACGGTTAGCCAAATGCGCTCACAAGCAGGATAGAGATTTTCAGTTTTGGCAGGAAGGCGTGCATGCAGAACTCATTCTGAACGAAGCTATGATGCGAGAGAAACCATACTATATTCATGCCAATCCCGTCAAACGCGGCTACGTGAATTTACCGGAACATTGGCGCTATTCCAGTGCTTCTAATTATTCGGGACAGCGCGGATTGCTTGAGATCAATTTATGGTAGATGACGCTGGAGCGTCTGAGTGGCGTTACCACGCGGAGCGTCACTGCCATTAAGTTAAGGAAGAACAATCCCTTCTCCCTCCGGGAGAAGGTTAGGATGAGGGGATTAAATAAAGCTTTTTTGCCTTATTATAAATCTCCTCTCCCCAACCCTCTCCAGCAGGAGAGGGAGCTTTTTCTTAACTTAATGGCATTGACGCGGAGCGTGGGAACGATAAAATTTTATAATTAATTATTGAGAATATACGATGAGTACAGCTGTTGGTGTAGATGGATGCAAATGCGGATGGTTCTACTTCCGGCGAGACGGTGAGACAATTAAACATGGAGTTGTCTCTTCACTGGAAATACTGATCAAGACCCTTCCATCACAATCTCGGGTATTCATTGATATTCCAATTGGATTATTAGATGGTGGCTCTGAAGGGCGCGCATGTGACAAAGCTGCGCGCAAAATGCTTGGTAGTAAGCGGTCATCCTCAGTATTTCCTGCACCATACCGCCCAGTACTTTCAGCTAAAACCTATGAAGATGCAAAGTATCAAAGTTTTGTTGCTAGTGGAAAAATGCTTAGTCAGCAAGCATATGCGATTACATCCAAAATTCGAGAGGTCGACGATTTTTTATCAGCAAATAGCAATAAACAAATTGTCATTCGCGAAATACATCCTGAGCTATGTTTCTGGGGATTAAATAAGCGGCAAGCCATGAAAAATCCTAAGAAAAGCGAGGCTGGCTTTGAAGAACGTATCCAAGTACTTGAGCAATTATTACCAAATTTACGATCAATCATCGCTAAACCAATAAATGAATATCTCAGAAAAGAAGTCTCACGAGACGATATATTAGATGCATTAGTTGGTTTAGTGGTTGCCAGTACCTCCGATGATGCCCTACAAACAGCGCCGGTCAACCCAGAAAAAGATTCTGGTGGAAAGATAATGGAAATGGTTTTCACAGAACAACCGAATACTCTTGCACTTTAAATATGCGGTAAGACCTATTTATTCATAGGCAATGTCATACAACCTTAACTTTGTCGCCTAGATTCGATGGAGTTTGAAGAGAAATGCCCTACCCAAACAACAATGAATAATCCTCCCGAATTTTCAGAACTATTGCCTTATGCCGACCGACTGGACCAAGCACAAATCCTCGCCCGTTTCCGCGCCATCGCCGAACAAGGCGCTTTGCGGCATGCCTTGCCCGAAGACTTCGGCGGCTTTAGTGATAACTTTGCCACCTTGTGCCAAACCCATCGCCGACTAGGCAACGTCAGCCGCGACCCGGGGTTGCTGTTGATGATCAACGCGCATTTGTGGGGCGCTGTTTTCCCGGTTTTGCTGTATGGCAACGAGGCACAAAAACAGCGATTTTTACCCAAGCTGATTGCCGGCGACTGGCTGGGCGGCCACGCCATTACCGAGCCCAGCTGTGGTTCCGATGTGCAAGCGATGACTAGCCATGCCGAGCGCACTGAGCAAGGTTTCATCTTATCCGGCGAAAAGCGCTACATCACCAATCTGCCACTGGCCGACTGGTTGGTGGTATATACCAAGCTGGACGGCAAGATCACGGCTTTTCTGGTTTCGCGCCAGGATCAGGGCTGTACATTCAATAATGACGGCAGTTTGAATGCTTGCCGGGGCAGCGTGACCGGTAGCGTGATTTTGGCAGACTGTAAAATTGATAACGACAGACTGCTAGGCAAGGCTGGAGCCGGGGCGCAGATGATACAAAAGGCTCTGGAATACGAGCGAGCCTTTGTATTTGCCGGTATCGCCGGCATCATGCAATGGCAACTGGATGAGGTGGTGCGACATAGCCGGGACAGGCACTCCGGCGGCGTGCATTTGGGGAAGCATCAAGCTATTAGTCATCGTATCGCCGACATGAAATTGCGGCTGGACACTATCGATTTGTGGCTTAACGAATGCGCCCGACTCTGCGATACGGGGCAAAGGCTGACCATGGCTTCTGCGCAAACCAAGCTGTATGCCGCTGAGGCCTTTTTGCAATCCAGCCTGGATGCAGTGCAAATCATGGGGGCAGCAGGACTGGAGCCAGGAAATACCATGACTGAATTGGTGCAAGATGCGCTGGCCGGGCGGCTGTTTTCCGGTAGCTCCGAAGTGCAGAAAAACCTGATTGCGGCTTTGCTGGGTACCGGTGACGCCTATCGCGGCAATAGCCCGGCTGTGCATTCATGAAGTCTCTGCTGGCATATCGAAATTGGCAGCCAACGTTGTTGATGAAAGCTTCCTTGATTTTCACGCTAGCTGCAGCCGTGACGGTTGTGATTTGTCCTGATATTTGGCGTTGGGTTTTGGCAGCCGTCGTCATTGATAATCTGATCCTGACATTCGCCGGGCTCTGGCCGCGTTGTAATTGGGTCGGCTCAAACTGGACCTCCCTTCCTGCCGCCGCCGTTGCCCGTGGCGAAATCGCCATCACCATCGATGATGGTCCGGACCCGGAAGTCACCCCTACCGTGCTGGATATCCTTGATTACTACGGTGCCAAAGCCAGCTTCTTTTGTATCGCCGAAAAAGCTCAGCGTTATCCGGATTTGTGTCGGGAGATTGTTAAACGCGGACATGCCGTGGAAAACCACAGCATGCAGCATAAATACTACCTGCCATTTTTATTGCTGGGCGGCTGGTTTAACGAATTGAATGCGGCCCAGCAGACCTTAACTAACATCACCGGCATCCGCCCCAGCTTTTTTCGGCCACCGGTTGGCTTACGCAATCCATTATTGGACCCGGTATTAAGTCGGTTGGATTTGCAATTGGTCAGTTGGACTCGCCGCGGTTTCGATACTGTCGAAAAAGATGCCAAAATGGTATTGGCTAAATTGGTTACCGGTTTAACCGCTGGCGATATTTTACTGCTGCATGACGGTAAGGCGGCCCGCACATTGGAAGGCGTACCGGTTATTCTTGAAGTGTTACCATCATTATTGGAGGCTGTTGTTGCGGCGAAACTCCACCCGGTAACATTGCAGAGATATGCAAACCAATCAAAATAATCCATAGCCAGCCAGCTATGTCACAATGAGCACCCGGTATTAAGGATTTCGCCAAAAACAACTTCCGTTTATGGTTCCCATGCTTTG
>NZ_LUUI01000063.1 GCF_001644015.1 Methylomonas lenta
ACAGGCAGCTTAGAAAGGCATAACATGATGGGTTTGTTTCGTCGCGCCCCGCGTTGGCGCGTGGATTGAAACCCCGCAGGGATTCCCTCTTACCAGTAGTCTGGCTTTATGGCCGGTTTCTTCTTTGTAGGTACTTTTTCAGGTAGCTGGAATTTCCCCAGTTCTTCATCGAGGATATAGGATCGTGTCCAGTTGGCCAGTTCTGACAATCCAGCATTAGCCGGTCTGGTCTTCTCGTCTTCTTTCGCCTGCCTGCGTGGAAGAATTAAGCCAATGTGATGGCTTGGGAAGTCTTGCCCAATAAATTTGAAAGCTGACACAAGATCAGAATCACTGGAAACCAAAACAGCATGATCGCAATGTTTGAGCATGGCGTCGCGGTAGAGGTGCAGCGCAATGTTTACATCGGTTTGTTTTTCTTCTAGCTTCCAGACTTCGACGCGATCTTGCTTATCTATTGGATTTTTATATCGTGGTGGGGTGCCTTTTTCCATGAGATAGTAGCCTTTGATTATCTCTATGGTATCTGGATGGCGATTAACCAACGCTCTATGATATGCGTCCTGGGATTGCTGAGATTTTTCGCCGCGAGTCGCCAACCTGGTTATGACTGGGGCGGTGAAAAACTTAACGGCAGCAATTTCAATGCTCGGGTTTTGAACATGGCAGATATGCTTAACTAGGCTGACTATGTCCAGCCACTTATAATCCGTGTTCCTCAACACGCCAAAATAGAAGTTATATCCGTCAACGTAAACGATTGTTCGCATTTTCCTTACCCTAGAAATGAAAAAACCGCCCAAAGGCGGTTTTTTCGTCTTACAGTGAAGCCAACTTAATGACAGCCCCATAAGATGAGTTGTGGAATCATTGTAGTTAGTAAGATATTACTTAGCAAGTAAATATTTAGCACTGGTTATGAATCTTTGTGAGTGCGCATAAGTGCTGTTTTTTACCAAGACTGCAACCTAGGGCCTCTATCGTTATCTCGGTTCGCCAGCAGAGTTGGGCAATAGCGATGCTTGAGTATGGCGTCGATGGTATCCAGTTCAATCAGAGTACATCGTCGGTTTTCACCGGTTGGCAGTTGGTGGCATGGATAGCCTATAAAGGGTAGTTAACGCTCATGAAAGATCCGCATCACCCTGGCAAATGAAAGCCGTTTGGCCATGACTTTCAGAGTAACAGTTTTGGCTTAAGTCTGGGAGGAGGCGGTTGAACTAAAATTTACTGGCTACAATGTACCAGAGGCCATGCCCGGTACGCTACGAGACTGGCTGTGAATTGAAGATTAGATGATTACAAACGGATGATCCTTTGTGAATAAAACCTCAATAAAAAAATACCACATACTTATGCATGGACAAGCCTATCAAGAGGTTGGTAACTATTTGCAGGCCTTGCAATCCAATTCCATACAGCCAGGTAAGTATCTTCTGGATAAACTGCGGGCGATTGATGTAGGGCAAATTAGCGTCGATTCGTTTCTTGAATGCTTGTTAAATACAAAACGCCCTCAGATATTTGCCGAAAGTGCGGTTAATGGTAATGGCGAGGATTGGAATGCGTTAGAACTGAAGCTGTTGGGTGCCATTGGTATAACAGTTGAAGTAGACGTTTATGATGATGGCAAGCATCATAATCCTGTGCCGCATGCAAAGCCGTTTCTAGCCTATTTGCTTTTCTCAGCGGGTGCTTTATTGCGCAATGGACAACAGCAAATACCGGTCGATTGGGATATTGTTGGTGAAGACGGTGTGATTGATCGCGAACGCTATTATGAATTATATAGGTGCCGATTATTGCCATTAATGTTGCATGCCAACGAGATTGCCGGTGGGGCCGGTAAACAGGCTTTCATTACTATTCCTGGGTTGGGTTGCGGCCAATTTGCAGGTAAATTCATGGGGTGGTTGGGCGAGATGCTTGAACAAGCGCTGAAACGCCTGTTGAGTGAGCATCATCGCGAACTGGGCAATATACGGGCAGTGTACTTCGATCCCTATCAAGAATGCGTTAATCAACGCTATGAAATAGGCCACTTGTCTTTCATGGTAAGGCCGTTAACCCAAGGCAACCAAAACAGGCCTCAACTCTGTCCGCCTGTTACCTATCAGGAAGAGGGCGATGACTTTAGCCAGTGTATTCTATTCAGCGTTGTTGCCTGGGATCACGTTTCTTGGCCGGGAAACGATTTTTACATAGGCGCTCGTGCGACTGACGATGGCGTTAAAGCGGCAGCCACCAGTTCCATGGCGGCGCTGACTGGTTTTACAGGTTGCTATAACAAGATATGCGAAACCTACGACCCGCCGCTGCCTTACCGTAACTGGGATGAAGTCGTGCGCAAGAATAGTTTGCAACTTGAATTGGAAGACCGCGTCAAGATCATGCCGTCGGTGGTTCAGTAACATCGTTCGTTAACCTAGTTTTAGCTGTCATCATGCATGCGAGGCATAGATAAAATGAGCGATTGTGATCATTGTCATAAAGAACTTTCCGAACCCCGGTTTTATCTGGATCGGAATGTTCAAGATTTTTGCTATTCAAATGAGGGGGAGTTTGTTAATGCTCAGGTACTTTATTCTGACAGCATCAATTATTTTTGTTGCGCCGGCTGCGCAGATGCAAGTGTTTCAGGAATTCTCCATTTACTCGGCTTAAAAATATTACCACCAACCACAAACCCTGTTGGAATCTGCGCTAATTGCAGCGGGCCGGTTGATATGACTGTACCCCATGTAGCATACAGCTTGATGGAAGCAACCAAAGTTATGAAACCATGGATGACGCATTTGGAGGTGCATCAGGACGAGTACCTTTGTGTGGTTTGCCAGAATTGTGATAACCAGCTGATGGAGGCTGAATGGCAGGTTGTAGACGACGATGAAACAGGACTATTGGAATTAATCAGTCTCAGATCAAAAGAAATAGCATGATATAGCCCATGCGATAATCGAGCCGATATTTACGCCCCCCAAATAGATCGGTGGGCGGGTTTGCATAAAATCCTATGGTGCGTTAAGTACCTTTAAGCTTTATGCAGAATAACCCCCAGTGCGGAAAATACACATCGTGAAGGTTAGTTAAAAAAGGAATAAGTCAGTGAAATTCATCCATGCGGACCCCAGACGAAGCCATGCCTAAGGCTCATCACCAGTTAGAGAGCGCTCTAGCCAACAGCAACGAATTCGTTCGGGTAAGCGTATCGAAAATACAGGTTGATTAAGGGTCACCGCAAGGATTC
>NZ_LUUI01000064.1 GCF_001644015.1 Methylomonas lenta
AAGCACTGGTGCTGGAACTAGCCAAAAGCCACGATGTGTTTATCACCGTGGAAGAAAACGTTATCGCCGGTGGTGCCGGTAGTGCGATTAACGATTTTCTACAAGCCCAACGTATTCTGATGCCGGTGTTGAATATCGGCTTGCCGGATCGCTTTGTCGAGCAAGGCAGCCGTGAAGAATTACTAAGTTTGTGTGAACTCGATACCCAAGCTATTTTGGCAAAAATTGAAGCATTTTGCGCGTAAAATGCCCACATGGAAATCTTACAACTCCCAGTTCTTAACGATAATTATATTTATCTTTTAAAGGAACCCATCAGCGGTAAGACGGCAGTCATAGATCCGGCTGTCGCCGAACCGGTAATGGCAACTTTAAAGCAAAAAAATTGGCAGCTGGATTATATTTTCAATACCCACCACCACAGCGATCACGTTGGTGGTAACTTGCAACTCAAGCAACTCACTGGCTGTCAGATTGTAGCTGCAGCAGCGGATCAGGCAAGGATTCCCGGCATAGACATTGCTGTAGAGGATGGCACTATATTTCCACTGAGCCAACAAACATTTCAGATTATTGCCACTCCAGGCCATACATCAGGCCATATTGTGTATTACTGTGTGGATAGTCAGGCTTTATTTTGCGGCGATACGCTTTTTTCCATGGGTTGTGGCCGATTGTTTGAAGGCAGTGCCGAACAAATGTGGCATTCTTTGCAAAAACTCAAAGCCCTGCCCGGCTGCACTCGGGTTTATTGTGCCCACGAATACACCCAAGCCAATGGCCGTTTTGCCTTAACATTGGAAGCTGATAACCCGGACTTACTGCTACGGGTTGAGGTAGTGAATGAGTTGCGCCGAAACAACCTGCCTAGCATACCTTCAACTATAGAACTGGAACTGGCTACCAATCCGTTTCTGCGTGAACATAGCTCTCCGCTGCGTGAAGCTGTCGCTGCATTTGACGAAGATACGCCCGCTGAGGTATTCGCTAAAATGCGACTTTTGAAAGATCAGTTCCGCTGATTTTGCCCTATTTCTGGTTAAAATCAGCCTGTAAACGCCTAAAATCCAAAATCTTCGTTACCCGAAATCGCATGCGCACCGTCATTTAGCATCAACTCAAATTCGGTGTAACCAATATCGCCGCCATTGTCCTCGAACCTAAATCGCGTGATGACATTCTACAATGACAGCGTGGACTGCAATACATTTATACCGAGGTAAGCAAATGTTTGCCATTCTTGGAAGTCATGCTTGAACGTTCAGGCGCGAAGTAAGGCAAGGCGACCTGGCATGGAACAATGGAAGAACTGGCGTTGGGCGTACTGCTGCGGTTAGGGCTCAATGCGGATTACGACCGGATTCTGGAATTAGCCAACCAACAAAAGACCATCCGGCAGGTGCTGGATAATAGCGAGTGGCTGGACGAGCAGCGTTGAGCTGTAAACCAAACCAGCTATAGCCAATAACGCCCCCCCCCCGGCGCATAAGCTGTTTGATTTAGTAATGGTTTGCTATAAATTCAACTTGTTGCTGATACTCGAATCGCTTATCAATTTGCTCTAAACGTTTATCAACCTGCTCAGAACGCCTTTCTATTTGCTTAAAGCATTCCAATATCAATCCACGTTGATGTTTTAGTTTTCTTCGACACGAATCGCTCGTTTCCGCAAATCCAGTTCGTACCGCACATTTGCATTTTGATTGAGCAACCGTTCGGAAAGGTTACCCCCAATCAACATTCGATATCGTCTTGCGCCAAGGCCATATTAAACACTCCAGCACGTTAGAAATACAGATTAACATAAATCTAAAACACCAAATCATGATGAGTCGACCACATAATCAGAGCGTGCTTACGTCATATAGGGCAAAGATATTGTGGTGTCGAAAAATATTACACCTTAGTAGAGCCTACCCCAAGCAGACGATATCAGTCTGGTTTACATCACAATATTAATTATTTATCACTCTATAAGACAAAGCCTTGCAAAGATTCATCAAGATTTTACTGGCAATCGGAGCATCATATTTTAACAATCGGGTCATGGATGCATCATCAAGGCTCAAAACTTTCACATTATCTGTTGCAGCAACAATATTAGCTGAACGAGGAACATTCAGTAAGAAAGCAATCTCACCAATCACTTCTCCAGGAAAAATGATGGCTTGAATTTCACCACTGGGACGTTGCACCTGTACCATGCCGGAAAGCAATACAAACATGGTCTTGGCTGCATTATTGGCCGCAATAATGTGATCGCCTTCTACACAGGAAATGATATGACTTTTATCTAGCAAACGCTCTATGTCTTTTACATCAATATTATCGAAAATTTTTGGTCGCTGATTCGTATTCACTTGATCTACTGGCAAAACGCTATTCAAATAGTCGGTTTTTTCAGCCAGACTTTTGGCTACGACACTAGCCGTACTCACTGTAATTGCCCGCAAACTTTCTGTATGCTGGTATTTAATTGCATCCTCTTGCTTAACAAGCATCGAAAAAGGCGAACGAACTTTGCTTAAGTGCTCATGATCTCCTGGCAAAAACATCATTGGAACGACCAACCCTATACCCGGATACGTATACGTCCGCCCAAAGGGGCGAAAACCTAATCTCAAATAGGAATTAATCAGATGCGGCTCACTGCTCAGCAATACCAATTCGACATCATGTTCCACAACAAAAAACCACGCCTCTTGATAAATCTCCAAGGCAGTCGCTGAACCCCGATAATTTTCATCTATCATCAGTCGCTCGATGATACAAATCTTCTCATCACTCAGGACAGCGTTAAACGACTCTAATTGATAAGCCGTTTTTAGCGACGGTGACAAGTCACCATCACCACCCCAAAATAACCGCATAGTCCCAGCGATCTCATCATTCTTTATTGCAATAATTGCCCTAGCCTTACAGTCCATCTCATCGCGCAGCTCTTTAAGCTCATGATCTCCCTTCTCCTTCAAGCGTCCCATGCCTTCTATATAGACTTTATACCGAAGACGATATGAAGCATGAAGCTCTTCATCGGTTTCTGCAAACTTTACAACATCCCTCAAAACAACCTCCAATAATTAAGAATAAAGGCAACACCGTCTGTTGGCTTTATCAGTGACTGTCACTCAAGTTAAGCATAATCTCAGAACGCTTAATGTAAAGCTTAGATCGCCAAATAATATTTAAAACCAGTAAGGAATGTGCATGAAACAAGTTCGTCA
>NZ_LUUI01000065.1 GCF_001644015.1 Methylomonas lenta
ATAAGCAACGCGCATCCACGTGCGACTGGCATGGTAGTCAGCAAGCTGGTGAGAGTCCAGCCATTGCCCCGTGAGAAGGGAAAATGTAGGTGAAGGCAAGGGTGTCCAAAGAAACTCGGTATTGCTACCCAAAGGGGATTGCGGTAATACAGAGCCAATGCGGAATCTGAAGGAAGCTGGAACCAAATCGGTCACCTAAACGAAAGTGAACCTTCGTAAGGCAACCACAGTGGGTAAGGTGCCGTGAGCCACTTAAGCCCTAAATTCTCACCGTAAACTGTGGCTGTAGTGAAGGTAGGTGGATCGAGACAGGGGTGGCTACCTTACCCAGTGAAAGGCCGTCGGTTTGGGTCGGAATAACTGCGATTCTATAAGCCCTAAGCGCGGCAGCAGTGCTGACGTGATGAACCAAGGGTCTGCAGATGAAGCCGTAGTAGTCGTAAAGCTGGGTGCCGATGATTTCATGGTGACATGGAAGAGGGTAAAACACCGAGAAAGTAACAGGACGTTGGAGACGAAGGGTGGAACACGAAAGCGGCCATAGCCGTTAATTAAAGACCGGAGGGTTGAGATCAGCCTAATAGGAGCGATTGACTATTTGCAACGTAAACAGCGAACGAATCAATCACGCGAGATTATTGAAAACCCTCTGCAAACACGCGTGAAATAAACGACATGAGCCAACACATTGAGGATGAAAGACTCTTCGAAAATCTCTGTTACGCGTCTTATCTGCGGATAGGATTCGAACAGGTCAAGGAAAACAAAGGCAAGCCCGGCATTGATGGGGTGAACATACATGACTTTGAATTCCGGTTAGAAGAAGAGCTAAGTCGGTTACAGCAGGAATTGCTGAACTGGACTTACAAACCATCGCCGGTACGCCGAGTGGAAATCCCGAAGCCGCAAGGCGGGGTAAGACTGCTGGGCATCCCAACGGTGCGGGATCGCGTGGTGCAAACAGCCTTAAAGCTGCTACTGGAACCGATCTTTGAACCGCATTTTTCGCCGCATAGTTATGGTTTTCGTCCTGGACGGAACCCGCGGCAAGCGGTACAGGCGGCGCAACGCATCATAAACAGCGGTAAGTCGTATGTGGTGGATATTGATCTGGAGAAATTCTTTGACCGAATCCATCATGACCGGCTGATAGCCCGAATAGGACAACGGATCACCGACAAACGGATACTGCGCCTGATCGGACTGATGCTGCGAAGCGGCATCATGATCAACGGCGTGGTGGTTCGGAGCGAGGAAGGCACGATGCAGGGTGGGCCGCTAAGCCCCTTGCTGAGTAACATTGTGCTGGACGAACTGGATAAAGAACTGGAAAAACGCGGCCTGGAATTTTGTAGGTTTGCCGATGACTGCAATATCTTCGTGAAGTCACAAAAAGCGGCGGAACGTGTGATGGAAACGGTCAGCCAGTTCATAGAAAGCAAGCTCAAGCTCAAGGTGAACCGGGCGAAAAGCCAAGTGGCGAGATCAGAAAGGGTAAAGTTTTTGGGCTTTACGGTAGTGAACGGGACGATTGCGATTGCGCGAAAAGCCCTGTAAACGGCCATGGATAATGTCAAAGCCCTAACGCCACGAGGCACCAATAAGGATATAGAAACCACCCTAAAGTCGATCAATCAATGGTATGTAGGCTGGTCGAATTATTTCAGTCTAAGCCACTATCCAGCGCAATTAGTGAAGATAGAGGCGCATATCCGACGACGACTGAGGGCTAGGTTGGTTGATCAGCAGAAGAATAAGAGAAATCTATATCGGACGTTGGTCAAAAGAGGGGTGTCGCCCAAAGCGGCTGCCGTAGCGTTTACCAACCGGAAACGATGGGCACTTAGCAAGACAGTGGCAGTATCCAGAGCCTATCCTAACGATTGGTTTATAAAGGGTAAAGGCCAAGCTATCCGATCCGACCAGAAGTTGGCGCACTGGTTTGAAGTCTCTCAATGGGTGAGTCTTGCGTGATGAGCCGTGTACGGACCCGTACGCACGGTTCTGTGGGCAGACGGAGGCTGCGGCCTCCTCTGACCCGATCGGATTTAAGACCGTCGAGGTGGATGCGCTACGCTTATCCATCCTACAGACTTTCCCATCAGCGGCAGTTGTCCGGAAATTCCGGATAGTTGCAATCCATCTTTTATTTTTCTGGTTCCCACGCGGAGCGTCACTGC
>NZ_LUUI01000066.1 GCF_001644015.1 Methylomonas lenta
CGATCACACAATCGTTTTCAGCTACCAATGTCTGGGCGGCTTGGTAGATCTGCTGCTCGGAAGGAAAGAATGCCTCATCCAGTAAAGCTCTCAACCATTGCAATGGATTCATCCGAAATGAGCGTTTGGCAAAATCTTCCATATCGAAGTCGATATGTTCCGGCACCTGTCGATAGTGAATCTGCAGTTGATCGCAGATAGCTTGGTAACTTTGATTATCGAGGCTACTAACTACTAGCGCGACCTGATGACCAGCCTGTTGCAAGCCATCGGCCAGTGCCAGTAACGGGCGAACATCACCATTAGAGCCCCAAGTTTGGATACCGATTTTCATTTAGCGTTAAATGGCCAGATAAGTGGGGGTGAGTTTAGGTTATTGGATTATTGATAGACAACACGCCAACAATTTAAAACTGTGTCTCTTAAAGTTTAACGCCGATGACTTTGAAAGGCATTGAAAAATATCTCGGTTAAAGCAAACCAAGTTTATAGCGTGGTTTGTCGAGGAAGATCTGCTCGACGACCCCATTCCGCCCAGGAACCATCAAACATAGGAACGTCATGGATGCCCATTTGATAAAGTGCCAACAATAATAACGCCGCAGAAACGCCAGATCCGCAGGTAGTCACCATTGGCTTGGAAATATCGACACCAGCCAAAGAAATCCGCTGACTCACTTGATCTATTGGACATAAAGTATGGTGTTCGTGCGTGAATAAATATTGATAGGGAATATTGAAACTACCTGGAATATGACCGGGTTGCAGACCAGCATCGCTTAGCGGACGATGGCCGTTAAAACTGTCTTCAGACCGGGCATCCAGGATTTGTCTGCTGCCCTGCTGTTGGATCACCCGCATCTGTTCCAAATCGACAAACAATTCGCGATGAAACACCGCGTCAAATACTTTCCGTACCGGCATAGTCCTGTCGGACATCAACGGAAACGATAGATACTGCCAGCGGCTTAGACCACCATCCAAAACGTTGACTTTCTCGTGCCCGAATACGCGAAACATCCACCAAGCGCGCGCAGCAGCAAAAAAGTGGTTATTGTCATAAATGATGACCCATGTGTCGTTATCGATGCCTAACTGCCCTACTTGCTGAGCAAATTGTTCTGCACTTGGCAAGGCATGCGGCAGTGGATGGGTAAGATCGGCAATGTCATCAATATCGAAAAATTGTGCACCAGGGATATGTTGATGTTTGAATTCTTCTTGGGCATTACGTTGCTGCCGTGGCAAAAAGAAGGTGGCATCCAGGATAACTTGATGGGGACGATCGATATTTTCCCGCAACCATTCGCAACTGACTAAAGCACTGCTACTATTGAATTCGGCGTGTATAGGGAATGTAATGTTAGCCATAGCAAATTAAATTTCAGTTGGTCGATTATGCTGTAAAACCCTTGAATAGTTGGGTTTTGAATGATTTATACTCATTTCCTATTCTTTTTATGGCTGATCTGATAAAGCATAACGGTCTATGTTGGCGGAATTACACATGCGACACTTATTGGGAATTCTAAGCTTCATTGTACTATCGGGCTGTGCGACACTCAGCCAAGAAGAATGCGTACGCGGCGATTGGTTTGGATTAGGTGTTAACGACGGGCGCACTGGTGAAACCATGACTCGATTGGATTCACATCAAAAGGCATGCATGGAATATGGCATTGCAGTTAACAGTGAAGCTTATTTTGCCGGTCGCGAACAAGGATTGCGTGAATATTGCCAACTAGACAATGCCTTTCGAATAGGATTGAGTGGACAGCCGTATCACCATGTTTGCCCACCCTCTATTGATGGATTATTTACCCATTATTATTCGGCAGCCTACTTCGTCTATGAAGACCATGCTGAACTGCAAGCATTAGATAACGAACTATCCAGCAAAGAGAATTATCTACATGATAAAAAATTAACCGACAAAGATCGAGCCAGGATCCGAAACGAGATTAGCGACCTGGACCGGAGACGTTATCGCCTAAGAGATGATCTCTATTACCATGAGCGACAACTGGATGATTTGCGTCGAGAAGCCAATTCATATCGCTAAGCAAGACTTCGTTTTAGATGACTTTAATTGACGGGTACAGGTCTGTCGAATGCAGTTTACTGATGGTCCGTATCATCAATTACTGTAAATTCAGCATCAATGCTTTGATGAGTGGCTTGTTGTTTTGCGTTTTTCATCAATCGCCAAGCTCTGTAGCCTATGATTCCCATCGAAATCAAAAGCACGGCAAAAAATACAGAATGTTCCCAGAATAGCACCTGCAATCATCGCCGGAACAGCCACGATCTTAGAAATGCGCTGAGAAATGGACTTTTCTTGCGCGTAGTATTCCGTTGAATTTAGTCGCTGAATGCGTTCCGGCTGACCGATATGAATGGTGCGTTTATAAATTTTGAGCATATGACTGAAAGCGAATTAAGCGTGAAGGGACATTATATCCAGTGTAGATTCAGAATAATGCAGAGCAAAAAAAATCGGTGCACCTGGAAAAAAGCATCTCAGAAACACCGACATTTTACTATCTCCAAAAGTATGACCTTCAGTAACCATTGAAGTTCCTAGTCGCTTGTTCAAAATCGCTGGCAACTTAGCTCATAATAAGGGCATGAACCATCCCTCGCCCCCACCTCATTCAGCAGACAATCCCCTTGAAAAACTACAAGGATCCATTGAGCGTGTCACTTTCCATAGTGAATCATCGGGGTTCTGCGTCCTACGGGTCAAGGTAAAAGGTCAGCGTGATATGGTTACTGTTATTGGCTCTGCAGCGACCATCACTGCCGGTGAATTCATTGAATGCGTGGGATGTTGGGTTAATGATCGAGAACATGGCCAACAATTTAAAACCGTCTCGCTAAAGAGTGTACCGCCGACAACGTTGGAAGGTATTGAGAAATACCTCGGATCAGGCATGGTCAAAGGGATCGGACCGCACTTCGCTAAAAAACTCGTCCATGCATTTGGTGAGCTTGTTTTCGATGTCATCGAGCAAACGCCGGAACGCATGCTGGATTTACCTGGCATTGGTAAAAAGCGCATGGAACGCGTCACCGGTGCCTGGGCCGAACAGAAAGTCATTCGAGAGATTATGGTATTCCTGCAATCCCACGGTGTGGGTACTTCAAGGTCTGTCAGGATTTACAAAACCTATGGCGACCAAGCCATAGCAAAAGTCAGGGAAAACCCTTATCGATTAGCGCTTGATATTCATGGCATTGGCTTTAAAACAGCGGATGCCTTAGCACAACAGCTCGGTATTGCACCCGATTCATTAATGCGTGCTCAAGCCGGTGTGCGACATACATTACAAGAGCTATCGGGCGATGGCCATTGCGCTGCCAAGCGTGAGCAACTCATTAGTAAGGCTGTCGAATTACTGGGCATTCCCGCCCCAATCATCGAAGATGCTATCAATGCCGAAATCAATGAAGCCAACTTAATTGCCGATACCATCGGCGATGATGACGTGCTGTTTTTAACGCCGCTGTACCGTGCTGAGGTTGGTTGTGCAACTCATTTACAAAGATTGAATGATGGCATCCCACCCTGGGGAGTTATTGATAGCCAAAAAGCCATTCCCTGGGTTGAATCGCAAACCGGATTAACATTATCTGACTCACAACGTTTGGCTGTCGAAACTGTTATCCAGCACAAGTTGGCTGTGATTACCGGTGGCCCTGGCGTCGGCAAAACCACCCTGGTTAACAGCCTGCTTAAAATTCTGGCCGCCAAAAAATCAAGATCGCCCTCTGCGCCCCCACCGGCCGTGCGGCAAAACGGTTAAATGAGTCCACCGGTCTTGAAGCGAAAACGGTTCACCGATTATTAGAATTTGATCCGGCGACCTTTGCGTTCAAAAACAACGAAGAAAACCAACTCGATATCGATTGCTTGGTTATCGACGAATCATCCATGATGGATATCGTGTTGATGAATCAATTGTTGAAAGCCATCCCTACGGAAGCTGGACTTTTGATCGTTGGCGATGTCGATCAATTGCCGTCTGTTGGGCCAGGCGCCGTGTTGTCCGACATTATCGATTCTGGCCGTATTGCTACTGTCAGATTAACTGAAATATTCCGGCAAGCCGGTTCATCAAAAATTATTACCAATGCGCATCGCATTAATCATGGTCAATTACCGGTCATCAATAAGTCTGAAAACTTGAGCGACTTTTATTGTCTTTATGCGGAGACGCCGGAAGAAATTTTTGCCAAGTTACTCCATGTAGTCTTGGAAAGAATTCCGCAGCGTTTCAATTTTGACCCGATTAACGATATTCAGGTGTTAACCCCAATGAATCGTGGCGGCCTGGGTGCAAGATCAATAAATCTGGAATTACAAGCAAAATTAAATGGCCAAAGCGAACCTAAGATTACCCGTTTTGGAAATACTTATGCGCCTGGCGACAAGGTTATCCAGCGCGTCAATAACTATGACAAGGAAGTCTTTAATGGCGATATTGGGGTCATCAAATCGATTGAGATTGAAGATGCTCAAGTCAAAATTCAATATGACGATCGCCTAGTGGATTACGATTTTAGCGATCTCGATGAAATTAATCTAGCCTATGCCGCGAGCATCCATAAATCGCAGGGTTCTGAATACCCTGTTGTTGTGATACCGTTGGCGATGCAGCATTTTATGTTACTTGAGAGGAACTTGATTTACACCGGTGTGACCCGTAAAAACAATTAGTGGTGGTCATCGCTCAACCTAAAGCCTTGGGTATGGCTGTCAAAAATCAACGATCACAGCGTAGGATGACCAATTTGGGGGCTCGGTTAGTTCAAACGCGTTAAAAGTTATAAGAAAAACAACTCAACGATGAACCGGATACATAGACAGTGTTGCGGTTATCTATCAGATTAATTGCCATCTGCAACGTCAAATCAGTTGTATTAGCATAAGTCATTTGAATAACTTAACAGGTTGTTGAAAAACTAATTATTATCGTTAGTCTGAGACAATCTATGGTTCCCACCTTAGCTCCTGACCACTATATGCAGTGATCAAAATTTCAAATTTTGCAAAAATCAACAGCCTGTTAAATGATCATGCTGGTGGAATATAGATCTTTGCATAGCTTATTGCTGGTATCCGCCAACCTACAGACTCATATTTAACTTCGGCTATAATATAAAAACCTTTCGTATCTACTAATTTTTTTACGATAAAAGGTGCAGATGTTTTTTCCTTGGGAGCCAGGCGCAACACATCATTATTATCAATATTTCTCATTGGAAAGTTAATAGATTTCCACTGGTAGTCTCCAAATTCCCTTGGAGTATTACTATCTTTATCAGTTATTACATATCTAATATTCTTGATTTCAGAGAGCCATTTATCGCCCCTTTCAATAGTTGCAATCACATGAATAATATCAGAATTATTTTCATGCTCTTCAATATCTAAAAATATTGAAGTCGTCGCAAAAAATGCACCAGAATACGCTTGATATAAAAAATAGGCTAAAGCAACTGATTGCAACAACCCAGTTGAATAAATACTAATTTTATCAGTACACTTGGAGTCATTATCGACAACATATTCTAAAATCACATAAGGAAGAGCCGTAACAATTACGACCAATAGCACCCAAAACAAAAAATAGGCCGTTCTAGAATACATTTTTATATGTTCTCCGCTTCTGGAATACGTTCAAAACCATGCAACTTAACCCAACAAGAAATGAAAAATCCATGCTTTCATTGGCAAAGACACCGCAACTATGAGCCTCATAATAAAAACATAAACAATAAATAAAAACTTAACATTTACCAGACAATCCTTTAATTACTTAATTTCCTCTATCAATTCCATCTTAATCAGATCATCTTTTACAATTTGTCTAACATACTCGACAGCAGCGGTCTTTTTTTGCCCAATTATCATCTTAGCTATGAAACGAACGATAGGATTATTGGATTTAAAATACTGTGCAACTAATCTGTCAAAAACAACGTTTACCCTACTTTCAATTTGAGTAGTTAATATGTTGAGTTCGTCGTAGGTATAGGTGGGCCATTTTGGTTCAACACATTCTGAAAGGCCATCAACTAACGGTATGACCGGCAATAGTCGATAGCCATCTTTAAATACAGGTTGATTATCTGTGCTCTTCACACAATAGCGTTGCTTCAAATCTGCATCCCAGTCATCAAACAATTTGTTGTTTTCCGGTAAGACGAGATGATCCTTTAGAAACTTTTGAGCATTCCGGCGACCAAGAAAGAAATCGTGGGATCTAAACTTCCGACTGAGAAACCCACCAAATCCACCCAGCAATCCGCAGGCAATCGGATAGGTTTCGCCATTGGAGCCATTTCGCTTTGGAGCAATCATAAATCTCGAGTACACATCCGTATTTCCAGCTAACGCCAGCTCATCTGGTTTAAAGCGTGCTTGATTTTTTAGGGCGTCAAAGAGCTTGAAAACAACGCTGAATAGATCTGAAGCGGGTTGATATTTCAGTTCAAACGGTGAGTAATTCGGGAACGGGTCAATCAATAAAATTGCTTTATCTGCTAAGGTGCCACTCCGCTCATTTCTGGCTGCTCCGCCTGAAAGAATTCGTCTGGCGAGCTCTAGTGGTTCATTGTTCATTACGCCACCGTCTACGCATTGGAAGTCGTAAATGAATGGTTTATCTGTCTGCCCCCAACTGGCTTCTATTGGAGCCATTGTTATGCATTGATGCGGGTGTTTGCTTTCAGGTGTTGGGATTGGCCATGTGCGAGAGCTGTAGCAGTCACCATAATCAGTTTTAGGAGCAATACTATGAAACAAGGTACGAGGCGCTAACCCCACGGGAAACGCGCCCGACGCAATAGCCGATAACTTGAGCTTTTCCTTGATCGGCGAAGATTCCCCAAATTCACCCCATCGCATAAGAACACGATCTGAAAGCCAATCTTCACCCGCATCGTTAATACGAAAATGCACATAGTCGGCATGAATCGTCATATCGTAATTTTTGGCATGATCGCCTATTAATTCAAACTCGTAAGGAACACCACGCAGATTGGTGACAGTCAAAAGGAGTTCGAAATTATCTGGGATATAAGGCCGTCTTATTTGTCTTGGTGTTACGTCAAGACCGCTATTCGCAATTTCCGGTAAGACTGATGAATCAAGTAATGAGAGAACATTGTTACCCTCTGGCAGATCCTTTGCTTCAAGCAGCTTTTTGATATCGATGCGATTAACCCAGGAATCAAAGAGTTTGTTTTGAGTACCTAGCTCAGATTTCTCATCGACTTCGTTGATAACAGGATGTTGGTTTGACCCCATATAGGCAGCCGCAATCGCGGCGGTCATTGCACCGGCTGAGGCACCTGAAAATACAGATATTTTGACGTCATGCTGCGGGACATTCTCGTTTTTAGATTTGAGGTCATACCATGTGTCCAGCGCTTGGATTAAAAAATCGATAACACCGGCTGTATATGCACCGGCAGAAATGGCGCCCGCGCCAACTAAACCTAGTTCAAAAGTCTTATTACGCATACTCCCCCCTCAGTTACTATTAGCAAACGAGAATTTTTGTTTTTATTGCTCGGAGCCAGGAACCTTTAGGCTCAGTTGCTAACTTTAGAACTGGTTCACATATTTTTCAAATTTATTTTCAGCGCGTAACATGAGATTCTGATTCCATAAGCATCCGCATCAAGCTGAACGAATAACAACCCATTATCAATAAATTTAAATTTATCATGTGTGGTCGCTACCAATTGACAGAAACTCCTGAAACCATTTCCGAGCATTTTCAACTAAACCGACTACCGCGTTTTGAGTCCAGTTATAACATCGCCCCTGCTCGAAAAATTCTCACTATCGTGGAGCTTGATGACCGCTCACGCAAAGCGGTCAATTTGTTCTGGGGCTTGGTGCCATCCTGGGCCAAGGATGCCAAAAACAGCGCACATTTGATCAATGCACGCATGGAAACGATTCGCGAAAAGCCTTCGTTTCGATCAGCTTTCAAACATCGCCGCTGCCTGATACCCGCCAACGGTTTTTACGAATGGCAAAAATCAGATAGCGGCAAGCAAGCCTTTCATATCCATCGTCAAGATAATCAGATTTTTGCCTTTGCAGGGCTGTGGGAGCAATGGCAGCACGAAACCGAAACATTGTATTCCTGTACGATTATTACCACTGAGGCCAATCAACTCATGCAGCCCATTCATGACCGTATGCCGGTAATCATTTCACAAGATGAGTATCCTAAGTGGCTGGATACATCTGATGAAGGTGATCATGCATTTGAATTACTGGCTGATCGGGCTTATGAATTGATGACTGCCACACCGGTGAGTGACTGGGTGAACAACCCTCTGCATGATAGTGAGCGGTGCGTGCAGTGAATTCCCATATTCGAGAACTAATACTTACGTCGACCGGTGCTCAAACAGCTTTTCATATTGAGATTGTTCAGCGTTTGTGGAGCGGATATGGCGATATCGTGCGTTATGGTTTAACGGGCGGCGACAGGAGTACCGTCATTGTTAAGCATGTAAAACTCCGCAGCTCGGGTCGCGGCGTGTCGCATCAACGCAAAGTGCGTTCCTATCAGGTTGAGACAGCCTGGTATAGTCAATGGAGTGGGCGTTGCGATGCGTATTGCCGCGTACCAGCTTGTCTGGCGTTTGAGTCCTTCGGTGATGAGGTGTTCATCGTACTGGAAGACTTGGACACGGCGGGATTTCCGAAACGCCGATCGTTCGTTGGTGATGATGAAATGCATGCCTGCTTAAAATGGTTGGCAAATTTCCATGCGACATTTATCGGTGAGCACCCCAAGGGATTGTGGTCTACCGGTACGTATTGGCATCTGGCGACTCGGCCCGATGAATTGCAGGCTCTGAACGATCCAGTCTTGAAAAACGCCGCTTCGTTGATTGATCAAAAATTGCGTAATAGCTCGTATCAAACCTTCGTTCACGGCGATGCCAAATTGGCCAATTTTTGTTTTTCAGATGACGGCAAACACGTCGCGGCCGTGGATTTCCAATATGTTGGCGGCGGTTGCGGAATTAAGGATGTGGCTTATTTTATCGACAGCTGCCTGGACGGAGATCAAGCCGAGCGTCAGCTGAATCAATTGCTGGATGTCTATTTTCTGGCTCTGAAACAAGCGTTGAAGACCAAACAAAAAGCCGTCGATGCGGATGACGTGGAAAGAGATTGGCGAGCGCTTTACCCTGTGGCGTGGACCGATTTCCACCGGTTCCTGAAGGGGTGGGGTCCTGGGTATTGGCCAACCAACAGTTATAGCGAACGACTGGCTCGGCAAGTGATCGCGCAATTATGAATTCGACAAGGAGTGATGATGGAATTATCGTGTAATGATTTATTTTTGCTGAGCCAATGTGCAATATCAGCAGCATGTCAGGCTGGGCATGCTATTGCGAAATATTCGAGAAGTGATTTATCTGTAAGTACAAAAGATGGTGGTGCAAGTTTGGCTGCGCAGGTGGTCACTGAAGTTGATCACTTGAGTCAGGCTATTATCTTGCAAACTCTGCTACCCACCTGCGAGATGTTCGATTTAGCCTTATTATCTGAAGAAAGTCCTGATGACGGAGAACGTCTAAACAAGGATTTTTTCTGGAGTATCGATCCTTTGGATGGCACCTTGCCTTTTATAGAAGGCGTCCCTGGATACTCGGTATCTATTGCCTTGGTGTCTCGAGCGGGCGAGCCAATCATAGGCGTCGTCTATGACCCATTAACCCAGACGGTTTACCATGCGATTATGGGGCAAGGCGCCTGGAAGGACGGCCAACCCTTAAAGCCCATCGAATTGTCGAAGCCAGCGGCACAAACTCTGCTATTCCTCACGGACAAAAGCTTTGCTCAAGATCCGCTTTACCCTGCTACCCTGATCGAACTGGATTATCTAGCGACCGAGCTAGGTTATGCCGGTGCCGCATTGAAGTTACAAGGCGGCGCGGCGATGAACGCTTGCCAAGTGCTGACGACAAAACCAGCGTGCTATTTCAAATTCCCTAAACCGCAAGTCGGTGGCGGAAGCATTTGGGATTATGCTGCGACAGCTTGCCTTTTCAACGAAGTTGGGTTGCCGTTTAGCGACGCTCTTGGCCGGACATTGGTGTTGAACCCAGAAGGATCAACTTTTATGAATCATTGCGGGGTTTTATATTGCCATGATCAAGATATTGCTGATCGGATGATTCGGGCCTACAACAACTTGAGTCAGATAAAAAAGCAATTTAAGGTTTCTAGCTAACCCCTCAAATGGCCATCCCCATAAGCCACCCATTTGTAGGTTGTTAGCTCGTCAGGCCCGACAGGACCACGGACATGAAGTTTATCCGTGCTAATGCCAACGACTGATCCCAAACCGTAATCGCCGCCACCGGACAATCTTGTTGAGGCGTTAATCATCACCGATGCCGAATCAACCTGCTCTTCAAATTGTTGGGCCAACTTCAGGCTTTGCGTCACAATGCCATCGGTATGTCCCGATCCAAAGTGGTTGATATGGTCAATAGCTTCTTCAATACCATTCACGATCTTTACCGAAAGAATCGGCGCCAGATACTCGGTATGCCAGTCCTCGTCTGTCGCCGGTTGAATATTTGGCAATAGCTTTCGCGTTTCTTCGCAGCCTCGTAGTTCGATTTTGTTTTCAACAAATGCCGCTTGCAGCAGTGGCAAAAGCTGTTCGGCACATTGTTGATCGACCAGCAGGGTTTCTAACGCGTTACAGACCTGAACGCTTTGGCATTTCGAATTTATTGCGATGGCGACAGCCTGTTCCGGATTTGCATCTGCGGCGATGTAGAGGTGGCAAATACCATCGTAATGTTTAATGTGCTGATCTTTAATAAGCGTATGGGAAGTTGCGCTATAGCTTCTTCAATTTGCTGGCGAAGACTAGGCTCTGGTTTATCAAGCCGAATTCGCAATTCCAACATTGGTCTTTGATCCATAGGTAAATCATCCAGCTGTAGGCTTTCCAATTGCTGGATCACCTCAGGTAATACTGCGAAATCTTTACCGTTGGGGATTCGTAATAGATCGATACTACGGGGTATCTTTAGGACAGAGACATCTGCGGCTTGATTTGGCTTGATATCAACTTGAAGTACCTGGTGGTGATAATCAGACTCATCAAAAGACATCGGGATCGGCGACCCACTATACCGAATGTGTTCCTTGCCGCCAACATGCTGGGCTAAATGTAAATGGCCCAATGCAACGTAGACTATGTTTTCGGGGAATAGCTCAAGAGGCAAAGCATGTTGATTGCCGCCGAGAATCTTCCGTTCGCTTAGTTCTGATAAAGCTCCGTTAACCATATAGCAATGCCCGGTCAGGATCATCCGAGAATCTTGCCCGGCTTTTTGGGCTAGTTGGTCAACAAGTTCGGCATATAGGGATTTCATGCCGGAAATTAATGGGTCGGACTCATCAATATTTGTTGGCAGGTCAGCATTCCGCAAAAAAGGCATGGCTCCACACCAAGCCCTTATATCTCCGGTAGAATTCGTCAAGGGCACTAGTAATCGATCCCAATCGATATTGCCTTCCTCGTTACGCGACAAACCACCTACAACGTGCACACCTAGTGCATTTAAGATTGGCGAAGGTGCATCCAATCTTGATGCAGAGTCGTGATTACCGCCGACTAAGATGATAGAAAGACCCGGTAAGCTTGTTCTGGCGTTAACCAAAAAATCATACAGCTGCGCTTGCGCAGTAGCTGGGGGATTGGCAGAATCGAAAATATCACCGGCAACAATCAAAGCATCCGCTTCATTGCTTTCCAAAGCATCTAAAAGCCAGTTCAAAAATTGTTGATGTTCGAAATGCCTCGAGACGCCATGAAGTTGGTGGCCTAGATGCCAGTCGGCTGTGTGGAAAATTCTGAGCATTGATTAAATAACCCTTGGTTAGTGGTTTAAAATGCCTGAAGTGATTGGCCCATCGTCCTAAATGATCGGCTGTGGTTTTTGCATCCCATTTATGACTGAAAAAACCGACGATAAACTCTTGAATATCGTGAATAGTGCTTTTTCCAGCGGAGTTTTGACCATAAAGCAAGGTCAATGCCGCCAGGGGTATTTTTGTATATTCTCGAATACCTTGGAAATTTTGCACTCCAAATGAAAATTCTGTTTTCGAGTTTCGATAATATGTTTCAAGCTTTTCAGTAAGATCTTCCAAGATTAATGTCCTTTTTGGTCGATTGCCATGCAGTCAATAACGCATCCACCAAGCAAATATTCACCCATTTACAGCGCTGTAAGAATACTTAACGTGACTTGGTGTTAAAGCTCGCCGGCTAGTTTTAATACTTCTGCTTCCAGTTTTTCAGAAAACCTGAAATTCACTTGCCTGAACTGGGCCAAAATATCGGAAACGGATGCAATGACGTTTTGTTGTTTGGCTTTGAGAAGAATGCCCAACAACCCGGTATATTTCAGATCCAATTGTTTAGCGAGCTTTCTGGCTTTTAAATCATCCAGAATCATCACATGATCGCCCGGCATTTGCACTGCCAAAGCAATGGTGCTGGCTTCGCCTAAGTCAACACTGGCGTTCAAAAGCCGCAGATAATTTTTATCCTCTACGACATTGACCGTCATCCAGTTTGCTAAAGGTTTGCCAAATTCCTGCGCCACTTCCTCGGTGAGATGAATGGTTTGATACAACTTTTGCAGAATATCCAGCCGATTAATATTGTCCAGAATGATCATGCAACTGGTGTTGGAAATCATATCAGGCATTTTCAAAATCCTGTCCAATGTCATCGGCAGGGTAATTCAATACCGATACCTGATAACGCCCTAATAGCTCCATAAAGGCGCGTTTGGAAAACCCCGCCATTTGCGCCGCCTGGCCGATAGATAACAGGCCTTTTTCATACAACTTTCCCGCCAGTAGCAATTGAATTTCCTGGGCGTCTATATTGACGGTATCGGGTAACTGGACTTGAATCGTTTGCATGATTATTCCTCTATTTTCGTAAGTTGCCGATCGGCCCAATTAGTCACGTTATTAAACCACTCACCTAATCGCCTTGAGCTAAATTTATCTTCTTTAAGTTCATCAACACCAAATTCATTTAGCACTCTCAAAAGAGTGATTTCACACAACTGGGCTCCGACATAAACGCCTTGCCAAACCTCATCCGACCTTGGTGAAATACTGCCATGTATCAATTTAGAACGTAAGTCGTATGTCTTCTTAACCTTTGCACGCCATGTTTCACGATCATCAGGCTTTTCGAAACAAAATGCAGAAACACGATCAGACACTAAACGTGAAATGTCATCGTGCTCTTCAGTCATCACCATGCGCTCAAGGGCCGTAACATATTTCACGACGCGAGTTGAAGGGCTTTTTTCGCGAGAAGCTTCGCCAAACCACTGAGCAGCATCGAGGAATCGCTGGCTTAACGGTCTAGCTAGAGCAGGATCGACTGCTAATTCCAAGGCTACGCCAAAGAGATTCAATATATTGGTGTGCTCAGGAGAAGATAATCCGACAGACCAGCCATCCGTAAAATTAACTTGCCCAAACACACTCGATGAAAGCGATGCTTCCAGTTCATTAGAATCGGACAAATACAATTTAGCTCGACGATCCATGAAAATTGCCGGCCCTTGTATTTGCATCTTATCTGTCCATTCTGCGCCCAACATCAGATGTAAGCAATCGAGCGCGGAAGTAACAGCCTGTTCTGCTATTTCGCCTGACGTTTCGCGGTCATAGCCTTTAATTTCAACTTCGGCGACCCATTGAAATTTACGATAATAACGTAGTGCGTCCTTCAGCAGCCGACGCGAATATTTATTATCTTCATGTCCATTGTCTTCAGTTCTTTGGCGTAACTTATCCAGAAATACCCGGCGAATACTGGTTCTGTTATGAAACTTTATTGGCCCTATAACTAATGCTTCAGGATCTTTAGTTCGCATTAAATGACAAGGGATGAAATAAGTAACATTTTTTAAATGGGTCTTTGCCTGTTTAACTGAAGAAGCTATAACTTTGTCAACTTCTTTAGTATTAATGGGCCTATTTTCTCGAAGAAATCGATTTACCATTATCCGTGAAAATATTTCTCTAAACTTTTCGAGCTTTATCTTCTTTTCTAATCCATGTTGTTTTGCAATATTGCTGCTTAATTCGATTAATAGCTCACTTGCGGCGCGGCCGCAGATCATTTTTGCCGAATTATTACTGGGATGAGGTATTTCGCAAAAACTGTCTTCCTTGGATATGCTAAGTAGACCCTGGCTTTGAATCTGATCCCACAACCGTTCACACTCTGCAAAAATAAACTTTATATCCTCAATCAGTTGTTTTTTTGAATCCATAAATACCGTTTGATTTTGCATGTCGCAGATAGCAATCAATCAAGTTGGTTTGGTGTTGGCTGCACCAATAATTCTATAGTTTGCCAGCAAAAGCTTTTTGGCTGAGGGATTTAAAAAGAGATTCTGAAAATTGCAGGGATTCTTGTTTAAAGTTGATTGAAAAAGTTACTTTTTTATAAAGTTCTTCATATTTATTTTGTAGCTCAATCGCGGGCAACAAAATATTCAATGTTCTAATGTCAGTAAAATTCAGTCCGGCCTTTACAGCAGACTTATTTTTTGCTTTAAACTGTGTAACACCTGCCTCAGAAGAAAGATATGCAGCAAAATATCTTGGATTCAATTTATCTTGTTTAACCCTTAATAAAGCTAAATGTTGATTTATATAACTACCTGCAATTTCCTCAGTAACGACTGCTGCTCTTCCTAAATCAGCAGTTATAGAAAGTAAAACATCGCCAATTTGAGTTTTAGTTCTATTAGCTTCAGCTCCAACAGGAGCGTTTACGTAGGCTAAATCATTTAATAGCAGCTTGTTCTTTGAAACATTTTGTATCCGAATGAATTTATCTCCCGAGCTACTGTAATGTTTAGCCCAACCGCGCGATCCACTAGTTAAAAAAATCAAGCAATCATCTAATTCTCTGACATCCCACCCCTTCGGATTAGTCACCGGATCGCCGAACATATCCAAAAACACCGCGCGGAGAAATTGGTCGGCGAGTTGGATGGCTTGCTGGTTTTTACGGCGCAGGCTGTCGGCTTTGTCGAGTATCGCAGCGATGCGTTTTTGTTCGGCTAATTTGGGTAAGTAAATTTCTACAGCTTCTAATTTACCTTTTGTAATGTGTTTGAGCCCAACTCCGCCATGAGCATGATCAATAATATGAGTTAGTTTTGAATTTATTGCATGGCGCAAATAGTTTTTATCAACAACGTTTTCATCAATATCTACCCTGAATATGTGTTGATTCAGAAATGCTTTACCTCTATTCCAAAAAAATGCACCAAATGAAGTTCCTGGAGTACCAGACCAGGAAAACAATAAATCACCAGACTGAATGTGAAACCTATCTTCGACCTCAAAATTGCAATAGTTAAAAGACTTTGTTTCATCATTTAAATTTTGGATACGAACTATCGGAGTACCGGCTTCCGCCCATTCCGATGGTTTAAATGCACGACCATTTTGTAAATCACAGACGCTTCCAAATGAAACTAAATTCATTAAAGCATCCCCTCTAACTCTTTCAACTCATCCTGAATCTCATCGACCAACCCCATCCACTGCTGCAATATCGCTTTCGGGTCTTCGTATTCTTCTTCCTGATGCACAGTTTCCTTATACCGATTGACCGATAAGTCATATTTATTAGTGGCAATCTCGGCTTTACTGACCCAGAAACAAGCTTGGGTTTTGTCATTGGCTTCTGTGTCGGCGATGGACTTATCGCGGTTTTGATAGGCTGCCAGTACCTTGGGTAAATCGCCGGCAAAACTCAGCGGATTGCCTTGCTCGTCCTGATACAGCGGGTCGCGTTTGTCGTCCAGCGAGTAGCCGTCGTCTTGCACGTCGTAAAACCAGACGTGATCGGTGGCTCCGCCTTTGGCGAAAATCAAAATTGCAGTGGCGACGCCTGCATAAGGTTTGAACACACCGCTGGGCAGGTTGATAACGGCTTCCAGCTGGTTGTGTTCGATTAGTAATTGCCGCACGGCTTGATGGGCGTTGGAAGAACCGAACAACACACCTTGCGGTACGACGGTGGCACTGCGGCCGCCGGGTTTCAGCATGTGCAAAATCAGGGCAATAAACAACAATTCGGTTTTTTTGGTTTTGACCAGCCGCAAAATCAGCGGGTTGATGGTGTCTTCGTCCAAACTGCCTTTGAAGGGCGGGTTGGCAAAGATCACATCAAAGGCATTTTGCTCAAGCTCTGGAAAATGATTGGCAAAACTCTGCGCCAAGGTGTCTTGATAATGGATATCTGGATTGTCAACACCGTGCATGTACAAATTCATGGCGGCAATGCGCAACATGGTGTTGTCAAAATCAAAGCCATGAAACATGCGGGTTTTGATGGTTTGCCATTGCTCCTGGGTTAATAAATCACCGGTGTAAATTTTTTGGCTGACGGTTTTGCCCTGATCGTCGATGAGCTCTTCCTGCATCACGCCCTGTTGGCTGCTGTAGATTTCCAGCAGATATTCCATCACGGCCACCAAAAATCCGGCGGTGCCGCAAGCCGGATCGGCTACCACTTCACCTGGTTGCGGATCGAGCATCCAAACCATCAGTTTGATGACATGGCGCGGGGTGCGGAACTGGCCGTTGATGCCGGCAGTGGTGAGTTTGCTGAGCAGGTATTCGTATAAATCGCCTTTGGTGTCGCCGGCATCCAGCGGCAAGGCGTCGATCATTTCGATGGCTTTAACCAACAGGCTGGGTTTATCGATGACCATGCGGGCATCTTTCATGTAATCACCAAAGCGGCTATCGCTGGTGTGCTCGCGAAAATGCTTGAACACTTCATCGCGCACCAAATTCATCAGGCGCTCGGCATCTTCGATATGACTGAATTGGCTCCAGCGCAGATATTGTTCGTTATCCTTAAATCGTCGGGTAAAACTACGTCCGGTGCGGTCAGCGCGTTTTTCGTCGCGGCTTTCGTTGATGTCCAGCAGCTTGGCGAACATCAGGAAGGTGACTTGTTCGATGACGGTCAAGGGGTTGGCGATGCCCCCTTGCCAAAATTCCAGCCAGAGTTTGTCGATTTTGTTTTTCAGTTCGCCGGTAATCATGCATTTGTTCCAGGTGTTGATAATGGGTTAGCCTTGGCGGGTTGTTTGCCAAAGCTTTCTACGATTGACAGTAAGTCGTCGATTTGTTGTTCGTTGGTAAATAAAGCATCCAGTTCGCCGAGGGCGGCAAACGGCATTTGGTAAAGATGGTCAATTTCAATCGCGCCGCTTTGGGCGATTTGACGTTTGAGCAAACCGAGAAACTGCACTTGCCGGGCGTTGAGGCTGGGGTAGTGTTGGATAAACGCTGCAAAACGTTCATTCACCTTGTCCGCGTCCATACCGACGATGGAACGCAGAATTTGTTCCAGCGGCGCAGCGGTATCGTAAAAGCTTTTTAACACCTGCAAATCCACATCAGGATGATGCGTGTGAATCAAGGCGTTGAGGTTGGCTAATTCGGCTTCTGTGACCGCTTCACCGGCGCGGATTTTCTTCAGGACTGCGTCCTGCTCGAACAGTTCTTTTAAGGCTTGCTCTACCTTGAGGCGATAGCTGGCCATATCGACCGCATTAAGATAAGTGCTTTGTTTTTCGCGGACTTCGTCGCCATCCGGAATGTCGATGATAGGTTTGTCGACGCTTGGGCCGGTGCCTTTGTCTCGATGTTGCATGATGCTACGCAGTTCAGTGCGCGCCTGTTCCAATTCATCGAGTGAGGCGGCTTGCCACCAAGTCAGCTCGCGGCATTGTTTGATGGTTGCGGCTTTAGCCTTGACCTGGTTTAAGTTCATTTGCAGTTGCCAAAGCTGACCGATGGCTTCGCCGGCCAGATCATCATAGGACTGGGTGTTTTGCAGTTTGTGTTGCTGAATTTGGCAGAGCAGCAAATCCCATTGGTAGGCATCGCTATGGCCGCGCACATCCAGCCATTGCATCAGAGGGGCAATCTCGGTTTCCAGCAGCGTGACGGTGTTGGGGCTGAATTGGCGCAACGCGTCGAGTTGGCTCATCTGCTGTTTGAGTTTCCATTTGTCGCGCACGGCGATGGTTTTGTCGTCCAGGCTATTGATGGCTTTGTGCAGAGTTTGAACCACGACATCGAAAAAATCCGGTTCGGCGTGGTGTAAGGCGGTTTTAGCCAAACTCAGTTGCGCTTCAAACAAGCGCTGCATCAGGGATTTGCTTTGGCTGATTTCGACCTCGCGTTGCTTCAGGCCATGGTATTCCACCACGCCCCAATGATCGAAAATCTGAAAATGGGTTTTGTGTTTGCCGGGGCCAAACAGGTTAAGGCACAGCCGTGTACCACGCCCGAGCATTTGCCAGAATTTGACCGGCGATTTAACCGGGCGGGCGAACACCAGGTTGACGATCTCCGGCACATCGATGCCGGTATCCAGCATGTCGACCGAGATGGCGATGGTGAGTTGGTCGTTATTACCTTCGCCCTTGAAGTCGTCGATCAATTCTTCGGCGCGTGGATCGTAGTTGTCGATGACCTGGCAGAATTTGCCGGCGTATTGCGGATATAGCTCGTCGAACAGTTTTTCCAGCAACTTGGCGTGCTGGTGGTTGCGAGCGAAGATAATAGTTTTGCCCAGCGTTTGCCCATCAGCCTGACGAATGCCATGTTCCATCAGGTTTTGCAGTATCTTGCGGTTGGTGTCTTTATTGAAAATAGCGCTATCGATTTGTTCCGCATCAAAATCCAGGCTGTTAGGATCAATGCCTTGGTCTTCCAGCGCAGCAATGGCTTCGGCCGACAAAGCGTGGCCTTTAATGCCGTCGCGCAAAAATTGCGTCGTGTGTTTGACCACTTGATACGGCACCAGATAACCTTCTTCAACAGCCGTTTCCAGGGTGTAATTGCTGGTGGGTTGTTTAAAGTCACAACCGAACAATTGGCAAGTGGAACGACTAACCATTTCCACCGGCGTGGCGGTCAAACCGACTTGCAAGGCATCGAAATAGCGGAACATGTCGCCGTAGATGTTGTAAATGCTGCGGTGCGATTCGTCAGCGATGATTAGATCAAAGAAGCCGGGATCAAAGGCATCGAACACTTTGGTCATGGCTGGATAGGTGGCGACGAAGATGCGGTTGTGGGTGTCCTGCACGCTTTTGCTGGTCAGTACACTAATCGGCGCAGGTAAAAAGGCGCTAAAGGCATTTTTGGCCTGTTTACGCAGCTCACGGCGGTCGCAAACAAACAAAACGCGCTTGACCCAACCAGCTTTCATGCAGACATCGGCTAAGGCAATCGACAGTCTAGTCTTGCCGGTGCCGGTGGCTTGTACCGCCAAGGCTTTGCGTTGTTTAGTTTCGAAGCGTTCGGTGATGCGTTTTAGCGCTTCGTGTTGATATAAGCGGTCTGTCAATATTTCCGGTTTGGGTGTGACCGTGTTGAAAGGCTTGCGCTCGCTGCGCTGGCGTAATTGATATTGCAGACTGGATTTAGAATAAAACCCATACAAACGGCGCGGCGGATAATTTTGCGCTGGATGATCATCCCACAACCAGATATCGTGGCCGTTGGTGTAAAAGATGATCGGACGCTGGCCGTGCATTTTTTCCAGGCCGTCGGCATAGTGTTTGGCTTGATGGCGGCCTGTTTCAGCATCGACGGCGGTTTTTTTGGCTTCGATGACCGCGAGTGGTTTGCCTTTTTCATCCCATAACACATAGTCGGCATAACCTTCGCTGCTGGCAGTGGGTTGATGCAGCACCTTTTCTTCCAGCGACACTTGCTCACTATCCTCAAGTTGCCAGCCCACTTGAGCCAGCTGCAAGTCGATTAGATACTTGCGAGTGGCGGCTTCGTTAAAATGTAAATCCAGCGCCGCTTTTTGGCCTTTGCTGGTGGCTTGTTTTTTAAGCTGCTCCAATTCTTCAGCAGTTCGCTGCAGTTGCGCGGCTTTTTCCCGTTCTACTTCCAATTCCGCCAGCATGGCCTGCATGCGGGCTTCCTGTTTGGCGTATTGCTCCAGCAGGGCTTTACGTTCTTTTTTATAATCCGCTTTTTCCGATTGTGCAGGCTTAGGCTGTTGGTAATCGGCAATGCTGTTTTGATCACCATTGGCGTAGGTGATGAACAGCCAGCGGGCGATGTCGAAGGTTTCTTTCAATAGCCATTGGGCACTTTGTTCACTGACTTTATCGCCGTGAGCGGCTTTATTGCCGTGAATGCGCAAGGCATGCAGTTTGTCGATGACGACTTTAGGTGTGACCGCTTCGAAGGCTGCGTTGGTCAACTGTTCCATAAAGTTGGCTTGCGGTGGACGCGGTAATCCCAGTTGAGAATAGACAATCGCCACCGAACGCTCGGCAAAGTTGCGCAATTTGGTCTGCGCGCTTTGCGGGTCGATTGAGGTGTAGTGCTCGGCAAAACCTGCAAGGCTGGCTAACTCCGGCCATGTGCTTCTTAGGAATTCAAAGTTTTGTGATTGCATGATGTCGATTCTGTCCATAGCTCTTCTAGTGCGAAAAGCGTGCCAATTATTCTTGTATGTTTAGCTTGTCCATCCAATTGCTGAGCGTTTGGTAGTTCGGCAATCCTAGCAGCGTCGTGGCTTTCTTTTTATTACCGGCGACTTGCGCCAGTGCCTTGGTAATGTATTGTCGTTTGATGTCGTCTAACAAGCCTTGAATATCAAGGCCTGAACCAATTTCCGGCAGTTCGCTTTTATTGCCGTTGACCGGTCGGCTAATCATAGCTTCCTTGATATCAAACTCGCTTATGGTATCCGATTCCGCCCAGATTGAAGCGCGCAATAACGTACCGTGTAATTCGCGGATATTACCTGGCCAAGCATAGCTGAGGATAATGTTTTTTGCTTTTACAGAAATTTTCTTATTGATATAGCCCGGTTGATTGGATGCTTCGCGATTGATTGATGTCATTAAATGATCAACCAATAATACAAGATCGCCACTGCGTTCGCGTAAGGGTGGTAATGTCAAAACGCCAATAGCGACACGGTAAAACAGGTCTTCGCGAAACCGCCCCTCTGCAATGTCTTGGGCAAGATTGCGGTTAGTCGCGGCGATTACTCGCACATCGACTATTTGCGCTTTGCTGTCTCCAACTTTATTGATTTCACCGTATTGAAGGACACGAAGCAATCTCACTTGGGCATCTTGCGGTAATTCGCCGAATTCATCCAAAAATAAGGTTCCGCCGTCGGCTGCTTCGAAAAAGCCGGTTTTGTTGCTAATCGCACCGGTAAAAGCGCCTTTGATATGGCCAAACAGCGCTGAATCGATCAAATCCTTAGGAATAGCGCCACAGTTTACAGTGATAAAAGGTTTGCCTTTGCGTTGGCTGGCATTGTGAATCGCTTTGGCAAAGAGTTCTTTACCAGTACCGGATTCGCCCATGATCAGCGCGGAAACATTACGCACCGCGATTTTTTCAGCTTTCCGAATGACTCGCTGAAAATCAGGGTTTTGGGTGATGATGTCGGAAAACGCTGCTGAGGTAGGAGCATGATCCAAGGCAAGCTCGCTGAGCTTTTGATCGGCACGCTTGACTAGTTGAGGAACGAACTCGGCAGAAATGTCGAATGGTATGGTGACAAATTCGCCACCTTTCTCCTTGGTGGATTGCACGAACCGCGTGTTGTACTTAGTTTTACCCAACAGGATAGATACCGCTGTCATCGATGGTGTGCCAGGTGACAGGTGAATACTGATATCCAGATCAGGATGTTCACCAGTCAGGTTTTTCAGATAGCCGTCTACCGCTTGATGTATATCACCAAAGTCAATCGGAGAGCGGAGAGCACATGGAATTGAAACGGCTTTTATAGTGTTGCTCTGAGTCAGCCAATCAAGATATGCAGTGACTTTTTGTTGATCTTGGTCGTGTAACAAATGCAGTTCATCAAAGCTGAGATTTTTTAAAGCTCCAAGTATCGGGCCGTCACCAATGGGTTCTCCGACATTGTTTGGCAACAAACTTGCCGCCTTCAAATCGGCAATTCCTAACCACGCCAACAAAATCTGCTTGCTCATTAACGTCTCTCGCATCTGGCAACGAAGAGCTATCCAAAATAGCTGATTGCCAATCCTACCACTTAACAGGTAAATTTATTTGCTAAAGGATAATAATATTTATGCTTGCCCAATACGCGATTTCGGAATCCTGTAAAGTAGTGGCGCTATTCCTATAGGATGGGTCTCATACTGATCACTTACATCTCACGCTTGCTCTCTTGTTTCACATGCCTGATTAGACAGTAAGCTAGTTTTCTTCGGGACAAAAGATGTGGTCAGAGTTTGACCGGAACCTAAGCGATCAAATTTTTCGACAGGCTGATTTCTCAAAAACATAATTCGATGAAATTTGGCAGTCCACTCTGGTAATCGTTAACGTGATATATGGCAAAACTGCATTGAGGCATTTTAGCTTTCGCGCAGAAAACTTGTCACATGCTGTGGAGACCAGAGCGAGTTTTTTGAACTCGCGCCCTGAATGCTAAACTATGTCAGTCGTCAACTCACCTTAAATGCAAGTCAGTTCTAATAATAAAAAATGACAACTCAAAAAGCTAACAGGATTGCGGTATTCATTGATGCAGAAAATGTCACTAACTGGATCAAAAACGATGGTGTTACGCCGATAATAGAAGAACTAAAACAACTGGGCCAAATAATTATTCGTCGCGCATACGGCGTTTGGAGTCGGCCCCAACTGGCTATGCATCAAACATCTATAAATCGGAATGGATTTGAACTGATTCATTGCTATCATCCGGTCACCGGAAAAAATACTGCCGATATCCAGATGACAGTCGATGTCATCGAATGTGCATGGCAACTTCCCAATATCAATTATTTTGTTTTAGTCACAGGTGATTCGGACTTCAGCCCTGTATTTCACCGTTTACGCGAAATGGACAAAGAAGTGATCGGTGTTGGTCGGCATTCAACTTTGAGCGAATGCGTCAAAACATCGTGCAGCCGTTTTATTTATACGGATGAATATTCACCTGAACTCGCCGCCTCATCAGTGGATACGGTTTCAGAACAGGACGTAACCCAAAACACAACGATAGCCCAAGCTTCTCAACCTTGTTTATCACTTGCCGAAGTGCAGTCACTGGTCATTCAACAATTGAAAGCGGCACCTGATGCGGTCAATACTTCCCAGCTAAAAAATATCTTAAAACAAACTGCGGCGGATTTTAAAGAAAGTGACTATGAATTTAAGACTTTTACAGACTTCCTCAGCGCGATTGAAAACGTCCACTTGAATAAAGTCGGAACCGTTACCTATGCGTCACTGATACCGAATACAACCAAAGCAAAAACGACTGAACCTAAGCCAGCTTCAGCCAATTTATATCAAAGTCTTCTAAACAAACACAATTTGCGCCTGACCAGCGCAGATACCATCAAAAAAATCTACAAGCAGGCTACTACAAACAAAAAAGCATGTTCCGATTTAGCCACTCTTCGCGAAACTGTTTTTGTTGATTGCCATAAGCTTGATAACCATCTTTCGAAAATCGATATCAATAAGGCATTTAATTTGTTTGTTCGGATGGACTTGGTATATACCGAGAAAGAGAAAGATGGGATAGATGCTATTCTGGTCAGAAAAATCGCTTTAAAGGATTTTTTGTTGAAAGTAGATAAGTTGATTATCGCGACCTTGTTAGAACTAAACAAAACCAATACCTTGGAGTTAAAAGCCAAAGAGGTTAAAAAACTCACCATCTCCACCATTAGCAAAGACAACATCAAAAAATTGATTGGTGAAAAATAATGGTTACGTTCAGCAGTGAATGCAGTATGCGACGGTGCATTGACGAATTATAGAAATGCAATTTTTTAGTTTGAATTTAAACAGATTTTGGTTTTACCAAGGAAGGCCTTGCAGCGATCCTTTAAGAGGGCTTTAAAAAATGAGCAAGCTGAATTTTATGATAAATGTTAGATACTTATTCGGAGCTATCAATGGAACTATCTTCTTTCCTAAGGACGTATAAAACCCGCGCTAAAAATATTCACTGGTTTATTGGCGCCGGTGCATCTGCCAATGCCGGGATAATGAGCGCTTGGGAGATGACGTGGGAATTCAAAAGAAATATTTATTGCAGTGAAAATGGAAAATCAATAAGTTCCTGTAAGGATTTATCAAATCCAAGATTCCGTGAGCTCATTCAAAGCTATTTGGATTCGCAACAAAGGCATCCAAATGTCGATTCACTAGAAGAATACTCTCATTATTTTTCAATTGCTTACCGGTCTGAATCGGATAGACGTGCATATATAGAGGAAAAAATTAGTTCTGCTGAAATTAAGTTTTCACATCGAGTGATGGCTGCATTGATCGGATTAGGTGTATGTAAAGCTATTTGGACTACAAATTTTGATTCTGTAATTGAAGAAAGTTGGCAATCCCTTGGCTTGCCAATTAGCAAATTACATATTGCTAGCATTGGCAATGCTATAAAAGCTAGTCAGTGCATTCGAGAAGACAGATTTCCACTTTATGTCAAACTCCATGGAGATTTTCAATCTTCAAATCTTAAAAATACAAAATCAGAGTTACTTGAACAAGATCGAGATTTTAGAAACGCTTTAATAGAATTAGTAGGTAGTCGCTTTGGCTTTGCTTTTGTAGGTTACAGCGGAAGAGATGATTCTATTATGAGTGTTTTTGAAGAAATAATTAGTAAGGCAAACAATGATTATCCTGGCTTGTTTTGGTTTAATAGAACTGGCGCTCCTGTTGTACCTCGTGTTTATGAACTTATAGAAACGGCTCAAAAAAAGGGTATTGATGCTCATGTGATTGATATACCGAGTTTTGATGAACTAATGCTGAACTTATATAAGTATCTAAATGATGAATTAATGGACTTTGAGGACTATTTACAGCCAATGTTGGAACGAAGGAGTCCTGTAAGTCTTGAGCCTAGTAATCAAGAAACTGACATCATCCGTTTCAACGCTTTTAAGGTTCTTTCTGTTCCACAAAGCGTCTATCTTTTTGACTGTGATATAGGTGGTGTCGGCGAGGTTAAAGATAGGATAGCTCATTGCAACAAAGTATTGGCAACAAGAGTAAGTGGGGGTGTTTTGGCTTTTGGTGATAGAGATGAAATTGCTTCAGTTTTTTCCATAAAAGAAAAAAACAGCATATCTGTTCAACCATTTAAGGTTAAAGACTACAAAACTTCTGAATACTTCTTACTTTATCAGGTTATCGAAAAGATTTTTTGTTCACGGCTACCATTGAAATCTTATCAAAACAAAAATGGGTTGACCTTATATATTGACCCAGACTCAAAGAATCTTGCTCTTTTTAATCCATTAATTAATGCATTAAAAACAAAATTTGAAAACTCACCTAAGATCAACGGAAAAACGCCTGGGCTTAATCGCTATTGGTCTGAATCTATACAGCTCAGAATTGAAGAAAGAATGGATGCCCTTTGGTTGATTGTGAATCCAGTTGTTTACATTGAACAAGGCGAGCGTAATTGGGATGATCCTAGATATGTTAAACAAGAGGATTTCAGAAAAAAAAGATTGGGAAGTCGTTATAACAAACAAGCCGATGATATATTTAGTGCATGGGCAGTATGTCTTGGGCTTGATCATCATCACTCAAATCGGAGTGTCACATTTAAAGCATTCAAAGAAGATATAGCTGTAAACCCGACAATTGAGTTTTCTACTGTCAGCTCTTTCAGTAATAGAGGATGAAATGGGCATAACTGATTACAAGCTTTCTGCGTATTATCAAGCTGAAGAACCAAAGCTGTGTTTTCATCCTGAGAGAACTACAGACGTTGACATACATCCGCTACGAGGATTGATGCGATTTGGGCCTTATGGGCAAAACACAATGGCAGCCATAAGAGGGCCAATACGTATTGCAATAATTTGTCCAAGAGGAGCTAATCTAAAGTTAAAAAGCTTTATTGATGGCTTAGATGCTCAATATGAGACAAATCACAAACCTGAATATACGCCTAACTATCCAGGAATGGCTTCGGCTTTTAGGGTTAATGCATGCATAGAAGATCATTTAAAATTTGAAGTAGATTTCGATATACGTGAAATCGATTCAAATCAAGAGCCACATATTTGCTTTGCCGAGAAACTAACTGATGTTATAAGGACATTCGAAAAACAGAGGCATAATTTCGATATACTATTTATCTATCTACCAGACGTTTACGAAAAATATTTTACAGATATTGCTACAGGATTCGACCTGCATGACTTTGTCAAGGCTGAATCTGCTAATAACGATATCATCACACAATTCATAAGGGATAAGGCAATAAATTCGAGCTGTAAGTCAACGACTTATTGGAATCTTGCGTTAGCGATCTATACTAAAGTTGGTGGTACTCCATGGAAAATGTCGGCATTAGAAGAAAATGTGGCATTTATGGGTATTAGTTATTCTGTTAAAAGCAATGCTGAAATGAGTGATGGAAAGCCCCGCTTTGTTACCTGTTGTAGTCAAGTATTTGATTCACAGGGTAAAGGATTAGAGTTTGTTGCTTTTGATGCTAAACCAAAAGCGTATTTTGGAGATAATCCATTTTTTGACCGAGAACAGATGGCTCGATTAGTTAGTCGTGGTTTAGAAATTTATCGATCACATAATGGCATTCCACCAAAGAGGTTAATTATTTACAAAACAACAGAATTTAGAAGTGACGAAATAGACGGTTGTTTTGATGTTTGGGGTAAGAATGAAAACTTGGATTTAATAAGCATTAACCAAAATACGCCATGGAAGGGAACGCTTCGCCAAAGAGTTATAAATGATCCCAAGAAAACTCAGCCATCTTTTTACCCAATTAATCGCGGTACATATGTACCAATAGATGATTATGACCTTTTGTTATGGACTCAAGGTAATGTCAACGGAATCGCCACTGGTAAGTCATTTTATCGTGAAGGAAGATGTATACCTGAGCCGCTATGTTTAACTCGCTATGGTGGACATGGGCCATGGGCAGATATTGCAAGTTACACCCTTGCCCTTACTAAGATGAACTGGAACAATTCCAGCCTTTACGACCAATTGCCTGCAACTTTACTCGTTTCAAGTAAGCTTGCCAAATTTGTGAAACATATGCCTGTGCATCAATTAATCAATCATAAATATGACTTAAGATTCTTTCTGTAGTAATGATTTTAAAAAATACTATTTCAGCTAAAAGCCCGATCAACCATATCCGGTGCAAACGGCTGTCGCTCTACGCTGTAGTCATTTTCGACCAACTTAGTTGTTATCAACGGCCATTCAAGTCCTGGCATTTCAGCCTGTATTGCTAGAGCCAAAGTCTTCTCGTCAGTTCCGATTGGGCCTTGACCATCAGGACAAAAAGGAGACCGAGTTTTTACTCAAAAGAGTATGCTAACAAAGACTGCCCCGGAATTTGGGGGCAATATTTCGTTGGACTAGTGATGGCTTGGCTATTCAGAACATTGCTCGCCGCAATGTGAAGCAAAGTTTTACAACCCAATCAATCGAGAAGAAAGCAGAAAACTTTTGCATAATTCCGCAAATACCGTTTCTACGTTAAGCCCCTGAACTTATTAGGCCAAATGACCATCGCGAGAACACTTTGGTAAAATGGTTTAAGCCGCTCTCTTGGCTAACCTACCGCAAACACCCCGCATCATCATGCCTCGGATTATTCACGTAACTACAAACCGACGTTGCCGTCATCGCTGAATATGCCTGATTGTCCAGCATCCCAAACACTTCCTGTTCATCCACTGATTTACCCAGCCACCCCCGATAATCATCAACTGGAATAATCACTGGCATCCTTTCATGAATCGGTTTCATGATTTCCTCGGCTGCAGTAGTGATTATCGTACATGAATACAGCGTTTGTTGGTCATGTTCCCAATGCTCCCAAAGACCAGCGAAGGCGAATAAGTTATTGTCTTGCCGGTGAATGTGAAATGCCTGTTTGCCTGATTCCAATGTTTGCCATTCGTAAAATCCGGTCGCGACAACCAGGCAGCGGCGCTTGTGAAACGCTGCCCGGAATGACGGCTTTTCTCGAACAGTTTCGGCACGGGCGTTAATCAAGTGATGGCTGTTTTTGTCATCCTTTGCCCATGACGGAACCAACCCCCAAAACAAATTGACCGGTTTTAACGACTTGTCTTCAAGCTCGACTATGCAAAGTATTTTTTGTGCGGGCGTGATGTTGTAGCTAAGTTGGTAGTGCAGCGGTCGCTGAAGCTGAAAATGCTCAGCAATTGTATCGGGCGATGCCGTTAGATTAAATCGACCGCACATTCATAATTCTCAGTATCGCAGTAAATTTTATGATTATGTGGAATCCGGTGTTCATCAGGGTCTAGTGGCAATCTCATTAAACCCAAGTAATGCCTCAGGACTAAAAGTTGATCCTTCCCAGCGTGGTAATCGTTGCCTATTTGCTCTAAAGTCTTCCAAAATCGGAACAAGGTCGGATTTAGTTTGTACCCCCAAGAGGAGTTTTGCTTTTTCGAAATAACTTGATGATCTTGATCTTGCAAACACCTCGAATGGTACAGAATGCCTGAGATATAAAAGTGTCTCTGGCCACCAATGCCATTGATTCTTTGATCTATCAATGTGATCTCGCATAAAAAGGATGAAGTCGGACTGCATTAAATAGCGAAAATCGATACCTGAGCTTTTAGCGCGACTTTCAAGTAAATCTGCGTGAATGGACAATCGACGAAGATTAAGTCTATTATTTCTATTATCAAGCGACCCAACGTTTTGACGGAAGTAATCAAAACTTACCATTGATGCATTATGATATTCAGATCGTCCAGCCACATAATATTCGCTAGCCATAAGGAAAGCGGCAGATTCAAATCTTTCATATTGAATTAAGGATGACATAGCATAAAGGAATAGTTCGTGAACTATAAATCTAAAGTTATCTGTTTGCCATTGGTGATAATGATTTACGTTTTCTGGTCGCTCAAGATATGGAATTAGGCGTTCAAAAAAACGGTGAATTGCTGTTCGAGTTTCATGAGAATCGCGATAAAGCGCAAGCGTTAAGAATACTTCGATTACTTCATTTCTATAAGGTAAAAATGCTTCTATATTTTCAATTATTTCATCATCAATCAGTTCAAAGGATGTGTTAATTCGGAACTTTTCTAACTCCTCGGCAAATGTCGTTAGATATTCAATCGTTATTGCACCCGCGTTGTCACGATTGCATTTAATTGCATCAATTGCTCGCTTTTGGCGAGATGCTGTTCCCAAGGAGATGGTTCGTTGATCTTCGATGAGAAATCCGGGTTTATGACCAAGATCAGGTTTTTTGTGTAATGGCTGGTCGTATACCCAGCGAAGTAGTTTTTCGAAATTTTCAGACTCTGTACTAGGGTCGCTAAAGTCGATATAAATCCGAGAGCGGTAATAAATTGGAAGACATGCCTTTCCGTCGTCGTCCCTTTCCTTGACGATGGCAACAAACTTGTCTTGGGCTTGGCTACCGTAGATTTCAGGTGAGATGATTTGAGTTTCTGTTCCCACACCGCCATTTCGGCCATTAGCCTTATCGGCGTAAATTTTGTCACAGATAATGGCAACTTTCTTAATTTCTGGGTCAGATACCATTTGCTCCATAAAAGCATGTGCATCGTGTCCTTCTTTCAAATCCCATTTATCCAGGATTACGTCGATACCGGATTCACGTAAATGAGTTGCAAGTTCAATAACCCAATTTTCGTGATCTTGGCTTGACCAGCTATAAGAAATAAAAAGTTTTGGGTCGTTCATCCGCTAGAGTCCTATTTGGTTTACACAATGGGTAGGGGGCGATATATTGCTATTGTCGGAACCGGATTTACCGCGTACATTTTCACCCGACAAGCTAACAAAGCTGATATCGGTCAGAATAGTTTTTTCCTTGGTGGTGACGGGTACCTGGTCAAAGTGAATAATTGAAAATAATTATTGAAGGGTCTAAATTACGTTAGCTTAGTAACCACTCCAAAGCCCGCTGCTTATCGCCATAAACAAAATGGCGCACTTGGGCGGAGACAAAATGGCTAACAATGCTCGGCATGATCGTAAGGAACCCACTATCAGTCACGGCGGCAACCTTGGCAACTTTTTGATGATGGTCTTTAACGAATTTCAAGTGCGCCAATAACGCGGCAAAATCTGTCCAGCCTGGAAATTTCTCTGTATAGATCAGCAGTCCTCTCAGCTCGCCTTCGGATTCAATGAATGGGTCAACGAGTTTAGCTAGATTCTCGAAATCTGATTGTTGAAGAGGGCCTTCCGGTGTAATGATCAGGATGCCCTGATCGCGCAGCAGTTCGGGGTGGATCATGATGTTGTCTCCATTCTTGGTAGTCAATAAACTTGTATGCTGTCGATGGTCGCTTGTAAATACAACTTCTGATTGCCAAGGGAAATATCAATGACCGACCTGTGCCCCGATAGGGTGTCAATGTCTGGCTGAGCGGTTGAAAGTACCATGTAGACGAATGTTATTGTTTCTTGTCGATCAGTAAACCTGAATCAGTCATTGACGGATTAATTTTTTATAACTGGGGTGTCGTTTATTCTATGAGATCGTGCTCATTTAATGCGTTTGGTTTTTGATGGGTTTTTAACGCATCATTGAGCAAACGTAATCTATTTTAGTGATTGTAACTGGTTTAATACTCGGCTGAAGACTACAGATACTGATTGAAACTGGCAGTGACTCAGGCCTCAACTTCTTGAAACATTGTGAATTAAAAATGCAAGCTGCTTCAATGTGCGCTAACTCAAATTTTTCAATGCATAAGTTCAGCCAAAAAGAAAAACAAAGAGATAAATACCCATTGCATTGTTATGACAAATATGACTTCCACTGCGGATATTTAACTACCCCGTTTAGCATGTATGGCTAGTATTCATTGTTTCCAATCTGGGTAGAGTTTGAAAATTTCGAATTGCAAAAACCGACTCTTTAATGAAACGGGTACCAATTCGAGGTATGCTTTTGTAACTTTTTTTCCGTGTAACGAAATGAGTCTTTTTTGGGTCTCTTCATCAAACGCAAGCGGTATGTTTTCGTGGTTGACCAATCTAGCAATTGCCTGGATCAGCATTAATTGGTCAGGCATACTTTTGGAATCGAACATCTCCAGATTAAGGTAATCCATCACCTTGGACTCTTCTTGTGTCGGCATTTTGAATTCCCGGACAGCCTGACCTCTACGCTTAAACGGAATGGCGATAGTGTTAGATGCGTAGGCGACTCCACGTTGAGACCGCACAAGGAAAATAGCCCCGCATGATGCTACAGCGGGCGCTCGTGACGGCGAAATCGCGAAGCATTGCATATACTCCATCAGAATCTTGCCACCAGTCTTACGACTTCCATCCGGGCCAGTTCCCCAAAGAATGAAGTGCGGATGAATCTTTGGATTGCTGTTCGAGAGTTTGTTGCACCAGTCTTTGACAAACCTTGCGTCGCCGCTCATGTGACCGGCGGCAACCCTGCTGAAATCCTTGTTTGCTATGAAGACAGCACCACAACTGGTTAAGCCCGTCACCGCGACACCTTCGTTGGCGTCAAGGCTCACCCATTTACTGAAATTACCATGTGTAAGGAACTCGGGGAGTCCGAATTCGGCCATGTTCATCGATATGTTGGAGTGTATGTCGAGAATGCAGGTTGCATTCTCGACATCAAAACTGACCTCAGTGCCAGTTGTCATGTCGAACGCAACGCTACTGCGCTGCTGACTCAAACCGAATGACATAGATACCCCCTTGATCTAACTATAAATGAACCTTAGCCAGCCAAATAGACAACCGAACTCAAGGTAAGGCTGTGAATCAGGTTTTTGAATCTTATTAGCTATCCAGTTGTGTGATATTGCGCGACTGGGTGTGCCCTATGTGCACCGACGCTTCTAATTGTCTGACCAATTAGCGTGAGAGCCATCACCACATAATTTGAGATACTGGAATGATAACCTGAAATCAGGACTTAATATCACCATCATTTTCTGTAACCAATGACTGATCAATAACACGATCCTCAACAACCGTTTGCGAGAAGAAATCCATCAGCTCTGTAGGCTCTACTGATAAAGTCTGAGCAATCAAACCGATTTTATTTAAAGTAATATTTATTCTGCCTCTCTCAATGCCACTTAGATGGCTACGTGCAAGCCCGCTTTCCGCCGCCAGTCGCTCTTGTGAAAAGCCTCTTAGCTTACGAACGATTGCCAGCCGCTGACCAAATAACGAGCGCAAATCGGGATCAGGCTTTGTGTTTTCTGCCATCTCGAAATCATATAAAAATGATTACTGTATAAGAACACGCTATTCATAACCACGCTATACAGATACACGCTATTTGTTTACACGCTATATATTAGACATTCGTCCTCAGCTTCTGTATTATCTAAACATCCCGTAGATCAATTGAAAGCAAAACTTAGTTAAATGCTAAGGAAGCTCATATTTAGAATAATTCTCGACACATAAATACGAACAAAGTAGGTAAACCATGTTGAATTCCGCTTCAAATTCATCCAAATTTAAGCCGATACTGAATGAAAGAGATATCAGATCGGATACTACAAAAATTCATATTTTTGACTTATCACTGGAACAAGCAATCACTTTAATTGCGCTTCATACGTATGCTCAAATAGAAATGCCGAAGTCATTGTTAGAAATTGACACATTATCAATAATGCCATTTTCACCCCAAGCCAGATATGGGCACTATCTTATTAATCAGCTTTTAAAAACTGAACTAATAATGAATAGTTCAATTGATGATACATTCTCATATAACGGTATCAATATATTATTAAGAAAACCAATAGAATTCGCATGGCGTGTGCCTGCTGAATATCGTACTTTATTGTGTGAGGATATAAGGGAATATCTTGAACAAGAGACTTTGCCTGATCCATGGGCTAATCAACTGACAGAAGTGGTTTGTGCGCTGAGATTAGCAGAATGCCAGGAATTTTTTGATGAATGCACAACCGAAAGACATTTTTCCGTCTCTGACACTAGTAAACATTCATTTACCATAATGTTAAGCGAGCTTTTAAATAAATATTCGGTTGCTCAATGCCAGTTTCTAATACTGGAAAGTGCAAAGATGGCATCTGATGCTTTAGCTAAAAGAACATGTAATTCATATTACATTATTGATCAAATGATAAATATTTGTGCAGAATTTATAAATGAAATTAAAAAAGAAAAAAGAGAGCTGCCGGATCTAAAACAAAACTTAAGACCGATAAGAAGTATGATCAATCAGGTTGTCTATGAGGTCATTTTACCTGGGTTCGATGGCTTTAGAGCACCATTATCAAAATTGATAATATAAGAACAAATTTAATTTATTAAACTTATTTATCCACAAATTTTCACCGTCATAACTTTAATCCAGCAAAACTCGAACAATCCGATCATCAGCTATTTGCATCGCATAACAAATCGGCGTCGAACCCGCATCATCTATAAGATTGACATCAGCATTTTGCGTGATATTCTCCGCGACACAATCGACATGAGATCTGCTTATTGCATAAAAGACTGGGCTCCATTGCTGTTTATCAATCTTGTCTCGCAGGTTTATATCAGCACCGCTGTTGACCAATAATCCTATAATTTGACAAGCACCACTTTTTGCGGCAAAGAATATAGTGGATTGCCCTTGTCTGTTGAGCGCATTTGGGCTTGCTCCTTTTGATATAAGGTAATCAATGCATTTTGCATAGTTGCTGCGCGCTGTGTAATGTAGTGCAGTGTTACGGTCGTAAATATCCGCGATATGGATATCGGGGAGCGATTTTATGATTGACAGCGCTGTGGACTCTTTGAATTTCGTTAATATATGACTAAGTGGCGATACATTATGTCGGTCATAGATAAGGAGATCTGCGTTGTTTTCTATGAGTAATTTGACTATTTTAGATTTCCTGAGTTTTATTGCATGTTGGATGGGCGTAATACCATTAAAAGATTGATTGACGTTTTGGCCTGATTTAATAAGAGACTCTATTTCCATAATATTTCCAGAGAAGATAGCGTCGATTAATGGTGTTTTGTTCATAACTGGCTATTTACATAGTTTCTATAATAATAATTATTATAGGTGGAAAACTATTTAATTATAGTAAATATAATAGTTATTAAAGTTTTAACTCTTTGGCTTCAAAACAACCATGCTTTTAAGGGCTTGTTTCAATTATCCAGGTGTTCGACACTTTTTAAGCCATAAGGAATTCTAAATTCAAAAAGCAGGCAAAAGCCGAGCGTAAAGATATATCCGAACCGCGAACGCAACACGGAATGATTTCTGATGCTAGTTTTGATTATGAATTCTTGATTTAGTGTTGCGCGTCAAAGCATTATGGACGCAACAAATAGCTAAAATTTATCAAGACAACACCTAACGATCTGCTTTCAGCGTATCTCATTGAAATATCGGTATATTTTTCACTGCAACACGCCCGCAACTACTAAGAATGGGAACTATTCGAGCGCAAAATAGCATGTATGACAATAAAGCAGCCTGGCACAGTTAATCAATTTTCTTGAGTCATCGATAAACAACAAATTAGACACAAACAATAAATTCACCTTTTGCCCGCATTAAGCCCGATTTAAGCCTGCTATCTGAAAATAAACCATGCTTAATTTACCGGTTTTTCCGAGTTAATAGCTCACTTTTACATCTTTCAAAAGAATTTTTACTCCATAAGGAACTGAACATGAATAAAAAATTAATTGTGCTAGGCATTGGTATTGGCATGTTAGCCGGCTGTACTACCAACCCATATACTGGAGAATCAAGCATAAGTAACGCCGGCAAAGGCGCTGGTATTGGCGCGGCTGTTGGTGCCGGTGCAGGTACATTATTCGGTGGTAATGACTGGAAAAATGCCGGTTTTGGCGCTTTAGCCGGCGCTGCAGTCGGCGCTGGCATTGGTTATTACATGGATAAGCAACAGGAAGAAATGCAGCAATCGCTGCAAGGTACCGGCATAGAAGTACAGCGTACTGCGGATAACACACTAAATCTGACCATGCCTAGCAATGTGACGTTTGCTCATGATAAAGCGGATCTGACTTTTGAGGCACAAAACGCTTTGAATTCGGTATCTCAGGTATTAAATAACTATCCCGATTCGCGGATAGCCATTACTGGCTACACGGACGACACTGGCTCCGATGCTTATAATCAGCGTCTGTCTGAAGTACGGGCAGCCAGTGTGGCTAACTATCTAGCGCTACACGGTGTGAATCCAGCCCGTATGTCTCAGCAAGGCCTGGGCGAAAGCTCACCCAAAGTGCCCAACACCAGTGAGGCCAATCGGGCTATCAATCGTCGAGTTGAATTAGCGATTATCGCCAACCAAAATGCGGGTGCTAATCAACAACCCCAGCAACCTCAGGGTGGTTACCAACAGCCACAACAGCAGCAGACATATCCTCAGCAGCAGCAACCCTATCAACAAGGATATCCACAACAACAGCCCTACCAACAAGGCTATCCACAACAAACTTATCCTCAACCAACCAACCCGAATTACCGGTAAAAAAACGAGTAAAGTTGGACATGCTATTCATGTCCAACTTTCTGCTGTTTTTGCCGATTAATCTTCACCAGCTCTAACATCAAACTCAATTTTCCAACGCTTGTCGTCGTCTCGATTGGATATAGCTCTTAATTCCAGGGTGCCTACTTCAGTCACTGCGGCTGATAAATGTACAGGTACGATTTCGCCTGGTGCTTTTCCCTCTTCTGGCAAGCTGATCTCAATTTCGTCCAGCTCTTCCAGTTCATCAAAACCCCAACTTTCCAAACGGGTACCAACTTTATCCTCACGACGGGTTTTGGAGGCAAAAAATCGAAACCGGACCTGCTCACCAATAATTAAACCGAATTCGTCATTCGGCAATTCTTGTTCACTGCCCTCTTCCATCCCAAAAGGCGCGATGCAGAGTGCTTCGATTTCAGGGGCTAAACCAGGCACTGCCGGCATAGCGCTTTCCACACCAACGTAATAAGAAGCCGCTGTGCCGCCTTTGATACGTACGCCTTTACCTTTGCGCACATAACCATAGTAAGCCGCACCGCGTGCCACAGCCAAATCCAGATCAGCCCCATGTAATAAACGTGCTTCCGGTGCCTGTTCTGCTTGTAACCAGCTGTTTAAAATGGCCATTAAACGCTCGGATAAAACACCGGCTTTTAATACCCCACCGTTAAACAGTACTGCAGTGGGATGCAGAAAACTGGCATTTTCGGCATTTGCCATATGACTGAATTCGCTGGTGGCATCTTTTTGTTTAGCCAAAAAAGCTGCCAAATGCCGGGTTATTCCCGCGTCCTGCGCATATGGTAGACCAGCTGATCTAAGACCAGTACGCGGTTTAACCACAGGTCTGTCGCTGGCTTGCACTTGCGGTAAAAAGCCATCGACCAACACCCGACTCAACTCATCACGAGTCAATTCAGTCCGTAAGGTACCGCCAATCAAGGCAGATCCACGACTAGCCACCACCAACGGCATGCTGCCAAGCTCTGGCTGATTGAACAGTTTTTCCTTCGCTTCACGGCAACCATGTGTTAAGGCTTGCAATTGCCAGGATTCCAAGCGCTTGCCGCTTTCCTGCTCCATTTTGGCTTTTACCGTGTACGCCAGAGCCAAATCCATATTGTCGCCACCCAATAAGATGTGATCACCGACCGCAACCCGGGTTAATTGCAAATTACCCTCTTGCTCAGTCACAGCAATTAACGACAAATCGGTCGTGCCACCACCAATGTCGATCACTAAAATCACATCGCCGATTTGCACATGATTACGCCAATCCCCTTCACTCTTCTCGATCCAGCTATACAAGGCTGCTTGCGGCTCTTCCAACAACACTGATTGGCCTAAGCCAACAGAACGTGCAGCTTCCACGCTTAATTCTCTTGCAGCCGGATCGAATGATGCCGGTACGGTAATTGTTACATCTTGATTTTCCAGCCGGTTTTCGGGAAAGTGGTGATTCCAGGCATCACGCAAATGTTGCAGATATGCTTTACTGGCAGAAAATGGTGAAATGCGCTCAACATCTTCAGGCGCATCGGCCGGCAGAATAGCTTGTTTACAATCGACGCCGGCGTGACATAACCAACTTTTTGCACTGGCGACCAATCTAATCGGCGTTTTGCTGCCCAGATTTCTGGCGATTTCACCGACTAAATGTTCAGGTTTTGCCGACCACGGCAGCGCGGTAGCGCCTTCTGCAATCTCGGCATGATGCGGCAAATAGGTAAATGACGGTAACTGGGCTTTATCTTCAATCATGCCCGGCCCGGTCAATTGCGGAATCGATAACACCGTCAAAATCACTTGGTCATCGTCAGCATGTAAGTCGACATAGGACATTACGCAATGCGTGGTACCTAAATCGATACCCACTGAATAACGCGCACCCTCACTCATAATTCCACCTCAGCCGCAGCCACAATTTTGGCGTTATGGCCTTCGGTTAATTTCGGTAAGCGCAAATCGGTTACCTGCCAGCCTTTGTGAACCAACGTTCCACTAAACGGGGCTTCACCAACGATATTACCAGTCAGGCGGAATGCTGCCGCATCAAAGCCTTTATTTAAAGTTACACGACTGCCTTCAAGATCCTGGCTAACCGGAGCCAGGGTAAAATGTTCATTCAAGGCTTTGGTACAACCTTGATGCACGACTCGCGCTGCCGCGCCAATTTCGGTATCACTGAAAGCGCTGACATCTTCCTTGATGAAGTCGATGAACCTAGCTTCTTTTTGCAGCAGACTGAGTAATTGTAAGGCTGCATCCTGTGTGGCTTCTTTTAAAATTACCGGTTCCGGTGCCGGAGCCTGCACAATTTTTTCAACTTCAACGATTTTCTCGACGATTTTGATTTCAGGCTGCAGCATTGGGGTTGGGACTACCGGTGCTGGTGCTGCCTTTTTACAGCGCCGCAAGCCTAATAAAACCGAAATTAAAACAACGATTAAAATTAATGCCAACACGGCAACTGTTCCAGCCAGACACACATGCCATAAATCGAATGTGGTCGGTTGCAGGTTTAAATCAATGGTATAGGTATTCATAAATACAATAAGTAGAGTTGATTAAGGTTTTCCAGCAGCTTTAGCCGCCTCTGCATACATAAGTTCCTGCAATAAATTGCGGGTAACCTGAATTCTGAGTTTTTTCAAATGCCGATCAGCAATCACACCCGGCACGCCGACCTCGATATATTCTTTACGCATATCAGCCAGCGTGGGTTCGCACAGCTTAATGATCGCATCGGTGGCGTGCCGGCTTTCCAGTTTTGAAAACTCTGGTTTTTGCATGGTATCGACCACGCATTTTTTATAAGTATATTGAGCATGTTGAATTTTCTGGATAGTTTCTTCATTTAAAGTGGTCGGGTTCCACTCCTCTTTAGCATCATCTGCTGCGAAAGCCAGGTTGTTGACTAACAACAGCAAAGCGATTAAAGAATATTTCATTACATAACTCCATGGATTGAACATCGTTATTCGGGATTTTACGCGATGCGGGCCGCAAGCCACAACCAAGAGCCTAAACCAAAATATGATTTGTAATGGGCATAGGCTGTCCAGCAATTAAAAATGACGCATCCCATCCTTGGTTGAACCTAAAAAAGTCATCTTCATCATCCCAATTTTAATAAGTCTTGGTGCTGCCACTACAGTAGCCGAAATCATAATAAACAGTATTCGATACCCAATTTATTATGATTTAAATATTATTTTAAGGTTGACCTGATTCGTTAGACAATTTGGGTGTCTGTTGCTAGTCTTAACCGAGAAAATTGCATTTTGTACATTTATTCAACAGGAATTAAAGAATGATCAAATCAAGTTTAATTCAAGGTTTGCTCGGACAATTGACGGCTGGCCTTGTTTTGCTTACAAGCTGTCTCACATTTTCTGCACCAGCGGCGGAAAACAAAAAAAACCAATATATGGTTATTTTGAGCGGCGATATTGGTCAGTTCAATATCAGCAATTTGGTGGGCCATACTCCCTATTCGAACGGGTTTAAAGCTAGAGCGGGTCTGCCGGGCGCAGTCGAAGGCATGAAAACGAAATTCCTGCCGTCTATCGAGTATGCGTAAAAAGGCCGCGCACAACCTCTTTAAGCGCAACTCACATACCCTTTGAAAAAACGTGAATTAATCCAGGAGCAACTCATGCCAATTACGATGACTAAATTTATTTTCTGGACAGGTATCTACAACGCAGGACTGGCGTTGACGTTAACTTGCCCACCGTTTTATCGATTACTAGGCTTGAACATCCCTGCACCATTATGGGGTTGGCTGCTGGCCGGCTTTCTGGCTTATACCAGTGCGATATTGATTTTGGCGTCACGCGATTTGCGTCGACGTGCGTCCATGGTGTATTGGGAATCCATGCTACGCTACATCGCTGCTTTGTTATTGATACCTGCTGGTCTTTTTGGGGATCTGGGCTTGATTGCTGTGCCGCTGGGTTTGGGTGATCTGGCCATTGGCTTGGTGTATATGTTCGGTTTACCTAAAGAACTAGGAGCTTCCCACAGCGACCTGATTTGGGATCGCATTGACTAAATTTAACTATAAATCGCTACATCAAAGAGATACAAACCATGAACCAATCCCTTCATAAACTGATAGTCGGCAGTGGTTATCGCTTAATCTTATGCTTAACACTGATCTCCTTTGCCGTAGCTGTAAACGCCCAAGTCATTGATCCAATGCCGTCCTGGAATAATGTACCTGCAAAGGCTGACATCATTAAATTCGTTAATGATGTCAGCCAAATAGATAGTGTTAATTATGTTCCGGTTGCCGAACGCATCGCTGTTTTTGACAATGACGGCACACTATGGTCAGAGCAACCACCTTATGCTCAACTGGCTTTTGCGCTTGACCGTGTTAAAGCGACAGCCGCTCAGCATCCAGAATGGATTGAGCAGGAACCTTTTAAATCGGTGTTGGCTGGCGACCTGAAAGCTGTGATGGCCGGTGGTGAGCATGCGATACTGGAACTGATAATGGCCACACATGCAGGCATGACTACAGTGGAGTTTGCACAAACCGTCAAGGATTGGCTGGCAACAGCCAAGCATCCGAAATATAATCGGCCTTATACAGAACTGGTCTATCAACCTATGTTGGAACTGCTGACCTACCTGCGCTATAACGGTTTTCAAACCTATATTGTTTCCGGTGGCGGTATAGAATTCATGCGACCTTGGACCGAAAGAATCTACGGAATTCCGCCCGAACAGGTTATAGGCAGCAGTATCAAAACCCAGTTTGAACTCCGTGACGGTAAACCTATACTTTTACGTCTGCCTGAAGTTGATTTTCTCGATGACAAGGACGGCAAGCCCGTGGCTATCAATAAATTTATCGGCCGCAGACCGATCGCTGCTTTTGGTAATTCGGATGGTGATCTGCAAATGCTGCAATGGACTACCGCGGGCGACGGCTTACGTTTTGGTTTGCTGGTTCATCACACCGATGCCGATCGTGAAGCAGCTTACGACCGTCAGTCATCTATCGGTCGGCTTGATAAAGCCCTGGATGAAGCCGGGCAAAAGGGCTGGACGGTCGTGGATATGAAAACGGATTGGAAGCAAGTATTTCCCAAGTGAGCACTATACATACGCAGCGGCTACTTCACCCTGCCCTGCGATAAAACAGATTAGTTAACAAGATAAAATTAGGAAAAAAAATGAAGCATACCTCTAATATTGCCTGTAGATCGCTAACCGTAATCAGCTTTACCACGCTGGTGGGTTTTAGCTCAACGGCTCTAGCGTTAGGACCGGTTGAAGTGCCGGAAACCTGGGGCGGAGATTTGTCAACGCGACCGCGACTAACAGGCGATTGGGGTGGCGTAAGGGATGAGATGTCTAAGAAAGGCGTGGAGTTGGACGCTAATATGTTCCTGTTGCCTGGAGGCGTCGTTTCCGGCGGCAGAAATACCGGTGCCGAATTTTGGGGTAACGTCGACTATACGCTAAATATCGACACCGAAAAGCTGGGACTTTGGCCGGGTGGTTTTTTCAAGTTTGAGGGGGTTTCAAGTTTTGGCAACAGCTTGTATAACCAAGCCGGTGCTTTTCTGCCAAGCAACGTAGCCACACTTTATCCTGCTTTCGACCAGGCTAGCAGCGGACTGATGCAGGCCTCATATACGCAGTTTTTCAGTGCCCAGTTCGGTGTAACGATGGGAAAAATGGATTTGTTCGAATTCACCCCCACCGAGTTCTACGGCGATTACCGGACTCAGTTTATGAACATGGGACTGAATTTTTCCTCCAGCCTTGGTATGCTGCCAATGTCTGCTTACGGCGGCGGCATGATGTTTTTACCCACCAAAGATATTACTTTGATGGCTTTGGCGTTGGATGCAGGCGGCACGCCGACGGATGATAACATCAGCAATGCTTTCAAAGAGGGTACGACGGTCCTCAGTGCGGCAAATATCAAAATCAAGCCGTTTGGTTTGGTGGGTCATCAGGGCCTGACAGGAATGTGGAGCGACAAAAGTCGTTTTTCATTGGCTCAAGATCCCTACAACCTTGGGCATGCGCTTTTAGATGAACGTTACCCCAGATTAGGTAATCCCGGCCCTATCTTGTATCGAATTTTAGAGCGACGTTTCCCTCAATTGCTAGTCCCAGTCCAACCTGCAAACCGCAAGGACAATACCTGGTCTATCGTCTACAGCTTTGATCAGTATTTATGGCAACCTGCAGGCGACTCGAAACACGGTGTCGGTCTTTTCTTTAGCTTTGGTGCAACCGACGGCAACCCTAACCCGATCCAATACAGTTACACGATGGGTATTGGTGGCAAGGGTGTACCTGGACGACCCAATGACTCGTTTGGCGTAGGCTGGGCGCGTACCCAGTTCAGCAATCAATTTGTGCCGTTACTGCGCGAAAGTTTGGGGATTGGTCTGGATCATGAAGATGCCATCGAGATGTATTACACCGCCGCAGTCACGCCTTGGTTGAATGTGAGTCCCAATCTGCAAATCATCAATTCAGGCTTGAACAAGTATCTCGATGATAATAACCAATTGCAAAATATCGACACAACAGTGGAGGCCAATCTGCGTATGAATATACAATTTTAAAACTTAACCGCCCTAAAACCACCACTAAAGCAAAGAGAGGAAACTCATGAAACAAAAACGACTCAGTTATATGCTGATTGTTTTGTCGGTTTTGACGTTCGCACTGGTTACACCCCAAGTGCATGCGGAGAAGTCACAAACCAAAGCCAGTAAAACTACTAGCAAAAAAACCCAGAAACCAACCAGTGCTTTGGAAATCACCGGTATCCTGGGCTCGCCTAGCGCCACCACCACCATCAACGGTAACCAACTTCCAGCGCCTGAACCGAAATTCGCCGGCGTTATCAACAATGACGCTCTGACTTCGAAACCCTGGTGGGCCCCACGTATTGTGCCGCCCAAGCAAGCACCCAACGTGCTGCTGATCATCACCGATGACGCCGGCTTTGGCGTGCCCAGTACTTTTGGTGGCGTCATTCCGACCCCCGCTATGGATCGGATCGCAAATAACGGTCTGCGCTACAACAATATTCACTCTACCGCGCTGTGCTCACCGACCCGTGCCGCGCTGATTACCGGTCGGAACCATCACTCGGCCGGTTTTGGGGTAATTTCAGAACAATCCACCGGTTTCCCCGGCTATAACAGTATCATCGCCGAGGATAAAGCCACTATCGGGCGGATTTTGCTTGATAACGGTTACGCCACTTCCTGGTTCGGCAAGGATCACAACACACCGGCGTTTGCTGCCAGTCAGGTTGGGCCTTTCAATCAATGGCCGACCGGCATGGGTTTTGAGTATTTCTACGGTTTTGTCGGTGGCGATTCTAACCAGTGGCAACCCAATCTATTTCGCAACACCACTCAGATCTATCCGTTCGAAGGCAAGCCAGAGTGGAATCTGATTACAGGCATGGCTGATGATGCGATTGATTACCTGAATCGCATCAATCAAACGATGCCGGATAAGCCCTTTTTCCTCAAATACGCGCCAGGTGCTACGCATGCACCGCATCATCCAACCAAGGAGTGGGTAGAAAAGATTAGCAAGCTGCATCTGTTCGATCAAGGCTGGAATAAACTGCGTGAACAAATCTTCGAAAACCAGAAAAAGCTTGGCGTAATTCCGCAGGATACCCAATTGGAGGTTTGGCCGACGTCTGTCCTGAAAAACTGGGATGATTTGACTGCCGAGGAGCAAAAGCTCTATATCAAACAAGTGGAAGTGTTTGCCGCCTTTGCCGCTTACAGCGATCATGAGATCGGACGTGTCATTCAAGCTGTCGAGGACATGGGTAAGCTTGATAACACGTTGATTATATACATCAACGGCGACAACGGCACCAGCGCCGAAGGTGGTCCGCTAGGCACACCCAACGAGGTTGCATTCTTCAATGGTGTCGCTGTGCCGGTGGCAGATCAAATGAAATGGTATGACGTCTGGGGTACCGAGCAAACCTACAACCACATGTCGGCGGGTTGGTCTTGGGCTTTTGATACCCCGTTCACCTGGTTCAAGCAGAACGCATCCAAACTGGGCGGCATTCGCCAGAACATGGCGGTCTCATGGCCGGCACGTATCAAGGATAAAGGTGGTTTGCGTGAACAGTTCATGCATATAATTGACGTCGTGCCGACTATCCTTGAAGCCAGCGGCATCAAAGCCCCAGAGATGGTTGATGGCATCAAACAGGCACCGATCGAGGGTACCAGTTTTGCCTACACCTTCGACGCAAAAAATGCCAAGGAAGCTTCAAAGCACAAAACCCAGTATTTCGAGATGATGGGGCAATGGGCGCTGTATCACGAGGGCTGGTTACTGAGTACCAAGGTAAATCGCGCGCCGTGGGAGGCCTTTGGGGCCGCCAACCCCGACCCGCTCAACAACCAGGTGCTTGAACTCTACGACCTCAACACTGACTTCAGCCAGTCCAAGAACATAGCCGACCAGCATCCGGACAAAGTTAAACAAATGAAAAAGATGTTTATCGCCGAGGCTAAGAAATATCAGGTCTTCCCGATGGATGCCTCTGTGGCTGTCCGCGTCGTCGCTCCGCGTCCGAATATTACCGCCGGTCGCAGCGAGTTCGTTTATACCTATCCTATGGTCGGTCTGCCGCAGGGCGATTCGCCCTTCCTGCTCAACAGTTCCTACACCATCACGGCCGATATCGACGTCCCAGAAGGTGGTGCTGAAGGTATGATTCTGACCTCAGGTGGACGTTTTGCTGGCTATGGTTTTTACCTGCTGAAGGGTAAGCCTGTGTTTCTGTGGAATTTGATTGATCTGAAACGCATCAAGTGGGAAGGTCCCGATGCGCTAACGCCCGGAAAACACAGTTTGGAGTTCGACTTCAAATATGACGGTCTAGGTGTTGGTACACTTGCCTTCAACAACATGAGCGGGCTAGGCCGTCCTGGCACCGGCACGCTAAAAGTGGATGGCAAAGTGGTCGCCACTGAAACCATGCCACACACACTACCGATGATTCTGCAATGGGATGAGAGCTTCGACATCGGCTCCGACACGCTGACCGGCGTAAACGATGCCGACTACAAGCCGCCATTCGCCCTCACAGCCAAGCTTAACAAGCTGACGCTCAAAGTGGATCGCCCCCAATTGTCGCCCGAGGACATTAAGAAACTCGAAGCGGCGATGCGCGACAACAAGGCTAGCGAATAACATCGTTTCATTGGCAATATCCGTAGACCGTTCCGCATTGGGAGCGGTCTACGATTTCACCTCCCCCATAAAAAGCGCGGCAAAGAGGCTGGCAAACGGCTTTGTTCCAAAATTGGCTGTCAACGCAGGCCAGCCTTTTCCCTCTTCTGCTCGTACTCAATGATGCAAATCAGCCCCTCTGGACACACCTTGCGTGGCAGTCAATACACTCGGATTTGCCCTCGCCTACCTTTAGGTACGACTACAATTCCGGATGGGCTAATATGATAGTGTTCCCGATCAGCTGCAGGGTGATAGCCGATCACCGTGTCTGGTTCAATGAAATTATATCGACCAATGATGGCACGCCGAAGCCTGGAACCTCGGCTTATGACGCAGTAATCCATAATGATGCAGTCTTCTATATCGACATCGGGTTCTATCATGACCTCGTGTCGGATCACCGAATTACGAATATTGCCGCCATTGACCACGCTTCCTCCGCCAATAATACAGTTTCGAATTTCACCACTAATGATTCTGGCTTCCGGCCCGAAATAATGATCCGAATAAATAGGCCAATCGGGATTGAATGTATCGAACCGCGGCTGCAATCCAAGCAGATCCATATGAGCCGCATGATAGGACTCAAAGTTGCCGACATCGCGCCAATACGCCGGTTCTTCATACGCTTTGACGCCCGATATGCGGTTAGCGGTGAAATCATAAGTACAGACCTTGTGCGTGCGCATCAACTTGGGTAGTACATCATGGCCGAAATCTTTTTCTCCTCCGGCATGCGCTTCCTCCAAAGCATCAATCAGCACCTGGGTTTTAAACAGGTAGTTACCCATTGAGGAAAGACAGTGTTGCGGATCGCCGGGAATAGGCTGGGGTTGCGCGGGTTTTTCCTGAAAATCAATGATTCGCGACGAATTGTCCGGCGTGATGATGCCAAAGTTGTGTCCCTGAGCTAGAGGCACGGGCAAGGCTGCCACCGTCATATCGGCCTGGTGATCCAGGTGAAATTGAACCATTTGGCTAATGTCCATCCGATAGATGTGATCGGCGCCGAAGACCGCCACTATGTCGGGACGGTGATGCTCTATCAACCCCAGGTTCTGATAGACCGCGTCAGCAGTACCCTGGAACCAGTCCGGACCGCCGCGCATCTGGGGCGGAACCACCGTCACAAAATGGTCCGCAATGATATTCGAAACCGACCATGCGCGTCGTACGTGCTCTATCAATGATTGAGATTTGTACTGAACCAGCAAATAAATTGAGTGGATTTCGGAATTAACCAGATTGCTCAGTACAAAATCGACGAGACGGTAACGCCCGCCGAAGGGAACTGCCGGTTTTGATCGTTCTGCCGTGAGTGGGTTCAGGCGAGTGCCTTCGCCGCCAGCCAATACGATCGCCAGCACTTTTGGGATAGCCATTTTGCCCTCCGATTCTAAAGTCAAATCCGCTTAAACTGAAATACATCGTCAGCTCTCTGTATATTGGTGATCACGATTCAGGATCGAATCATGGTTAGGATCATCTTGAATTGCGTCAGCGCCTTAAGGCTGTGCGGCTGCTGCGCGGGTATCAGAATAATATCCCCGCCATTTAAGTGATTCGGTTTGCCTGCAATACTGACTTCCACTTCGCCTTCGAGCACCTGCACCAGGGCATCGAATGGGGCCGTATGTTCGCTCAGGCCTTCGCCTTCGTCGAAGGCGAAGATAGTCACAGTACCCGTTTGCTTTTTGACAATTTCATGACTGACAACTGAGTCTTCCTGGTAGTTCACCAAGCCGGCGGCACTGATGATTTCGGCGCCGCTGATTCCTTTGGGTTTACGTGTATTTTCTGCTTGCATAATTTTTTCCAATCTGATTTTACCAAACGGGCAGACGCTCGATCTTAGCGACACCTATTATCATGAATAAAGTAATGGCTTATTCCATCAGTCTAAAGAAATCCTTAGGTGCGCCGCAGATCGGGCAGCACCAGTCATTCGGCATGTCGGCCCACAGGGTGCCGGGCGCAAGACCGCTATCGGGATCGCCCTTGGCTTCATCGTAGATATGCTCGCATTCTCTGCACTGATATTTTTTAAAATCGGACATGCTGTTTCTCCTGGGTGGATTAGTGAATAAAAGCAGCTTAGATGCTGCTGTGCAAGGCCATACCTTGGAAGCCTATAAGACAAAAGGTTAACATCGTCTTCATCTTTCAAGTACCTCGCTTACTCGCCGCTTAAGCATAGGGAGTAAGGTCTTTTCGAACCACGGATTGCGGCTCAGCCAAATATTGTTTCGTGGACTCGGATGTGGCAGAGGGATTATTTTCGGCCAATAAGATTGCCAGCTACGAACGGTCTCGGTCAACGACGCGCGTACGTCGTTGATGTGATACGCCTGTGCATACTGTCCAACAACCAGCGTAACGTCAACATGGCGCAGGTAATCGAGAAGTCGGCCGCGCCATGCCTCCGCGCATTCAGGCCGTGGCGGCAGGTCGCCGTGTTTACCCGTACCTGGAAAACAAAAACCTATCGGCAAAATGGCGATTTGTTGTGCGTCGTAAAAGACCTCGCGCGTCACCCCCATCCACTCACGCAAACGATCACCGCTGGCATCATCGAAAGGTATTCCTGATTCATGCACTTTTCTTCCGGGTGCCTGGCTGGCAATCAATACACGAGCTTGCGGGTGCATTTGCAAAACGGGCCGCACGCCATGCGGTAAATGAGCCGCGCAAATAGAGCAGTCAGCTACTTCGGCTAGCAACGAGGCAAATGAATTCATGGGCTGACTTGCCTAATCACGGACGCACAAGCAATCTTGTCTCGGGGCGAAGTTCGCGGGTAGTCAAAGCACAGATTATAGGCTGCCAGTGCTTTGAGCTGTTCGGTACTGCTGCCTGCATCTCTCGCCTGTACGGGTACATTGATCTTCCTCTCGCTAACGGAAAAGCCAGTCATTTTCCTGAATCACCAGCGCCTGGTTATGTGCTTCGTCCTTTGCTGCATAGACGAGTGTCACGATGCCCTTGTCCAGCTCTTGCTTTAACAGCTGAATTTGCGCCTGATTACCCTTGAGCTCATCCAGATAGCGGGCCTTAAACTCATGCCACCTGGCAGGATCATGATCAAACCATTTCCGCAGCTCCGTACTGGGAGCAATGTCTTTTAACCACAGATCGATGCAGGCTTTTTCCTTGGTCAAACCGCGCGGCCAAAGCCTATCCACCAGGATGCGCCGGCCGTCATGCTTGTCAGCTTGGTCGTATACCCTTTTAATCCTGAATCGATAATGTTCTGGCTGTTGCATGATGGTATAGAGCAGCGTTATTTGAATAATTTGTCCGGCATGGCAATAACGGTTTAGGCTTTAAAGATGATAGTGAGTAACACCACAGAATCCAGCACAGCTTTCACGGCATGCGGTTCGTCCGGCATTAAATAAACGAGCTGGCCAGGTGTTAATGATTGGGTTGTCTGCATGGCTACAAACTCAATTTTTCCGCTTATGCAATGAACCACGATAGGCCCTGAAACTTTGTGATCTGCAAATTCTTTACCCGCCGCAAGAGCCAGGCGGACAAGTTCCATGTCATTTGTTTTCATAATGACTTTTGATTTTTCATTCGGGACGTCTTCTGCCCAAGTTGCCAGGTCAACAACTTCATTGGATGATGCGTGATGTGTAGCCATGACTCTTTCCTCATACGTTTAAACTTATCAAACACAAGCTAACAATCCGGCGACAAAAAAAGTCGCTACTTTCCCAAACTAATTTTTACCAATTTCAAGCCTGCTCAAGCTGTCGATGCACATCCAGCCAAGCTTTGATGGATGCTATGAGCAACGGTACGGCACCCAATAGAATAAATACCAAGTCACCGGGCAGTCTTAGCCATTCGATCAGGCGTGATCTTTCACTGCCGATGTAGTCAAGGCTGCGCGCATGCCAATAACCGTGCTGAACAACATCCCAGACCTGCAACACGCCACCGGGGAACAAACTCATGATTAACATCAGAGCCAGACCGACGTTACTGCCCCAAAACCCGAGCTTAACGTATTTCTCGATATCGACCCAGTGCGTATCACTGCTGGTCTGGCGCAACACAAATACCATTAAAGCCAACGCCAGCATGCCAAATACACCCATCATCGCAGCATGACCATGGTTAGGCGTCAACTGGGTGCCGACCTCATAGTAGCTGACGATAGGCAGGTTGATCAGAAAACCGAAAATGCCGGCGCCGACGAAGTTCCAGAAGCCGACAGCCATCAAAAAATAGAAGGTCCATTTATGCGGTATGGCGACTGATTTGCCGCAAACGTCGCAATCAGCCCGTGTGGTGCGGACAAAATCCCAGGCGTCCAGGGTTAGCAGTGTCAGCGGCACCACTTCCAGTACCGAGACCATGGCCGACATCGCCATGTTGACACTACTTTGGCCGGTAAAATACCAGTGATGGCCGGTGCCGATCAGGCCGCCGGCGAAATATAAAATGGCATCGAGGTAAATCACGCGTAGCGCAACATTAAGCCGGGTAAGTCCCAGTTGATAAAACAGCAGTGCCACCAATGTGGTGGCGAAGAATTCAAAGAAACCTTCGACCCATAGATGAATGATCCAAAAACGCCAGGTATCGACCACAGTGAAGTTAGTCTTGGCGCCATAAAAGACTGCCGGTATGTAGAACAGCGGAATGGCCAGGGAAGCCAATAGAAACAGTCTTATCAAAGGTAAGGCCACTGGCTCACACAAGGATTTCGGCTGCACTAATTTTAATAAAAGCGTAAACCAAACTAATAGACCGACGATCAATAAGTACTGCCACAGCCGGCCGAGTTCAAGGTATTCCCAACCCTGATTGCCGAACCAGAACCACCATTGACCCAGCATTTGAGAAATCCCCACCCACTCGCCTATCAGGCTGCCGCCTATGACCACGACGAAAGCAGCGAATAGCAGATTTACCCAGCCGGCCAACCAGCGCGGTTCATCCTTGCGTAGCGATCGGCCGAGAAACAAGGCCGCGGCGACAAAGGCGGTGGCGATCCAGAAAACGGCTAGTTGCAGATGCCAGGTACGCGTCAGATTGCTGGGAAATATGGCCTCCAGTTCAAAGCCGTAAAAACTGCCGGGATCGGCGCGATAGTGTGCCGTTGCACCGCCCAACAAAGTCTGGGCAAGAAAAAGCAGTGCGACCACCACGAAAAATTTCACCAGTGCTAGCTGGCCGGCACTGGCTTGACCAGGCAGCAGATGGGGATGTACATGCTGTCCGCTGCTAATCCAACCCAGATAATCGAATTTGCCAAACATCAACAGTACGATGCCAATGCCGGCCAGCAATACGATAAGACTCAATGCACTCCACAACAGTGCGCCGGGAACGGCGGTATTACCGACACTTGGGTCATACGGGAAATTGTTGGTATAGGAATAATTTTCATCGGGACGATTGGTTACCGAGGCCCAAGCTGTCCAGGTAACGAAGGCGGTAAACCGCTGTAATTCATTGGGATCGCTAATCAGGCCGCGCTGGAGCCCACCGTTACGTTCGGGGTTCAGAAAATAATCCGTCCAGTAAGCAATCTGCTTATGGTAAGCGGTTGTCTCCGCTTGAGTCAGACGCAGGGTTGCCTTGGCGGCATCATAATGATTGGTTTTTAGTTCGACTGCTGTTTGCGCATACACTGCCGCTAGCTGCCCGGATGTCAGTGCAAGCAGTGGCTGTTGGTATTGTTGCTGCGCAATGGCCGTGGCGGTATCTTCGCCGATACGGTGCAATGCCTCGGCCGAATAATCCGGCCCCAGATATGCACCATGGCCCCAGATACTGCCGTTATTCATCAATCCGTATTTAAGGAAGATAGCCTGGCCCTCGCTGATGTCATCGCCGCTAAACAAGAGCACACCTTGCGCATCAAGCACCTGCGTGGGAATCGGCGGAGCGTTGTGATAGGCCAGTGATGTGATGGCGATTAGTCCGGCAAAGCCCAGCACCATCACAATCAACACCGTGCGTAGCCACCAGGGAGAAAGTGCGGAATCCACTGTCGTTATGGGATGTGTGGCAACATTCATGGCGTTTAAGCCCTGATCAGTAACCTGAGAACTCTTCCGTGCGGATGTTGTCTTCGTCGACGCCCGCTGCGCTGAGCATGTCACGCATCGCCTTTACCATCGGTGCTGGTCCGTCTATGTAAAAAATGGGTAGCGTCAGATCATCGATGAACTTCAGCAGCATGGCTTTATTGATAAACCCGGTTTCGCCATGCCACTCGCGACTGGACTTTTCCATCTCGGCCATGGTGCCGACAAAGGTATAGTTTGGGTTGCTGGCGTGCGCCACGGACAAATCGTCCAGAAAGGCAGCATCTTCCGGTCTTCGATTCGCATAAAAAACCAGGATTCGGTGCGGCACCTGATCATGCACGGCTTGCAGCACTATGCTTCTGACCGGCGTGACGCCTATGCCGCCGGTCAGATAAACAGCCGGCACACTGGCTTTATTGTGCAGGGTGAACGAACCATAAGGCCCATCCAGCATTACCTCGGTACCGGGCTGCATTTTTTTTAATACCCGCTTGAACGCCGTATCGCGCATACGGGCGGCAAAAATAAGCTCGTCTTCGTAAGGGGCGCTGGCAAACGAAAACGCTCGTGTGTCGCCTTCGGCATCGGTTTCCGCTGGATTTATCAGCGTCAGGTTGCCGAATTGACCTGCTTTGAAGCTTAATCCGGCAGGTTTTTCAAAATGAAACGCCATGGTTCCTTCAGCAATTTCGCGGTTGAACTTTAGTTTGACGGTGTATTTGGACATGGCGAACTCCCCTTGCTTTTGTTAATAAAGCGCACAAATATAGCCGCAAGCACAAACGCTCTAGAGCGGCTGACTGACATTGAACGCATCGGCATAGATATTCTTCATCGCAGCGCCCGCCAGAAAAGCTTTTCTTTTCGTGATCCGCACCATTTCCGGATGCCCGCACAAAAACATGCGCCAGTTCTTTAAACTGGGAATTTGCTCAAAGGCAATATCGTGAGCACGCCCTGACGCATAGCCTGCTGGGACATCGTCCCCGGAAAGGCAGGGTATGTAATTAAAATTCGCATAGTGCGCCATCAGCTCGCGTAATTCTGCAGACAAATATAGTCCATTCAGGTCGCGACTGCCGTGAAACAAATAAATGGGACCGGTATGACCCTGGCTCAGCGCATCACGAATGATACCGTACAGCGGCGCAAGCCCCGAGCCCGTGCCGATTAACATCATGCTTTGTGCATGATCGCCGGGTATGTAAAAACAATCTCCGCCAGGGCCGCGAAGCTCGACGGTTTGGCCGGGGCGAAGCTCATCATGTATCCAGCCGCTGACACGCCCCTGCGGCAAACGCCGCACATGCAAATGCAGGTGATCATCCTGATGCGGCACGCTGGCGAGCGAATAACTGCGACCCAGGGTTTGATGTTGAAACAGGTTAATGAATTGCCCTGCCCGGTAATCAAGCTGGGCATGAGATTCCAGCTCGACATGCATGATGTCAGCATTAAGCAGGCGCAAACTTTTCACGGTTGCCGGAATCACTGCCTGCGCATCGGCATCGTCCGGTAATGCCACCTCTAAATCAGTATCCGGATAGCACACGCAAGGCAGAAAATAGTTCTGCAGCCTGAGGCTGTCTTTTAGACCTTGTTGTGATGCTTCCGTAGGGGTGCCGCCCGTCGCGCGCATCAGGCAAGTCTGACAGACACCGCTGCGACAGGAAAAAGGCAGGGCCACACCGCGATGGGTTAAACAATCTAGAACAGACTGGTTTTCTTCCAAGTCATAGTTGTCTTTTGCGTAACGAATAATTGCCATAGCGGCGGCCCCCCATTAACAAATTGAACGATTAACGACTCAACACATCGTTGCGTGTGCTTTCGGCGATGGCGGCTACCTGCGCGATCAGCTCTTCCTTGACGCCTAATTCGCGCAAGGTGGCGCCTAGATCTTCGATCACGGCATCGACATGCGAGTCGTTCAAGCCGCGTGCGACCAGATGAGCATGGCCTTTGCGCATATCCAAACCGGTATAATTGTGTGGTCCGCCGAAAGCCATGGTCAGGAAGGCTTTTTGTTTAGCGGCTTGTTTCTCCATGTCCACATCGTCAAAGAAGGCATTGATACGCTCATCGCTTAGTACTTTGCGATAAAAAATATCAACGGCGGCATTAACAGCGGCTTCGCCGCCTATTTGTTCGTACAAGGATTCTTGTTGTGACATTTTCGCTCCAAATAGTAAAAAGACATTTAAGATGCACCTTAAATGAACAGCTAATGCCTTGAGGGCTTAATCTTCTGCTCAAGTAATATACATCTGAAATGCATCTTATGGCTTGATTACAAACTCGTCAACCCCTATATCATGTTTTTTAAGGTACACACAAAAACAAGCAAACTTAAAGGAGTATTAAAAATGCAACTTACGCAATTTACGGATTTATCATTGCGCTTATTAATTTATCTTGCGCGCTTGCCGGAGCCGGGAATGGCCACCATTGCCGAGATTGCCGACTATCATCAAATTTCCCGCAATCACTTGGTAAAAGTGGCAAATAGCTTGGCCAACCAAGGTTTCATCATCTCGACTCGAGGCAAGGGCGGCGGCATCCAACTGGCCAGACCCGCCTATACCATCGGCGTTGGCGACGTCGTGCGGCAGACCGAGCAAAACATGAATCTGGTCGAATGTTTCGATCTGCCTAATAATGAATGCCGCCTGATCCGCAACTGCTTCCTCAAAGCCACGCTATATGAAGCGCAGCGGGCATTTATGGCGGTACTGGACAAATACACCTTGGCGGATGCGGCCAGTTTAGGTGGCAACACGGGTTTTCCTTCTCTACCCATCGACACCTCCACCACCTGAATCAGCCATCCGCTTATTCGATGCAATAATCTGCTGGATACGTTGCTCGACGCCGTCTAACTCATGCTGGTAAATTCCGGTTCGATAGGCGTCGCCGGCAACGCTGACGTTAGACGCCAATAAAGGCCAACCTGCATCTCTGATGTTGATACGCGTGACAGTCGATAGCCCGGGCTGCAACGGATTCTCCTCCAGCTCTTCGGGATTCAAGCCTATCCGCACCTGTACCCGTTCGGCTACATGAATAAAGTTGCCGGTGGCATTATCGGTCGGCAATAAGGCAAAGGTGCTGCCGGTGCCGGGCGAAATACCTTGCACGATGCCGTGATAGATCAAGTCGTTACCGTAAGCATCGACTCTAATGTCAGCCGTCTGTCCGGGGCGAATGTCGGCTACCTGGGTTTCCAGAAAGTTAGCGTCCACCCACAGGTCGTCCAGAGGCACAATCGCCAGCAGCGGCACACCGGGCTTAACGCTGTCGCCCACCTCGACTTTGCGTTTAGCGACATAACCCGATACCGGCGCTACGATGTTGCGACGCTGAAAATTCAAAAACGCCGCGCGTACCCGGCTTTTAGCCTTTTCGGTTGCAGGATGGTTGTCGATGGGGATGCCGGCTATTTGCGCTTCGACACTATTTTTTTCAGCCTGGTTTTCCCTTATGACCGCTTCCAGCTCGCGAATTTTATCCTGCGTGTTTTGTACTTGCTGATCGGAAACCGCGCCGTCATGTGCCGCCGCCTTAAAACGATCAAGGTCATGCCTAACCTGATTCAGCGCCGCTTGTTTGGCAATGATGCGCTGTTTCAGGGTGTCGACCTTAGCCGTCAAACTCACCAGATTACGCACGATTTCGCCTAATTCGGCTTCAGCTTCTTGCAAGGCAATTTGCGCATGCACGCCGTCCAGCCTGACCAACACTTCGCCTTTTTGCGCATACTGGGTATTTTCGGTCAAAATCTCGATCACAATCCCGTCAGTTTGCGCCTTCAACGGAATCAGATGCCCCATTACAAAGGCATCGTCAGTGCTCACGCGATCCTGGTTAAGCGTCCACCAATAGACGACATACATTAAGCCGACCCACACGGCAAATAAGGTTACTCGCTTTAGTCGACGATTGCGGTGATGCAGAATTTCTTTTGGGCGAATTTTAGTTTGCATAGCTGAGTTTTTGATTGTCCGCCTGAATGTCGTGAAAGCCGCCACCTAGCGCTTTAATGGTTTGCACTGCGACTTTAAAATACTGACCTTGCAATGCAGCCAATCGCAAGCCTTGCTGATGCGCTTCCAGGTTAGCCAGCATTAGGTCGCTGCGATCGCTGAGTCCGTTACGATTAAGACTGACGGCAAGACCTTTAGCGTCGTCGGCATCGGCAACACTTTGCATTTGTGCGGCCATGCGGCTATCAATTTCCCGCCATCGCGTCAGAGCATCGGCTACGTCCTGAACCGCATGCAACAGACTGGCGTTATAACGTTCCACCGCAGCATCATAAGTCGCTTCCTGATAGCTCAAATTGGCGCGCAAGCGCCCGCCTTCAAAGATAGGAAATTCGATCGAAGGCCCCACCGCATAAGCCAGACTGGAGCCCTGCAACAGCACGTCGGTCAGACTGACGCTGTGCAAACCCGTGAACGCGATCAAGTTAACGTCGGGATAGAAGGCAGTTTCCGCGACTTTGATTTCCTGCGCGGCGGCTTGCGCCTGCAAGCGTGCAGCGCTGACATCAGGCCGGTGCGCTAAAAGCCTTAATGGCAAATCGGCCGGTAACGCCAAAGGCTTTGGTAATACAACGCTTGTGATCTCAATGCTGCGCCCCCAGTCAGGCCCCTGCCCGGCCAGCGTAGCCAACAGATTTTTATTTAATTCCACCTCGGCACGTATACTGGCAAGCAGTTGCTGCGCGCCATGCAGCGCCATCTTGGCTTGCAGCACCAGCGTCTCGGTGACCAAGCCGGTCGTCAAACGGACTTGCTGCAGATTTAGCAGCGCTTCCCTGTCGGCGACGATGCTTTCGGCAATCGCCTGTTTTTCGCTGGCCATTACCAGATCGAAATAACTAGCCGCTATCGCGGTTGCCAGCAATAACTTAACATCGGCCAGTTCGGTTTCCACGGCTAACGACCTACCCACGGCCGCTTCCAAGGCGGCCTGGTCACGCCCCCAAAAATCCAGGTGATAGCGTAGAACCAGGGGATTGATCAGCAATTGGCGAAAATTTTCTCCGGCGAATTTGGCCTGAGTGCTGTTGGCTGAAAAACGCTGCGCACTGAAGCTGACATTGGCATCAACCGTGGGATACAGCTCTGCCGCTTGCCCATCTACCATGGCTTGCGATTGCCGTAACCGCGCGGCGGCGGCCTTGAAATCAGGATTGTCCGCCAAAGCCGTTGTGATTAATCGATTCAATGCCGGCATGTTAAAGCTCTGCCACCAGTTGGCTTGCGGCCATGCGGCATTGGTTGACTTGGCATCCGCCAGTGTCTGTGACATGGCTGGTACAGCCATCATTTCGGCCCGCTGGGTCTCATCCCCGAACCAGGCGCAACCCGATACGAAACTGAGTATGGTGACTAAAAAAATTAGGACTCGATAGCGCATAACTGTTGCCATTACAGATCCTCCACCAGCATTTCTTGGGATTCCCGGCGTTGTTCCTGTTTTAGCGTACGTCTGGCGGATAGCTTGGTGGGATTAGCAAACCAAACCAGAATCGCTAACCCGACAAACAAACAGCTGGCCAGCCAAAACGCATCATTCATGGCGTGAATTACCGAGTTGCGACCAGCCAGCTTGGCCAATTTGGCAACGGCGGTCGATTCGGTAAAGCCCGCCGACATCAGGGTATCCAGCGTTTGTTCAAGTCTGGCATCATAAATCGTATGCGACTCGGCAAATCGGGTCGTATGCACGGGCGCGCGCTGATAAATCACAATGCCTTGCAAGGAAATGCCCATGGCGCCGGCGGCAATACGCAATAGACTGGCCAACTCCACCGCGCGCCAGGTTCGTTCCGGCGGCAAGCCATGCATTAACAAGGCGGTCACGGGCACAAAGAAACTGCCCAGACAAGCCCCTTCCAGAACTTTGGGCCAGAATAGTTGCGCAAAAGCATCATGACCATCGAAATGGCTCAGCCAAAAATAGATGGCGGCAAAACCCAGGCAATTAAGCGAAACCAACCAACGGGCATCGAAGTATTTGATTACTTCATGAAACACGCTGGCGACCGGCTTGGCAAAAATCGCCATCGGTAAAAACACCAACCCCGCCAACAACGACGAATAGCCCATTGCTAATTGCAACTGCACAATCAACATGGATAACAAGCCCTGAAACATCAGAAAACCCAGGAACAAAATGATCACGCCTATGGTGAAATTTCGTTGGGCAAATAAGCAGATGTCCAGAAAGGGTCGACGCTGGCTGAATTCCCAGATCACCCAATAAATCAGCGTCAGCAGCACGAAAATAATCAGACCGACGATATACAAGGAGTTAGTCCAATCCCAGTCGTTGCCTTGATTGAGCACCGTTTGTATGCCGAAAAATACTAGCGAAATCAGCACGAACCCTACAACATCAAAACGATGGCGGATACGGGTAATGCCTCGTTGACAAAGCAGATAACCGACAATGCCGCCAATGGCCAGAGCCAGCGGAATATTCAGCCAGAATAACCAGCGCCAACCCAGCGTGTCGGCTATCCAGCCACCTATGGGCTGGGCGAAGGTGAACGGCGTCAGGGTAAATACGCTCCACACCCCGATGCCGATGGATTTTTGTTGCTCCGGATATTCCTTGATCAGCAAGGATTGCCCCAATGGCAGGGTTAAGCCGCCAGCAAACCCTAGTACGATGCGCCCGGCTAAGTAAACATAAAACGAGGTAGCGATCGCACAGATAACCGAGGCCAGCGCAAACACAAAAAATGCAGCCACAAACGGACGATATTCACCTAGTCGCCGCGACAACCAGCCGCCCACCGGAAAAGCCAATGCCAGCCCTATCATGTAATCCGTCTGGGTCCAGGTGGCGAAGCTAGGCGGGATGCCCAGGCCCGCCGCAACCCGCGGCAGCATAGCGATATAGGCGCCGGCATTAAATATCACCAACACATGGCTTAAGCCTAAACAGAGGTTGAATAAAATAAAGCGCCATCCTTGCAGCTTTTGTTCTTCGCTGTTAGCCATAGTCTATTCACTCACGTCGTGGTGTCATTAACCCTGCCTATCAAAGCTGCCAGCCAAACTCATGCAAGCCTTGTTTTAACAGCTGCGAACTCATTTGCGCTATACGCTGTTTAAAGGTTTCGCTATCCCGATTAAGATTGGTTTCTCCCACATTCTCGGTGGTATACGCTTTTACCCGGGTGCGAGCTATCACCTGTCCTGTGTGTGGATCGATCAACTTCATCAGTACTTGCAGCGACGTCTGGCCGGCAAAGATTCGATAGCTGCCCAATCCCAGTTCCAGTACCGCATCAATACCGGCATACGATTGATAATCGGCAGTAGCCGTATTTTGTCCATACCATGCCAAAGTCGCATCATGCCAATGGCTTAAATGAGCATTTCGGTCTGCGTCGTCCAGCGGCAAGCTACAGTAATAGCGACTCAATATAGACTTAATATTCTGCTGGGTCAATTGCGTTAAAGCCTGTTGAGCAAGACCCAATGTGGGTGTCCATATTGGATTGGAACCGATTGCCGGACGTAGCGGCACTGGCTCATCCTGGATGCTAACTTCCACGGCATCGTCGCTTTGTATGACCAAACCGGCAACCATGACATCTCCGGAGGTTTTATAGAGCTTTTGTTCCAGCGGAAAATCGATAGCCATGTTGTGATAATTTCCGTACGCCGGGATACGATCTTCAATTGGATCTGGCGTGATTTCCAGTGGAGGAGATTCGAGCGGAACAATCAGGATGGTATTGAGTTTACTAATGTCGGAAATTGGCGGTTTAATACCAGGCGCCCAGCAGCCACTGACCAGAAAGGCCAGCGCAAGAACAAGGCTTAGATTGATTGAGCGGGCGCTGAATAAACCCCAGCCATTTGTATTAAAACTGATATCAGATGATGTTTTCATTCGTCTGTACTCCCACAAAAAGTTGCACATCACAGCTAGTCAAATTCGCGACTGTGGTTTTAAACAACTATAGGAATTCAGTTGATATAAGACAAACGATTTATATTGGACTTTAATATCGATAAATCCGATACTAAACCATATGGACATTGATCAGATCAAAACTTTTCTAAGCGTCGCCGCCAACGGCAGCTTTCTGGAAGCCGCCAGTAGGCTGTATGTCACACAATCGACAGTCAGTACTCGCATACAGCGCCTGGAAGCGTATATGGGCGTTAGCTTATTTGTGCGCAATCGTTCCGGCGCTAGCTTGACGCTGCCGGGACGGCGCTTTTTACGTCACGCCAAAACATTGTTGTTAACCCTGGAACAAGCACGCCACGACATTGGCTTACCCAGCCGTTATCGTGCCAGCGTTACCATCGGTGCACGTATTGCCATATGGGAAACCTTGTTACCGGAATGGATAGGCATCATACGCAGCCAAGTAGCGGACGTTTCAATACGTAGCGAAATCGGTTTTGAAGAAGATTTAATGCGCGGGGCAATCGAAGGTTCGATAGATATAAGCATGATGTATACACCGCAACACAATCCCGGACTGAAGGTCGAACATTTATTTGATGAAACCTTGGTATTGTTGACCACCGACCCGGAAAAATCCTGGCCTAATGACGATTACATCTACGTCGATTGGGGGCCGGGGTTCTACGCCCAACACAGCAATGCTTATCCCAATCTGGAACGCCCGCCCCAGGTCGTCAATATTGGCTGGCTAGCCGTGCAATTAGTGATCAGCAATGGCGGTTCCTGCTTTTTGCCTATTCGCATCGCCGCACCACTGATCAAAGATCACAAACTATTTCATATACCTGATAGCCCGCAATTCAAATTACCCGCCTATATGGTATCGCCACTTGATAGCGATTCGACTATACTTCAGCAGATTTTGGATAATTTAAGATCTTTAGCCGCAATCGAGCGGCAAAAAAATTATGGTCAATGGTCTGCATAAATGCATACTGTATTAGCCTGCTAATTGATATTATGGCTTGCAGTTGAAACTGCTGACTCGCATTCATCATTGTTTTGATCTTGAGGCTAGAACTAAAAAATTGCCATAATTAAAGCTAGACAGTATTGAACTAACGGTTATAATTAAATCGAATCGCTACCATTGTGCGGTTTTGTTTTTAAAACCGTTGCGAGGTCATTATGCGAAACACCATTCTCACTTTCACGCTTCTAATCTTAAGCCTGCCTGCTTTCGCTCAATCCCCCATGATTGCGGCTCATCGGCCTAACCTCATCAAATCATCGTTGGTACCGCTTGGTGATTTACCCACCCAAACCGATGATTTAGGGACTGCTTTGACCGTCTGCTTATTGATAGTCGGAGTGTATTTTTTATACTGGTTGAAGCAAAAAACATGAGATAGCCACTATTCGGCAGAACATAAACTTTCAAACAGCAACACACTATATTCTGAGAATTATGACGACCGGCTTCCGTGTTGTTTTCTCAGCAATAGGCCAGTCTGATCATCAGCGGTATGTTTGATGTTCATCTTCAGTAACAAAGCTAATAGCAGGGACTAATCGTCCCGTGCCGATTACATTAGCTAAGGTGAATTATTGGGCGGCTTTAACATGAGTTACGTCTACTTTGGCGGATTTTTTCGCCAAAGTAGCGTGTCCCTGTTTACAACCCTGCTGCACTAAGCCTGTAGCCTACTGCACGGATCAGTAGCGTGTGTTTTTTATTCTTTTTTAATGTCTTGTTTGAGATCACCGTACCCCGACTGGATTTTGCCAACATTCTTTTGGATATTACCCTCGATCTCCATCCCCTTGTCATCCAGTAATACACCAGTTGCTTCCTTGACTTTTCCTTTGACTTCTTCAACACGACCTTCAACTTGATCTTTATTCACGGGTGCCTCCTGATTTTCAGCGATGATTACATGGCCTTGCGCTAAATGACTTTCCGCCGCATATACACCAAAAGAGCAGAAGGTTAGGACGATGCAAGCCCATAAACCGGTGAGTTTCATAATGGTCAGTTTCACGAGTATTTCCTCTAAAATTTTTAACAGGGTTTATTGCGACTGGCCGTGCGGTAATAGTCTTTAGACTTAACTGCACGGATCAGCAATGCTAGATTTGATTATTCCTTTTCAATATCCTGCTTGAGATCACCCAAGCCCGATTGAACTTTACCGATGTTCTTCTGGATATTGCCTTCGATTTCCATCCCCTTGTCATCCAGAATTACGCCAGCGGCTTCTTTGACTTTTCCTTTGACTTCTTCGACACGGCCTTTCACTTGATCTTTGTTCATAAATATCTCCTGATGTGTTGGCCATGACCCAATTAGCCATGCCCAAAGCGAGGAATGCTGTTTCCAAACGCTCAAATGAAACGATACCTGCAAAATTGAACTGAGTCGGTGCGGTAGCGTACATAGCTTAAAAGCTAGGCCCGCAGATCAAAGCTTTCCGATAGCTGCATTTCAGATAAGCTCGAAATCTATCGGGAGTGTCTCTCGGTTTGCCAGGCTATCCAGTCCGGGCGGCATTGATGAATTTAAGTTTTTGAAATACTTTTATAAAAAAAGTCGCTTGAACTGCCCAGCTTTTGTCAGTTAGAACAACTTCTCGAATGCCTTGGCTGTCAACGGTTTCGAAAACAGATAACCTTGGCCGTAATCGCAGCCGGCTTTCAGCAACAAATCTCGTTGTTCTACAGTTTCCACGCCTTCCGCAATCACTTTCATACCTAGCACATGCGCCATCACGATAATAGCTTCACATAAGGCCATATCGGTTGAACCAGCACTTAGATTGGAAACGAAGTTCTGGTCTATCTTCAAAAAATCTATCTGATATTTTTTCAGATAAGACAGCGATGAATAGCCAGTACCAAAGTCATCCAGCGAGGTCTGCATGCCGGCGTCTTTAAATGCCAACAATTTATCGGAAACGATGCTGGAGGCATCCAGCAATAGCCCTTCGGTAATTTCCACCGCAATACAGCCACCCGGCAACCCCAGTCGCTGTAAATGCTCGAACCAATCGGCCAGCTTGTGTCCGATATTATGAAATTGCGCCGGCGATTTGTTGATGCTGATCTGAAACTGGTCATGATGATGAATGCGCCAGTTCGAAACCTGTTCGGCTACCTGATGAAACACCCAGGCGCCTAACTCGGTAATCAAGCCGGTTTCTTCGGCGATGGGGATGAATTCAGCCGGGCTCACCAGACCGCGGGTTGGATGTTGCCAGCGTATCAACGCTTCGGCTTTGCGGATTTCGCCAGTCGCCAAGTTCACAATCGGTTGATAAGCCACCCAGATTTGCTGATCGATCAGGGCGTGGCGCAAGTCATTGGTGAGCCGCAAGCGACTTTCTGACGCCTGCTGCATCGTCGGCGTGAAATAACAAAACCGGCTGCGTCCCAGTTTTTTGGCGGTATACATGGCCTGATCGGCCTTCTTGAGTAATTCTTCCAGAGTGTTGGCATCGTCGGGGTACAAGGCAATCCCAATACTCACAGAAACATAGCACCGTTCGTCCTGCAGTTGAAATGGCGTCATCATGGCTAGTAAAATGGCTTGTGCCACCCGATTGACGCTATTTAATTCATGCAGTTCACCCATTATCAGGGTGAACTCATCGCCGCCCGGTCGTGCCAAGGTATCGGTTTCACGGATGCAGTTCAGCAGCCGTTGGCTGGTTTCTTGCAGCAAGCGATCGCCCATATCGTGTCCCAGGGTATCGTTGATATCCTTGAAATGATCCAAATCCAGAAACATCAACGCTAGCTTTTGCTGGCCACGATGGGATTTGTTGATGGCTTGTTGCAGGCGATCCAGAAACAGACGCCGATTCGGCAGCCCGGTGAGCGGATCGATATTGGCCTGTTTGCGTATAATTTCTTCGGTTCGTCGGTATTCGGTGATGTCGGAAAACATCGCTACCCGTCGGATCGCTTGGCCGGCATTGTCATACACGGGACTAATGACTAAACGCGCTAGATAATCATCGCCCTGTTTACGCCGGCTCCATAGTTCGCCTTGCCATTGGCCGGTTTTATTCAAGGAATTCCAGATGTCGCAAAAAAAAGCCTGATCCTGACGATCGGACTTAAGCATTGCAGTCGATTGCCCCATGACGTCTGCGCTTGCATAACCGGTCAATTTGCTGAAAGCAGGATTAACCGCCACAATTCGGTTATCGGTATCGGCCACCACTATAGCCTCTTCAATCGCCATATAAATGGTCGCCGCCAATTGCAGCTCATGCTGGTTACGCTTGTGCTCACTAATATCCACCATAGCCACCAGACAGCTGTTACGGCTGGAATCGGCCGTGGCCTCGACAGCCATCCAGCTGGATTTACCATCAAAGCTCAGCATAATCTCGCAACGCTGTGACCCTGCATGGGCAAACACGTTTCCCAAATAACGCTTAAACACAGACCGATATTTGGTAGCGACGAAATCAGCAAATTGTCGTCCGGTTATCTTGAGCCGGTCAATACCCAACAAACGCTCACCCTTAAAGTTTGTTTGATGAATCTTACCGTCTTCGCCTAAGCTAAAGTATGCAATCGGGGCGAAATCGAACAGCTCGGCATAGCGATCCAAGGCTTGCTCGGCGGTGGTTCGCGCTTCTTGCAAGGCCTCGTTTTGCATCTCCAATTCGATCTGATGCACTTGTAACTCGTGCAACAGTCGTTGATGCGATTCGGGCGAGTCTCCGGATGGCGTTTCGGCGAGTTGACGCTCGGCACGCTGGCGTAATTCCTCAATCTTGCTGTCAGTATCCATGGGTACTCCTTAATTTGGCTTCCAGTTGCTTGGTTGCGGAAATATCGATAAAGGTAATTACTGCGCCATCGATTAAATTGTCCCGGGCTTGGTAGGGCATGATCCTCACCTTGAACCAACGCTCGTCACTTGCCCTGAGCTGCTTTTGCACGAACACCAGTGTGCTCAAAACCACCAAGGTATCTTACTGCAGCTGCGGCGGCGCGGCGACATCCGCCACCACGCTGACAGCCGGAACCTGGGCAAAAAACTGCTCCAAGCCCTCCAGGCCGCCGGCTGAGGCGCCGACTAGCTGTAAGTCAGTAGAACCCGATCTGGTTGTTTGGAATTTATCCATTATCTCGCTCAGCTGAAGTTGCCTGAGTCCAGCGACTCAGACCAGAATATTTTCGCCATTCCTTAACTCGAGTTTGATGGACATTTTTTTTCGGTGCTCAATGTTTATAGTCATGTTTAAAAACCAAATTTAAGAGGTTACCTAATGCGAGAACCGAAAGCCAAGCTGCCTGTCTTTTTTAAAATAACAGGGTTATAACCCCAAGTCGGTTCGCTATCGCACACAAATCCACAACTTTAAAAACGCGAATGAGCCGTTTGACAGGCAATACAGTAAACTCATTTGCCCCACATAGGTTTAGAGTAGTGTGTGATATTTATTTTGGCTATGTTTGCGCTAATATTTGAATATGAGCTTTAAGTCTAGCCTAAGTTTTGTCAAGGCAAAGGAGTAGAGTCATCAGGGCAATCGCTGTTAAATTAGATTAACTTTTATCATCATTCAGATGGTGACGACTGCCATGCCGTTGCCGGCACTTGCGAAATCATGTCCAGGATTTCGACGCCGACTTATGTATGAGTATGACCTTCACAAGCCGTGCATTATCAAGCCGTGCATTATCAACCCATCCAATCGACATACAACGCTCTTGCTCAAAGTCCGATTTAATGAAATGGTATTCGCCACAGCTCACCTCCAGGAGTAACAGATGAACAAAATCTTTATTTCCTATCGCCGCGATGACAGCGGCGGTTATTCCGGCCGACTGGCCGATCGCTTGACGCTAACCTTTGGCGACCAGCAAATTTTCAGGGATTTTGACGACATCAGCCCCGGGCAGAATTTTGCCGAATCCATCCAAGCCAATTTATCCGGTGCGGATGTGTTTCTGGTGGTGATCGGTCCTAACTGGTTACAGCTCACGGACGAAAACGGCCAGCGCCGACTGGACGATGCCGAGGATTTTGTGCGGCTGGAAATCGAAACGGCCTTGCAGCGTGACATTCAGATCATCCCACTTTTGGTCAACGGTGCACAGATGCCGCACATAACCGAGTTACCGACCGACCTCTCCTCGCTGGCCTATCGGCAAGCGGTTGAATTGAGCGACAGCCGCTGGGAACAAGACGTCGGCAAGTTGATTGGCTACATTAAAAATTACGTCAAACCGCTTAAAAACAGTTCGCGCCTATATCGAATGATTCTTTATACAACCGCTGCCCTGCTCGCTCTGGCCGGCACGGCAATTTGGCTAAGCCGGCAGCCGGCGGATTTTTCCGGGCAATGGTATTTTGATGGTGGAGATTATTTATTGATTACCCAGCAAGACAAACAGGTCAAAATCGAACGCATCGATGTCAACCTGCAAAAGGTTTTCGAGCGCGGCGAAGGCCAGGTAGACGGTCGCAGCTTAACTTTTAATCTGGAACCGGTTTACAGCGACCGCTTTAAACACCACGGCATACTCAAAAAATCCTGGGACGGCCAAACCCTGGCCGGCGAATTGATTGAAGTCTTTTCCGATAAACACGATGCTCTGGTGTTGGAAAAGCGGCCTGACGCTCAAAACGATGGCTAATCTGAAGGTTTAGGGTGAAATCGCGTAGGTTGTTGGGCTGACGTAAGCAAGCCCAAGAAATCAGCGCTCGCCCACTGAGGAAACATCCGTAATCACATCAGCCCAATTCGCTGGCAACATTCCTCTATGCTCATAGTGTGCAGTGTTGAATAAGGCCAATCAATAGGGTATCACCCTCAAATGGCGTGAAGATGTTCAGGCAATTCTTTGTATGGTTGCCTTTATTTATTGGGATAAACCAGGCATCGAAAGATAAATGTTGGGCTTCATTGCATTCAGCCCAACCTACGGCCCTAAATAACGAATCATTGTTTTTGCAAGACGACGCAGAGCGTCTAAAGCTGCATTCCCACGCTGGAGCGTGGGAATGATAAAATTTAATTGTATTAAGCCTACGTACTAATTTCATTAACTATTTGACTGAGTGCAACCAATAACACGATAACTTCTATAGAGGCAAATAGCCCCTGAATCAGTGTGAGCCGAAGAAATAATCGTCCTCCAGCAACGAAGTCACCTTTCGATATTGCATCCAACATACTATTAGAGAAAAGACGCAATAGCCCCGGCATTCCCGCTTTCATCTGCACAATAAATTCATCTACGTCCATATGTACAAATTTCTCCCCAATCTCCCTGCATTCTTTAGCGGAAGATGCTCCACAGCCGATAACCATAGCGATATACCTCTGGACCAAACAAAAAATACTTGCCCAAAGAAATAGATAAGCAACACAAGCAATAGTGTGGAGCGAAATGAAGCCCGAGACGTCATTAATATTTGACAATATAAGCGCTAGACTTGCTCCGAATGCGGTTAAGAACCAAGTGGCAAACTTATCGAGAGAAGCTGAAGCGTGGCCCGCCGCTATCGTTAGAGCAGTACCTGCGGCAGCATGCGCAATAATTTTTTCAGACGAAGTTAATGAGTTTATTGACATTTTATTTTTCTTATAGCCTGGACAGAATGATCCGATGAGCATTTCTGGTAAAATTAAATACCGGAAACGCTTTGACTTACTTGTGCGCTGGGTTATTCCTGACTTGAATCTTGGCTACCTAAACCTGCCCCAAACTCAAAGCCACCCGCCACAAATCCTCTTCGGTATCTACACCGGCTTCCGGGGTTTGTTCAACGATTTTGACCAGCACTTTTTCGCCATGCCACAAAATCCGCAATTGCTCCAGAGATTCCACGCTTTCCAGCGGCGATGCGTTCCAGCTGCAATATCGCTGTAAAAAACCGACTGTGTAGGCATACATGCCTATATGGCGTAGATGGGGTAAAGCGCTGGCTGATTCATCATGCCGATCCGGAAAAGTAGCTCGCTCCCACGGTATCGGTGCACGACTGAAATACAGCGCATAGCCGTTTTTATCCAGCACCACTTTCACGGCATTGGGATTAAAAATTTCATCCGAGTCGTGAATTTTTGCTGCCAGCGTGGCAATCCCGGCTTGAGATTGTCCGGCCAATGCTGTAGCCACATCGCGAATGTAATCTGGCGGAATCAAGGGCTCGTCGCCTTGCAGATTCACCACGATATCATCTGCCTGCCAGCCCAGTTTGTCCGCCACTTCGGCGATACGTTCGGTGCCGGATTGATGCTCAGGATCGGTCATCACCACCTGTAAGCCCAACGCACTGACCGTATCAAAAATACGCTGATCGTCGGTAGCCACTACCACTTGCTCGGCTTTAGCTTCCAGCGCACGTTCGCAGACATGAGCTATCATCGGTTTGCCGGCTATGTCCAGCAATGGCTTACCGGGCAAGCGGGTCGAACCATAACGCGCCGGAATAACGACTTTAAACCCTGCGCTCATTTGTGCAGAGCTTGGCTTTCTTCGAAACTGAGTTGGCGGGCTTCATCTTCCAGCATGACTGGAATGTCGTCGCGAATGGGAAAAGCCAAATTGTCCGCTTTGCAAATCAGCTCTTGCTGTTCTTTATGGTAAATCAGCGGGCTTTTGCATAATGGGCAGGCCAGGATATCAAGCAATTTTTTGTCCATGAGTTTTATCTTTAAGTAATGTAAGTAATTGTTCGGAATAGGTTTCAGGCAATACGGCATCGACCGGCAAATACCAGAAATGCGGCTGGGCAAAACCGGTACATTTAACCGCGTCTTTTTCGGTCATGATCAGCGGTTTGTCATCATTAAATTTAACATCGTCGGCGCTAAACGCATGATGATCGGGAAATGCTTGTGTTTCACAATTCAGCCCGGCAGCGGCCAGTTGGGTGAAAAATCGACTTGGATTGCCAATACCGGCCAAGGCATGGCATTGTTTGCCAGCAAATTCTGTCAAAGATTTACGCTCACCGTTCTGCAGATTAATCAGGCTGTCACCCTGATATTGCATGGCAAACTCGCCATCCAGCAATTCTTTCGGGCTGTTAACCACCACCAGATCAACTGTATTAACCCGCTCCGGCGGTTCGCGTAACGGCCCCACCGGTAGGCAATAGCCATTACCAAAGCGGCGCTCGCCGTCGACGACTACAATTTCGATATCGCGCTGCAAAGCGTAATGCTGCAAACCATCGTCGGAGATAATGATGTCGCAATCGTTGTTGGCCAACAATTGCAGTGCGGCCGCAGGCCGGTTGACGCCTATCACTATCGGGCAAGCGCACCGGCGCGCCAAAACCAGCGGTTCATCGCCTACCAAGGCAGGGTCGCTATCAATAGTAACCGCTTGCGGGGTTTGACTGCTGCTGCCGGCATAACCGCGACTGATAACGCCGGGTTTATAACCTTGCTGTTTTAAAAACGCCACCAACCAGATCACCAACGGTGTTTTCCCAGTCCCTCCCACGGTCAGGTTACCGACGATAATGACCGGTACCGGCAAACGGCTGGATTTTTTAATCCCCACCCGGTACAAAAATCGCCTAAAGCGCATGACATCGACATAGATCATCGAAATCGGCATGAACCAGGCGGAAATATACATTTCTTTATACCAGGCATCCTCAAGCCAGCGTGTCAGGGTCTTTTTCATTCTTTATCCGGTGGATTGATGGCAAACGTTACATGATGAAAGCCCAATTGACTGGCAATATCCAGCGCGCTCACCACGGCTTGATGCGGTGTTTTGCCATCTGCACTGATGATAAACGGCAGTTGGCGCGACTCGGCAGGAAAATTGGCCAGGGCATTTTTCAGCGCCGGCAAGTTCTGTTCCGCTAACGGCTGTGGCTTGCCATCTTCTGCGGCGATAGCGTATTTACCCTCGGCATCGATAAATAAATTGATAGCCTTGCTTGCGGATTGATCAATGTCCTCACCGTTAGCTGCCGGCAGATTGATTTTTAAATCAGTGTGATGACGAAAGGTGGTCGCCACCATGAAAAAAAACAGTAGCACCAGCAACACGTCGATCATGGGGATTAAACCAATCTCCACCGGTGCGCGTTTTTTGCGGCGAAAATCCATTAAATGTCCTCGCGATTGCCTTGCATGATGTCGAGCAAGCGTAGCGACTCCACTTCCATCCGCACCACATGATCATCCACCAGGCGCTCGAAATAACGATGAAAAAACAGACTCGGGATCGCCACTGTCAAACCGGATGCCGTACAAATCAAGGCTTCGGAAATGCCAGCACTCAAAACACCCGGATCGCCCATGCCACCGACTGCAATATCCGAAAACACCCGGATAATGCCATCGACTGTACCTAGCAAGCCCAGTAAAGGCGTAACGGCGGCTAAACTCCCCAGCGCATTTAAATAATGTTCCAGATCATGCGCCACTTGACGGCCGACTTCTTCGATACTGCTTTTCATGATCTCACGACCGTGTTTACGGTTGGCCAAACCGGCGGCCAATATCGTGCCTAGCGGAGAGCTGAGTTTTATGCGGCGAATGGCGGCATCGTCCAGTTTATTGTCGCGATGTAATTGCCAGATATACGGCACCAATTCGGTCGGAATGATACGCTTGCGTTGTAAAGACCATAAACGCTCGCCGATAATCGCCATCGCAGCAATGGAACATAAAATAATCGGCAACATCATCCAGCCGCCGTTTTTAATGATTTCAAACACCTACTATTTCCTCAAAATTCTATTACGACGATTTTAACTCAATGTCGGTGACTTTTGCCGAGCCACGCCAATAAAGGCAATCAGCAAAGCCAAACCGCTGGCCAAAGCTGCTATGACAAACACCAAACTTCCGCCTATTAAGTCCCATAAATAACCACTGTAAAAACTGCCCAGCATGCCGCCCAAGCCAAAACTGAGACTGCTGTACAAACCCTGACCTTTGCTTTGATGCTGATCACCAAAATATCGGTGCAGCAACTGTATCGCCACCACATGTGCCACACCAAAACTAGCGGCATGCAACACCTGTGCAGCTAGAATTATGGTCAGCGATTCAACGCCATAGGCAATCATTAACCAGCGCAGCATACTCAGCGCAAGACTACCCAGCAACAGGCCGCGCAAACTCACGAATTTGAGCAAGCTATACATCCAGAAAAACACAAAAATTTCCGCACAGACACCCAAGGCCCACAATAAACCTGTCATGGTAGCTGTGTAACCATGCTGCTGCAGGTAGACGGAATAAAAAACATAATACGGCCCATGCGCCACCTGTAACAGCATGTAGACGGCAAAAAAAGCCAGTAACTCGGGTTTAAACAATACTTTAAACACACTGCCGGCAGACTTGCTGTCACGCATAGCCAAGGCTTCCGGGGTAAGCAAAGCCATCAACCAATTCATAGCCAACAGGCTGGTGATAACCCAGGGTAAATAGGTTATGTTGAAGTCATCCAGCAAGCGGCCTATCCCGAGCACTGCAACGATAAAGCCCACCGAGCCCCATAATCTGATCCGACTGTAACGCTGTGGTTCGGCTTTCAGATGCAGCAAGGTTGCCGCCTCAAATTGCGGCAAGGTAGCATTCCAGAAAAAACTAAATGCGACCGTCACCGCAGCCACCCATTGATAATCCTGCCGGTACAAAAAACCGGCAAAAAATAACATGGAGAAAAAAGAGGTGATGCGTATCAGCCGCAAACAACGGCCATTTCTATCCGCTAACCAGCTCCACAGATGAGGGGCGATGATTTTGGTCGCAACCAACATGGCCGTCAGCTCGCCAATTTCGGTAGCGACAAAACCGATTTGTTTTAGATACAAACTCCAAAAGGGCAAAAATGCCCCCAGGGTTGCAAAGTAACAAAAGTAAAAACCGGATAAGCGCCAGTAAGGCAGGCTCATTTACCGTAAAACGGGCAAGCCCGAATCAACGTGCAAATTTTGCGCTCTTTGTCTTAGCAAATGATCCATCAACACAATCGCCATCATAGCTTCAGCAATTGGCGTGGCGCGTATGCCTACGCAAGGATCGTGGCGACCTTCGGTGACCACTTCAATCGCTTCGCCTTTGCTGTTAATGCTGCGACCCGGCAAACGTAAACTGGAGGTAGGCTTTAGGGCGATACGGGCGATGATGTCTTGGCCACTGGAAATGCCGCCTAAAATGCCGCCGGCATGATTGCTTAAAAAACCTTCCGGGGTAATTTCATCTCGAAACTTGGTACCTTTGGTATCGATACAAGCAAATCCGTCGCCGATTTCCACGCCTTTTACTGCATTGATGCTCATCAAGGCATGCGCCAAATCAGCATCCAGCCTATCGAAAATCGGTTCGCCCAAACCGGGTGGCACCTGGCTGGCAATCACCTCGATCTTGGCACCGATGGATTCACCCTCCTTACGCAAGGCATCCATATAACTTTCCATTTCAGCCACTTTATTCACATCCGGGCAAAAGAACGGATTGTTTGGCACTTCATCCCAATCGAATTGTTCGATCTTGACCGGGCCCAATTGCGATAAATAGCCACGCACCTGAATGCCGTATTGCTCGAACAAATACTTTTTGGCAATTGCGCCTGCAGCCACCCGCATCGCAGTTTCTCGGGCTGAGGATCGGCCACCGCCGCGATAATCCCTAAAGCCGTATTTATGCTGATAAGTGTAATCGGCATGACCGGGTCGAAAGCTTTCGGCAATTTTGGAATAATCTTTCGAGCGCTGATCGGTATTTTCAATCAACAAACCTATCGGACAGCCGGTGGTTTTGCCTTCGAACACGCCGGACAGGATTTTCACCTCGTCGGCTTCGCGGCGTTGTGTGGTATGCCGGGACGTACCGGGTTTGCGTCTGTCCAAATCAATTTGCAGGTCCGCCTCGGTTAAGGCTAAGCCCGGCGGGCAACCATCGACAATTGCACCCAATGCCAAACCATGGCTCTCGCCAAAAGTAGTGACGGTAAATAATTTTCCTATGCTGTTTCCTGACATGTTTAACCCATGCTTGCAAATAAAGAGTGGTATTCGTTGACTTGGCTTGCCGTCAATAAAAAGACGCCATCGCCACCATGTTCAAACTCCAGCCACTGAAAAGGCACGCTTGGGAATAGTTCCTGTAGAGTTTGGGCGCTGCTGCCAACTTCAATAATCAGTATGCCCTGCTCGGCCAGATATTGCTTGGCATCTACTAAAATACGTATCACCAAATCCAGGCCACTGTCACCACCGGTAAAGCCCATTTCGGGTTCGGCATGAAATTCTTTAGGCAGACTTTCCCATTCGCTGATCGCCACATAAGGCGGGTTGCTAACAATAATATCGTAGGGTTTGGCCGGTAAATCGTTGAATAAATCGGACTGGTAAAGTTCTACCTGATCCGCCATGTCGTGTTTGTCGATATTGATATTGGCTACCGCTAATGCGTCGTCGGACAATTCCACGGCATCGACTTGCGCATCCGGAAAAGCATAGGCGCAAGCTATGGCAATACAGGCGCTACCCGTACATAAATCCAGAATATTGAATACTTGGTCTTCTTCGATCCAAGGCTCAAAGCGTTCGGCTATCAATTCGGCGATCGGCGAACGCGGCACCAATACCCGCTCGTCGACATAAAACGACAGGCCGGCAAAAATGGACTCGTGAGTCAAATAAGCTGAAGGTTTACGCTCCTTGATTCGGCGCTCAAGCAAACCAAGCACGGCTTCTCTTTCCGGCAAGGTCAGCACTGCATCCAGATAGGCATTAGCCAGATCATACGGTTGATGCAAGGTATGCAAAACAATCGCGGCCGCCTCATCAAGCGGCGTACTGGTGCCATGCCCGAGAAATATCTCATGCTCAGCAAAGCGACTGGCGCCCCAGCGAATATAGTCTCTGATACGGGTCAGGGTTGTGATAACATCCGGCGAAGTGATAGTCATGATGCGGTCTGTAGATAAAAAGACTGTAAATTTTAAACCAATCCCTGCTCGCTTGTCCGAATAAAGCAAACGCCGATGACAGAGGCCATTCCAGATCCCAAATCCAGCAAGCTGGCAAAAAACCGTTTATATCTGGATTGCTTTAAATACATGCAATCAGACAAACTGGCTTTACCGACCATCCCGGATGTTTCAGTAAAGATTCGCCGTGCCATCAATGAACCTAGCGCCAACAGCAGCAAAATTGCCCGCGTGGTGCAAATCGATCCCAGCATTACCGCCAGGCTGATCAAGATTTCCAATAGCCCGCTGTATCGCGGTCGACGCAAAATCGAAAGCTGCCCTGAAGCTTTGACCCGCTTAGGATTGAAAGCTTCTCAGGACATCATTACGGTATTTGCCTTAAAAGCCGTGTTCAACGCCAAATCCGGCATTATTCGCCGCAAAATGCAGGAACTGTGGGCGCACAGCAGTCATGTCGCCGCCATCAGCGCAGTGCTGGCGCATAAAACCCCCGGCTTTGACCCGGATCGCGCCATGCTGGCGGGACTGATTCACGACATTGGCATCGTACCCATACTGGCTTACGCCGACCGTCAACCGGATATTCTGGCATCCCCCCTGGATCTGGCTGAAACCGTGCGTGAGTTGCGTAGTGACATTGGTGTGCAAATTATCCGTAAATGGGATTTCCCGACCGACTTTGAAGATGTGGTTATCAATGCGGAAAATTGGTTTCGCGACAGCGGCCCGCAGGCAACTTACAGTGACATCGTGATGATCTCGCAATTACACAGCTATATCGGCAAAATCGACATCAAAAAAATGCCGAAAATGGATGATTTACCGGCTTATAAAAAACTGGCTGCCGGCAATCTGGACGCCGATTTAAGTATCAACATACTGGATCAGGTGAAGGATGAAATTGAACACATCCGCGCGATGTTAAGCTAGTTCCAACCTCATCACGCTAGGCCACAGCCAGACTGGCTTCTACCAACTTAACCCAGTAAGTCGCACCCAGCGGCAAAATGTCATCATTAAAATCATAACTGGCATTGTGTAGCATACAAGGACCAGCTCCATGCCCTACGTTTCTGTGATCGCCCTCGCCGTTGCCAATAAAACAATAACTACCCGGCAGGACTTGCAGCATAAAAGCAAAGTCTTCTGCCCCCATCACCGGTAATTGCTCAAGTACATTATCATCACCCACGATGCTGGTCATCACTTGTCGGGACAAAGCAACCTGCTCAGGATGATTGACGGTGGCCGGATAACCTTTAGTAAACTCAACATCACATTCCATACCAAACGCCATACAGGTATGACGCGCAATATCTTGCATGCGTTGCTGCACTAATTCCATCAGCTCGGTCGAAAAAGTTCTTAACGTGCCAGTCATTTCACAATTATCGGCAATCACATTGGTTGCTTCGCCGACATGTACAGTGGTAACCGAGAGTACGCCGGCATCCAGTGGATTGGCACTGCGGGTTAGAATAGTCTGAAAAGCCATGATAATTTGCGCAGCAACCGGCACCGGGTCTAAACCTAAATGCGGTAACGCGGCATGACAGCCTTTGCCACGTATGACAATACGAAAGCTATCAAATGCTGCCATCACTGGCCCCGGGCTGACGGCAAATTGTCCCGCAGGGATACCCGGCCAATTATGCATGCCATAAACTGCCTGCATCGGAAACAACTCAAACAATCCATCCTTGATCATGGCATCTGCGCCACCACCACCCTCTTCCGCCGGCTGAAAAATCAAATACACCGTACCATCAAACTTAGAATGCTTGGCAAGATAGTCGGCTGCCGCCAGCAACATGGCTGTGTGGCCATCATGCCCGCAAGCATGCATTTTGCCGGGATAAACAGAAGCATGAGTAAAATTATTCTGTTCTAGAATCGGCAAGGCATCCATATCGGCCCGTAAACCTATCGAGCGCTCCGAATTACCTGCTTTCAGCATACCCACTACACCGGTTTTACCTAAACCGCGATGAACAGATATGCCCAACTCTGCCAATTTATTAGCAACTAAATCAGACGTACGTTCTTCTGCAAAACATAATTCCGGATGCGCATGAATATCGCGCCGCAATAGAGAATTTACTTCTGCTTTAGCATCGATTTCGGCGAGTACATTTAATTTGGACCACTCATTTACCCCCATCTGCAACCCCTTGGTAATCAACCATCACAATTTTCCTGCAATGTACCACCAGTTATTCATCGATCGCCAATTCTTAGCTAAAGCTAGATTTTTGATGAAAATATTTTCTGTCTAAACCTGCGTCCAAATGTACTCTTAGGCTGAAAAATCGCGAATTTACAATTTAAACCACGAACAACATTGCACAAACTCTGCTTTTGATTGATAATGCGCGGCTGAAATAGATATCCGGAGAGATGGCCGAGCGGTCGAAGGCGCACGCCTGGAAAGTGTGTATACGGCAACGTATCGAGGGTTCGAATCCCTCTTTCTCCGCCAATCAAGCATCCACCAAGGTGCAAAGCAGTTTAAAAACCCGCAAGTTACTTAACTTAGCGGGTTTTTTATTGTCCAAAAAAATTCAACCTCATTTCGCTTCTGACAGTACCCACCACCTAGAATAACCGCTCGCTTGCTGCTAAGGCATTAGCCGCAAGATAAAACCTGATTATAACGCTGCATCAGTAACAACAAAATGGCCGTCATCGGTATATGCGGTTCGACTTGCATGGGCGCAGGAGGTAGGGTAAGGCAGCATCGGAGCTGGGATGGTTTCGCGGAATCCTTAGATTACCTCAGCCAAGTTGAGCATTTCAGACACCCCTATTATTTAATCAATTTCGCTTAATCCTACCGGATGAAAAAAATCACACGACCAACAAGAAATCAATCACTTCTACAGCTCATATACCTACGAAACCAGACAGTACAAAACTAATAACAAGACAAGCGACGGATTTTCAAGGAAAATAGGCACTTTTCACCATTCGCCGTATCGCATGTATAAATATGACGGTCTGGTTGTGCACCAAAGCCATGATGACGAAGGCATCATAGAAATCGTTGATAAAGAAGGTGTTAGAGCCTTGCATTTCGGCTCGCACTCCCGCCAAAGCACCATGTTGTTGTCCGACCCCAACCGTTTGCATTCCCTATATGCGCGGGCCATGATGGCCTTGTTGCTATTTAACGATGCCCCCAAAGACGTGTTAATGATAGGCCTGGGTGGCGGCACTATCGCCAAATTCATGCTGCATCAATTTAGCGATTGCCGGTTAAAAGTGGTGGAATTTCGCAGCAGTGTGTTAAAAGTGGCGCGCAGTCATTTTGCATTACCCTTCGATCCACGCCTGAAAATCAAGATCGGTTGCGGGGCGCAACATGTACTGCAACAAAGCCGGGCTCATGATGGATTATATGACTTGGTGATGATCGATGCCTACGACCACGCCGGCATGGCGCCGGAAGTCAGTAGCGAGCTCTTTTTCGATAACTGTCGAACCTTATTAACTAAAAACGGTCTGTTGGTAATTAATTTATGGGGTACCGACAAAGCCCTGTTCAAACAAGTTACCTGGAATCTCGGTCGGGTATTTGGCGGGCGCATGCTGTTTTTGCCGGTACGCACTCGCGGGAATATCATCGGTTTTGCCTTTGCCGAAGACTTCCCCAAACTCAGCATGAAAGCCTTAAGCGAAAATGCCATACGCCTGGAACAACAGTATCAACTGGAGTTTCCTACTTTTATTCAAGACATCAAACGCAACAATACCAGCGCAATCAATCGGGTAATAAATAAGTGAATCACAACGCAGCCAATATCTTCGGCTACAAAAAGTACTGGGCCCAACGTTTTGGACCGGCCCCCGAACTGCCGATGAGCATGGAGCAAATGCAACAACTGGGCTGGGATGCCTGCGATATCATTCTGGTCACGGGCGATGCTTATGTCGACCATCCCAGCTTCGGCATGGCGGTGGTGGGCCGGGTATTGGAAGCCCAGGGATTCCGGGTGGGGATTATTTCGCAACCGGATTGGCATAGCGCCGACGATTTTAAGAAACTTGGCCAGCCCAAGTTGTTTTTCGGCGTCACCGGCGGCAACATGGATTCCATGGTCAACCGCTATACCTCGGATAAAAAGATTCGCTCCAATGACGCCTACACAGCCGACGGTTCGGCCGGCAAGCGACCTGATCGAGCGGTCAATGTGTATTCGCACCGTTGCCGGGAAGCCTTTAAAAACGTCCCCATCATCATCGGCGGCATCGAAGCTAGCCTGCGCCGGATTGCGCATTACGATTATTGGTCGGACAAGGTACGTAAATCGATCATTCTGGATGCCAAAGCCGATTTATTGGTATACGGCAACGGCGAGCGGCAGATTGTCGAAATCGCCCACCGTTTGGCCAAAGGCGAAAATATTCATGACTTAAAAGGCATCCGCGGCACCGTGCATTTTGTCAAACAAGTGCCGCTGGGCTGGATGGAAAAAGACTCTACCGATATCGACAAACCCGGCGCGGTCATCGTGCATCAAAGTCCGTATCAGGAACAGCCGGCATGCGACGACCAGGGAGGGTCAAAAACCGGTGCTGCCGATGAAAAGCCTTTTTTGAATAGTGATGAAAAGGTAATTCAGTTCAAACCCATCGCCAACAAACAGCGCGCGCAAACCGTGATCCGGCTGCCGGATTACGAAGCGGTAAAAGACGATCCGATTCTGTATGCCCATGCTTCCAGGGTGATGCACGGTGAAACCAACCCCGGCAACGCCCGTGCTTTAATTCAACGTCACGGCAGTCGCGAAGTGTGGATCAATCCGCCGCCGCTGCCGTTGACGACGCCGGAAATGGATGGCGTGTTCGACCTGCCCTACTCACGTTTGCCGCATACGCAGTACGGTAAATCTAATATTCCGGCCTTTGAAATGATTCAGCATTCGGTGCTGATCATGCGCGGCTGCTTCGGTGGCTGTAGCTTTTGTTCGATTACCGAGCACGAAGGCCGCATCATTCAAAACCGCTCGGAAGATTCCATCATCCGCGAGATCGAAGCCATCCGCGACACATCACCCAACTTCACCGGCCATATTTCCGACTTAGGCGGCCCGACCGCCAACATGTGGCGACTGGCTTGCAAAGATCCGGAAATCGAAGCCTCCTGCCGCAAACCATCCTGTGTGTATCCCGGCATCTGTCAAAACCTGAATACCGACCAAACCCCGCTGGTTAAACTGTATCGCCGGGCGCGTAAGCTTCCGGGCATCAAGAAAATCTTTATCGCTTCCGGTTTGCGTTACGACATTGCCGTGGAGACGCCGGAATACGTGAAAGAACTGGTCACGCATCATGTCGGCGGTTACTTAAAAATCGCTCCGGAACACACCGAACAAGGCCCGCTGTCGAAAATGATGAAACCGGGCATGGGCACTTACGACCGCTTCAAGCAGATGTTTGATAAGTTTTCTAAAGAAGCCGGCAAAGAACAGTATTTGATCCCTTACTTCATCGCCGCCCATCCCGGCACCGAAGATAAAGACATGCTGAATCTGGCCTTATGGCTGAAACGCAACGGCTTTAGAGCCGATCAGGTACAGGCCTTTTTACCCTCACCGATGTCTATCGCTACCGCCATGTATCACTCCGGCAAGGATACGCTGCATAAAGTCGGTCGCAACGTACCGGACATGCCGATTCCACGTAGCGTGAAACAGCGCCGTATTCACAAAGCGTTTTTACGTTATCACGACCCGAAAAACTGGCCGTTGCTGCGAGAAGCCCTGAAAGACATGGGGCGAGCGGATTTGATCGGCAACGGCAAACAGCACCTGATTCCAAGCTATCAGCCTAAAACAGCCGAAAATCCGCTGGACAAGCAACAACCAAAACGGCAATCGTTTAAAACAAAACACACACTATCAGCCAAACCCAAGCCAAGACATCGATAAAACAACCCTATCACATTGCTCAATTTTCCGTATGGGCAGCACCGGTTGCTGCTCTTCGGTACACTGCCATTAAGTTAAGG
>NZ_LUUI01000067.1 GCF_001644015.1 Methylomonas lenta
AACTTGTTTTGCAATATCCAAACCCACTACGTTACGATTCATTTCGGACTCCTCTTTGTCCCGTTTAAATTCTCAGGTGCATTGTGACACCGCCAAGGGGTGAGGAGGAGTCCATGTCATCAGCCCTCTCCCGCAAGGAGAGGGAGCTTTCTACCTCGGCTCCAGAACGATCAACAGGGGATGAGCCGCCCAAAATCGACTTGAGTTCTCTGGCGGTTTCTCCACTTTGCGATGAATGCGCTTCATCGACAATCACCGCATAACGCCGTTTGGCTATCTCCATTTCCCAGGCTTTGGCTTGCGTTTTGCTTGCTTCGTCCGCTGCGTCGATATTATCAGCGCCAGCGGCATGCAATAAGCCGCGCAACACAAACGGAAATTTCTGCAAGGTAGTAATCACGATTTTGGTGCCGTCAATCAGCGCCGCCGCCAACTGCTTGGAATCCTGATCGATGGCCTTGACCACCCCTTGCGCGTGTTCGATTTGATAAATCGCATCCTGTAATTGCCTGTCCAACACTTGCCGGTCGGTAATCACAATCACGCAATCAAACACCTTTAGGTCATCGGTATTATGCAAACTGGCCAAGCGATGCGACAGCCAGGAAATCGAATTGGTCTTACCGCTACCGGCGGAATGCTGAATCAGATAGTTCTGGCCAGGGCCTTCCAATTGCGCGGCAGCCACCAGTCGCCGGGTGGCATCGAGCTGGTGATAACGCGGAAAAATTACCGCTTCTTTTTGCAGCAAACGACTGCCGCCCTTGCCGTCTTCGACTTTCTCTTCTTTGCGTTCGATGAAAATAAAATTGCCGAGAATGTCCAGAAACTGCTCGCGCTCCAACACCTCTTCCCAGAAATAACCGCTGCGGTAACCGGAAGGATGCTGCGGATTACCGGCACCGCACACCATTTCGCCGGGATGACTGCCACGATTGAACGGCAGGAAAAAGGTCTTTTTACCCGCCAACCGGGTGGTCATGTGGACTTCATCCGGGTCGGCAGCAAAATGTACTAGCGCCCGCTGCTTGAAGTCAAACAACGGCGCGCGCGGATTACGGTCGTTGCGATACTGATTCACCGCATGCCGCCAGTTCTGACCAGTCCAAGGGTTTTTCAGTTCACAGGTCGCCACCGGTAAGCCATTAACCGCAAACAGCATATCCAGCGTACTGTGATCACCTGGATGACAGGGCACCTGCCGGGTCACCGTCAGCCGATTTTGTTGATAGTGCGCCAACACCTCTTGATTCAAACCATGTGCCGGTTTGAAATAGGCCAACCGAAAGGTCTTGCCGTAAAACTTAAAGCCGTGGCGCAACACATGCAACGAGCCTTTAATCGCCAATTCCTTAACCAGCTCTTTGATCAACATGGCTTGCAGATTAGCACCATGCTGCTGGCGCATGCTGTCCCAAAACGGCGTTTGGGTGGCGGCGATAAAATCGAGAATTTGCGCCGGGAATAAAGCCAGTTCCTTATCCCACTTCTTTACCGAACCGGCTTGCCAGCCTTTGGCCAGCAACATTTGCTCGACATAGGTTTCGAAGGCTTTTTCGGTGGTTTGTGACATTGAAGTTTCCGTGTTTTTGCTTAACTTAGTCCGAACCTTAGTAAAGAAAAAAGCGTTTTTCTTTACTAAGGCTTAATTTTAGCCGCGCGATTACGGCAACCTAACAGTCGGCAAGAAACGGCCAGTCAAATAGCCGTCAAAAAGAACTCGACAAGTTTTTAGTGTAAAATCAATCAGATAAATTTAGCCCCTTACTAAAACATCTGTTTTAGTCAAATAACCATCAAATAAGAACTAAGCCCAAAACGGCAGGTACTTGGCGTGCCGCTTTCCTTGTTCTGGATCGAAAGGCTTAATCAAATCAGACAGTAGCGTTTCTTTAATGACTCGGGAAACCATGGCACTGTTCTCAGGCTCAATGCCAAAACGCTCACGAAGGCTGGCATTGGTCATCGGATCGCGTTGCACATAACGCAGACAAGCATGTAAATAACAGGCGCGGATACGATCCTGACTATCCATGTGTTTGTATGCTTTGTGGGCAAATAGTACAACCCGCGTAGATTCTTCCGCCGTTTCGAAACTGGGAGCCGGTAACTGGTAAATCTCGGTTTCGAAAACCACTTTATCGACTCCGCTGCCGCGTTCCTCGCAAATACCGATTAAACGCATCAACGACGCCAACGCTTCGTTTCGTGATCGTGGAGGGCTATCCAAAAAACGCTCGGTTTTGACCAAGGGCAAGCCGGGATTGGTGATTTCCATCCGGTCGGAAAATATTTCCACCATGGGTCCTGCACCAGTAATCGAAAATCTTGGTGAATCAACGCATTGGCCACCAATTCGCGTACGGCCAAACTTGGGTACATTGGCACGTCCCGCCGCAGCGCTTTGCCAATAAATTCGTTATTAGGCAACAGTGCATTGAAGTAGTCGATCAAACCTTCGAATCCAGCCGCGTAGCCTTTTCGGCCTTCCTGCTCGCGTTGCTTGGGGCTGTGCCTACCTTTGCCCTCAATGCCATTAAGTTA
>NZ_LUUI01000068.1 GCF_001644015.1 Methylomonas lenta
GTCGTTTTCTTGCCATCGGTGTAAGTTTTAGCCGTCACAAAGAAAAGGCTCAGGTCTTTCAATAAAGCAAAACATATAATAGCCATGTTACGGTTTTTGATTTAATAATTGCAAAATGAAAGACCTGACCCCCTTTGTGTTCCGTTATGTTATTTGACGATACCAAGGCCCAATTATATGCTCTAAAGGACCAATTTTTCCAGCATCATCAGGCACTCCATGAGGACAATAAACCATTACCTTGTCTTCGTTGTTTGTAGAAAATACTACGCAACCACTTGCAGTATAAATTGTGTAATCAATGAACCTGTCTTCAATGGTCGGATTACCGCCAGTCAGGAGATGGTCGGCTAAAGTTACAGCCGACCATCCATGAAAAATAACCCATCTCCAAGACCAACTACTTAGCGTAAATAGCAAAGCCATAATAATAACTGAGGTTATACGGATGATGTTTTTCTTCATAAATTATTGAGCAGGTGCTGGATTGACAATGAGCTTGACGCCGCCATTGTTATAATTATCCTGGAATAATTTATTAAGAGAGTTGTACGTCGGCTGGTCTGTAACCATACACGCAAGCGAAGTACCCTGGTTGGTCCCATTGCGGCCTGGATGAATCTGAGCGCCTTTTGTTACTGAGCCATCTGGATAACGAATAGTGTTCCAATCACTTGTATTTGAAATGGTAGGCCGACCAGCATATTGATTTCGGTTAAGTAGCGAGTTTATTAAAGTGTCAGGCAGAGCTGGTCTCGGCGTTACAGAATATGTGCCTTCTTGAATTTGGTTGAAATTAGTAGTTCCGGTGTTGAATGTACCATTAATGCTGCCGTCAAGACCTGTACCAGTGGCAGTGAAACTGAATCCACCTGTGGGTAGCGGATTTGCAATGACTGTCGCCTCTAAACCTAGAGGATCGACATATCTTAGCGGGTTATTCCCCACATAGGTGTAAAGATTAACGCCCCCGTTTTCCATAATCGGATCCCTCGATACCCATCGCCCGGTATCGGGATCATAAGCCCGGTAGTTGGTTAAATGCAGCCCAACGCCCTGTATGTTAAACATCCCCGCATACAGGAAATCCGGCGTAATCGGCG
>NZ_LUUI01000069.1 GCF_001644015.1 Methylomonas lenta
AAATCCGGCGTAATCGGCGCTGCCTTTTGGATCAACTTACCGTAGGCATCGTAATCGAACGAACCTATCCTGGCACCGGTCGTCATCACCTGCACGTCACGCACCGAGCCTAAATGATCGCGGGCATAATAAAGCCGCGCATTGCCGGCGATTCTGATCTCTCCTTCGGGATAATAACGCCGTGCCACGGCATCCGTAGCCGTGCGGGCTTGGCATAAACTATCGCCACACCACAAATAACGCATGACCGTCGGCGCCATCACGCCGTTATCGGATGTGATCGAGATGCGCCGGCCCAAGCCGTCGTAAGTCATCTGATACGAGAATCCCGGTTGCCCGGTTAACGCGACGTTGACCAAGCGATTTTCCGCATCCCAGGTATAGTTACGCGCGCCGTCATTGGTGACGTTGCCATTGGCGTCGTAGGTATAGCTTTTGGCATTCGCGGTAGTGATTTGATTCAGGCCGTTGACCGCGATTGCGGCACTGCCTCTCGGCGTGTCGATGCCGGTCAAGTTGTCGCCGGCGTCATAGCTATAGCCATATTGATCGCCGCTGGAAACATCCACCGAAGTCAGGCGGTCGGCGGCGTCGTAAGCGTAGGTGTAATCCTTGGTTGCCCAGGTTCCGCTTAAGGTCGTGGTTTCGTTGATTTCGCTGATCAGGTTTTCCGGCGTGGTGACATAACCATAGCTGCGAGCCGCGCCGCTGTTTTGGATGCCCAATAATCGCCGGTCATTCTGGTTGTCGTCGTATTGCCAGCTCGTGCCAACTTTACCGGTGCTGTCTTGTAAACCGGTCAATTGATCGGTTTCGCCCAGATACGTTTGGGCAAAATCGCCCAGCGGATTATTGTGGTTGGTCAAACGGCCCAACGCGTCGTAACCGAAAGTTTCGCTACTGGCGTCCACGGTACGTTTCACCATCCGGCCCAGTTCGTCGTACTGGTAACCTATGGTGTCGTTGTTGAAAGGGCCGTCTATTTGGCTCAGTTTTAAGGCGCCTAATTGTCCTATGGCCTGATATTGGTACTGCGTGGTGCCGGTACCGTCCGTCATCGATGCGAGTCTTGGGAACCAAGAATCATAGCTAAAGCTGACATTCGGCGTAGGGTTGATGGTGTTGCTATAGATCAATGCCGTCCGGCGATCATCCTTGGCATAGGTAAAGGTTTTCTTCTGACCCAGCGCGTCGGTCACCGATTTCAACCGGCTGGTCTTCGCTTCATAGGCATACGTCGTTTTCTTGCCATCGG
>NZ_LUUI01000070.1 GCF_001644015.1 Methylomonas lenta
TACTGAATGACTGTTATACTTCACGCGGTCACATTTGCGGATTTTTGGAATAGCTGGAATCTGGGGTTTAGGAGTGATTTTACCTGCGCGTTAAAAGTGGAATTCACTTTATCAAGACAATCATCTATGGCAGTCTTGAATTCAAAAAAGGTCTCGTAATAACGATTGTAGAGGCATTGCTTTTTGGTGAATTTCCATAAGCGTTCGATCAGATTCAAGTTAGGTGAATACGGCGGCAAAAATTGAAGGTCAATGTCCAATTCCAAAGCCTTATTGATCACTTTGTCGCAGCGCTGATAACGGGCATTGTCCAGGACCAAAGTGATAGCCGTATCTGCATGCACTTCACGGAGGGTGGTTAGCAATGTCACTAATGTATCGGAATTGATATAGGTATTATTAGCGATGGTAATCAGTTCAGAACCTTGAACACTATACGCCCCCAATACGTTATAACGGTTGCGTCCCGCGGATGATTTCAGAAACAAGCGCTCGAAACACCACAGCATACCCAAGAAAGCGCCCATGACAAAGTGTGCGGCATCGACAAAAAAGACACGACGCTTGCCTTGTTTTTCCTCTTCCAGCAAGGGTTCAAGCTTGCCATGTAAAAACTCGCTTTGCTTATCCGGGTCGGCTTTAGAAGGGATCACCGCCATTTTCCGGCATTTCATGCCTAAATGCTTGCGCATAAAATCGCGACAAGCGCTAAGGGCTAGCTTAATCCCAACGATCGCTTCAATTTCATAAGCCGCTTGAGCAACGGTATGCGGCGGATTGGTTTTGAAGTGTGTTTTGAGTGTTTCCGCATGTGGCAGTAACGCACTTCTAGGGCAATAGTGCTGCGATGAGCAAAGTGCCCCCAGGCCGCCCTCAATATACGCTTTCAAATAACGCGTCACGCTATCACTACTGACACGTGCAATGCGGTTAATTTCTTGATGCGGCAAGCCCAAGGCTTTCAGGTAGACGACATGCAATTTCTTCTTTGTCGCCCTTGAAGGATGTTTCATGAATAGCTGATAAAGATGGGCGATTTCTTTTTCCGTAAAGGTGGGCTGAAGCATGTCTTGGTAGGAGGCAAATACCATATTATAACTGCATCATTTTCCGCATACTTGGCCGAGCTGAGTATATACATTCTTTATCTGCCATTGCTTTAAATAGGCGAATGTCTCTTGATGGCCGACGCTTGCCGATC
>NZ_LUUI01000071.1 GCF_001644015.1 Methylomonas lenta
GGAATAAATTCGTTGCATTGCAGTGAAGTTAATGATTATACTAAACCACACCGTTTAGTTAAGCAAATAAAAATTTATGTCTCTCCATCTATCCAAAAAAACCCTAATAGTCTCTTTGCTGCTCATGGCCGTAACCGCAGCTGGCATCGTCTATTGGCTGAAAGCGATCCATCCTTTCGAGACTACTGACAACGCCTATCTGAAGGCGCATATCAGCTTGATTAGCTCCAAGGAGACCGGGTATGTCAAGGAGGTGTTGTTCGTGGATAACCAGAAGGTGAAGCCAGGCGACCTGCTGGTGGTGATCGATGATCATGACTTTAAGGCCCGTGTCGCCGAGGCCGAAGCCCAGGTGCTAATGGAAACAGCGCACATCCAGACTCTGGAAGCTAACAAACTCACCCAAAACGCCAAAATACGCGAGGAGGCGGCGAATATCGCTGCTGCCAATGCCGACCTGGATCGCGCCGGCAAGGATTTGAAGCGTTACGGCAATCTCGCCCAGGAGGGGGCTATTTCCGCGCAATCTCATGATAGCGCCCAATCTACTTATACCCAGGCATCCGCCCATCGGGATAAATTCAGTTCGGCCGTGCAGGGAGCGAAAAGCGAATTGGCTGCTCTGGATGCGCAGATCGAGGAGTCCAGCGCCCGTATCAAAGCTGCCGAAGCCGCTCTGGAGCAGGCCCGCATCGACTTGGGGAATACCCGTATCGTAGCGCCAATGGCTGGCGTCATCGGCAATCGCAGCGTGCAGGTCGGGCAATTGGTCAAACCCGGTAATGCACTCGGCTTTCTGATTCCGGACGATGGCCTATTCGTGGAAGCGAACTTCAAGGAAACCCAGATCGCCCGGATGCGACCGGGGCAAGCGGTGGAGATTCATGTTGATGCTTACCCCGATGAGGTTTTCGAAGGTTCGCTGGACAGTTTCGCACCCGCGTCCGGTTCGGAATTCAGTTTGTTACCGTCGGAAAACGCCACCGGTAATTTCACCAAGATCGTGCGCCGGGTGCCGGTGAAAATTCTGTTCCGGCCGGACACTGATTTAAGCCGCCTGAGACCGGGGCTATCCACGGAAATTAAGGTTAGGGTAAGGTAGCGTAACATGATGGAAACCACAGAGGTTGCCCCCAAAGACGCGCTGGAGAGTCATGCCGGCGCGACTGAAAAGCCGCTCACCCCGCAACAATGGATCGGCTTTTTCGGCATGGTGTTCGGCATTTTCATGGCGATTCTCGATATCCAGATCGTCGCCAGCTCCATGCAACAAATACAGGCAGGATTGGCGGCGACCCGCGACGAAATCGCCTGGGTGCAAACCGCTTATTTGATTGCCGAAGTGGTGATCATCCCTCTGTCCGGCTGGCTGGCCCGGGCGCTGTCGACCCGTTACCTATTCGTGCTGTCTTGCGGCGGCTTTACGCTGATGAGCCTGTTTGTCGCCTTGTCCTGGAATCTACCCTCGATGATCGTTTTTCGAACCCTTCAGGGCTTGTTTGGCGGCGCGATGATCCCCACAGTGTTTGCGGTGATCTACACGATGTTCCCGAAGCGTTTGCAACCGTCCATGTTTATCGTCGTCGGCTTGGTGGTGACTGTCGCACCTACGGCGGGGCCTGTGCTGGGCGGTTATCTTACCGAAGCATTTTCCTGGAAAGCGCTGTTTCTGATCAATCTGCTGCCGGGTTTTTTGGTGTGTCTGAGCAC
>NZ_LUUI01000072.1 GCF_001644015.1 Methylomonas lenta
TTCCCCCTACTCGACACCATACACAGCCCCGCTGACGTCAGAGCCCTCTCCAAAGACCAGCTTAAGCAGTTGGCGGACGAGGTGCGGCAGTATTTGACCCATACGGTTAGTATTTCAGGCGGGCATTTTTCAGCAGGCCTGGGTACGGTGGAACTCACCGTGGCCTTGCATTATGTGTTCAATACGCCGGAAGATCAGTTGGTGTGGGATGTAGGCCATCAGGCTTATCCGCATAAGATTCTGACCGGCCGTAAAGAGCGTATGCCGACCATCCGTACCATGGGCGGGGTATCGGCTTTTCCTTCGCGCGAAGAGAGCGAGTACGATGCCTTTGGCGTCGGCCATTCCAGCACGTCGATCAGCGCGGCCTTGGGCATGGCTATCGCTTCACAGTTGCGCGGCGAAGACAAGAAAATGGTGGCCATCATTGGCGATGGCTCGATTACCGGCGGCATGGCGTTCGAGGCGATGAATCACGCCGGCGATGTGAATGCGAATTTGCTGGTGATTTTGAACGATAACGATATGTCGATTTCACCGCCTGTCGGGGCGATGAATAATTATCTGACCAAGGTGTTGTCCAGCAAGTTGTATTCGTCAATGCGTGAGGAAAGCAAGAAAGCTCTGTCCAGTATGCCCAGCGTGTGGGAGTTAGCGCGCAAGACCGAGGAACATGTGAAAGGCATGATCGTACCCGGCACCCTGTTCGAGGAGCTGGGCTTTAATTATTTTGGCCCTATCGACGGCCATGATGTGGATATGCTGGTGTCGACGCTGGAGAATCTGAAGGATATTTCCGGGCCGGTGTTTTTACATGTAGTGACTAAAAAAGGTAAAGGCTATGCGCCGGCCGAGAAAGATCCTTTGGCCTATCATGGCGTGCCGGCTTTCGATCCGTCCAAGGATTCCCTGCCCAAGTCGGCACCGTCGCCGCATCCGACCTATACCGAGGTATTCGGTAACTGGTTGTGCGATATGGCAGCGCAGGACGAGCGTTTATTGGGGATTACCCCAGCCATGCGGGAAGGTTCAGGGTTGGTGAAGTTTTCCCAACAGTTTCCAAAACGCTATTTCGATGTGGCGATTGCCGAGCAGCATGCAGTGACACTGGCCGCCGGTCAGGCTTGTCAGGGCGCCAAACCGGTGGTGGCGATTTATTCGACTTTTTTACAACGGGCCTACGATCAGTTGATTCATGATGTGGCCTTGCAGAATCTGGATGTGTTGTTTGCGCTGGATAGGGCCGGCCTGGTCGGTCCGGACGGTCCGACGCATGCCGGCAGTTACGATTTTAGTTATATGCGCTGCATTCCGAATATGCTGGTGATGGCGCCGGCCGATGAGAATGAATGTCGGCAGATGTTGACCACGGGCTTTCATTATAAAGGTCCAGCCTCGGTACGTTATCCACGTGGCAAAGGTCCGGGTGCCAGCGTCGATTCAGATCTGTCTGAGCTGGAAATCGGCAAGGCTGAAATTCGCCACCAAGGCGGACGCATCGCCATTTTGGCCTGGGGCAGTATGGTGACGCCTGCGGTGGAAGTCGGTAAAAAACTCGGCGCTACGGTGGTGAATATGCGCTTTGTGAAGCCATTCGATGAAGCACTGGTGCTGGAACT
>NZ_LUUI01000073.1 GCF_001644015.1 Methylomonas lenta
GCAACAACACCCGCACCAACGGTACGACCACCTTCACGAATTGCAAAGCGTAAACCGTCTTCCATAGCGATTGGCGCAATCAATTTTACTGTAACTGAAACGTTATCACCAGGCATGACCATTTCAACACCTTCGGGTAATTCTACCGCACCGGTCACATCTGTCGTTCTAAAGTAGAACTGTGGACGATAGCCGTTAAAGAATGGTGTATGACGACCACCCTCATCTTTAGACAGTACGTAAATTTCTGACTTAAAGTGTGCATGTGGCTTGATGCTATTGACGTGAGCCAATACTTGACCACGCTCAACATCATCTCTTTTGGTGCCACGTAACAACACACCTACGTTATCGCCTGCTTGACCTTGGTCCAGTAACTTACGGAACATTTCCACGCCGGTGCAAGTCGTTTTGACGGTCGCTTTGATACCAACGATCTCGACTTCTTCACCTACTTTTACAATTCCACGCTCGACACGACCCGTTACAACGGTTCCGCGACCGGAAATCGAAAATACGTCTTCGATTGGCATCAAAAATTTACCATCAATTGCACGCTCTGGCTCTGGAATGTAAGTATCCAGTGCTTCAACCAGCTTAACAACTGAGGCAACGCCGATTTCACTTTGATCGCCTTCCAGCGCTTTCAACGCAGAACCGACGATGATAGGTGTGTCATCACCTGGAAATTCATATTGATTCAACAGCTCACGAATTTCCATTTCAACGAGTTCAATCAATTCAGCATCATCAACCATGTCCGCTTTATTCAGGAACACTACGATGTAAGGTACACCGACCTGTCTTGACAACAGTATGTGTTCACGTGTTTGCGGCATTGGGCCATCTGCTGCTGAACAGACCAGAATCGCGCCGTCCATTTGTGCAGCACCGGTGATCATGTTTTTCACATAGTCAGCATGGCCTGGGCAATCAACGTGTGCGTAATGACGATTAGGTGACTCATATTCCACGTGCGAGGTAGAAATTGTAATACCACGCGCACGCTCTTCTGGGGCATTGTCAATTTGATCGAAAGCTTTTACTTCGCCGCCTTGCAGCTCAGCCATTACTTTAGTCAGGGCCGCTGTCAATGTAGTTTTACCATGGTCAACGTGACCAAT
>NZ_LUUI01000074.1 GCF_001644015.1 Methylomonas lenta
AATGGCAGTGACGCAAAGCGTGGGAACGATGAAAGCCCGCCGCCGTGAAAACCGCCGCCCGCTTTACCGGTATGAGTCGAGCGACATTTTGGCGCAAGCGTAAGAAATATCAGATTGATTAGCTCCATCTCATTTAAGGCAGGTATTGCAGCTAAATTTCAGAATTTACCTATAATAATCAGGTTTACATCATGATTCATTTAAGCCAATTCAAGTGCGAAAAAGTAATCGTGTGCACCATCAAAACATTCCAATCAACCGATAAAAAGATGGCATCAATATCAAGACGAAAAACACAGCACCATTTTCCGAGTTATGTGGTTTTTGGGCTTAATCAATCCCGGTGATGCCGAGAGTGGCAACACGGCTACGCCTCACCCCTCTATACGTTATTTGTGCCGTATAGCCATTTACACTTTTTACATCTTGTTGCAACGTTACAAAGAATAGATGAGTTAAATATGGAATACCTTAAATGTCCTTGGTGTGGTTGCTCCCATAATCGTTATGAAAACAAATGCGCCAACTGCGGAGGCGTACTAGAGCATAAGCCCGATATTTACAAAGCTATAATAAAAAACCATCGCACAGGTGTTGAGGATCTAACCTCGGTAGTCAAACGAATCGCCCGCTATTTGGCTATCCTTGGGTTAATTATGGCAACCACCTTATGTTATTTCATATATAGACAAATAACTGAACCGAAAAGCCTCAAAATCATCTCGTCAGCAGTTTCCGAGCAAAATCCGCCACAATCTAAACCCATGAGTATCGCAACTGGATCTGCTTATTTAACACCAGTTCAAATAAATAAAAAACCTCAAAAGCTACCTGCCCCAAACCCTTGCAAGTTACATTTGGCAATTAATTCAAAATCCAATGTTTATTTGGTGACCAGTTATTCCGGTTTACACTCATCCAAGTATCAGTTTGGAGCCAGCGGCCACGAAGTTAAAGAATCCGAAGTGATTATTAACAAACCGGGTGAAAATATTATTTTGGTGTTAATGGCTTATGATCCGGTTTTATGGAAGATTAAAAAAACATTTAGCACCTTGGTGAACGGAGTGGTACTTGCGGGCTATCATGAGCAAATGTTATATGGCCTGCCAAAACTCACACCTGTATTGCAAGCTGTCTATGAAACGAAAACCGAGTGTTCGTATTTCTACGATAACTTAGAACCCGGCGGACAAAAACAATATATTGAACAAAGAATTCAAGATATAACCGGAACTCTTCCTAGTGAAATTATCAATTCGCCGCAGAATGGAAAATTTTATGTGGGCGATATCGACTCAAACTCAAAATTACTGGAATACCCGGATAAAGACATTGATTTATTTATAAAAAATAAAGCAGAAGAACGCGGAGTAACCCTTGATGAGGTAGCTCCTAATGAAGAAGGTATTCGTCAACTACTCAGAGAAGGAAAAATTCGTCCCGCAGGTACCAACGACATCGAGAATTGGGCTAAAGTTGCAGTCCAGCATAACAACAGCCCCAGGCATAGAATGATTCTTGGCCGTACTTATGTCATTCTGTCAGATATTCAGTTTCCAAGAGGAATGTATGGCGCACATTCCAGATCGTTTATTTTGAATAACAATGTATCTCTGCCGACTGGCAATATCGCACACAACACAGTTTATTTGCTAGAAAATGGCATTTGCGAGGGTGTGGTTTGTAACTTTTAGAGCGATAGGCTGCAATAGCTCAGCATAATTCACCGAAATACTTATTCAATGTCGCAACGGCAGCGACTGCAGCCGTACTTACGACTTCCAGCGTGGGAATGCATCCAGTGGTGCTTATTTGGACGCTGGAGCGTCCGTCACAGCGTTACCACGCGGAGCGTCA
>NZ_LUUI01000075.1 GCF_001644015.1 Methylomonas lenta
ATATAGTATTTCTGGAAATGGATTGGCATATCGAATAGGCTTTGGCTTTGATATGCTGACTGAACCTATGATTTTTTAAGCTTAAATGACCCAGCCGCAGATACAAATCCCTTTAGACCTACCCGATGTTCAGGTAGAGCAGTATGAACAAACGCCTCAAGGCTTGATGATTACAGTGGCTAGCACTTGCAAGACGGCCATGTGTCGCCGGTGCGGGCGGACCATTGATAAGTTTACGGCTACGATAAAGAGATTACCTTGCGGCATATGCCGATCTTTGACAAGCCAGTCTGGATTCGGATCAAGCCCAAACGTTTTCAATGCCCTGACTGTTACAAAGGACCAACCACGACTCAGCGCTGTGAGTGGTATGACCCGAAGAGTCCGCATACCAAAGCTTATGAACAATGGATTCTACGGGAAATGATCAACAGTACGCTTAGCGACGTCAGTTTGAAGCGGGATCTGACGGTCGCCTGCATCGAAGGCATCCTCGATCGTTATGTTCAGCAGCAAGTCGATTGGTCGACAATACCGGCGTTGGCGTTGATCGGTATTGATGAAATCGCGTTGAAGAAAGGACATAAAGACTTTGTCGTGATCATCTCAGGCGTGACGGCTCAGCGCGAGAAGTATATTTTGGCGGTGTTACCGGACCGGAAGAAAGAGACGGTCAAATCCTTTTTAGAAATCATACCGCTTTATCAGCGTGAATCTGTCCGTCAAGTATGCATCGACATGAACGAAGGATACCGCAATGCCGTTCAAGAAACCCTGTCCGGCGTGCCCGTGGTCGTGGATCGTTTTCATGTGGTCAAGCATTACCGCGACTGCGCTGATAAAGCACGCAAAACCGAAATGAAGCGATTGAAAAAGTCATTGGCGGAGCCAGACTATCCACAATTGAAAGGTGCGATGTGGGCGTTACGTAAACCTTGGATAGCCTTGACCGATGAGCAGCAAAATGTGCTGTTACGGCTGTTTCAGCATGCACCCATTTTGAAAGAAGTCTATATACAACGTGAAGTACTGACCGGTATTTTTGATAGCCGCATCAACAAAGTGCAAGCGGAACAAGCCTTCAT
>NZ_LUUI01000076.1 GCF_001644015.1 Methylomonas lenta
TGATATTCCATGCATATTCCTAAATCTGGATTTGGCTAGCGACAGCAGCATTCTCCAGACGATTTGCTTCGAACTTAGATCCAGGCAGCGAAAGTCGGTAACATGGATTTGGCCGGTTTCTATCAGGGATGTGAAAAATTTCGTGTCAATTTCTATCTTCACCGTGAGGGGCGTGCCAAAGAATAAATGGAGTATTTTCATAAACGGATGTCATATTCTGTTTAATTATTGAGAATCATTCTAAATAGCGAGATGCAAAAGTTGCCTGCATTTTGTTGGGTTCCATCTATCCCATTTTGTCTGGCTGGATTAGGTTTTATCCGGTTCCGATACAAAGCCGATGCGACTAACGCCGGCTTGTGCTGCGTCAGCCAGCGTTTCGGCGACAAACTGGTAGGCGGCGGTTTTGTCTGCTCGAATGTGTAGTTCTGCAGCATCCGGTTCAAGAGCCAGTTGTGCCAGTTTTTGCTGCAACTGTTCGCGGCTTACTGGTTCCTGATTCCAGAACAATTTCCCCTCGGCGTCGATAGCCAGATTGACCGGTTCGACTGCTGTCGCCTGTGGCGGCTGACTGCTGGCCTTGGGCAAGTCGATCTTCACCGTGTGCGTCATCATGGGAGCTGTGATCATGAATATCACCAATAGCACCAGCATCACATCGATCAGCGGAATCATGTTGATTTCGGCCACGGTATGGCCGCCGGTTTTGTGTTGATCGAAGCTACCGAATGCCATTACTTCACTCCCGTGTTGATCAAGGTCAGTTTTTGTGAGGCAGTCGCGTCAACTTGGGAAGCGATGATGGCTGAACCGGTGGTTAAAAATGCAAACAGGTCGTGGGCAAAGGCATCCAGTTGCGCCAGTAACAGGCGATTGGAACGTACGCAATCGTTGTAAGCCAGTACTGCCGGAATCGCCACCGCCAACCCTAGTCCGGTCATGATCAAGGCTTCACCGACCGGGCCGGCGATTTGTTCCAGCGAGCCCTGTCCACTTTGGCCGATGCCGAGCAAGGCATGGTAAACGCCCCAGACGGTGCCAAACAAACCGACGAAGGGCGAGGTGCTGGCAATTGAAGCCAGTGCTGTCAGGCCCCATTCCAGCTTGGCAGTTTCTTCGTCGATGACGCGTCGAATCGCCCGGGTCAGAAACTCGCCGGCGGATCCGGTTTCCTGCAGACGTTGTACGCCGTGAAGTGCATGGTGACGTGTGGCATTGATAGCGTGATAGGTCAGATGCGAAAAAGGCTCATCATCACGATGCTGATGCAGTTGTTGAGCGACTTCATCCAGCGAAGCGGCATTCCAGAATTGATCCAGGAATCGCCGGGTTTGCCGCCGGTTGGACATGCCTTGCCAGGCTTTGATGACGATGAAATACCAGCTGCTGATAGACATCACCAGCAGCAACGTAAACAACGCCTGGCCGACGCCATCGCTTTGTGACAAAAAATGACTGATATTTTGATTGAATGTCATAGGATTAACCTTCTAAGCTGAATGAAATTGGTACTACCACCCAGGCTGCAACAGCTTCGGTGCCTCGCCTGGCCGCCACGAAGCGCCAGGTTTTTACGGTTTCCAGGGCCGCTTGGTCCAGGCGGGGGTGGCCGCTGGATTTGCGTAGCGCCACTTGTTCGACTACTCCGGCAGCATTGACAAATACCCGCAGCAAGACCCGACCTTGTTCGCCTTGCCGACGCGAATCGTCTGGGTAATCTGGCGCCGGGTTATTCAGGTAATCGGCTTGTAAACTTGGTAGCGACAACGGTGCCTGCTCGCTTTCAGCACTGGTCGCGCTGGCTGCGCTGGCTGTGGATTCGACCGACTGGGCGGGTTGCGCGGATGTTGTCGGCGGCAGTTGTTGCGGTTCGTATTCGCTCTTCAGCACTGTCTGTGGCGAAGCGGTTTCGTTGGTTGTAGCCAATACTGGTTTCGATTTGGCGACTTTCGGCAAGGGTTTGGGTTTGGGGTTGGTTTTTTTTACGACCCTATCCGGCTGTGACATCGACTTGGGAGGCGGTGAGGTGAATTTTGTTTCTGCCGCTGCACTGAACCAGTTGACCATGATGGGTTGCGGTGGGGTAATAACTGTTTCGTTAGTCTCGTTGGGCAACAAAACCAAAATAGCCAGATGCATGCCAGCGGCAATACCAATGCCAAGCCAAGTTCTATAGGCTTGATTTCCGGTCAATCTACCGAATTGAGAGACTATCGGCTCGCGTTGTGGGCGGTTAGATACGGCGGCGAACTGGAGGAAACAAAGATTGGCAATCATATAGCCTCACGCTAAGCAGTTATTGGTGCTTGGCTGGCTTACCCTTAGGTTGGCTGGCTATGCGATTGAGTCGAAAAATTATTTGGTCAGGATCAATTTACCGTTACTGGTAATGCGTAGGCGGTATTCTTCGCCCATGTGCTCTATAACAATTTCGTTTTGCGCCGCAAACAACTGTTTGCTGCTGAACTTGCGCCGGTTGCCGGTTGGTTCCGGTTTGGACGGTTCGGTACTATATTGTTGATTGAGGTTTGTCACTGTCGTTTCATTCATTAGTAAAGATGGCTTGGTCGTGCTGCCTGTTTCTGCTCCAAAAGTGAACTCAATACGCTTTGCCAGTGTTCCAGTAACTGCAGATACATATCGCGGCTGTCGGGTATTTCTTGCGTAACAGGATGGGAGAGTAGTTTTTGCAGTTGCTGTACGATCACATGTGCCAGCTTGGGACAATGGCGGCCGTTGATGAAGCGAGTCATCATCAGGCAGGTGGCGGCATGCAATTGGATCATGTCCTGTTTGCCGGTAGTATTGGCATTGGCTGAAAGCATACAAACCTCTTGAAAAATAAAAAGTTAAAAACGGCGCACACTGCTAATACACTGGAGAATGATCAGGTGCGCCGGTGACAGCACGAGAGAAAGCTGTCAGATACAAATGATAATGATTTTCATTTAAAAGTCAATATATTATTGCAAGCCTATTTTGCCGATTGGGAGGTGTTGATGTGCCAAGTAAAAAAATCATGACAACACCTACTCGCATAAGCACAGTGATGTTTGCCATCTTCGGTTTGTATGTCGGTGTCCATTCGGTTTATGCCGATACTTACCGTTTAGTCATTAACGAAAAGTCCGTTAATCTTATTGGCGAGCCGCAAGTGGCTGTCGTTGCCAACGATAGCTTGCCGGCGCCGACGCTGCATTGGCGGGAAAGTGAAGACGTGACATTACAGGTTACCAATGCCATGCAACAAGAGACGTCAATCCATTGGCACGGCATTGTGTTGCCTTACAAAATGGACGGTGTGCCGGGCGTGAGTTTTGATGGCATAGCGCCGGGACAGACTTTTAGCTATCAATTTCAAGTCAAACAGCATGGCACCTATTGGTATCACGGCCATTCCGGCATGCAAGAACAACAAGGCTTGTTTGGCGCCATTATTATCGAGCCAAGTCACGACCAACAATTAGTTGATCGTGATTATGTGGTGATGCTGTCGGATTGGCCGGAAGCCGATCCGCACCGCACGCTGGCCCGCTTAAAGAAGCAGAGCGACTATTACAATTTCCAAAAACGTACGCTAGCTGACTTCTTTAGCGACATCGAACGGCTGGGGTTTTGGGAAACCGTTGCCGATCGCATGGCCTGGGGACAAATGCGCATGGAGCCGACCGATATCGCCGATGTTAACGGCGCAACCTATCATTTTTTGATCAACGGTAAGACGCCTGAAGCAGGGCAGAAGTATATGTTTAAGCTGGGTGATAAGGTGCGTTTGCGCTTCATCAACGCCTCAGCCATGACCCATTTCGATGTGCGCATCCCCGGTTTGAAAATGCAGGTAGTTGCTGCAGATGGGCAGTCGGTAGCCCCTGTCGATGTCGAGGAATTTCGCATAGCAGTAGCGGAAACCTACGATGTGCTGGTAAAGCCTCAAACGGAACAGGCTTATAGTGTTTTTGCCGAAGCTATGGATCGTAGTGGTTATGCCCATGCCTCGTTGACTCCGCGAGAGGATTTGCTGGTAGCGGCTCCAGCCTTGCGACCTATGACTTTACTGACATTAGCAGAGATGGGTGGGGCGCATGCCGGGCATGGCAGCCATGATACCGATAAAGCCCTGACTTTAGAGGCGCAAGATGTAACGGCTGCATCCGATCACGCCCCCCTGTCGGCCGACAATCACTCTGCACATGCATCGCATCAGGCCAACATGCCGGCACACGACACTGATACGGATTTGGCAGCGACTTCCGTGCTGGATTATCGCGACTTAAAAGCCGCCATCCCCGAACATGGCTTGATGGGTCCGCCGGATCGGGAAATCACTCTGCGCCTGACCGGTAACATGAACCGCTATATCTGGTCTTTTGATGATGTGAAATATTCCGATGCCGAGCCGATTCGGGTCAAACTGGGTGAGCGCATCCGCTTTCATTATGTCAATGAAACCATGATGAATCATCCTATTCATCTGCACGGCTTGTGGCAATATCTGGACAACGGTAATGGCATGTATAGCCCCAAAAAACACGTTATCAATGTCAAGCCAGGACAGACTGTCAGCGTCGACGTGCCGGCGGATGCCGAGGGCGATTGGGCGTTTCATTGCCATTTACTGTATCACATGGATACCGGCATGTTTCGCAAATTCATCGTCGAAAAAACAGCAGATCATGCGGCTCATCAGCATGAATAGAGTTGCCAGGACTCTACTGTTGGTGCTGTTTGCCGGTCATACTCAGGCGCAAGACGACGACATGATTTTCAGCCATTTCAAAGCCGAACGCCTGGAATACGAGGGTAACCAGGATCTGCATTTGTTCAAATGGGATGTGCAACAATGGATCGGAAACGACGAAAACAAGCTATGGTTGAAAACCGAGGGCGACTATTCCAGTGATCAGGATATTTTCGGTCGTGCCGATTTACAGATGTTATATAGCCGCAATATCGATACTTTTTGGGATTTTCAGATCGGTGCCCGTCGGGCTTTCGAACCGGAACGCACTTTTGATGCAGTAATCGGTTTTCAGGGTTTGGCACCGTATTTCATCGAAGTCGATAGCGCTATGTTTATTACTCAGAACGGCAATGTGCTGGGGCGTTTGAGCTTGGGCTATGAACTGTTGCTGACGCAACGGCTGATTCTGGCACCGCGCATCGAAGTTAATGTTGCAGCCCAGGATTTGCAATATCGTGGCGTCAAGGCCGGTATTACCGAATTCGAAGCCGGCATGCGCTTGCGCTACGAAATCGAGCGAGAGTTTGCGCCCTATGTGGGTTTTGATTATGTCGAGGAAGAGTCCTTGCGCGAACATCACCATAGTGTGCGTGGGGTGGTGGGGTTTCGGGTTTGGTACTGATTTCGTCTGGAGTTTGTGCCGTCGGATTGAGCTGTTCGCTACCCAAGTTCGAGCTACAAAATCTAGCGTATTATTCAACAGTAGGGTGATAAACTATTTCAGTAGACAGCATAACTCTACATTAAGCGTAATCGGAGACATCGAATGAAAGGCAACGAACAAGTCATTGCGCAATTAAATGAACTACTTGCTGGCGAATTGACAGCCATCGATCAGTACTTTATCCATTCCCGCATGTATGAAAACTGGGGCTTTTATAAATTGTACGAGCGCATCGCGCATGAAGTGCAGGACGAAACCAATCATGCCGACGCTTTGATCAAGCGCCTCCTGTTTTTGGAAGGCATGCCTGATTTAAGCAAACGGGAGCCTTTGCAGGTAGGCCATACGGTAAAGGATATGCTGCAAAACGACTTGGCAGTGGAGCTAAAAGTAGTCAGGGACTTGCGCAAAGTAATGGCATTTTGCGAATCGGTGCAGGATTATCAAACCCGCGAAATTTTACGGGTGATGCTGGAAGACACCGAGCATGATCATGCTCATTGGCTGGAACAGCAATTGGGTTTGATTGAACGTATTGGTCTGCCCAATTATCTGCAATCACAGTTGTAAGGCACTCATCTTTGCAAATCCAATACCTTTCGCTGCTTAAAATAATTAGAACGAACGGTATTCAGAAAATCGGTTAGTGGTGCGAAGATTTTATTTTTTCAGCCGTTTGACATCGTGGCGGCTAAAAGGGATAACTTAACCTCTGGCAGAAAAAATTTCGCGCACCCACTCAATATCCAGTGCAAACATTTCCGGATCAGAATCTCGGATGCCTTTAAAAGGTATTTCAATATGCCGTTTCCGAAGTTCATCCTGAAGTTCCTTCATGAATACCCCTGAATGAGCTAGTAAATTACTGTCTTGACAATGAATTGCGCACCCTGGACTCATTGGATTGCCGCCAAGGATGGCTAATAGCTGATATCCCTGCTTAGTGTAATCTTCAATGCGGTCTACAATATCGATGCTCATTTTTCTGCAACAGTTACGGCCTTCAACCGTATCAAGTGCATCTCTAATTGATTGCCCTGGTTGTCGTTTTCTTTCAAAACCCAAAAAACGCATTTCAGGACAAGGCATTTCAACTATGCCAACATTGTATTCGTTGCATAGATCAAGAATTGGCCCGTTAAGCGCTGGAAAGTTTGCAGCCCCGGCATCACGAGCATTCTGATTAAATATACATTCAATCACAGCGACCAATCGACCGCTTCGATTATCGTTAATAAGTGTAAAGCCAGTTCGCTCGAATAGCTTTTTATATAGAGTTTTGAGCATTGCAAGTTATAAGCTGATTGCAAAGGATTATGGTTGGTGTCCCTGATTACATGAATTTATTGATGCCAACTAACTAATTGACTAAGGTGGAACCGAGCGGCTGGAACCGGAAAGATGTCGAGAGTCAGCGTGATCAAAGATGAACTTAATCAGAGGCTAGGATTTGAGTATACTCGAAGGTGCCTCTAATAGTTGAGTTATTATCTTAGGGGATCGTGTTCAGTCTTTGAAATTGCTATCTATAGCAACCCAAAGCAGCCAGTCGTAAATCAAAGTTGTACCTCTGCAAGGGGCTGGGCAACTAAATTGGCTTTGTTAAAGCTATTCAAATTGAGAGCGTCAGCTAGCCGAACTTGAACACGTTTAACCTGATGACAATACGTAGTGCAAGTCATTAAACGAATAGGTAGTTCCATATCCTATTTTTTTAAGATCAGTAAGAAGTCAGCTAATGGTAAAGGCTTGCTGAAATAATACCCTTGTAACTCGTCACAGCCCATTCCATGTAAATAGGCTTGTTGATAGGCTGTTTCAACGCCCTCTGCTACTACCTTTAGACCAAAACTGTGTCCCAAGGCTATGATAGCTTTAAGGATGGCAACATTGGCGGGCTCGTTTTCAAGGTTGCCAACAAATGCCTTATCTATTTTTAATCGGTCAACCGGAAAATCTTTCAAATACGCCATACTCGAATAACCTGTGCCAAAATCATCAATCGCCAATGTTAGTCCTAGCGATTTAAGGTCATGGAGGGTTTTGATAAAGGCTGGCGTATCATGCACGAGGCAAGATTCGGTGATTTCCAGTTCCAAACAACCTGGATTAACATTCGTATCCTTGATAACTTGTTCCACTGTGCTAACGAGGTCGCAATGGCGAAACTGTCGTGGCGAGACATTCACAGCCACAGAGAAAGGTTTACCCAGTAACTGACTAAATTGGTTAGCTGCACGGCAAGCATTGCCTAATACCCATCGACCGAGCGCTTCGATTTGTCCGGTTTCTTCGGCGACAGGAATAAAGCTCAGTGGAGATATTAACGGGCCATCTTTCGGTTGCCAGCGAATCAACGCCTCAGCGCCACAAAGCTTGCCGGTTGCCAGGTTGATCTTGGGCTGAAAATACAATAAGAATTCTTCATTTTCGATAGCGTGGCGGAGGCTATATTCAATTTCTATCCGTTTCTTCAATGCTTGATTCAACTCTAGCGTGTAAAGCTGAAAAGTATTGCGTCCGGACTGTTTGGCCTTATACATGGCTAAGTCTGCGTGTTTTAGCAGGGTATTTGCATCGCTGCCATCGCCCGGATAAACGCTAATCCCTATGCTACATGAAACGATAAACTCGAGTTTATCAACAATACAGGGCTCTGCCACAGCACTGAGTATGCGCAGCATTCTCTGAGTAATATCTTCAACTTTTTGTAAACACGTTAGCAACAAGACAAATTCATCACCGCCTAAGCGAACGACGCTGTCAGATTCGCGAACACACTTCGACAGTCGCTCAGCAATTACTGTCAGCAATCCATCGCCAATATGGTGTCCCATGCTGTCGTTGATCAGTTTAAAGTGATCGAGATCAAGAAATGCAACGGCCACTTTATGATCATGACAATCGGCAAAACTCATACATTGCTGCAAACGATCAGTCAGTATGGTACGGTTAGGTAAACCCGTTAAACTGTCATGCGTGGCTTGGTATTCGATTTGTTGTTCGTAGTTTTTGCGCTCAGAAATATCTTCGACTGTACCCTCGTAAAATAATAACTGACCGTCCTGGTCTCGCACCTCTCTGGCGTTCTCAGTAATCCAAATGATGTCACCGTTTTTTTGATACACCTGCGCCTCAAAGCTTTGCACTTTACCTAACGTTTTAAGAAGTGCAACATATTCAGCACGCTTGTTTGGATCAACATAAAGTTGGTACTGAATATCGGAAATGCTGTTTTTCAGATCTTGGAGTGATCCATATCCGTATATCCGTGCCAAGGCTGGATTAAAATCCAGGTATTGGCCGTTGGGTGTGGTTTGATAGATGCCTTCAATGGCGTTTTCGAAGATAGAGCGATAACGTAATTCTGCGTCGCGGGCGAGTTGTTCGCTATGTTTGCGCGTGGTTATATCCTGAATGAATCCTTCCAGAGCCACTAACTCATAATTTTCATTAAACAAAGGTAAGCCGCTCTCATGTACCCAGCGGGTTTCGCCGTTGACATGGGTAATGCGGTATTCAAGTTCAAATTGCTGATTCGATTTTGCCGCATTATCGATCAACTCTCGTACCCAGAGGCGGTCATCAGGGAAAGTCAGTTTTTCATAGGAAACGATTTGGTTAAACAACAAATCTTCAGGGCTATAGCCAGTCAACGATAAGCAACCGTCACTCACAAACACCATTGTCCAATCAGCATCTAACAGGCAACAATAGACCATACCTTTCAGATTACTCATCAAAGTACAAAGCATTCGTTCTCTATCTTGTAGCAAACCCATTAGGCTGGGGGAAAGATTTTTGGAAAACTGATTTGCGGTAGTTCGTTGCATAATTAATGCGTCATAATCCAAAAAAAACGGCTGTGAAACCAGTTAGCATGTTTTGTGCCGTTATCTGGGATTAGCTAAGTTATTGAATCGAGGCCATGGTTCCTGGCGAGGAATGATTTTAGACATTATTAAGGTGCAGCGCGCACCGTTTTAGTGCGCAGTAGATTATCGATTGACATTTAATTCAGTAAAATCAGCATAAAGCCAATGGTGTGAATTTTGCTTAAGAGCTCTAAGCAAATCAGGTTGAATCAAAAATGAATGCTTACCGTTATTGATCATTTCACATCGTTGGACGAGGAATCATGGACACTTTAATCAATACCCACTCAATCAAACTATTAGCCGCCATGGCTGAGGTCAAAAGCTTTGAAAACCGATTAGCACAATTGAACCAATGGTGGGGGAAAATCACTCTCATCGGCAAGATTAATAGTCACAATGTTGCGTCGACGATTTTGGATGACATGCATCGTACTCAAAGTAAATTTGGGGAACTGCAGAAAAAACTGACTGGCAGCTTGTTACGCGAAAATTTACAAAAACTAGCGTTGGATAACGCTTCCAGGGCGCAAGTTGCCATCGATTTACTGATTCGCAATCTTTATGAACGGACGGCCGACGTAGGGTTTCTGGCAACAGACGATGATATTCGGGTTTTTCTGCAGCAGTCTCAGCCTGATGTCAGACAAGTTGATTTTATTGAAAGTCGACTAAAGGAATATGTCAAAAAGTACAGTGTTTACGATGAAATTATCATATTCGACACGTGTGGAAAAATCCGAGCACATTTAGACCCAAGTAATCAAATCACTGCGTCAACTGATCCTTTAATACAGGAAACCTTAGCCTCGGACCAGGCCTACGTGGAAACCTTTCGCTATAGCGAGCTGCAAGCAAATCGACGCCATTCGTTAATTTATTCCTGCAAGATTACCGAAACTGATCAAAAAAACTCGCAAACTCTCGGTGTACTGTGTTTGTGTTTTTGATTTGACGATGAAATGCAGGGTATCTTTGCCAATTTGGTATGCGAATCTAGTAGCGAAGTCATCAGCATTTTGAACTCAGAGGGACGAGTTATTGCTAGCAGTAACGAACAGATATTACCACTGAGTGCTAGATCTAATAAGTCGGCAACGATCTCATTGGCTCGTTTTCAACAGTATGATTACATCATTAACAGGAGAAGCACCAATGGTTATCAAGGTTTTTATGGTCTGGGTTGGCACGGGCAGATGTTAACCCGACTAGATTCAGCTTTTAATCGAGACGTGTCTGTTAAAGATGGCCAGGAATACACAGCGATCATTGACCAATCTGACAGTTTTCCATCGGAACTAAAAGAAATCCGTCAAGCTTCGCTAGATATCAATGCTGACCTTGGCTTATTGGTGTTGAACGGAAAAATAGCTTCGGCGCGAAAAAATGCTGCGGAATTTATGCCGGTGTTGGAGGCTATCAAACAGATTGGTTCTGACATTGCCAATATCTTCAATGCCTCGGTCAAAAGCCTACAGGAAGTAACAGTGATGTCATCGCATCTCAATAATGCCGGTTTCCTGGCATCGCTGGCGGTAGACATCATGGATCGCAATCTTTACGAGCGCGCCAACGATTGCAGATGGTGGGCTTTGACTTCGGCGTTTCGCCGCAATCTGGCAAAGTCAGACCTTTCTGATGCCGACACCAGTGAGATCAGTGAAATTCTCTCTTATATCAACACCCTTTATACGGTTTATACCAATCTATACCTGTACGATACACAAGGCGAAATACTCGCCGTTTCAAGTCCTCAGCAATTAGGTTCGGTGGGTATGAGGGTCGATGAATCGTCGGGTTTTAGGAGTGCTATGGTTAATGCTGATAGCCAATCCTATAGCGTGTCCAGCTTTACACCGACAGCCCTTTATAACGATCGTCACACCTATATTTACAACGCTGCCATTACTGATTTGACGGACACTAGTAAAGTGTTGGGTGGGATTGGCATTGTATTTGACAGTGAACCACAATTAGCTGTGATGCTGAGCGAAGTCCTGCCAAAAGAGCCTGACGGTTCTATTATGCAGAATAGTTTTGCGGTATTTACTGATCGCAAAGGGATGATTTTGAGCGTTGCTAATCATTTTTTATATCGCGTGGGCGAGAAACTGCCAATAGATGATACATATTTTAAATTGAAAAACGGCCAAACCAGTTCGATGTTAATCAAGCATTCTGGAGAAAATTATGTGCTGGGCATTGCCGCCAGTAAGGGTTACAGGGAATACAAGACAAAAGACAACTACCAAAATGACGTGATTGCTTTCGTTTTTATTCCAATTTGAAGCAGACTCTGGTTTTTGGCTGAGCTCCAAGTTTCGGTTTTTGATTTGGATACACAGCATTTATGGCAGCTGTATATCAATTAACGGCCATTGATAACCAAAGATTGTAGGACAATCGGGGGCGATCATGATCGTTCAACTCGATTGAACTTAGGTGTCTATTTTGACCCTATTGATATTAAACCTGAAACGTTTGCCAGCGTTTTTCAGGCAGGTGTTTAGGTTACATAGTTATGAAAGCATGAATAGGGGGTAATCTTTGGTTGGTGAATATCAATCTCAATATTCACACCGCACTATGATCTGGCTTGAACGGCCGAGTCTCGCTTAAATACAATGGTTTTAGCTAAATTGTCACCAGTGCATTATCATTGAGGTCATAACTATTGATCGACATGATATTTTTATCTAACAGGAAACTGCTATGTGCCTTGCTATCCCTATGCAAATTAGTCATATCGATGGCTATAACGCCAAGTGCACCGCGAAAGGTGTGCAGCGCGAAGTCAGTTTATTTTTGCTGCAAGACGATGATCTGCAGGTAGGCGATTACGTGCTAATCCATGTGGGTTATGCCATTCAGAAAATTTCTGAACAAGATGCGCATACTGCCTGGGAGTTATTTGACGAAATGTATTTACAGGAAGTCGCTAGTGCATGAGCTTTCGCTCTGCGAGGATTTGCTGGATCAAGTCAAGGCTATCGCAGAAACACACCATGCTGAAAAGGTGGTGTCTATCACTGTCAGAATAGGGCCGCTATCGGGTGTCGAACCCCTGTTGTTAGACAGCGCGTTTAGTATGGCTTGTGTCGGCACAGTGGCCGAACTAGCCGAGCTGATTTTGGAAAATCAGCCGGTCAGGGTTGTGTGTAATCAGTGCGCTATAGAATCCGAAGCCAGCGCCAATAATCTGCTTTGCAGGTCGTGTGGTGGCTTTGATACTCGGCTACTGAGTGGCGACGAGCTGATTCTGGCGCGAGTTGAATTAGAGGGTGTGGATTGAGTTCTAGCCTGAGTAAAAACTGTAGGGAGTTTGATTATGTGTAATACCTGTGGCTGTAATGTGACGGCGGGCAATCGTCATTTAATTTTTACCCCGCCTAAACCAAAAGCAACCAACACGGCTGTTTCCGTGTTGAGTAATTTACTCAAACACAACAACGAGCAGGCCGAACGTAATCGGGCTACTTTTGATGCGCAGGGCGTTTTGGTGATCAATTTAATGTCTTCCCCGGGGTCTGGGAAGACGGCGTTATTGGAAGCCACCATCCGAAATCTCAAACATAAACTGAAGATGGCCGTCATAGAAGGTGATCTGGAAACCGAAAACGATGCCGATCGCATTCGGGCGCAAGGTGTGCCGGCTTATCAAATCACCACCGGTACCGCCTGTCATCTGGATGCACATTTGATCGAGGGTGCGCTGCCGCAGCTTGATTTAGCGGCTATCGATCTGCTATTCATAGAAAACGTCGGCAATTTGGTTTGTCCGGCTAGTTTTGATTTGGGGCATCACCGCAATGTCACCTTGTTGTCAGTGACCGAAGGCGACGACAAACCGGCCAAATATCCGGTAATGTTTCGTGCCGCCGACTTAATGCTGATCAGCAAAACCGATCTGTTACCGCATCTGGATGATTTTTCATTGGAAAAGGCCGAGCATTGTCAGCGGGCTTTGGCTAGTCAGATACCTGTATTGCCGCTTTCCAGTCGTAGCGGTGATGGTTTGAATGCCTGGTTGGACTGGTTGCAACAGGAAGTCAGCGATCACAAGCTACGTGTCCAGCAACAGCAGACCATTAAGCCTCGCGTGCAACAAGATGGGCAAAATCTGCATCTAAATGCAGCGGAAGTGCATTTTCGTCCAGTTACACTAGCCTGAAACATCCTCAAAAGGTAAACCCTGATGCACACTGCCCAAGAATGGCTGCAAAAAATTTGCGATTTGCCCTTGCCCAACAAAGTGCGTTTGATGAATGTGTGCGGTGGACACGAGCGCTCTATCTCTATGGCGGGTTTACGCAAGGCTTTGCCGAGTCAAATCGATTTGATTCCCGGTCCTGGCTGTCCAGTTTGTGTCTGCCCGGAGCAAGATATTTATCAGGCCATTCAAATGGCCTTGCAGGAAGATATCGTGCTGGTCAGCTTTGGCGATATGCTGCGGGTGCCGGTGAATGTTGCTAAAAAAGATATACGAACATTGGAGCAGGCCAAAGCTGCAGGTGCCGATGTACGCCCGGTAGCCTCGCCACAGGAGGCGGTCAAAATAGCCCGTGCCGAGCCGCATAAAACCGTGGTGTTTTTTGCTGCCGGTTTCGAAACCACCATCGCTCCGGTAGCCGGCATGATAGCCGAAGGCATTCCGGCTAATCTGCTGTTGTTGTTAAGTGGACGATTGACCTGGCCGGCTGTGTCTATGTTGTTGGAGTCCGAACAACCAGGATTTGATGCGCTGATTGCGCCCGGCCATGTGTCTACCGTAATGGGACCTGAAGAGTGGTCTTTTGTGGTGGATAAACACCATATCCCCGCTGCCATCGCCGGCTTTACAACGGAAAGTTTGTTGGCGGCGACGTATTCGGTATTACGGCAGCTGATAGAGCAGCGGCCTTTTTTGGATAATTGTTACTCACAACTGGTTAGGCCGCAAGGCAATCCAGTGGCTAAACGTTTAATCCAAGCCACGATGGATGTAGTCGATGCGCCTTGGCGTGGCATTGGCGTGATTCCGGCCTCCGGTTTCGAGTTAAACCAACGCTATGCTGAACACAATGTGCGGTTACGGTTTCCGGATTTTGCCAAACAAGCGCGTGAAAATGCCGGTCAAATGCCGCCGGGTTGTGATTGTGCCAAGGTGGTGTTGGGCAAAATTACCCCGCTGGAATGTCGCATTTATGGCTCACCCTGTACCCCGCGTAATCCAGTCGGTCCTTGCATGGTATCGGATGAAGGCGCTTGCCGTATTTGGTGGTCTAGTGGACTGCGTAAAGAATCGGCTGAAATCGCTGAAGTGTCCTGAGTCTGTTTGCACGGCAAGATGACTGTGCTGGCGCTGCGCATCGTTATCACCGGCAGGGTGCAAGGCGTCGGTTTTCGGCCTTTTGTCAGTCGGCTGGCTCATGAATTAGGTTTGACCGGATGGGTGCGAAATTGCAGTGGACAAGTGGAGATACATGTCGAAGGGCAGGCTGATGCCCTAACGGCATTCAAAATCGGACTTGTTCATCGCGCGCCGCCGCTATCCCAACCGCAGCCTCCAAACTCTAAGCCAGTTGCCGCTGAGGGTTTTAGCGAATTTGTAATTCTAGGGAGTGAAACGGGCGCAAGTTTGGATAACCATATACCGCCGGATTATTTTGTCTGTGACGATTGTCTGGCCGAAATGCAAAATCCGCAGGAGAGGCGTTATCGTTATCCTTTCATCAATTGTACCCAATGCGGCCCAAGATACACCATCATCGATCGCTTACCTTACGACAGGCCCAACACGGCAATGGCGGACTTTCCTCTGTGTCCGGCCTGCCATGCTGAATACAGCAATCAACTCGATCGCCGCTATCATGCGCAGCCTTTAGCTTGTAGCGTTTGTGGCCCTAGCCTGACTTTTCGCCGCCTAGGTTTTGCCGATGTCTCTGGAAACGAAACCGCCTTGTCGGCTTGTGTGGAAGGCTTGCTAGCGGGTTGGATCATCGCCGTTAAAGGTGTCGGTGGTTACCATTTACTATGCGATGCGACTCAAGCTTTGGCGGTCAATCGTTTACGACAGCGAAAAATTCGTCCGGACAAACCGCTAGCAGTGCTGGTGCCCTGGCGCGGCGAAAATGGCTTGGAGCTGGTCGAGCAACTGGCCGATTTGCGAGATTGCGAAAAACAACGACTTTGCTCGCCATTGCGACCGATTGTGTTGGTAAAAAAACAGCTTAACTCCATGCTGACAGAGGCGATAGCGCCAGATTTAAATGAGCTGGGCTTGATGCTGCCTTACAGTCCGCTGCATCATTTGCTGGCCAATGCTGTTGGCAAGCCGCTAGTGGCTACCTCGGCAAATTTAAGTGGCGAACCTGTGCTGACAGATGCCGATGATGTCGAAATCAGGCTTCAAAAAATAGCGGATGCTTATTTACATCATGATCGGCCTATCCGACGCCCGGCGGATGATTCAGTTTATCGTTGCATTGCCGGCAAAACCCGCCCCTTACGGGTAGGGCGCGGTGCTGCGCCGATAGAGCGCCAAGTGAGTTTTCAGTTTAAACAACCTTTATTAGCTGTGGGTGCCGATCTGAAAAATACCATAGCTCTGGGGTTTCGCGACCGAATAGTTATTTCGCCGCATATTGGCGATCTGGGTAGCCTAAGAAGCGGGCAGGTTTTTGAACAAGTGATTGCCGATTTTCAGCAGCTTTATGGCGTCCGGCCTGAAGCCATCTTATGCGATGCACATCCGGGTTATCACTCTCATCAGTGGGCCAGACAAGCCAAACTGCCAGTTGTGCCGGTTTTTCATCATCATGCCCATGCATCGGCGTTGGTGGGGGAGCATGCTTTAACAGGATCGTCTTTGGTTTTTACCTGGGATGGCACCGGCTATGGCGAAGACGGCAGTATTTGGGGCGGTGAGACATTGCTTGGTAGCCCCGGGCAGTGGCGCCGCGTGGGATCGTTGAAGTCGTTTTATCTGCCCGGTGGCGATAAAGCCAGTCGGCAACCCTGGCGTTGCGCCTTAGCGTTGTGTTGGCAGATTGGTCAAGATTGGCCGGACTGTCAGCAAGATAGCCAGCTGCTACGAGCAGCCTGGGAACGCAAAATAAATTGCCCACAGTCCAGTTCTGCCGGGCGCCTGTTTGATGCCGCTACAGCGTTGATTGGTATTGCGCAGCATTCCAGTTATGAAGGCCATGCAGCCATGCAATTGGAAGCAGTTGGTCGTAAAACCGATCAGATCATTGGGTTGCCGCAGATGAAAGATGGGTCTGAAATCCTCATCACAGACTGGAGCCCGCTGATAGCTTTTTTAAAGGATTCCAGCATCAGTCCATCAGAACGAGCGTCGGTGTTTCATGCCAGTTTAGCGGCGGCTATTGTTGATCAGGCCGTACTTCATCGAGAAAAATATGCAGTATCGCAAGTGGGCTTGTCGGGTGGTGTTTTTCAAAACAGACTGTTGACGGAGCAGGCGCTGGCAGGATTAGTCAAACAAGGGTTCGATGTCTATTTGCATGAAGAGCTACCGGCCGGCGATGGTGGTATCAGCTTTGGCCAGTTGATCGAAGCCGGTCAACAGTAATCGGTATCACTCTCTCCAGGCAACCTGTTTCACCGGGTGCGTCCGTGTTGAACGATGGGTTAGCGGTTTTTAGGCCAACGATTCGGATTTCGGGCATCATGCAATACAGCTTCATTGCAGCAATAAATTCTTCACCGAGACCAGGGCTTTGTAATTCATACCATTCTTGGGCTTCGCCCGTTTCACGTAACGCTCGTTTAGAAAATTTCAGGCGGTACGCCATGCGCCATCTTTAAGGCATGATTTCACCTGATCCCTGGAATAACCAGCTTCCGGATTCGCTTCGAACTCCAGCAAGCACAGTTCTAGTTCAGCTTTAAGCTCGGGTGAAACTTCTACGGCTTCCGGCACTGCGGCAACGCTGTCCCAGATAAGCTCAGCAAGCCGAATGCGCCCCTGCACCAGAAGTTCAAGAATATCGGAAATAGAGATATTATTCATAGCGGACATTATCCTTGTTCGGTAAAAATCTAACACCGAACGCATAAGTGACCTGACAATTTATGTTTTTCCATTATCAGTTCGTACTTGATTATTCGGTGTACCGTCATTCAAACTATGTTGCGCAGCTCACGCAAAGTTTTAAAGGACGAATTTAAACCTTCATTCCTCCGAATACACTAACGCTATTCGGAGCTACGCGGGCTATTAAGGCAAACATAGCCTTGATTTAAGGTATTAGGCTATTTATATGATGCTCTTTTACCTGACATTTCGTTCATGGGCAAAGGCATTTTCATTGTATTTATTAGCCTACCTCGACCAGGTGGCTGAGCCACCATGAGGCCCGGTTGCAGTCCCAGAACCATTACTCCAGGCAGCCGAGCCTCCGCGTGCTCCATAGGCAGATCCGGATCCATGATTCCATGAGGCTGAGCCACCGTAAGCCCCGTGAGCGTAGCCAGAGCCATGATTCCAGGCCGCCGATCCGCCATAGGCGTTGGTAGCGTAACCTGAGCCATGATTCCAGGATGCGTAACCACCGTAACGGCCATAGGCGGCTCCTGATCCGCCGCCGCCAACAGCGAAGCCGCGATAACCGGCAGCCATCCAAGCCCCGGCAGGAAATGATGTCATCATCACCGAGGTAAAGCTGGCAAACAAAAGTATTTTTTTCATTCGGTTCATCGTTTTATCCTCATCAATTTACTTTGCTTTTTGCTCAGCCCGATAAGCATCAAACTCTATTTGTTTGGAATTGGCGGGTATTTTAAACTCAAAGGTATTTGCACTTAGCTTGGGATTCAGATTCCAGTCTGCGTATTCAACCAGGAAACGGGGAAAGTTTGGGATTTGCTTATAGGTCATAGCTAAACGGAGCGGCAGTGCTTTTTTGCCGCTTTCGATCCAGATTTCCCAATTTATACCAGGCTCCATGAAGGCGAAATGTTCACAAGGAATCCCGTTAACCATTGATGGGCCCACTACGATAGCATGGGTTAAATTTTTGGTCATTACTGCGTAAGGATCGCTATACATAAAATCCGCAGCGGGAAAGTTAATTTGAGCCTTATTCATTACAAATTCCAGCATTTCATCCATGGTATTGACTGGCTTGGAAACAGCATATAAATTCTTCTCTGGATCGAAGGCCGAAACATTTGACCCATCGAAATACAGTTGAAAGTTCGATACGTCACCTGAAACATTGACCCGTAATTTATTAGGCCGCTGCAAGGCAACATCGGAGTCGACAAAAAAAGTTAGAAATTGACCGGTAACCGCTTGTAGTTCGATAAAGCTGTTCGAATGATAGGTGATTGTCTTGCTAGAGGCTAGTTTATCACTCATCTGCTTAAGCCTATCCAGAGCATATTGTTCAATAATCGGCGCCGGAGGCGGTGCAGGATTTTCAGCTTGCGCCGCCGGTTGTTGTTCTGCTGTCTTTGCTGCGGCTTGAGTTTGCACATCGACGGGAATTTTCTCCTGGTTTGCGCAGCCTTGTGAGGAAAGTGCAAGAACGATCACGGGTAACAGGATAAGTTTTGACGACATATTTCTGGAATACTTTGGTTCATTTTGCATGATCAGATCTCTTTATAAAACTAACAGTGATGGGTATTGGTCTAGCTATCGTTCAGCAAACTTAGTACGGTGCTGGAACTACCTGGTAATAGGCGCCGTTGCTGCCGAAATAGGGTCTAAACCAGTTTATGCCACATTGATAATATTGACCCGAACTGATATTTATATTTACGCAACCAGCCGGCAGGTAGGTCAGGCTAGTGCCAAGCATCATCGGCGCAGGCGCCATGGGCTGTTGCACCACAATGGTAGTAGGCGGGGGCGGGGGGCGGGATGCTGCAGCTGCGCCAATCATAGCCCCTACCGCGAGACCGGCAACACCTGCCGCAGCGACAGCGCCTCCGCTGTAACCGCCGCCGCCATAATATGCGGGGGGATGATAGCCATAGCCATAGCCATGAGGGTGGCTCCAGGCGGCCGAACCGCCGTGAGGTCCATAGGCGACCCCGGAGCCATGACTCCAGGACGCCGAACCGCCGTGAGGTCCATAGGCAACTCCGCTTCCGCCTCCGTAGGCTCTCCACGCGTGTGTTGGGAATGAGGTCGCGGAAATACAGATTGCCGTGACCAGAAGATAGTAACCTTTCTTTCGAATAATCATAACGCATACCTTTACAAATGATTTACCTACTAACCAGACAAATCTACCATGAAAACACGATGTTTTAGGAAAACATACGGAATACTGTTTTAAGAATTTGGTTCATGAAAATTCATCCCTTCCAGTTGCTTCCCATAGGTTAGGCTCAGAGCAGACTTCGTGGCGAGATTTTCAACATTCATGCCTTGTAACTACTCGCACGCTATTGTTGCAGCATTCCCAGTCAATGCAATTTGAATTGCTATGAGCAGATTGTATCCCCAGTTAGCCAGGGTCTGCAGATAGCACGGTAGGTTGGGCTGACGACAGGAAGCCCAACAATCACCTTGGATTGAAAGACATTTCACCAAATGAATCCATTTTTTCACGACTCACATCAGCCGCGGGTATGCTCCGCATACCATTTTCAATAGTTTCAGATGAATCACACGCCAAAAAAGTACGCGGCTTTACGGAACCGCACGCTGAGTGGTGTGGGGACTGGGGGCTAGTTACCTTCGGTTACTCGATTAGCATTTTCTTCTAAATTTTGTAATACCGATTAGAGATGCCATGCCAGTAAAAAATAACCAAGCGCCCGCAGGAACTGGAACAGGTTTGGCAGTTCCCACCGTAATTCCATAGTAATTTTCATAAGTGTTTGTCCATGCAATAGTTTTAAATTCACCTTCAAATAGGACTATTCCATTTCCTTCACTTCCCAAAACGGAGTTACCAGTTACAGTAATTGAAGAGCCGCCATAAATGCTGTTGGGTCCTCCGGCTTGAACTACTGGAGTTGCGTTAAACTCGAAACTCGCTGGAATTCCAGGTTGACCTAAACTCCAGAATGCAATTAACGGATTGGTGACAGTTGACGAGAAAGTGATAATCCCAGGCGATTGATTTAGAGTCAATATATCCCCTACAACCGCGGGTGATGCGTCGACCGAACCACCGATATATGTTGTCAAAGGGTTCCATAAAGTACTGTTACCTGAAATATTAGTGTTATTTAGGAGCTGGCCATTATAGGTAATGCTGACATTACCGAGGGAACCAATTGCAGTGCCATTAGTTCCGAGAGTTGCACTTTCCCAGTTAGTCCAGACAGTTGCTGCGTTTGAATTAGAAACCAAAGAACCTGCAAGAACAAGACTAATTCCAAATACATTTAAACTGAATAATTTTTTCATAAATTTCTCCATGCTTTGATTTGAGATTGTTAGCCGCGTAGGGTATGCTCCGCATACCATTTTCAATAGTTTCAGATGAATCAAACGCCAAAAAGGTTCGCGGTGCGTATCCTACGCGGCTGATCCCGTGTTTTGTTATTTTTAACCAAAATAACGAGTTTTTGTTGGCATCAGATACCACAAGACAAAAGCTACAATAAATAAAGCGGGGATATCACCCAATAGATTTATCCGGTCGGTTTCATCAACAATGGCGTAATAAAACATAATGCCACCGTGGACAATATTCGACCAGATCGTAAACCAGATAAGGCTGGCATGGGCTAATGGATCTTTAGCGGCTAAGTATAAAAACACCCCTAAAGTGGCATAGACACCCATAATCATGTGTTCGTATTCTGGTTGTGCCGGCGTCCAACCCCAACCTGACGGCCAAATCAGCATCATCATTGCCGGAACACCGATAATGTAAATCACGCCAATGACCGATAGAGCCGTTTTTAAATACCTAAGTTTTTCTTCTTGCTGCATGAGATTTTCTCCTGGTTTTTCTGGGCTGTTCGTTGTTAAAATTCATCATACAAGGATTCAGTGAGGCACTAACTGCATTTGTCGCGATTGATGTGCATCGATTTTGCTTAGTGCATCCTACGGGCTTTATTTGCACCTGATCATAGACGGTAATAAATTTGTGTCAATGCTAAAATCATCGTTTCTTCCCTATGAAGCGCATCGTATGATGCTTTAGGGCCGTAGGTCCGAATAGTGAAGCGTATTCGGAGATACGCGGGCTGGCTTTCTTTTGCTCAGGTGCGTTTGCCTTATTAGCGATGCTGATTGTCACTAAAATTCGCGAATAATTCGCTGTTGAATTAGATACGCAAGCAAAACAGGCTAATTTTTTGTATATTCAACGCTCAAACTCTATGAATCTAACGCACCGCTAGCAATATGTGTAACAGTTACTGATCAACTTTTGACGGTTGGATTGCCCGAGCCCAGTTCACACACTTAATACCTGTGGCTGAATTGCAATCCGTACTTGGGAAGACTCTCATACAGGGATCAACACCTGCCATTTGGCGTATTGGCAAGGCTTCAATACTTAGAGATACCTTTTACCAAATATAAGGAACGATTATGACCACAACAATAAAACTTAAATGGCTGTTAGCGCTAGTAATGGTTTTTGGCGGATTTACCCTTTATAAATTATTTGAGGGGCTGGCTCATAATTCGGCCTACCAAGAATATGAATGGGTATTTAAAATCATTTCGGAATTTGGTTTATTCCTATCCGTGATTGTCTCGGTCGGTTATTTTCATCATTGGTTTATTGCCGCTGAAGAACATAAAGACGCGGAAATAAGTTTGCGCCAATCGTTGGGCAAGTATGTCGATAGCATTTTAATGAATTCCGTTAAAAGGGGGTTCCTAGGCATCACTAATAAAGAATTCGATTTCAGTCAAATTATGCATGGGCTAAAACCGGGCGATTATGTCTATTGGCTGATAACCTTCGATCCTCGTTTCAAGAATAAATCAAGGGAACTGGAAAATGCAATAAAAACCGGCGTTCACTTCAGAATGCTAATTTTAAAACCTGATAGCAGAAGTGGTGAGTTACGCGCCCAGGAAACCAATGGCTTTAATCCGCATGAATTCAATGAATATTCCAAATTATTCAAAGTCTCGCTGGAAGATGTGATCAGCCGCATCGACGATACCATAACAGGTTCGCTGGGTGTTTTCGTCTATGACGGTCTGCCCAGCCTACCGCTGTTTATTATTATCCGTAAGGAATCCAGAAAGATGGAGGTTTTTAACAGCTTTTACTTGACAGAGCCGGTATCAAAAATGCCTTATCTTCATTGGGAATCCGAAATAAAACTTGGGACTCAGGAACTCTTTGAATCTGATCACTGGAATATGTCTGAGCTGTTTCTTAATTACTTTAAGAGGCGTTGGGAAATGGAAAAAGAAAAGTTATATCCAAGTACCCAAGAAGATGAAATTAAGGACTTTATCTATGCTCCTACAGCGGCTAAACTAAAATGCACTGAACTGGTTACTTTCAATTAATCGCACTAAAACATTTACCGTTGAATGTTTTAGCCCGCGTAGGGCGTATTAGCGAAAGCGTAATACGCCGAATGATTAAAGCCAACATGCTGCGCAATATGGCTACGCCTATTGACGCCCTATGAATTGCACCTTACGGCCTTGGATCGCCGATCGGTAATCCACCAAAGATTTTGAAACTGCCGGGTGTTTTGCTTTCAGGAAAACACCCTAAACATTACGGCTGTATCTATTCGGACAAATTAATAAACATCCCGTACATAACGTTTATCTTTTTTCAGTTGATTGACGTAATCAATGGCTTCGGTGACGGATTTGTTGCCGTGAATGCATATCACATCATGCAGAGTTTGATCGACGTCTTTAGCCATGCGGTATGCATCGCCGCAAACGAAGAAATAGCCGCCTTGTTCCAGCCAGGCGAATAGTTCGGCACCGTTTTCCAGCATGCGATCTTGCACATAGATTTTTTCCGCCTGATCGCGCGAGAACGCCAGATCGAGTCTGGATAATAAACCGCTGGCTTGCATAGCTTCGATTTCATCTCGGTAGATGAAGTCACTGGCGGCGTTGCGGTCGCCAAAGAATAGCCAGTTTTTACCGGATGCATTGCGGATTTCGCGTTCTTGCAGAAATGCCCGGAACGGGGCAATGCCGGTGCCGGGGCCGACCATAATCATCGGCAGGCTATCATCGCTGGGTACGCGGAAGTTGTTGTTGGGTGTGAAGAATATGCGTACATCCGTATCTGCATGTGCCAAATCTGCCAAATAGGTGGAACAGACGCCTTTATGTTGGCGGCCGTGAGCATCGTAGCGCACACTGGCAACGGTTAAATGTACGCTGTCAGGATATCTTTTTCCGCTGGACGAAATGGAGTAGGCGCGGTGTTGCAAAGGTTTTAGCAGGCGCAAGAATTCAGCGGCAGAAAACTCGACGTCAGGAAATTGCAGCAATAGATCCAGCGTATCGCGGCCCCATAAATAATCGTTTAATTTGTCTTTATCGCCGCTGCTCAGCAGGTTATTCAGTTCTTGATCTCCCGAGCGATTGGCGATTTCTTCTAACAGTTCTTTGCTAGGTAGTTTGATTTCAAACTGGGTGCGCAAAGCTTCGGAGAATGGCGTTAGTTTGCCATTGACAGGTTCATCTTCTTGACCGCTGCAGCCTAAAACTTTAAGAATCTCGGCAACCAAGTCAGGGCAATTGGTGGGTATCACGCACAGAGCGTCGCCGGCTTCATAACTAAGCTCGGACCCTGCGATGGATATTTCGTAATGACGGGTTTCTTTGGATGAATCCAGCGCCGTCAGGATACGGTTGACAGTCAATTTAGCCGAGAAGGGGTTTTTCCGATTGTAGGTCGATTTTGCGTTGTGTGTATCTGTGTCGATAATGGCAACCGTTTCAGCGCCTTCTGCCATCAGCGGGATGACTTCACTGATCCATTGTTCTGCGGCTGTTTCAAAATCAACGTCACAATCAACCCGATCGAAAATGCGTTGAGCGCCAAGTGCTTCTAAGCGATTATCCCAATCGATACCTGCCTGACAGAACAGGTCGTAACTGGTATCACCCAGAGCAAGAATTGAATACTTCAGGTTTTCCAGGCGTGGCGCATCATCACTGCTGGCAGCTTCCCACAGCATTTCGGCATTGTCCGGCATGGCGCCTTCACCGTAAGTACTGGTGACGATTAATAGATAATCCATTTTTACCAGTTGCTCGATTTCCACTTCGTCCATGCTTTTGACCACGGGTTGCAGGCCATGGCTTTTAGCGCTGGCGGCGGCATCGTTGGCCAGTGATTCTGAATTACCGGTCTGGCTACCATAAAGAATATGCAATATTCTGGCATTGGCTTGGTTAACGCTACCGGCACTATGCAGCATGTGACTGTGCATGCCGGCAAAAAAACCGGTCAGCCAAGCGCGTTGAGTATCACTGTAAGGAGCATTAAGTGGGATAAAAGGTGCTTTCATTAATTTACCATCTAAAGGCAGCATTCTGGCTGCGCAAACATTTTGTTTGATTATCTTGTAGGTTAATAGGCAGATAGGTATTACCTATCTGCCGTGAGATTAAACCGGCTCGTTTTCCAGCATGTCTTTGACGATAGCCAAGCTTTCCAGGCTAGCCAAGTTTTTATCGATAGACGGTACTCCGGCCAAGGCCTGCCGATTGAGGTTGTCTTGTTCGATAATCCAGGCGGTAGAGCCAATGGAATAGATGCTTTGTACATCGCGTAGCATAAGAGCGGTTTTATAGTCAGACAGACGTTTTTCAGCCATTAGGGTCGCGAGTTGGGCATCGTCGTACTGACTATAGGCTTCGCGAATGTGTTTGACCTGTGCGTCCTGCAGTTTTCGTGGTCTTTCCATGATCAACTTACGAGCATGCTTGTCGATCAGGTTATCGCTGAGCGGCAACCCCGCTTTGTTGAGTTGGTCTTTGGCAATTTGTTGGGCCTTGTCGATGACGGCGTAGCTGTTGATTAACTTCAGTGTCAATTCACTGTCGATATCGCCGTAACCGGGGATGGCGCCATTAAACAATGGAGTATTGTTTTCATAAGCCTGCTTGATTTGCGCAATCTGCTGATGTGCTGCAGCAACGGACAGTTCTTCGATCATGGCTTTACGATCCATAGACTGACTGAGGAATTCAGCCGTTTGGGTTCTATTTAACCATAGTGGCAAGGCAAATTTAAAGTGCTGACGTTCTGCAGCCCAGTTAGCCAAAATGGTCTTGGCTTTAATGGAGTCGGTATGTTCAATATGTTGCTCCAGCATGTACAAAATAAATTGTTCATGACTGGCGGCAATCTCAGTGCCATCATTCAGGCTGTGAATACTGACGGAGGTTTTGTCATACAAATCTTGCAGGCGGTTTTGCGGATCATACTGATAGGCGTTGCCGCCGGACATGCCGGTGCAAAAACCTTTACCGAATTCACCTAAATTCAGTACAGCACCGTTGATCATGTATTCGCAGCCAAAATCACCAACACCCTCTACCACCGCCATTGCGCCTGAATTTCGCACAGCAAAACGATCACCAGCTTCGCCGTTAATAAAGGTTTTGCCGCCGGATGCGCCAAACAAGGCAAAGTTACCAATCAACACGTTTCCACCCGGATTTTGCGAACCACCACCCGGCGATTTGATGACTATGGTGCCACCACAGGCTGTTTTGCCTACACCATCATTGCAGGTGCCGGTATGTTCCATGCGGATGCCGTCGTTATTAAAAGCGGCATAACTTTGACCGGCCGAGCCGTGAGTGCGGACGATGATAGTGTCATCGGCCAGATAACGACGGCCATGCTGGTTGGTATAAATGATCTTAGACTCAGCAATTTGTTCGGGGCTTAATTCGTGGTTTAACAAGCGCTCGATATCGATAGCCGTTTGGCCGCCGACGGTTTTGTTGCGGTTGTTGAGTTTGAATTCATCACTTTCGACTATGACTTGTTTTTGCTCATTTTCGAATAAAGCCGTTTTGACCTCAGCGAAAATCTTGTCGTCGATAGTGAAATCTTTTTCCAGGTAAATGGGTTTGTCGATTTTGATTTCTTCTACTTCGGCCAGTAGTTTGTGCAAATGAATTTGACCGACCATGCAGGAATGATTGATTAAATGCAGTAATTCGGTTTTACCGCGAATTTCAGCCAGGCTGGTATAGCCCAAGCTAGCCAGAATCTCTCGAACTTCGTGGGCCAGATTCATGAAAAATTGTGCTAAAACGCGCGGGTCGCCTTTGAATTCTTCGTGGGCAGTCGTCAAGCCAGCCGGGCAGCGAATGTTGCAGTTTTTCGCCATTACACAGCGCAACATCATGAGCGCGGTGGTGCCGAACTCGAAAGAATCGCCACCCAATATGGCGGATTTCACCACGTCCACGCCGTTTTGATGCGCAGCGCTGCAACGCAGTACAACTTTCTCGCGCAAGCCGTTGGCTGCCAGTGCTTGATGTACTTCTGCGATACCGATTTCCGGTGAGCGACCCGTGTTTTTTAAACTGGTCACCGCCGCCGCGCCGGTACCGCCGGTATTACCGGCTACGTTGATAACATCGGCACCGGCTTTGGCAACGCCGACGGCAATAGTGCCTATGCCTTCAGATGAAACCAGTTTCACGACTACGCGTACACGGGCCGCTTTGGCATCGTGAATCAACTGGCCTAAATCTTCGATGGAATAGGTGTCGTGATGCGGTGGTGGGCTGACTAATTCCACTTTAGGCGTGCCGCCGCGTAATGCGGCAATTTCTACCGATACTTTGGCTGCCGGCAACTGACCGCCTTCACCGGGTTTTGCGCCCTGGCCGATTTTGATTTCGATTTCTTCGATAGTCGGGTCAGCCAGATAGCCTGCCCAGACGCCGAAGCGACCGGAAGCAAACTGTTTGATTTTGCTGGAACGCAGGGTGCCGAAACGGCTTGAGTGTTCGCCGCCTTCGCCGGAGTTACTTTTGGCGCCGGCGATATTGGTGCCTTGCGCCACGGCTTCGTGGGCTTCAGCTAACAATGCGCCGTGACTCATGGCTCCGGATGCAAGGGTCGAGGTGATTTCATGAGCCGGTTGTACTTTGTCCAGGGCAATGCTGGAACGGGTCGCGCGGAGGTTGTTGAGATAATGATAAATACTGCTTTCGTCATTATTGACGCGCAGCGTAATGGCGTCGCTTTCTACGCTGATGCCAAAATCATGATTGGCAAAGCGGGCTTTAAAATGAGCTGCCAATTGTTCCAGGCGGGCTTTGCTATTGTCTTTGCTAAAGCTAATGACAAATACCATGCCATTAGCCTGATCAATTTTTAAGCCACGAACCAGGAAATTAATATTGCCCTGTATATTCTGGCTACCCAGCAGGCGATCAAAGTCGTCTTTGCTATTTGCGGCGGAAAGGTCAACAGGGAAATCCATCACATCACGCAGCGCTGCCGGCCGGTTCGCTCTTTCCAGAGCTAAATTACGGGTAAAGCTGCGGTAGGCAGGGGTGATGCCGAAATTGTCGATTTGTTCTGGTGTGCGTTTTTCGTAACCAAAGTCCCGATAGGCAGTGTCGCTGGCTTCTGGTGCTTGCTCATGAGCAATGTACAGGATAGCTTCATCGGTCATGTTGATGTATTCACGCACTGCCGTATTCCCAAAGGTATGACCGGCACCATCCTGGCGTTCTTTGAATAATCCGAGGAATGGAATGTCGCTTTCGTCTTTAACCGTCAGTGCTTTATGGTGCCATTCGCTGGCGCTGGCCGCGATGTCGGCATAACGGACGCCGCCAACAGATGCGTGAATATTAGGGAAATAAGCTTGTAGCTTAGGTTCGTCGGTATCCAGATAGTTGGATTCGAAAAATTCGCCGCCGATGTAGCTTTCAGCCGTACACAGGCCAAATTTGCCCATGGTTTTCATCAGCGATTTTTCCACACCTTTTTGAAAGTGATACAAGGCTTTTTGTCTGGCTGCCTGGTCGGCAAATTCGGTCAAAACCCGATTGTGCACACTAAGCAGGCAAATTGCAGAGGCACCGAAACCCAGTATGGTTGCAACATCATGTGGGCTGGCAGCCTGGCCAGTTTCCATAATTAATGAAGAGCTGAAACGTAGGCCTTGTTTTACCAAATGTTGGTTGGCAGCAGCTATCATCAGCAGGGCAGGGATGGCGGCTTTGTGTGTGCTGATATTGGCGTCGCTGAGAATAATGATGCCAGCGTTGCTACGAGCGGCTTGCTCGACTTGTTCGCAGACGGCTGCTATTGCCAACAGCAAAGATTTTTCGTTTTGTTCTGCATTAGCAAAATCCGGGCTGTACAACATGTCCAGGGTAATGGTTTTGACCTGGGTTTGTCGGCGGATTTGTTCCAGCTGAGTGCGTTGCAAAATGGGCGACTCGATCATCAGCTGCTTGCTGTTATGCGGGGCAAACGTGGGTTTTGCACCCAGCGCTACCCGTAATGTCATGCCATCGCTTTCGCGTAATGAATCCAATGGTGGATTGGTAACTTGGGCAAAACGCTGACTAAAGTAGCGAGACATGCCACCTTCTGCGGCGCTCAATGCGTTGGGCGCCAAGCCATAGCCCATAGCCGAAACCTTTTCAAGACCGCTTTGTAGGATAGGATCGAGCAGGAATTTAAAGCTTTCCTGATTCAGCGAGTAGGCCGTATGGCGTTGATCGATATTCAGCTCGTGATCGTTGCCGATTTCAGATAGCTCAACATTTGGTAAGTCCGTGATGTGGACGCAGCTTTGTTTTAGCAGCGTTTTATAATCTTTTTCTTTGGCCAGTCTTTCCATCACTTGGTGGCTGTTATACGATTGACCAGTCTGGTGGTCGAAATACAACATGCCGCCGGCTTCAATGCGGCCGCGGTATAAGACGTCTTCAGGCGGGAAATCTATTTGGCCGGCTTCCGACATTACGGCCAAATAATCGTTCGTTTCTACTGAGCGTAAAGGTCTTAAACCCAAACGGTCCAGTCGGGCGCCAACGCGAATACCATCATTGAAAATTAGCGCGGCCGGGCCGTCGTTCTTTTCTTCGTACAAGCTAAAGTATTCCAGCATGGCTCGCACCTCATCAGATAAGGTGGAGTCGTTTTCCCAGGCTGGCGGCATCATCGCTAAAATTGCGGTGACAATGTCCAGTTCGTCTTCATTGATCCGTCGAGTCAGGGTTTGATCCAGTCGACCGGAATCGGACTGTCCGCAAGGAAATACAATGTGTTTGTTTTTTTGCCGGGCAATGGCATTTTCGCTCAGACGATTTTTCTTGTCGGTGTTCAGTTCGCCGTTGTGGGCCATGTAACGGAATGGCTGCGCCATCATGGTGGCCGGCGCGGTGTTGGTGGAAAATCGCGTATGGAAAAACAGTGTGCTGATTTCGTTATCTTTGTCGTAGAGATCGACAAAATAAGGGATCACCTCAAAAGAATTCAAGCGGCCTTTATAGACCTGTGTGCGCGAACTCATGGATAGCGGATAAAAACCTTTCAACTCCGGACGACTAAAGCCGTCTGCTTCAATTGCCAGTAATGCGTTTTGAATATAGCGCTCAAACTCTGCATGGCTGACGTCTTTTAAGGCAGTGGGGCGACCGAAAATCAGCTGTTTAATCGGTAATTGCGCTTTGACAGCGGCCGCGTTCAATACTGATTTATCGACTGCTACTTCGCGCCATTTGATAACAGGCAGGCCAAATTGCTTGAGGTGTTCTTCTACCAACTGCATAGCGCTGGAGTCGTAATGGGCGTGATCTTCCGGAAAGAAGAAATTAGCAACGCCAAATTGACCTAGTTCCAAATTTTCCACGCCGGTAATCTTGCGGAAAAACTTTAAAGACAGGTCTATATTCACCCCTGCGCCATCACCAATGCCCTCTGCGCTCATGCCACCGCGATGCGGAATGGTGCATAACGCTTCATGCGACTTCAGCAAAACTTCGTGAGTTTGTTGGCTGTCCTTGCGAGTGATAAAGCCAACTCCGCAGCTATCTTGAGATAAGTCGGCGTCGTAAAGTGTTTGTACTGAATTGATTTTCTGGGCTTCGTTAATCATGGCCTTCCAGATCCTGTCTTTCTGATTAAATTTACTACCCGGTATTTGCCACGTCGGTAGTGCTGTTGATGGTTTTTCTATCGGCTGCGTGTTAGAGTCAATTGCTGCAGCGAAAACCTTACAAATTTGTTCAAAATTCTGTCGGTAAAACTGACTAATGATACCACTTGGTGTCATTTCTGTCATGCCATCTGCAGATAATGAACCGAGTAGATCGCCTGCTTAACCTTTGATTTGAGACTTTATGACAACTATGAAAGAACATTTTGACGTAATAATTGTGGGTGGCGGGATGGTGGGTGCGGCCGTGGCTTGTGGTTTAGGCGGCAGCAATTTGCGGGTGGCATTAATTGAATCACAGGCGCCAGAAGCGTTTTCTGCTGAACAGCCGCACGATTTAAGGGTTTCCGCCTTGAGTATTGCCTCCAGAAATATCTTGGAAACCATAGGTGCCTGGGAAGGTGTTGCTTCCCGGCGCTTTTGTCCGTTCAAGCGTATGCGAGTCTGGGAGAGCGCGGGCGATACCACCTTTAACAGTGATGACATTCGGCTGCCAGAGTTGGGTTATATCGTCGAAAATCGGATTACCCAGCTGGCATTGCTGGAAAGATTGCCCGCCTTTAGTAATGTCCAGGTTTTCATGCCGGCCACCATCGAAAAATTTAACTACAACGGCAGTAGTTCTGATGTAATTTTGGCTGATGGGACTGAGTTACAAACCAAGCTATTGGTGGCTGCAGACGGCGGTCAATCACGGATACGGCAGTCCGTAGGTTTGGGCGTTACCAGTTGGGATTACAATCAACATGCTTTGGTGATTTATGTGGAGACAGCTTATCCGCAGCAGGATATTACCTGGCAGCGCTTTGTGCCTAGCGGTCCGCAGGCGTTTTTACCGTTGACGGATAATTACGGTTCGATTGTATGGTACCAATCACCGGATGAAGTCAGGCGATTAAAAGCCTTGCCTTTAGATGCATTAAAAACCGAACTTTTGGCGGCCTTCCCGGATTGTTTGGGAGAAATAAATCAGATATTGGGCGTGGCCAGCTTTCCATTAAAGCGTCAGCATGCACAGCGCTATGTAAAACCAGGCATTGCTTTGGTCGGCGATGCCGCTCATATGATCAATCCTTTAGCGGGGCAAGGGGTGAATATTGGTTTGCTGGATGCGGCTGCGTTGGCTGAGGTGCTGGTGGAAGCGCAGGGTCGCGGTAAAGACATTGCCGATCTTTCAGTGCTACAGCGTTATGAAGCCATGCGTCGTAATGAAAATTTAAAAATGATGACTGTAATGGATGTTTTTTATAAATCATTCAGCAACGATATTCTGCCAGTCAAATTAATCAGAAACTTAGGCTTAGGACTTGCCCAGCGAATTACGCCGGTCAGAAATAAAGTCATGAAAGCAGCAATGGGTCTGGAAGGAAAGTTACCGAAGCTGGCGAAAGGTGAAAAGCTGTCTGTGGGGTAAAGTATTATTTGCAGTGTATGGGGAAAGGTATCTTACGTTCTTAAGGATATCGCCCAAAACAACTTCCCTGAATTGATAACTCTAATCAAGGATAATAAAGCACTTTACCCAACGTAAGATTAGAAACAAGTGATTGGTTACGAGCAGGCCATTGAGATCAAAATGCAGCGACTGTTTAGTACGCTATCGGAAAAGAATAAGCGTCGTTATGCGGGCATAGAAGCGACCAAACTAGGTCATGGCGGTATCGACTACATCTCGAAGCTATTTGAGATTGATCCCAAAGCCAGGGTAAGGTGGGCACGGTTTTTTTTGCCCACGCGGAATGGAAGGTTGTTATCCTGAATGGTGGGCAAAAAAGTGTTGTCCACCCTACGAAAACCATACTGGTTATGATCTTTGCAACGCGATAGGATGCTGTCGTCAGACGCTATCTGTGCGCCTCCTGTCGTCGGCACACCCTATGGCTCTTCATTTGCACCGCACAACTTGGTCGTTATGCTCAATAAATTCTTCATCATATTTTTACTCACAATATTTTCTGCATGTGTCAGCGCAGAAGATAAAGACTTTGCTAAGCTCTTTGAGCAACAAGGAGTAGAAGGAACCATCGTCATTTCCTCTCTTGATGGTGAATATACCTTTATTCACAACGAGTCTCGTGCCAAGCAAAGCCAAGCGATAGCATCAACATTTAAAATAATGAATACATTAATCTCCCTAGAAGAGAAAGCGATTTTAGGCAAAAATGACGTATTTAAATGGGATGGTCATATTTACGATTTACCAGTTTGGAACCATGACCAAACTCTTGAAAGTGCATTTAAAGTTTCTTGCGTTTGGTGTTATCAAGAACTAGCGCGCAGGGTAGGTAAAAAGAAGTATCAGTATTATTTTAATAAATCAGGGTATGGTCATTTGCAAGAACCTTTTAACTTAACCACTTTTTGGTTGGATGGTTCACTTGAAATTAGTGCATTAGAGCAAGTTGCATTTCTAAAGAAAGTATATTTGCGGTCTCTACCATTTAGTGAATTCTCTTACGACACGCTTAAAGAAATAATGATGGTAGATCAAACAGCTACCTATACTATTTATGCGAAAACAGGTTGGGCTTCACGAGCAAAACCACAAGTCGGGTGGTATGTTGGTTATTTAGAGACGCCAAAAAACGTTTGGTTTTTTGCTACCAATATAGAAACTCGTAATGAAAAGGATTTACCATTACGCATAACGTTAACAAGACAAGCATTGCAGGCTAAAGGAATTATTGAGTAATGCCTAAGTAATAAGGTTAGATTGTGTGAGCAAAGCGAACCCTAATCTGAAACGGTTGTTGGGCAAGTCCGGTGGTCGCAGTGCTGACAGTATGCTTACTATAAGAAAATAGCCCGGTAAGGTGGGCACGGTTTTTATGCCCACGCGGAATGGAAGGTTGTTATCCTGAATGGTGGGCAAAAAAGCGTTGCCCTACGAAAACTTACTGGTTATGACCTTTGCAGTCGGGTGGCTGCTTGCGGAAAATAAGGTCAGGTCTTTCATTTTGCAATCATTAAATTGTAAGCCGTAAAAAGCTTTTGTGTCTTACTTGATTCCAAGGCGCCGTTGCTTCGCTATTGTTCGGATTTCCTTTGATGGGGTTTTGCTGGCAAAATTGATTACGCTTAATTAACGGAGGAAACGAATATGAAAAATTTGATTTTCTACGCATTACTAACAATGATATCGTTGACGGCATATGCCATGCCACCGGAGGCAAGATCGTTGCCACTGGAGCAGATAACCCTCGAACACATCAATATTCAGGGTCACGTAGCCACCTGGAGGTTGCGCAAGGTTTGTATCGACGAGCAAGCGTATCTGGTCATCATTGGTGCTAATGATCCGGTTGGCATATCTGCGTCATATAAGGATGGCAAGCCTGAACAATGCCGCGTCAACTCTATTGAAGAAATGAGCAAAGATTGACAGTCAAGTTTGATGATGATGTTCTGCGCATGGGTTGCCCGCACTGAAATGCTTAGCATTGCAAGCTCCAAAAGCGTTTTTTGACACTGTTGGGATGATATATGGAAAGGGAAAATCCATGCAGATCACAAATCAATTGTTTTAATCCAGATTTAGTGGTAATTGTACTGATAACCGTGTAATTCGTTTTAGGCCGCGCAACCTGCAAGCTCGTGTGCCATGCGCCCTGTTTGCTGCAGCGCTGCCGCCAGGCACGGTAAGTGGCGGAGCCTGCAGAATAACGAGCGGAACGCTACATTCGTCGTATCGATGGGGGTTGCCATGGGTAAATCAAAGATTCGCTGGATAGGCCTACAGGGTCCAAGCGTTGCGCTAAACGCTGACAACGTCCAATACAAGATTAAGGTCAAGTACTCCCCGGTAATTAAGGCGGGTGCACCGTCTGACCAGATGATTAAGAACGAGGTACCTCAAGGCGTAAATCATCTGATTTTTAATTGCCACGGCTTCGAAGACAAATCTACCTATCCAGCCCATCTTGCCATCGGTACTACTATCACCAAGGACAATGTCCAGCTGATGGAGCCTATTTACAGCAACTCTACGTTGCGTGTGATCTGGTTCTCGGCCTGCAATATCGGCGGCAGCGCGGGAGCTCAGGAATTATGTGAAAGGATGGCGCGAATAACGGGCTGCTACATCGTCACGCAGATGTTGTCGGTGCCCGACGTAAACCTTCCCATCGACTGCCTTGTCGACAACGCGGGCTTGATGCCGAGTTACTACAATCCTAAAGGGAAGAAAATAAGCCGGAAGGAATTCTTTACATACGGGATCGATAACACCTTGTTCTGGCCGGTATGAGTTCTGGACCTACGCGGGCTGCTAATAGATAGCTACGGGGGAAAATAGGGGCAGGTCTTTCATTTTGCAACCATTAAAATTTGGAAGCCGCAAAAAGCTTTTTGTTGACCATTACAGTCCAGCTTGATGCGGCTATTCAGCTATTAGATACCCAACATTTTTCTAGCCAGATAAAATTTTAGCTTTTGTATGGGGTTTTTGTTACCTAACCATAAATAGCCTTTTTTAAGGCGGTTTAAGCGAGCATCGTAACAGGTGTAGTGTGGCAGGGATTTGAGTTCATTGGGGTGTAAGAGCGCCAAGATGGCTTGAGTGATAACGATGCCGGTTGCCAGTTTACAGCCGCTGGCAATGCTGGGCGCTTTGCGTTTGGCTAGGTCTATTGAGGAAGGGTCTAGATACTTCAGATGGAATCCGGCAGGTGCGCAGCCGAGTGACATTTTTAACACCTGATGTTCAACCGGGGCGGAGTAATCCAGATCAAAATAATCATCGAACGCCATGCCATTTGAGGTATAGATTAAAACGCCGACTCCAAAACCGAGTGGAACCCCGAAAATGGCTGGTATGCCGCGTTTCATACAGGCATCGATTATCAGTTTGTGCGCGGCTATCTCGAAAAACTCTACCGCGTCGATAAAGACATCAACCCCTTGCAGAAAATCATCGACATTGCTGGCATTGATACCGTCGCCATAAGTTTGAATCTGGGCATCCGGGTTAATGTCGAGCGCTAAATCGCGCATGACATCCATTTTTTTTCGTCCGATGGATGACAGGGTAGCGCCATATTGGCGATTAAAATTGCCCAATTCAAAGTCATCGAAATCCGATATCTTGAAATTGCCAACGCCTGCGCGGGCTAGTGTAATTAGATAGTCGCCGCCAACTCCTCCCATGCCGGCTATGGCAAAGGTGGCATTTTTTAAGCGTTGCTGTTCTGTAATGCTGGTGATGCCGCTGTTGCGAGAAAATGCTAAATCATAGTCAAAAGTTGTCATTTCAGTCCTGGTTGCGTCTGTTTAAACGATAGCTTGGATTTTAGTCCAGAAATCCGTTTTAGGGCTGCGACTAGGGTAAGCAATTCAACTTATGATTTTGTAGCGAAGGCTTGCAATTGAACTGATAATGATTTTTGTCGGTTATGCGTATTAAGTGTCGAGCAAATCTATCGGGAGTAGTAACCTAGGTTTGTACTCCCGATATTTTCTAATTAATAGCAGTACCGCGCTGAATCCTTTGAGCGAGTTATAACCTGATACTAAGACATTCGTACGAGGAGCTCTAGCCCTACAGCTCCCGTGTCGCACTAAAGTTAATATCCGGCCAACGTTCTTCCGTCAGTTGCAGGTTGACCCGGCTGCTGGCTAGATACACTAAATATCCGCCACCGTCTTCCGCCAAATTTTCAAAGGCTTTGTTTTTAAACTCTTCCAGTTTGGCCGGGTTTTTAGCGCTGATCCAGCGTACGGTGTTGATCGGCGAGGCATCGTAGACGCATTCGACGTTATATTCATTTTTCAAGCGATGGGCGGTGACATCAAACTGTAAAATACCGACAGCGCCTAAAATTAAATCGTTGTTTTTTAGTGGTTTAAACAACTGTGTCGCGCCTTCTTCAGTCAATTGCACCAGGCCTTTTTGCAGGGCTTTGGCACGTAACGGATCTTTTAAAACCACCCGGCGGAATAATTCCGGCGCAAAGTAGGGAATACCACCGTACTTCAGGGTTTCACCCTGAGTGAAGGTGTCTCCCACTTGAATGGTGCCGTGATTATGTAAGCCGATAATGTCGCCGGGATAGGCTTCTTCAACGTTTTTCCGGCTGTCGGCCTGAAAGGTGATCGCATTAGCCATCTGAATATTTTTGCCGATGCGTACATGATTGGCTTTCATACCCTTGTCAAACTTGCCGGAGCAGATGCGCATGAACGCCACTCGGTCACGGTGGGAAGGGTCCATGTTGGCCTGGATTTTAAATACAAAGCCGGTGAATTTTTCTTCGGTAGGTTCTACTTCGCGCTGTTCGGCTTTGCGTGGTTTCGGGGCGGGAGCGAACTCGGCAAAGGCATCCAGTAATTCTATGATGCCGAAGTTATTGATGGCGGAGCCAAAAAACACCGGGGTTTGTTCGCCGGACAGGTATTTCTGTAAATCAAATTCGTGACTGGCGCCTTTGACTAACTCAATCTCTTCGCGCAATTCGTCAGCCTGATAACCCAATAGTTCGTCCAGGTGCGGGTTGTTTAAGCCTTTTATGATTTCTGCTTTGGCGATTTTGCCGCCGTGATGCGGGCTGAACAATAAAATTTCATCCTTGTACATCTGATACACGCCTTTGAAGCGTTTGCCCATGCCGATTGGCCAGGTTATCGGTGCGCATTCTATTTGCAACACGCTTTCCACTTCATCCAGCAATTCGATGGGTTCACGGCCTTCACGGTCGAGTTTGTTGATGAAGGTAAGGATGGGTGTATCGCGTAACCGGCAGACTTCCATCAGTTTGATGGTTCTGTCTTCTACGCCTTTGGCGACGTCGATCACCATCAATGCCGAATCCACGGCGGTCAATGTACGGTAAGTATCTTCAGAAAAGTCTTCGTGGCCTGGTGTGTCTAGCAGGTTGATAATGCAGTCGTTATGTTCGAACTGCATGACCGAGGTCGTCACCGAAATGCCGCGTTCCTTTTCCATTTCCATCCAGTCGGAGGTGGCATGGCGGGCTGCTTTGCGGCCTTTGACCGAGCCTGCCAGCTGAATGGCACCGCCGAACAGTAATAGTTTTTCGGTGATGGTGGTTTTACCGGCATCCGGATGCGAGATGATGGCAAAGGTACGGCGTCTATTAGTTTCTGCGGTTATTTCGGAGGTCATGGTCAGGAATAAATGGGTATATCAATTAGCTATTATCGCGGTTTTTGCGGTAAAAAATAAGTGCCGATTGTTGAGTATGCAGTTAAAACAAGCATGTATAGTTGCGTTAACTAAGGTATGGACGTAGCCAGTTCCATGATTTGCTCTGGTGCATCATCGGTTTCAGTTGATTGGTTCACATCTTCCGTTTCAGCAGGCATTAATGAGACTAACATCCAGCCGGGTTTTGGCGTTATATCGTTATCCTGCGAGAAGAATTTGATGGAGCCATTGGGGGGGACTGCAAACAACAGCGCAGTCGTTTCCGGGTGATGCTGATTAAAATGTTGAAAAGTATACTGCTCGGTAAATATGGTTTTGTGGATTTTGGCGCCATTGTTCAGCATGGCGAGCAATTGTTTGATGTTGCTATCGGTATTAAATAAACTTCTGCCTATCAAGGGCATGCTGAAATTCGAGCGACTACCTGTGGGTGAGTTGTTTTCGGCTTGGATTGAATAAATAGCCTGACGTCCAAATTCAGCACGATACCGTTGGCAGGCGAGCTGATTGATTTCAGGATATTCAGATAAAGCCAGCATGTGGCCTATGCCTATCAATTCCAAATGTTGGTCGGCGTGTTCAGAAACGATGTTGCCAAAATAAGTTTGCAAACCATCCATGCGCGCGGCCCGAATGTGACCCCAACTGGTATCGGCCATTAATACATCAAAACCGCAATCGCGCAGAGCGACCCCTAGCTGACGGCCAAAGGGGTTGGCGCCGACAATTAAAATACCTTTGGCCTCCGGTTCGCTGACGCCCAGTTTCTGCGCAATAAAACGAGAGGTAATGCTTTGCAGGACTACAGTGCCTATGATGATCATAAAGGTCAAGGGGACCAGTAAGTCGGCTTGTAAATATTCCAGGTCGGTTAGTAAGTGGCTGGATTGTGAGTCAGCAAGGTTTTTCACCTGATCGCTGTGTTCTTGCAAACGGAGGGCAAACACCGCTGCAGTCGCAGCGGCAACGATGCCGCGCGGAGCAATCCAGCCTATCATGATTTTTTCACCCAATTTAAGTGAGGTGCCTCGTGTGGCAAGAAAGGCCTTTATCGGGCGGGCGATGAATTGAATCACCAAAAATACTCCGGCCGCCTTCCAGCCCAGTGCCATAAACAATGAAAAGTTGATGCGGGCCGCTAAAATAATAAACAGTCCGGAAATCAACAATACGCTGAGACTTTCTTTGAAGTTTAAGATGTCGTCGGTGGGCACCTGTTTCATATTGGTGAGTGTGATACCCATTATTGTCACTGCGATTAAGCCGGATTCGTGCTCTACTGCATTCGATGCAGCAAAGACGCCAAACACTAAAGCTAGGGCGGCAATGTTGTGTAGATATTCCGGCAACGAATGATTGCGTATCAAGCGACCGAAACCATAGCCCGCTATGGCACCAATACAGGAACTTAATAACAGGGTTTTGAAGAAAATAATCAGCGTTTGCCCGATGGCTTCGCTGTCGGCTTCGGAGATGATGAACTGAAACACTAAAAGGCCTAGAAAAGCACCAATGGGGTCGATGACGATGCCTTCCCAGCGTAATATTTTGGCGATATTTGCGGTAGGTCTAACCGTGCGTAGCATCGGTACTACGACTGTAGGTCCTGTGACGACAGTAATGGCACCAAACAGAAAAGACAGTTTCCAGGAAAAATCTAGTAACCAATGTGTGGCTAAGGCAATGATAATCCAGGTAACTAAAACACCGGTCGTAACCAGGCGGCGTACCACCACTTGTAGGCCTTGAATTTCTTTAAATTTAAGTGTCAGGCTGCCTTCGAACAAAATGACAGCAACAGCAAGCGAAATAATGGGCAATAAGAGTTGTCCAAATAGTTCATCCGGGTTTAGCAAGCCCGTGCCGGGCCCAACCAGAATACCTGCTAGCAGCAAGAATAAGATAGCGGGTAGCTTGACCCGCCAAGCAAACCACTGGCAGAGAATGCTGATTAAACCGATGCCGGCCAGGGCAAAAATAACATCATCATCATGCATGTGTTTGAATAGCTCCGTTGTGTTGGCTGGCTATGGCAGAGAGGTTTCTTGCAACAGCAGCACAAGGTTTTGATAGAAAAACCCTGTAAATTCCTAAAAATGATATGTTCCTGGTTCGCAATCTGGCCTTGTGTGATATGTACAAAAAGCAAGCTGTCAGCAGGGTTTCAAACACTATGTTACCAAAGCTAAGGCCAAGTTAATTTAAAAAACGTTAACGGCAATTCCTGTAACTATCAAGTCTGCTATAGCTGTATTTAGATACTGCTTGGTTGACAAGGCTTAAACCAGCTGATAATTTTCTCTGGCACTCACGCATTCAGAGTGCTAATAGTCGGCTTTAGGTGGCGATGTGATAAACAATCAGGATTTAAACGAGAGATCGCTTTACCTTTTAAAAACGCTGGTGGAACGCTATATACATGACGGTCAACCTGTTGGTTCAAGGGTGTTGTCCAAAGACCCTAAGTTAAATCTAAGTCCTGCCACCATACGCAATGTGATGGCTGATTTGGAAGATATGGGCTTGATACATTCTCCACATACATCGGCGGGCCGCGTGCCAACTGTCAGCGGCTATCGCTTGTTCGTAAACAGCTTGTTGACGGTTAAGCCACTAGAATCCAGCGAACTGGATCAATTTCAAAGCAGCTTGCTGGCAGACACAGATGAGCCTGGCGATGTGTTAGGCAAAGCCTCCAGATTACTATCTGATGTGACTAAAATGGCCGGTGTGGTGACCTTGCCGCGCAGGGAAACCGTGGTGTTGCGGCATATCGAATTTTTACCGATGTCTAATACTCGTGTGTTGGTGATTTTTGTCACCGATGGGCAAGAAGTGCATAACAAAATCATACACACGGACAGATTGTATAGCCCGGCAGAACTGCAGCAAGCGGCCAATTATCTGAATGCTGTGTATGCTGGCCGTAGTTTGGCCAAAATTCGCGATTTAATTTTGAAAGACATGGAAGGCGATCGTAATAAAGTCAATCAGGGTATGATTGATGCAGTAAATATGGCGCAATTAACCTTTTCCCAGAAGCCGAAAGATGATTATGTCTTGAGCGGCGAAACCAATCTGATGGGTTTTTCGGAGTTATCGGACATGGAGCGTTTGAAACAGTTGTTTGAAGCGTTTAGTCAAAAGCGTGGTGTGATTCATTTGTTGGATCAATGTCTGCTAGTCGAAGGCGTGCAGATTTTTATCGGCGAGGAATCGGGTTATCAGGCTTTTGATCATTGCAGTCTGGTTACCTCGTCATATTCCATTAATGACGAAGTAGTAGGTGTGCTGGGTGTGATTGGACCGACGCGCATGGCTTACGAAAAAATCATACCGTTTGTCGATGTAACGGCAAAATTATTAAGCGCGGCCTTGAATAGCAAATAAACGCCCTTATCGTTATACGGAACTTAAAAATTACAACTTTGGAGTGAACCATGAGTCATCAGCAATCAAGCCATGAGCAGCAGACGGATAGTGATTTAATCGCTGAAGTGCTTGAGCAAACCAACGAAGTGTTTTCTGAGCAAGTCGAAGAAAATGCCGAGGATACCCAGCCGGTAGAAGTCAGTATCGAAGTCTTGCAGCAACAATTAGCAGAGGCGCAACAGCAAGCTGCGGCAAACCTGGACAAAGCCGTGCGTACCTTGGCGGAAATGGAAAACCTGAAAAAGCGGGTACAGAAAGACCTGGAAGATGAGCGCAAATACGGCTTGGCCAAATTTGCCAAAGAATTATTGAGTGTGCTGGATAGTCTGGAATTAGGTGTTCAAGCGGCTGCGGGCGATAGTCCGGAGCTGGTTAAGCTTAGGGAAGGTAGCGAGCTGACCATGAAACAGTTCGAAGCCGTGTTTGCCAAATTCAATATCGAAACCATCGATCCTGCCGGGCAGCCGTTTAATCCGGAATTACATCAGGCCATGGTCATGCAACCCAGTTCAACCATTGCGCCTAATCATGTCATCACTGTGTTCCAAAAAGGTTATGTTTTAAACGGCCGTTTGTTGCGTCCGGCGATGGTGGTGGTTGCCAAAGCCGAGGATAAACCGGTCGATAGCTCAAAAATTGATGAGCAGGCTTGAAATTAAAACTATCAACCGCATATCGCTAACAACTTTTTAATTTACCTATTCAAGTCTGGAGAAAATTCAATGGCTAAAATGATCGGAATCGATTTGGGCACCACTAACTCATGTGTGGCTGTCCTGGAAAATGGCACTGCCCGCGTGATCGAAAATAGCGAAGGCGCACGTACCACTCCCTCTATTATCGCCTTTACTGGCGACAACGAAGTATTGGTTGGTCAATCGGCCAAACGCCAAGCGGTCACCAATCCTGAAAACACTTTGTTTGCCATCAAACGTCTGATCGGCCGTCGCTTTAAAGAAGATGCGGTGCAAAAAGATATCAAAATGGTGCCATACAAAATTATGGAAGCCAACAATGGCGATGCCTGGGTGGAATGCCACGGCAAAAAAATGGCGCCGCCTGAAGTATCATCTCGCGTATTGATGAAGATGAAAAAAGACGCCGAAGCCTTTTTGGGTGAAGAAGTCACCGAAGCTGTGATCACCGTACCGGCCTATTTCAACGATTCACAACGTCAAGCGACTAAAGACGCTGGTCGGATTGCCGGTCTGGACGTCAAACGCATCATCAATGAACCGACTGCTGCGGCATTGGCGTTCGGCATGGACAAACCTAAAGGTGATACCACCATCGCGGTTTACGACTTGGGTGGTGGTACGTTTGATATTTCCATCATCGAAATCGCTGAAATCGAAGGCGAGCACCAGTTCGAAGTATTGGCCACCAACGGCGATACTTTCCTGGGCGGCGAAGATTTTGACTTGCGCGTCATAGAATTTTTGGCCGGCGAGTTTAAAAAAGACAGCGGCATCGATCTGCACAACGATCCTCTGGCATTGCAGCGTTTGAAAGAAGCCGCGGAAAAAGCCAAAATCGAGCTATCGTCTTCCGAGCAAACCGACATTAATCTGCCGTACATCACAGCGGATGCGGCAGGTCCTAAGCATTTGAACGTTAAACTGACCCGCGCCAAACTGGAGTCGTTGGTTGACGAGTTGATCGAGCGCACCAAAGGCCCTTGCCTGCAAGCGATTAAAGATGCCGGCATTTCAACATCAAAAATTAACGATGTGATTTTGGTCGGTGGTCAATCGCGGATGCCGAAAGTACAGGCTTTTGTAAAAGAATTGTTCGGTAAAGAGCCGCGTAAAGACGTTAACCCTGACGAAGCAGTAGCGCTGGGCGCAGCGATTCAAGCCGGTGTTTTGGGTGGCGATGTTAAAGACGTATTATTGTTGGATGTGACGCCACTGTCTTTGGGTATCGAAACCCTGGGCGGCGTGATGACCAAGTTAATCGAGAAAAACACCACTATTCCGACTAACGCTTCGCAAGTGTTCTCGACTGCGGAAGACAACCAAACAGCGGTTACCGTACACGTATTGCAAGGCGAGCGCGAAGTGGCTTCCGGCAATAAATCCTTGGGCCGTTTCGATTTACAGGACATTCCACCTGCACCACGGGGTATTCCGCAAGTCGAAGTGTCTTTTGATATCGATGCCAACGGTATTTTGAACGTGTCTGCCAAAGACAAAGCTACCGGTAAAAAACAATCGATTATTATCAAAGCCTCCAGCGGTTTGTCCGACGACGAAGTTGAACGTATGGTCAGAGATGCTGAATTGCATGCTGATGAAGATCGCAAGTTGAAAGAGCTGGTTTCCGCGCGTAATTCAGCCGAAGGCATGATACACGCCACCGAAAAATCCATGAAAGACTTGGGTGATCAAGTCAGCGGCGAAGAAAAATCAGCCATTGAGTCTGCGATTAGTGACTTGCATGCTGTGTTGAAAGGCGACGATAAAGATGCCATCGAAGCCAAAACCAATGCGTTGACCGAACTGTCCGGCAAACTGGCTGAGCGGGTTTATGCTCAAAAAGGTGGTGCGGAAGCCGGTGCTGGTGAAGCGCATGCTGAAGGTGGTCAACAACAAGCCGATTCAGATCACGATGTGGTCGATGCCGAGTTTGAGGAAGTTAAGGACGATAATAAGTAATGCATAGGGCGGATTGCCGAAAGGTAATCCGCCTTTACTTTTTATTTATCGTCCCCAAGCTCTGCGTCAATGCCATTAAGTTAAGAAAAAGCTCCCTCTCCTGCTGGAGAGGGTTGGGGAGAGGAGATTTATAATAAGGCAAAAAAGCTTTATTTAATCCCCTCATCCTAACCTTCTCCCGGAGGGAGAAGGGATTGTTCTTCCTTAACTTAATGGCAGTGAAGCTCTGCGTGGTAACGCTATGGGCTGCAGTCCGTAGGATGGGTAGAGCGATAGCGAAACCCATCGATTTAAAGCGTTTCACCGCTATGTTAAAGCAGCATTCTGTAAACGGTGTGGTCGGAGTTGGTGTTTTGGAGAGTGAGTCGGGATCATAAATAGTTGGTACTGTCTTGATGGGTTTCGCTGTCGCTCTACCCATCCTACATTGCTGTTAATCGAGCGTAATTATATTGAAGCTGTCAATATCAACTCCACGGAATTGCTGGACGAGTTATCGTAGTGGTTAACAATTTGATGGTTGTCTGGCGGCGCTAATTAACCTGTAAAGGTATTGAAGCAATGACAGAATACCGTCGCTATCGAATCAAAGCTGGCTGTTATTTTTTTACCGTCAATTTGGCTGAGCGAAATCGAGCATTATTGGTTGAACATGTCGGCACTTTGCGGGAAGCCTTTCGGAATGTGAGGCAAAAGCATCCTTTTAGCATTGATGCCATGGTTGTGTTGCCGGAACATCTGCATTGCATATGGACTTTGCCGGAAGGTGACGATGATTTCAGTCTGCGTTGGCGACAAATTAAAGCCGAGTTTTCGCGCAATATTGAATCAGTTGAGTGGATTTCCAATAGTCGGGCGCTTAAGCAAGAACGGGGCATTTGGCAAAGGCGATTTTGGGAACATTGCGTCAGAGATGAAGACGACTTTATGAAGCATGTGGATTATATTCATTTCAACCCAGTCAAGCATGGTCTTGTAAAATGGGCGCAAGATTGGCCTTATTCGTCGTTTCATCGTTATGTTAAACGCGGCATTCTTCCTGTGAATTGGTCGGGTGCTAACGTTTTGGAAAGTGATTTGGATTTGGAATAATTGTTTGATGGGTTTCGCTGTCGCTCTACCCATCCTACGTTCTCGTAAATAAATATTAAAGAAATATCCCTTAAATTAAAAATGGCCGCAAAAGAAGATTTTTACAAACTGCTGGAAGTTGATCGCAACGCCAGTGAAGCCGAGATCAAGAAAAGTTATCGCAAGATGGCGATGAAATTTCATCCGGACAGAAATAGTGACAGTCCAGTGGAAGCTGAGAAGAAATTCAAGCTGATCAAGGAAGCTTATGAAGTGCTGTCGGACCCGAAAAAACGTTCGGCTTATGATCAATTTGGTCATGCCGGCGTCGATCAGTCCATGGGCGGTCGTGGTGGTTTTAGCGGCGGCGGTGCGGATTTTAGTGATATTTTTGGTGATGTGTTCGGTGATATTTTTGGCGGCGGTGGCCGGCAGCAGCGCAGCAACGTGCAGCGTGGCGCCGATTTACGCTACAACCTGGAGTTGACGCTGGAAGAGGCTGTAGGTGGCACCGAGGCGGTCGTTAAGGTGCCTGTGCTGGTGGCGTGCGGTGAATGTAGCGGCTCCGGCGCTAAAAAAGGTAGTAGCCCTGTCACCTGTAGCACCTGTCATGGCCACGGCCAGGTCAGGATGCAACAGGGATTCTTTTCCGTGCAACAAACTTGTCCGACCTGTCATGGCAGCGGCAAGCAGATCAAAGATCCCTGTCCTAAATGTTACGGTCAGGGGCGGATACAGGAAACCAAAACCCTCAATGTCAAAGTACCACCCGGAGTAGATACCGGTGACCGGATACGGTTGGCCGGGGAAGGCGAGGCCGGCGTGAATAGTGGGCCATCGGGAGATCTGTATGTACAAGTGCAGGTTAAGGATCATGCGATTTTTACCCGCGATGGCGCCAATTTATATTGTGAAATGCCCATCAGTTTTCCAACTGCCTGCTTAGGCGGTGAACTGGAAGTGCCGACTCTAAATGGTAAAGTTAAGCTGAAAGTCCCTGCGGAAACGCAAACCGGCAAACTATTCCGCTTACGAGGTAAAGGTGTTAAGCCGGTGCGTGGTGGTGCGGTAGGTGATTTGTTGTGCCGAGTGCAGATTGAAACACCTGTGCGCTTAACCAAAGAACAGCAAGCCTTGGTAGAGCAGTTGCAGGCATCACTCAGTGGTGGTGGCAAGCAGCATAGCCCGCAAGAGCACGGCTGGGTTGACGGTGTGAAAAGCTTTTTCGATAAATTGACAGGATAAATCATGATACGTATTGCGTTGGTCGGAGTGTCCGGCCGTATGGGCGTATGCTTGGTAAAGGCGGCGGCTTTGTCCGAACAGGCTGAGTTGACAGTGGCTATTTCCCGGCCTGAAAGCCTGGCAGTAGGTAAAGACGCTGGCGAATTGGCGGCAATATCCAGCTTGGGATTGTCTGTGGGGGATAATTTAGCGGCTGTTTTGGATCAATTTGATGTGTTAATCGATTTTACCCGGCCGGAAGCATCGATGGACTACATCGAAATTTGCCGACTAGCGGGTAAAAAAGTCGTGATAGGCACCACCGGTTATTCAGTGGCACAAAAAGCCATGATTGCCGAGGCAGCCAAGGATATCGCCATTGTGATGGCGCCGAATTTTAGTGTCGGTGTCAATTTGTCCTTAAAGTTATTGGAAATAACCGCCAAGGTGATGGGTGAATACACCGATATCGAAGTCATAGAGGCGCATCATAGGCACAAAGTCGATGCACCGTCCGGCACGGCACTGCGTATGGGTGAAGTGGTGGCTTCAGCCCTGGGTCGTGACTTAAAAGACTGCGCAATTTATGGTCGCGAAGGCGATACTGGTGTGCGTGATCGCAAAACCATTGGTTTTTCTACTATACGGGCCGGCGACATTGTAGGCGAGCATACTGTGATGTTTGCTGACGAGGGTGAGCGGGTGGAAATTACCCATAAAGCCACTAGCCGTATGACTTTCGCCAATGGTGCGGTAAGGGCTGCAATATGGCTGGAAGATAAGTCTGTTGGCCTGTTTGATATGCAGGATGTGTTAGATCTGAAAAATTGTTAATGACCAAATCGCCATAATTTCGTAAAATTGCATTAGTTTTTACTCTCTCGGAACGGGATTAGTCGTCAGGCTCATCCCGTTTTCTACATCTAAGGTGGCCAATCTTGAATAAACCTGCACTACTGGTATTGGAAGACGGAACTGAGTTTCACGGCATCTCTATAGGTGCCGATGGCTGTTCCGTTGGGGAAGTGGTTTTTAATACGGCAATGACCGGTTACCAGGAAATACTCAGCGACCCTTCCTACGCGCGCCAAATTGTTACTTTAACTTATCCGCACATCGGCAATGTCGGCACCAATGCCGAAGATGACGAGTCCATAGCTGTTTTTGCCAGTGGCTTGGTGGTGCGGGATTTGCCATTATTAGCTAGTAACTGGCGCCTTGAAAAAACCTTGCCGGAGTATCTGCGTGAGCATAAGGTGGTGGCGATTGCCGATATTGATACCCGCAAATTGACCCGTTTATTACGTGATAAAGGTGCGCAACGTGGTTGTATCATGGCTGGCGACAGTATTAATGTCGAAGCCGCCAAACAGGCCATTGAGGGCTTTCCCGGCTTGCAAGGTATGGATTTGGCCAAAGAAGTCACCACGTCTAAAGTATACGAATGGTCTGAAAACGTCTGGCGCTTGGGTGAAGGCCATACCGAAGCTTTAAAGCCAACAAAGCACGTCGTGGCCTATGATTTTGGCGTCAAACGTAATATTTTGCGCTTGTTAGTCAATCGCGGTTGCCGAGTAACCGTGGTGCCCGCCACTACGCCGGCGGATAAGGTGCTGGCGATGAATCCCGATGGGGTGTTTTTATCCAACGGCCCGGGCGATCCGGAGCCATGCGATTATGCTATCGAAGCCATTAAAATCATACTGGAGCACAAGATTCCGCTGTTTGGCATCTGTTTAGGTCATCAATTACTGGCGCTTGCCAGCGGCGCGAAAACCGAAAAAATGAAATTCGGCCATCACGGCGCTAATCATCCGGTACAGCATAAAGACAGTGGTCGAGTGATGATTAGTAGTCAGAATCATGGTTTTGCGGTTAGTGCGGATTCTTTGCCTGTTAATTTACGCGCTACTTATCATTCACTGTTCGACGGCAGTTTGCAGGGCATGGAGCGTACCGATTGTCCGGCATTCAGTTTTCAGGGGCATCCTGAAGCCAGTCCAGGTCCGCATGATGTCGAGGCCTTGTTTGATGATTTCATGGCGCTGATGAATCAGCCCCGTCCTGCTTAAGTGTTATAGAGTCCTATGCCAAAAAGAACCGACATAAAATCGATTTTATTACTGGGCGCCGGACCGATCGTTATCGGTCAGGCTTGCGAGTTCGATTATTCAGGTACTCAAGCCTGTAAAGCCTTGCGCGAAGAAGGCTACCGGGTGATTCTGGTCAACTCCAATCCCGCTACCATCATGACCGATCCGGATATGGCCGATGCGATTTACATCGAGCCTATCGATTGGCAAACGGTAGAAAAAATTATTGAAAAGGAACGTCCCGATGCCGTATTGCCGACCATGGGTGGTCAGACTGCGCTGAACTGTGCCTTGGCTTTGGACAAGCACGGCGTATTGGAAAAATACGGTGTGGAAATGATAGGCGCAACCAAGGAAGCCATCAACATGGCCGAGGATCGCGCCTTGTTTAATGAGGCGATGGGTCGAATCGGTCTGGCTGTCTCAAAAGCCAAAGTCGCGCACAGCATGGAAGAAGCTTTTGCTGCGCAAGAAGAAGTGGGTTATCCGACTGTTGTTAGGCCGTCGTTTACCATGGGTGGCAGCGGCGGCGGTATTGCCTACAACCGTGAAGAATTTATCGAGATTTGCGAGCGCGGCTTGTATTTGTCGCCAACTAGCGAATTATTAATCGAAGAATCGATTTTGGGCTGGAAAGAGTTCGAAATGGAAGTAGTGCGCGATTCAAAAGACAATTGCATCATTATCTGTTCGATTGAAAACTTTGATCCTATGGGCGTACATACCGGCGATTCCATCACTGTGGCGCCGGCACAAACCCTGACCGATAAAGAATACCAAATTCTGCGGAATGCCTCCTTGGCCGTGCTGCGGGAAATCGGGGTCGATACCGGTGGTTCCAACGTACAGTTTGCGGTAAACCCCGACGATGGTCGCTTAATCGTGATCGAAATGAATCCAAGGGTATCGCGCTCTTCGGCGCTTGCCTCCAAAGCCACCGGCTTTCCAATTGCTAAAGTGGCCGCCAAGTTGGCTGTTGGCTACACGCTGGATGAATTGCGTAACGAGATTACCGGCGGCAGCACTCCGGCATCGTTTGAGCCGAGCATCGATTATGTGGTGACCAAGGTGCCAAGGTTTGCCTTCGAAAAATTTCCGCAAGCCAATGACAGACTGACCACGCAGATGAAATCGGTGGGCGAAGTGATGGCAATCGGCCGTACTTTCCAGGAATCCTTGCAAAAAGCCTTACGTGGCTTGGAAGTGGGTGTGGACGGTCTGGATGAAATCATCGATTTAACCGCAGAAAATAGTGAAGATACTATTTTGCGAGAATTACGTTATCCGGGGCCTGAACGTTTGTGGTATCTGGCCGATGCATTTCGTAGTGGTTTAAGTTTTGACGAAATTCATCAGGCATCGAAAATCGACCCGTGGTTTTTGGCGCAGGTTGAAGATTTGATCGTGACCGAAAAAACCCTGTCAACCAAAACGCTGGCGACGCTGGAAGCCGGTGAATTATTGAGTCTGAAACGGAAAGGCTTTTCCGATGCGCGTTTGGCCAAGTTATTGGCGACTAAAGAATCGGAAGTACGCAATATTCGACATAAACAAGGTGTACGTCCGGTTTACAAGCGTATCGATTCCTGTGCGGCAGAATTTGCCTCTGATACGGCTTATTTGTATTCGACTTACGAGCAGGAGTGCGAAGCCAATCCCACCGATAGAGAAAAAATCATTATTCTCGGTGGCGGTCCAAACCGAATCGGTCAGGGGATAGAATTTGACTATTGCTGTGTGCATGCGGCGCTGGCGCTGCGTGAAGACGGCTATGAAACCATCATGGTCAACTGCAACCCGGAAACCGTATCCACCGACTTCGATACCTCTGACAGACTGTATTTTGAGTCGTTGACGCTGGAAGACGTGCTGGAAATTATCGATCTGGAAAAACCTAAAGGCGTTATCGTCCAGTACGGTGGTCAAACCCCGTTAAAATTGGCGCGCGCCCTGGAAGCTGCAGGTGCACCGATTATCGGCACCTCGCCGGATTCTATCGATTTAGCCGAAGATCGTGAACGTTTCCAAAAACTTTTGGAACGCTTGAGTCTATTGCAGCCACCGAATGCTACCGCGCGTTCGGTAGAGCAGGCTGTCAATTCCGCCAAAGAGCTGGGCTATCCGTTGGTCGTGCGTCCGTCTTATGTATTAGGTGGGCGGGCGATGGAAATTGTCTTCAACGAAGAAGGTCTACGCCGCTACATGAAAGAAGCGGTCAGCGTGTCTAACGATTCGCCGGTATTGCTGGATAGATTCCTGGATGATGCGGTAGAAATGGATGTCGATGCGATTTACGACGGCGAAACAGTGCTGATCGGCGGCTTGATGGAGCATATCGAGCAGGCGGGTGTACATTCCGGCGACTCGGCGTGTTCAATTCCACCTTATGATTTGCCTGTGCATCTGCAAGATCAATTACGCGCTCAGGTGGCTAAAATGGCCGAAGCTTTGGGCGTCTGCGGTTTGATGAATACCCAGTTTGCCATTCAGGGTGAGACCATTTACGTGCTTGAAGTCAATCCAAGGGCTTCGCGTACCGCACCGTTTGTGTCTAAAGCCACCGGCTATCCGCTGGCGAAAATCGCTGCGCGTTGCATGGTGGGCAAAACCCTGAAACAGCAAGGCATCACCGAAGAGCGTATCCCTGAGTATTTTTCTGTTAAGGAAGCTGTATTCCCGTTCATCAAATTCCCTGGCGTCGATTCCTTATTGGGGCCGGAAATGAAGTCAACCGGTGAAGTAATGGGGGTCGGTAAAACCTTTGGCGAAGCTTTCGCTAAGTCGCAAAGAGCGGCTGGTGTCGACTTGAGTCAAAGCGGCAAAGTGTTGATTAGTATTCGCGATGCCGATAAACCTAAATTACCCGATTTGGCTAAGATGTTGATCGACAAAAACTATGAAATTGTCGCAACCCGTGGTACGGCCAAGGTCTTGAAAGCCGCCGGCATAGCATGCGAAGAAATTTTCAAGGTTAACGAAGGTCGACCCAATACGGTGGATATGATCAAAAATGGCGAAATCCAATTGATCGTTAATACCACTGAAGGCGCGAAAGCGGTGGCCGATTCGTTTACCATGCGTCGCGAAGCCTTGCAGCGTAAGGTGACTTACTACACCACTATGGCCGGTGCCAGAGCGGCTTGTTTTGCTTTAGGTGAGTTGTCGGCCGGTGATGTTAATTGTTTGCAGGATTTGCATAAAACTTTTATTAAAGGATGATGTTTGAAATGTTTTTAGGAGTTATTCATGAATAAAGTGCCGCTGACGGTGACGGGTGCCAATAAACTACGTACCGAGCTGGATGAATTAAAAACTGTCGTCAGACCGCGTATCATTCAGGCGATATCTGACGCCCGCGAACACGGCGATTTGAAAGAAAATGCCGAATATCACGCCGCGCGTGAGCAGCAAAGTTTTGCAGAAGGCAGAATTGCTGAGATCGAAAGTAAGTTATCCAATGCAAACATCATTGATGTGACTAAAACCGATGCTAATGGCAAAGTGATATTTGGGGCAACAGTGGAAATCGAGGATATTGAATCCGGTAAAGTTGTCACCTATCAAATTGTTGGTGAGGATGAAGCGGATATCAAGCAGGGTCGAATTTCCGTGGGCTCACCGATTGCGCGTGCTCTAATTGGCAAAGAAGCCGAAGATGTGGTGATTGTGAAAGCACCGGGCGGTAATATTGAATACGAAATATTATCGGTTGAATATATCTAACCGATAAGGAATGAAGTAAGGGAGGTTTTACCTCCCCGGCTTTACTTTTTAGGGTTCTTTCTAAAAAATACCGCTACTTGACCAATCGACTGTATCAGTTCTGCAGTCGTTTCTGCGCAGATTTGAGTCCTGATTATGTTTCTGTCGTCTCTTTCGGCTCGAATTTTGACTTTGATTAATTCGTGAGTATCCAGCGCTAAATTGATTTCCTTCATGACTGCCGGGGTTAAGCCGGAATGACCAATCATCACCACCGGTTTAAGCAGGTGGGCTTGGGCTTTCAGCTTTTTCTTTTCAATGAGATTCACTCTGTTTCCTTTAACTTAAAATAGTAGCAATTTTACACCAATAGAATTTATGGCACGCACTAAAAGTAGTCAGCAGTGGATGCAGGAACATTTTCAGGACGAATATGTCAAGAAAGCACAGGCGCTTGGTTATCGTTCACGTGCAGTATTCAAGCTCATTGAGATTCAAGAGAAAGATAAAATCATTCGCCCTGGTATCAATGTGGTCGATTTGGGGGCGGCGCCGGGTGGGTGGTCGGAATATGTCAGGAAAATTGCCGGCAAAAACGATAAAGTGATCGCTTTGGACTTGTTAGAGATTGAGCCGATTGTCGGTGTCGATTTTATTCAGGGTGATTTTAGGGAAGAGGAAGTCTTGCAAAAACTTTATAAAGTACTTGATGATGAGCCGGTACACTTGTTATTGTCAGACATGGCCCCCAATATGAGTGGTAATAAAGAAGTTGATCAGCCCCGAGCGATCTATTTAGGCGAATTGGCCTTGGATGCGGCGCAGAGTATTTTAGTCAAAGGTGGTACGTTTTTGATTAAAATGTTCCAAGGTGCAGGCTTTGATGCCTACCATAATCAAGTTAAACAACAGTTTTCCAGTGTGGTTATTCGCAAGCCCAAAGCTTCACGGGCCAGAAGTAATGAAGTGTATATTTTGGCAAAAGGATTTAAATAGCTTGGTACACTCATAAGGCAGCAGGCTATGATGGTCGGTAGGGAGATGAGTATTCCTGATATAATTACTCCGTTTTTAAATATTTGGGCCGAATGTGGCCGGAGCGCGTAAATTGAGCGATATGATGAAAAATTTAGTGCTGTGGGTTGTTATCGCAGTGGTTTTGATGGCGGTTTTCAACAATTTTGGCTCTCGGTCGATTCGAGCTGATGCTACCTTGTCGTATTCACAGATGATTGATGCAGTGAAAGCTGGCCAAGTGCAGCAAGTCGCCATTGCAGACGATACCGTCATTGGCAGAATGCAATCGGGCGATAAGTTTAAAACTTACAAGCCTGATGATCCGCATTTGATCGATGATTTGTTAGCCAATGGGGTGGAGATTGTCGTTAAGCCACCTGAAGAGCCTTCCATGCTGATGCAGATTTTTGTATCTTTTGGACCTATCTTGTTACTGATTGCAGTTTGGGTGTTTTTTATGCGCCAAATGCAAGGCGGCGGTGTTGGTGGTCGCGGTGGAGCCATGGGTTTTGGTAAAAGCAAAGCCAGAATGCTGGATCAGGATCAGAACAAAGTCACTTTTGCTGATGTAGCAGGCTGTGACGAAGCGAAGGAAGAAGTGCAGGAAATGGTCGACTTCCTTAAAGATCCGGCTAAATACCAGAAATTAGGTGGCAAAGTACCGCGTGGTGCTTTAATGGTTGGCCCGCCGGGAACAGGTAAAACACTGCTGGCTCGAGCGATTGCTGGCGAAGCTAAAGTGCCATTCTTTACTATTTCAGGTTCCGATTTCGTAGAAATGTTTGTTGGTGTCGGCGCCTCTAGGGTGCGCGACATGTTTGAACAAGCCAAGAAACATGCGCCTTGTATTATCTTTATTGACGAAATTGACGCGGTCGGTCGTTCTCGTGGCGCAGGTTTGGGTGGCGGTAACGACGAGCGTGAGCAAACCTTGAACCAGTTGTTGGTTGAAATGGACGGGTTTGAAGGTCACGAAGGTATTATCGTGATTGCTGCAACCAACCGTTCCGATGTATTGGATAAAGCCTTATTGCGTCCGGGTCGTTTCGACAGACAAGTTGTGGTCGGTTTGCCGGATGTTAGAGGGCGTGAACAAATTTTGAATGTACATTTGAAAAAAGTGCCGCTTTCTGAAGATATCACCGTTAAATATATCGCCCAAGGCACGCCAGGTTTTTCCGGTGCAGATTTGGCCAATTTGGTTAACGAAGCAGCTTTGTTCGCAGCGCGTTTTAACAAACGTTTAGTCAGCATGGTCGATTTGGAAAAAGCCAAAGACAAATTAATCATGGGTGCGGAAAGACACTCCATGGTCATGGATGAAAAAGAAAAGAAAATGACCGCTTACCACGAAGCGGGACATGCCATCGTAGGCAAGTTGGTGCCGGAACATGACCCAGTCTATAAAGTGAGTATCATGCCCCGTGGCCGAGCATTGGGTGTGACTATGTTTTTGCCTGAGCGCGATCAATACAGTGCCAGTAAATGTAAGCTGGATAGTATGATTTCAAGTCTTTATGGTGGTCGGATTGCCGAAGAGCTGGTTTTTGGTTGGGAGCAAGTTTCAACCGGTGCTTCAAACGACATCGAGCGCGCTACCGAATTGGCTAGAAATATGGTAACCAAATGGGGTTTGTCGCAAAGATTGGGGCCATTAACGTATAGTGAAGAGGAAGGCGAGGTTTTTCTGGGGCGTTCAGTGACCCAGCATAAATCTGTCGCCGAAGAAACCTCACATACTATTGATGAAGAAATTCGCTCGATTATTGATAGAAATTATGAGCGTGCAGAAAATATTCTGAAAGAAAATATGGATATTTTGCATACCATGTCTGAAGCATTGATGAAGTATGAAACTATCGATAAATTTCAAATCGAAGATTTGATGAACAGAAAGCCGGTCAGAGAACCGAAAGGTTGGGATGACACGCCGCCTTCTTCCAATACCGATCTTGAAGTCGATCATTGGGGTAAAAAAGACGATAGTAATGCGACTGTTGATGGTGCTACCGAGCAAGGTTAAGCCTGCAGGCAATTAAAACTAAGAGAGGCTTCGGTCTCTCTTTTTTTTGGTAACAGGAATGTGGAATTGAATATGGCAAAAAAATATTTTGGTACTGATGGTATTCGCGGAAAAGTCGGTGACTATCCCATTACGGCAGATTTCATGCTTAAACTCGGTTGGGCGACCGGTCGGGTGTTTGCAAAGGAAGGCAGCGGTTTTGTCATCGTTGGTAAAGATACGCGTATTTCGGGCTACATGTTTGAATCAGCGTTGGAAGCCGGTTTGTCTGCGGCCGGGGTTGATACCCGCATGTTGGGCCCAATGCCAACACCGGGTGTAGCCTATCTGACGCGTACTTTAAGAGCTAAAGCCGGGATTGTTATCAGCGCGTCACACAATCCCTATTACGATAACGGTATCAAATTCTTTTCAGTCAATGGTACCAAGCTGCCGGACGATCTGGAGCATCAAATTGAACAATATATTGATGCGCCTATGACGACAGTGGAGTCGGCAAAGCTTGGAAAAGCTAAGCGCATAGGCGATGCCGCCGGCCGCTACATCGAGTTTTGTAAGTCAACCGTGCCGCCGCATTTGGATTTTAAAGGTATGCGCATTGTTATTGATTGTGCAAATGGCGCAACCTACCATATTGCACCGCATGTATTCAGCGAGGTGGGTGCGGAAGTCGTTACCATTGGTGCCGATCCTGATGGGTTGAATATCAATGATGAGTGCGGTGCGACGAGTCCGGAGGCCTTGGCTGCCAAAGTATGGGAATATCGAGCCGATCTTGGCATAGCGCTGGATGGAGACGGCGATAGAATCATTATGGTCGATCACAAAGGCGAGATAGTCGATGGTGATGAGTTAATCTACATTATCGCCAAATCCCGTCTGGAGGAAGGTAAGCTGCACGGCCCTGTGGTAGGCACACTGATGACCAATCTGGGAATGGAGCATGGCCTAAAGGCCTTAGGCGTGCAGTTGTTCCGCGCCAATGTAGGTGATCGCTATGTTATGGAATTATTAGCTGAGAAAAAAGGCATGTTGGGCGGCGAGGGTTCCGGTCATATTATTTGTCTGGATAAAACGACAACCGGCGATGGCATCGTGTCTGCCTTGCAAGTGTTGGCAGAAATGCAGCGCACTGGCAAAAGTTTGCACGAACTAAAATCGGGTATGAAAAAATATCCACAAGTTTTGATCAATATTCGCACCGAAATTAAGGTTAAGCTTGACGAAATTGAAAGCATCAAAAAAGCGGTTGAAGCCGTTGAGAAAAAGCTTGGCGACAAGGGCAGGGTACTGCTACGCTCCTCAGGTACAGAGCCTTTGGTGCGAGTAATGGTAGAAGGCGTGAATGAAGATGACGTTAATAAATATGCTAATCAACTGGCTAATGATGTCAGAACAGCAATCGTATCTTGAATTGAATGCCTTCAGGGTTTATTATAGTCGGCTTTATTTAGCCTGGAGTATGTGATGCGGCAACCTTTGATTATGGGAAACTGGAAAATGAATGGCTCTCGGGAAGAGGGTGTGCAACTTGCGAAAGCATTGGCTGAAGGATTGAATGCCACTAGCCAAGAAGTTGCGGTTTGCGTTCCATTTGTCTATTTGTCAGATGTTCGTGGCGCATTGGCTGCATCACCGATCGCACTGGGCGCACAAAATGTAGCTGATCAAGCTTCAGGTGCTTACACAGGCGAAATTTCGGCTGCCATGTTGGCTGATTGTGCTTGCAAGTATGCTTTAGTGGGTCACTCAGAAAGACGTTCTTACTACGGTGATACCAATCAAACAGTAGCCAGCCGTTTTTGCCAAGCTCAAAAACAAAATGTGATTCCTGTTCTTTGTGTGGGTGAAACCCTGGAAGAGCGTGAGCAAGACAGAACATTCCAAGTCGTTGATGAACAACTGGATGCTGTTATCGAAGCTGCTGGTATTGAAGCGTTTGAAAATGCTGTCATTGCTTACGAACCCGTTTGGGCTATTGGCACCGGTAAAACCGCCAGCGACGAACAGGCGCAAGAAGTTCATCAATATATTCGTCAACGTATCGCAGCAAGAAACCCCGTTATCGCCGAAAAAGTACAGATTCTGTACGGTGGTAGCGTCAAGCCAGACAATGCAAAAGCACTTTTCGCCATGCCTGATATTGATGGCGGCTTAGTAGGCGGTGCTTCGTTGGATGCAAAAGGTTTCCTGCAGATTTGTCATTCAGTTTAGAATTTTTGCTTTAGGATTAATATGCTGTATCAAATTGTCATTGTTATTCACATCCTTTTAGGTATTGGGATTGTCGGCCTGGTTCTGATGCAGCAGGGTAAAGGCGCTGATGCCGGCGCTGCATTCGGAAGTGGTGCATCAGGATCGGTTTTTGGTGCTCAAGGTTCTGCATCGTTTTTATCCAGATCCACCGCTATTTTTGCCAGCTTGTTTTTCATGACCAGCTTAGGTCTGGCTGTGTTGAGCGGCTATCATGTCAAAAAATCCGACATCATCATGGACGCACCTGTTGTAAAAGAACAGCCATCAGATGTGCCACTAACTCAAGCTCCTGCTGCTGATGCAATACCACTTACCGCCTTGCCGGAAGATCCAGCAATTAAGGAAGTAGAATAGTCAAAAAAAGTAAATTTAAAGCCGATGTGGTGAAACTGGTAGACACGCCATCTTGAGGGGGTGGTGGACGTAGTCCGTGGCGGTTCAAATCCGCCCATCGGTACCATTTGAGAATGCACGGAAGTGCAAAGAGATGCAAAAACCCGCAAGCTGTCTGGCTTAGCGGGTTTTTTATTGTGCAAAGAGATGCAAGCCGTGATTTCATTCGATTTGTTATCAACTTTCACTTGGTCAAGGACCAAACTGTTTTGCTGCGCCTAGGCACTGACCATATAGACCGCCGCTTTTTTGGACGCTTTTTTCAAGTGGTTTTAAGCGCGATTGCCCTGTTCGACTATCGGGAAACGCTTGCGTTAGCATCCTTCTCTATGCGCAGTGCAGAGTTTTTTAGTCTGGTGGACGAGTTTTACGGTAGTAAGCCGTCAATTCAGGCGTGCGGAAGCTTTTCAAACTCCTTTATGGCTGATGCTACCAAATGAATGGTGTTCGTAACCCAGCTTGAAGCTGTTTTCTTCCAGGTTTTCCAACCTGGTGGAAACTGCTTGTGTTCAAATATCAACGTCAAGTCTTCAACAGATAACGCTGGCTCTGATTCGACCATCTGTGCCCCAGGCTTATTGGCAAAAAACGCGAACAGCAACCCAAACTCTCCCGCGGAACCGAGCAAGTTGTTCTCGCCGGCTAACTTTGTCATTTTCTCGGCTAGTTTTCTTGCCTCGTCTGACATATTTTTTCCTGTCACCACATTTGTCAGTTGTTCGAAAAGAAATGCCCCTCCTTGTAATGCAGTCTCTACCAGATCTTTGCCAAATACAAAGACGAGGTCCGGTTCGTCTACTTTCGAGGTAGTGTCCAGGTCCAGGTTCTCCGCAATAAACTTGCCTACAGCAGATAGCGTGATCAAACCGTTTGTTGCCTTATCGGTAAGTCGTTTGAAATCCTTTAGGCTAAACCGGCCTGAATCCAAAACACGCGGATCTCCTTGCAAAATTCCGCTATGTCCAGAGTGCGAACCCTGGGAGCTTGGGAAATCCAGGCTGAATTGATCCGCAGGGACAGGTTTATCTAATTTGTTTGGGTTACCAAGCATGAAGGCATGGTTTCCCTTGGCAAAAATTTCCAAAACTTGTCCTAAGTCACCACCTCCCAAATTCCCGAGGCGGACGACATCTTCAATGCTAGCGAGTGGTTGATGGGCGTTGTTTCGAACGGGCAGTTCTCTAGCCATGACCGCCGTCCCAATAAATGGGCATGTTGCTTTCTTGTCAACTAATTCCTCAAGTTCGTTCTGAGACAATATGATGGGATCGGTGTTCACTATTCTCTGGTTGGCCATGTTCTTGTCCTTTAAGCAGTCAGAAAGCAAAAATAACCATGTTTAGTCTGCCGGAAAACACATGTTTTCCTTTACCGAAAGATTGGCTTCGACTGCCTTCCCCGGTTTTGCATGCTCCCCAAGTACAGCAAAAATTAGTAAGGTTGTTGAGATTCTTCTATTATTCATTTGGTTAACTCCAAGGCTTATGACTAGGCGTAAGGATTCCTGAACAAATAATCTTAAAAGAACAGGCTGTCACACGGCTTGTTGTCGCCAAGTGAGTACTGATTTTAGGTATAAAAACAAGTCATCATATGTTCATTTTATAGTGATTTTGGATGCCAAGGTAAAGGCTAAAGCCCATTCTTTGAGGTCAACTAAGCCCTGACATTCGTCATACTTTAAATTATACAAACGAGTAAATTGTACTGCATCGACCCGATATGCGCCTTCAGCAATCAGTGCAGGGTAATATACAGTTGGAGAAAAACCTAGTGTTTCCAAAGTGGCAATTAGTCTTACATTATCTGCACGTATATCCACAACAACTGTCAGGGGAGTGTCCGCAATTTTGGCTACTACGATTTCCAAAGCATGTTGGATTAATATTCCCTGAATTCCATCAATATGACTCCTCAGATCAAGAATACGCATACGATGATCTAGTAAATCCCATACGACAAATACATAAGCAATGGGTTGTTTATTCAAATAAGCGACAAAATATTTTCTTTGATAGCGAATGCCTTGAGTATCTTTCCCTTCCAGCCGTTGTAGACTAACGATGCCTGCTTTATGCCGCGCTAAAATACTTAATTTTGCTGGAGGCCCATTTGCTGCATCCTCTTCATATATGTCAATATGGCAAGTGTTGTCTTGCAACTCTGGCAATGAAAGTTCATAGCCATCATCTAGTAATAAGAGTTGACTGACAGCTAAATTATTCGAAAAAGAATAAGCAGATATGTTCTTATTAATGGATAAAGGAATACAACCCAAACTGCTGAGAATTGGAAGCGATAATCTATAAACCTGATCGGATGTGTTATTCGAAAGATTACGTTGCGCTAGGGCATTGACCGATATTTTACCTGTTAATAGCATGGACTCCGATCCTACAGGCATTTTGTGCGCATAAGGCTCTAAACCTAACGGAATAAAATCGCAATGCCTGACAATTTTCCAACCACCAGAATTTGCGGTACGGGCTTCAACAATAATAAATTCAGCATTTCCGGTTGTAGACAAAAAATCGTATAAAGATCTGAATAAGTTCGAGCCTAAATGTTGGAAACGCCAGTCTTTGTCCACGACGAATCCAAAACATTCAGCGATCCTGTCTTCCTGATTGCCGATATTTACAATAGCCCCCATGGTGCCGACGATTTTATCGTCGATTTCAGCCACTAACCAGTGTATCGAGTCACATTTGAGAATGCTCGCTAACAATTCTGGTTCAAGAAACTGTGGATAAGGATAACACTTTCGAGGATCACCACCATCTGCTGGGGTATATGCATCATGATAGAGACGGCTTATTGCCTGTGCATCATCGGGTCGCGCAGTACGTATAATTGGAATTAATGTCTGGAATGCCAAGTTATGACTCTTAGTAAGTTTGTAAAAACTTAGCCTGATTTAATAGCCCATAAAGTCGCGCAATTTCCAAAATGTGAATCTTTCATTTGGATAACTTCAAAACCGGCTATCAGCAAGCGTTCTTCAATGTCTTCAATAAATAACGACGATTTTTTCGATGGATCAATTTTTTTATTCGCCCTAGTAACACATGCCCAATGTGAACTTAGCTTGTCATATAGCCCTTTTTCCTCTAAAAATTTTTTGGCTTGATATAAAAGCGAGGAAAGATCGAACGTCTTCTTTGGCTCAGTTATTATTATAACTCCACCAAAGCGCAGTACCCGGATTGCTGCATTGAGCGCGGTCGCAGGATCAACCATGTCGAATAGAGCTAATAGAATATTGACTCCATCAAAAAAGTTATCTGGATATTCTGATAGGTCTTCAGCGCTTTGCAGTAAAATCTTGATTTCTGGATTATGCATGGCGGATAACTTGTAATGCATTTTGTCGAGCATGGCTCTACTGTTATCGATAGCTGTTACTGAACGTCCTGCTTCCAAAAGAGGTATCGTCACATTGCCTGTCCCTGCACCAATATCAATGACTCGATTTATTCCATTCTCAGATAATGCAATGATATGGCGGTTTAGGACTTCACGATAGTAATCCTGCTCGTTTAAAACAAAATCGTAGCTAACAGCATAACTTTCCCAAATGAGCTGATGTTGCAACGCCCTTTGGAAGTTATCTTGAAATGTCTCATCGAGTTCAATAGTGTTAATTTCGGCATAGGCTATCCTTTCAAGCGAATTCTCTAAATTTAGGCTAGGCAAACTAATGATTGTCAGCTTGAAATTAACCTTGCCGTATTCCTTTGAATCAATAGTGCCATTGACCGTATCGGTGACTGCATCCTTGAGTTCGTCCCTATTCAGGTTGGCGTAATTTGAAGAAGCAGAAGTTCCCAACGCATGAGGCTGAAAACCAGCAACGAGTTGGTTTATTGACTCGTTAAAACCGTTATGAAGTATTGGCTTGAATAGAACCTGTGCGGCCAGATTAATGTCAACAACCTTCCAATCATCGTTGAGCCTTAATAAGGGGAAAGGCGCGTAATATTCAGATTTTGAAAGGCTATATATGGTATTCATGGTGGCTATATAGGGCTGATTTTATTATGATGGGTCGCTGAAATCTAAGCGCTTTTTGCCGACCAGCTTACATACCCAGTATCCATCCCTGTTCTTTTCGGTAATTTCGGTCACATCAAAATAAACTACTGATAACCTTAAAGTATCAGTTATTTTGTTATAAAAATATCTTACTATAATCGGCAGAAAGGCCTGGCCTGGATAAGTTGCATGCTTTTCGAAAACAATCGGTACAGTAGCGTACATTCTCTGAGATCCTAGTCCCTTCGTAATCAGCCTCCCGATTAAATCCTGTTGCTCATTTATAAATGGCTCGCGTTGGCATTCGGGCATTTTTTCCATAATAGCTTCTAGAACTAGCAATACTTCTCTTCCGGCTATTCCTTCTAATTCAAACAGTGTCTCCAATTCGTTGGACGCTTCGGTATATTTAGATGTTCGATCATTTGAATCACCAATTTTTATATCGACGTTAGCGACCGGATAAAGACATTTCCATGGGTTTTTATCTATCACGGCGAGGATTGCTTCCCGGATGGTTCTTATTTTTACAGCTCCTTGTCCCAAATCTTCTTCTTCATGTTCAGGTATTTCTACAACTCGAACGTCTTTCAGATCAAAGGGTAAATCATAAGGTTTACCTTCTGACGTGCTATCTTTTATGACTACACAAGGTGCGTTGTTATTTCCAAATAATCGGCCACCTAATTCCAGCATTACATTAGGATTCCACCCATATTTTGCAGGACGATGGCCAAGATATGTGATGACCATTGGATCAGATTGTAGAGCGTCTACTAACTCCGGCACCACGAGGGAGCCGTGCATCATTTCTCCGCGAACGGGTCTATATGGCGTTCCTTCGCATGCTGGCTTGATATAGGTTTCGAAAACATAGTCGGCACGCTTACGGTGCTCACTATCTTTTACGCCTATTGGAGAGATCACAAAACATCGCTGGGCATCCTGGATGAAACGCTGGTGCAATTCATTGCCAGCTACTTCAATAGCTGAATGATACATATCTTGAAATTTAGGTTCCAAGCTCTTATAGACGTCCCCGGTGATATAAACTCGCACGGGATAGTTTTGCAAGAGTTCTTGTTTTTCGGCTATAGTGCCATTAAGTATATTTATTGCGGTAACAGATGGGTATTTGTCTTCTGGGTCGTCATCAGCCATTAATACGATGTAAAAATATAATGACCTCTCTTTGGCGGCGGATTTATTTATTACCGACGAAAGCGAATATATATTTTTGATAATCTTTTCTGCTTCATCATAATTCTTAAAAGTCCGTATCCCTTTAGAAGCTTCTATACTTTTTATCGGCAGCAATGGATTAAGCACTGGCAATACTGTTTTTACACACGGAGGTTCTTTGTTCTGCAATTCCTTATCTCCCGTGTAGTCCAAACCAATAGCCATAATGATTGGGTTTTCCATGTCATTCTCCATTTAAAAAAATGCAAAATAGTAAAGTAAGGCCTGTTTTTTCCGTTTGCCATTTGTGATTTTTAGTAGAACTATAATACTTAAATAGACTGACAGCTTTCAGCCTATTCGTTGATATTAAAAATCATTTGGTGATCGTCCGATGTCTATGAGATGAGGCAATCCGCCTTGTTTCAAGATGGCCTATTTATGAATAAGTCTTTTGAAATGATCACTCAACCGGTTATGTACCCCCCCATCCAGCACGTCCTTGATAGCATCCGCTCCTTTTTTCACCGCCTGGAAGTCTTCGTTACTCAGTTCGCCTTTCCTATGACTTAACTCAGACTCCTCTTTCAACTTGTCCAGAATGGTGAATATTGAAAGATCCTCATCAATAACGATTTCTACGCCATCTTCCTCATCACCAATAGTCATGCGCTTGGCTCCAATATCTTCCCATAAGGTATTAAAACGATCGTTGGCATCCTGTATCTGAGTCATTTTGGCCTCGCTTAATTGCTATATGTTTCAAATTAAGAATATTTTCGTATTAAACTTTTACCTGATTAACCGTGAGTTCGTTCAGAATTAAACCATCCAATTTTATTCCTTTCGCGACTATACCTGAACTCGCCCTTTCTACACTAACAGAGCCAATGGACGCAGAGGCTTTCAGATCAGACAATACAAGTTCGCCTATCTGAAAATGAAGAACCGGTGTAACGATAAAATAGGCTTTAAAATATTCGCCTATTTTAAACACCGGCGCTTCAAATTCTTCAGGTTGTATATCCATTATCGAAACAGCGCCATCAGATACGACATCATCGATAGCAACTGAAGGTATATTTATCCCGCTTACTGAAATGGTCGGCAAACTGACACGATTGTCCGGCGTAAATTGACTAATTGTTAAATCTTCGCTGTCGCTGGCGGGTACTCCAAACGTATCCAGTTTGAATGATTTAAAACCCATGCCTGATAGACTAAAACCATCGGAAGGAAGGTTTGTATTGTTAATAGCTAAGTCTTCAAAACCTATGCCGCCAAGACTGAAATTAGTAACTGGCTGTATCTCGGCATCTATATCTTCTATTTCAGCCTGTGGAATATCCAGCGCTATGTCCTGAAGCGCCGGAATGTGAATATCATGTAACGGGATAGGTTTGGCTTTAGACCCGAGCTCTTTGATACCGCTATTGCTACCCAGCCACTTTAAATCATATGACCAGTTAACTTTGTAATGCAGCTCAAGAATCATCCGAACATTTCGCAGTATGGCAGCCCCACATTTAATATTGGTTGATAGATTTTCAATATTAACCTGCTCTACGTTTGTATCCTCGAAGGTAACTGCATCAATATTTACCGACTTAGCTCGCCCCTGCATCGAAGCTATTTGAGCTATATTAATTCTACGTAATACAGCGCTGGTGAGTGATTCCAGCAGACTGTTATCCAGCTGTGGATTAACCATGGTATTTAATGAGTTCGACATCGTTATTCCTCGCTCCATTGAGTGATTAAATCAATTTAAAGACCCGATTACTTTGGATAACACTTGCGGGTCAATTGTCTGTATAACTTCTTTCAATTGTGCAATGGACGTCAGCATCTGATCATGCTGATGGGTATCAATAATGTCGGCGTTATTCAGACTATCCGCTAACTGGGAAAGCTGTTGTAACAATGACACAATCTGGATATCGGTATCTATCCCTCCAACCTCAACTACCTGAGTAGGTTGCTGCGGATTGTTTGCCTGTTGCCATAAAGATTCAAATTCACTATAAGATGAGTCATTCTCCATCATGTTATTGTCTCCGGTTAGATTAGGTTTAAATTTATTATGCTGTCGTAGTAATACTCTCCAGTTCTACACTATTCAGTTCTATACCGTCCGCAGTAACGCCTGAAACCTGCACTGTTGATCGTATGTCACGTATATCGATCTTGCTGATGGTTGAAACGGCTGAAATGTTATTGATAACCATAGAACTGATTGCAATCGTCAGGGTAGGGGATATGTCTATACTGGTATTAAGGAGACCGGAAGTTAAGGGAATATTTCGGGTTTCCGAGGTGACACCGGGAACTACTACAGGCGCTGTTGTAGTAACCCGTGCTGCAGATGTTGCCGGCAATTTTATATCTTCAATAGAAATCGAGGGAAGCAGCAGAGTATTATCCAGAGAAAAACCCTTTACAGACAGACGTGCTGAAGAGACTGATGGCATATTTAGCTCAGATAAACTTAACGCCCCCAGACTCATCCCACCCAGTCCAAATCCTGCGGATGGCAAAACGGTATTATCAAGCTCTAAACCATTGAATACAGCGCCACCCAAATGGAGATTATTGACAGGCTCGAGTGATACCTGAATATCTATTAGTGTTGCTGAAGGTATCTCAAGATCTACATTGTTTAGCTCAGGAATTGATATGTCTCCAATATCGAATGGAAAGGTTATACCTCCAAGCGATATACTGTCACTAAAATCAATATCATCAAACGGCCATGGAAGGGGAATATGAACCCCAAAATTAAAGCGCAGGTTCAAACTGACTATTGCCCTTGCATTTTCCATAGTTACTGTACCGGTATCCACTTCAGTTTTAACATCCAAAACATCCACGCTGTCAACCGATGTGTCATTTAGTCTAATTTGGTCTATTTTTATAGAATTTGCACTGCCGGATGCAGATATTAATTTTGGAAGGTTTATTCGCTGCATAACTGCAGCTGCAAGAACAGATGAAAGCTTATTCATCGCAGAAGAGCTGCTTTTTGTTTTCAGCTCGAGAGAGTTATCTAGCTCAGTCATGTTGGCTCCTTTCATGTAAGGATTATAGAATGCCTTAATAATTCATAATCAAACAGTCACTAACGCCTTTGACTAGTTTGCTAACCCAAAAAATAATTACTAATTGGTCAATAACTAATTTTTGACTAATTTATGCAGCAAATATTATAAATTCGTCTAAGCTTGCAATCTCGATAAGACATCATCATTTATCGACCCGACAAGGCGTGCTGAATAATGATTCTTAATATTCTATAGAATGCCAAGATATAGCAGAGCTAAAAGCTAATTATCCAGATTGACATCCACACATCTATCACAGGATTATTGGGATCAAATCCTAATACTATTGGTTGTCAGCTTAGACTAAGTGTTGTACTGATGCCATGACCCAAATTGGTCAATTTAATGACCAATAAACAATTTAAGCGCTATGCTAAGGCAGGAGGTTTTAGTAGTCGGCTGATTTGGATATAGAAAATGTAGGAGCGCTGGCATTTTTCAGCAGAGCACGCTGTTTGACCTGTTGTCCTTGACTTAGAGAGGCTAGGGTGACGAAGTTGGGTTAAGAGTTGCGGCGGACAAATTGGTCAAGATGCTTGATATTGTCGGGTATAAAGACATCTACCCGGTTCCGGCCTTTTTTCTTAGCTCTGTAGCACGCGCTATCCGCGTTATTTAAAAACTCACCGGCATCTCGAACGTTACGAGTCACTATGGCCAACCCAATACTTGTGCTAATCGAGAAATCGGTATCCTCCCAAGTAAAGCAAAAGTTGCGTAGGCTTTCGCACAGCTCATGAGCGATATTTCGAGCTTGATTAAGCGTGGTGTGTTCCAGCAATAAAGCGAACTCATCGCCGCCCAGCCTTGCCAGGGTGTCGCGTTGACGCAGTTTGGAAGTCAACACGCCACTTAGTCTGCGGAGTAATTCGTCCCCGGCAGCGTGTCCACAGATGTCGTTGACACACTTAAAATGATCCAAATCAAGATAGCAGAGCGCATGTTGAGAATGGTCGCTTTGGGCACTTTCCAGCACTCTGGACAGGCGTTGTTCGAATGCTGTCCGATTGACGAGTCCTGTCAGGGGATCATGGCTAGCCTGATACTCCAAACTCTGAATTTGAGCGTGAGATGCTGTCATGTCCAAAAAAACCAGCACCGCATTGTCGATAAGTCTTTCTGGCTCGACAGGATAAAACGAATATTCGACTGGAAAAGAATGGCCATCCTTGCGCTTAAAGCTAGTGAGACAAAGCTCGGACGCGAGGCCTTGGCTTAGGTTAGAGTGTACTAGAGCTTCTATCGGTAAAGTAAAATCGTCTGTGTTGGGTTGGTCTATCGTAGACAATATGTCTTGTCCTAGAAGGTCTTTCTCGGCGTAACCTAACATGATTAGCGCAGCCCGGTTGACAAAACTACAATGTCCGTCGGCATCAAAACCGACAATGCCTTCGCTGGTCGCGTCCAACAGCAAGCGGAAACGCCGCTCACTGTTTCGTACTTTTGTATTTGCGCGTTTGAGCTTGCCTAAGGTTGCGCCAAGACTCGCATTGGCGGACTTGAGGATGACGCATTGTTTTTCCAGCTGTTCTGTGCGATTACACACCATTTCTTCGAGGCGCTGCCGGTAATAACTCAGTTCCTGCTCGATTTCTTTATCTTTAGTAATATCAACCAACACACCCTGTAGAAACATACTTTCACCTGCTTCATTACGCACCACAATGGCTTTGTCCAGAAACCAGCGGCTTTGTCCGTCATGTTTGGTTAAGCGGTATTCACAGCGTAAAGGTACATGGTGTTCATAGGTATAGGTGTAGGCCTCTATGGTTGCGGCCAGATCGTCCGGATGGACCCGTTTAAGCAAACCTTGCGGCTCAGCAAGCCAATCGTCCGCGGGAAAACCCAGTTGAGATATCTGCGGGCTGACATATAAAAGCTTTACCGGCGTTTCTAGTGAGGCGATATAAGTGATGACCGGTATTTGTTCTACCAAGGTTCGGTATTTGGCCTCAGCCTCACGCAATTGCTCCAATGCTACAGTCTTCTCCAGAAGCATTTGTTGTTCACGCTGTTCACGCAATGCATCAATCAATTCTGTCTGCATTGCGGCAGGTATGTTAGGTTTGCTGACATTTTCCGCTTGTTCGCTGAGAACTGCGGTATCAGGTAGATGCTGGTCCAACAGCACACACTCGGACTGATGGATGCTGGCAAGTTCAAGACTATGATGGCCGGTATCTTCTTCGAAGGATTCCGAATGCTGTTCCTGAAACGTGCCGAAAGCCTGTTTGTAAGCCTCACGGTTAACTAGGTCATTGTCAGTAGACAATAAATAGATATTGGATTTCGCAGATACAGTATTCATAGCATCGTCCCCCTTATCGGTGACTAGATTTCAATTGCTGAAATGATCTTGCAATCCGCAGATGTAAGATTATTTCCCACTGGCCGAACAGTTTTATCAGCCAGATGCTAAGTGCCTCCTGATATTGTTGGCATTTGTCTGCGTATATACAGTTGTAATCGGTTTTAGCCTTGGGGACGGCATAGGGTGAATAGAAAGCAGACGGTCAAACTCGGTTTTGATGACCTGATAACACTCACAACTTTGTGCTTCCAAGCCGGCACGGTCCAGCACGCTGATGCGCCCACGACAGTAACGAATTACGCCAGCTTGCTGTAATTTCCCGGCGGCCTCGGTGACGCCTTCGCGGCGCACACCCAATATGGTGGCGATCGATTGCTGGGTTAAGTTTATCTGGCTATCGCGTTGTCGGTCGAGGATTAGCAGCAGCCAGCGACAGAGTTGCTGGTCAATTGAATGATGCCGATTGCAGGCCGCTATCTGCGTCATATACGTAATCAATGCCTGGGTATAACGGAGTAAAATGAAATGCAGCGCCCCACTGCGTTGCCCGCCTAGCCGGTTGACTTCCTGCTCAAATCGATGTTTGCGCAAGCGATAGGCATATCCTGGCATCACGACCACGGCTTGATGCGGCATGGTTTCGCCGCCCATGAACAGCGAGATGCCCAGCATCCCTTCGTGGCCTATCATCCCCAGTTCGCTAGAAGCGCCATCCTCGGTGAAATACAGGTTGGAGATGATGCCGGTTATAGGGAAATAGGCATAGCGCAATGCCTCGCCGGGTTCATTCAGAATGTCGCCACTAGATAGTTCAACCCGTTCCATCAGACTTGAAACAAACGCATAATTTTTTTTGGGCAGCCCTGCCAGAAGTTGGTTTTGTCTTGGATTGTCGATTTCAGTCATCAGTCACTTCCAGGTTATTTGACAATAGTCCGAAGTACGTTCTCTCGTAGCTAAAACGGTAAAACTTTACTAATGCGTAGTGTTTTATCACATCACCTAACGGACAAGAATACGTGCTACTACTTAGGGAGCTTCGAAAACCCCTTGCTTTATCGTTTCCGCGAAAGCAGCAATCTGGCTTATTTCTACTGCCTATTTAGACGCTTTAGCGTTCTACAAAACCTTACAGCTTGAAAGATTAATTTGACAGGGTTGTTTTTTTGCCAGCATACTTTTCGTCTAGAAGGGGGGGGAGGATGCTGGGTTGCTGTATTGACGCATTGGGTGGACCAAGGTGAGATAATTTAGCCTTAAGCCAGGCGTGGAAAACCCGATTGTTAATTGCGAACTTTACTAAATCAGAGCTTCCCAGCAAGCAAAAGTCGCACGTACGGCTTGATTCAAGTCCCCCCCCCCCAAAAAAAAAGCCTAAAGTTGCCTCAATTCCTTTTGAAATGGAAGATGCCTCATGACTGAAACGCGTTACAAGTCTGCACACACCCAAAGTCTTTTTCGACAAGAAGCGCAGAAAAGACTCGTAAGTACAGCAAGAAGCCATTGTTCTGAGGATGCGCCAGAGAAGATCTTTCACGAACTGCAGATGTATCAGATTGAACTGGAAATACAGCATGAATCATTGTTGCAGGCAACACCAGCAAAATCCATATGGCAGCTGATGCCGGCGGCCTTTCTATCCAGTTCTCGGTTTCAGCTGGCGAACTGCATGATTGCAAAAAGGCGCCGGAATTTGTGGCAAAACTGCCCTTGGCTGACTACATGATTGCTAACAAGGGCTATGACAGCGAGCCATTATGGTTCCAAATTCGAGACCAAGGTGCAATCCCCTTCATCCCAAGAAAACAAGATTCAACAGTCGGGAATAAAGACATGGATGGGTGTCTGGATAAGTATCGCCAGCTCGTTGAAAACATGTTTGCGCGGCTGAAACATTTTAGAACCATCGCCACGCGATATGACAAACTAAAATGTAATTTTGCAGGTGCTATCGCTCTGGTTTGCGCTTTCATATGGTTACCCATGTTAAACGGCAATAGCCCCTAAACTGACGTAGAGCAGATGGTAAACGGGCGATTTCAAATCCAATCTGTTTTCTTTTATTTTGCGGCACAACCCGCCTGGTTGCGATATGGTTTAGCACTAATAACTGTTATTGCCGCAACGACTGCAACTCTTTATATCCCTCTGATTGGCGAAAGAGCTGCTTTTTTGTTGTTTTTTTTTGGCATCGCCCAGGCCTCTTTCTGGCTTGGTCTAAAACCGGGCGCACTTACGGCAGTTTTATCCTTAATCGCCGTCAATGCATTCGTTTTGTTTCCGACCGGAATTGAACTGCATAAGATTTTGATTTTAAATGCCGGCTTTTGTTTTGTATCGGCGGTTATGCTCGTTACAACCAGCTTCAATCGGCAATTAGCCGAAGCGTTGAAGGAAAGCCGGCAAAATTTGAACCACGCACAAAGCGTCGGAAAAATCGGCAGTTGGCGAATGAATGTGCAACATAACCAATTGCAGTGGTCGGAGCAAAATCATCGTATATTCGGGATTCCCCCAGATACGCCGATGACTTACGAGACCTTTCTTGACACTGTGCATCCCGAAGACCGAGATTACGTCGACAAGATGTGGCAGGCAGCCTTGAACGGCGAGCCCTACGATATCGAACATCGAATTGTGATTACCGGCCAGGTGAAATGGGTTCGAGAAAAAGCTACGCTAGAGTTCAATAAAAAGGGCAAATTGTTAGGTGGATTCGGCATTACCCAGGATATTACCGAACGCAAACAGGTTGAACTGGAGCGGCAAAAATTCGTCTCCCTCGCAGATAACAGCCAAGAATTCATAAGCATGTGCGATATGAATTTTACCTCATTCTATGTCAATGCCGCCGGCATGCGCCTAGTTGGCCTTGATAGCCTGGAACAAGCCTGCCGGACCCCAGTCCAGGAATTTTTCTTTCCCGAAGATCAACGCTTTATCATCGAAGAATTCTTACCGCGTTTACCAAAGGAGCAATCCGGCAATGTGGAAATCCGCTTCCGCCATTTCAAGACTGGCGCCGCCATCTGGATGATTTACAATGTGTTTAGCATTAAAAACAATCAAGGTGATCAGGTTGGATTCGCCACTGTAAGCCGTGACATCAGCGCCCGCAAACGGGCTGAAGAAGCGCTAAAAATGAGTCAAGATCAGCTTCGTCTGTTCGTCGATCAAGCACCTATCAGTATTGCGATGTTTGACCGGGATATGAACTATGTAGTCACCAGTCGTCGCTGGATAGACGATTTTGGACGTGGATACCCTGAATTGATTGGTCGCAATCACTATGACCTTCACACGGATATTCCGGCGGAGTGGAAACAGATTCACCGCAAAGCACAAGCCGGCGCGTTCTTGAAAAATGACGAAGACCTTTGGATACAGTCCGATGGCAGTCAGCTTTGGTTGCGCTGGGCTGTTTATCCGTGGACAAATCAGGAGGGCGAAATCGGTGGGATTATTATCTCTGCCGAGAATATAACTGCATACCACCAAGCCGAGGCGGCTGTGCGAGCAAGTGAGGCATTTGTAAGTAATCTGCTGAACTCATTACCCGAACATGTTGCAGTACTGGATAACCACGGTGAAGTGATAGCAGTGAACGAACCGTGGAAACGTTTCGCGTTAGAAAATAGCAGCAAACCCAAAGACGTATGCATAGGGGCGAATTATCTTCACGTTTGCCGCCAAGCCTCTAAGGTTGGCGAACCTTATTCGGGTAAGGCACTCGCAGGACTAGAAGCCATATTGGCTGGACGGCAAGATGAATTTGCAATGGAATACCTATGCCACACTTCCGCCAATAATCGTTGGTTTCTGATGAATGCCAAACGTATGAGCCACGATTCGGAAGGCGTCGTGATTACTCATCTGGATATTACCGAACACAAACAGGCTCAAGATGAATTACGTGAGAGTGAAGCACGACTTGCGCTGATTATCGAAGAGGCCAAAGCGGGTTGCTGGGACTGGAATCCGCTGACTAGTGAGTTATTTTTATCAAGTGAGTCGAAACGTCAAATCGGCTTTGAGGACAACTTACTTAACCGCTGGGAAGAATGGGAGAGTCGCTTGCATCCGGATGACCGTGCTATGGTTTGGGCAACTGCAAAAAACTATATCTCCGGCCATCAGCATAATTATGACTTGGAGTTTCGTCTAAAACACAAAGATGGCTCCTACCGTTGGATTCATTCTCGAGGCGGCTTGTTACGCGACCAGAACAATCGACCCTCTCGAATGCTGGGTATCAATTTAGACGTTACCGACTATAAGATGCAAAAGGAAATCAACGAGCGGCGAGTGGAATTGGAACAATCGTTTCGATTACATGTTGCGGTACAGACAGCAGCAGCCATAGCCCACGAGTTGAATCAGCCTCTGACAGCCATCTGCTCTTATGCCGATGTGGCAACCCATATGCTACAAACGGGTAATTCCAACCCGGAAAAGCTCTCTCAAATCATGGGAAATTGTTCTCAGCAAGCGCAACGTGCCGGTAAAGTGATACGACAATTATTAACCTTATTACAAAAAGGCGAAACGACCAGCGAGGCTATGGATATCAATAGTTCGGTGCATAAAGCGATCGAGATTGTGAAAGCGGATGGACTCTTAGACGTTTTTAAAATAGAGATGAATCTTACCGCCGATTTACCGCCGGTCATGGCTAATGCTCTTCAAGTCCAAAAGGTGTTGATTAATTTGGTGCGCAACGGCTTGGAGTCTATGCAGGTTGAGGGTAAAGATGCCGGTATATTGACGGTGACAACCCGTCCCTTCGACGTTGATCCTGCCATGGTATTAGTGTCGGTGTGTGATAGTGGGGTAGGCGTCACCGACACTGCCGCCCTAAAAAAAATATTCCAACCTTTCTACACCACAAAAACTACAGGATTAGGAATGGGTTTGGCTATTAGTCGCGCCTTGATTGAAGCCCATGGTGGTAAATTATGGGCGGAACAAAATGCTGATATTGGCATCTCGATCCACTTTACTTTACCCTTCGAGAAATGAGAGCTCCACCTTGCGTGTTTATCATCGACGACGATGCGGTTCGCGACAGCCTTGGACAAGTCATGGAGAACGCCGGCTTGGCCTTTCAGGCTTTTGAAAGTGCCGAGCACTTTTTACAAACCTATTGTCCTGGCATGTCAGGCTGCCTGCTGCTCGATCTCAATATGCCTGATATGACTGGCGACGAATTGCAAGCCGAACTCCTCAGCCGGAATATTCATTTACCGATTATTTTCCTGACCGGCTATGGCGATATACCGACAACCGTTCGTGTCATCAAAGCAGGCGCAATTGATTTTCTGACCAAGCCTGTTCCCAGCAAGCTTTTGATCGAACGCATTCAGATGGCACTGCAGCAAGAATCTTTGAAACAAGAACAGGCAAAGGAAGTGCATGCGCATTGTAGTTGCCAATATGGACTCACCGCCCGTGAATTAGAGATCGTATCACTGGTGGTAGCGGGACATTCCAATAAGGAAATCGCCAACCAATTGGGCATCAGCCATCGTACCGTCGAGGTTCACCGGGCGCACGTCATGGAAAAAACCGGTGCAACTTGTCTTTTAGAACTCGTCAGATTATTTGAAGCCTGCCAACTTCCTCCAGAACCACCCGCATAAAAAACACACCTATTTTGAGCATGAAATGGTGTCGCCTGACATCACGAGTTACAGCCTTATCGATAAGCGGTTTTTTCTGTCCTAGAGCCGCTTGCAGTCGGCTCATATCAGCTAGCATTTCATCGTATTCAGGTTTAACCGGCGGGCCCCCATTGTCTGCTCATTGAGCGTTATGATGATTTAAGTCTGGTAAACGCTGTACTCGAACGGACCGCTTGCTGCCTGATGATTAAACTACCGTTAGCTTATGTCATGAACAACATTGATACCGTTTTTTTACGAAGCAATTTTGGACGCTGATCTTAGGACTTTAACCCCGAATTTAGCGCAGTTTGTTGCATATTTTCGATCAAGGCCGTGATTTGCTCGTCCAGCATGAAGCGCAATTCCCATTCCAAGGCCCAATCAGCCGACAGGCTGTCGACACCATGATGTTCAATATAGCTTTGTTTAAGCTGAACCTGCGCCTCAGTGGTCTGTTTTACCCTATCCAGACGTTCACCGTCTAAAATCTGAGCGATCTGCTCTAGCGCTAGCGACAGTGCAGAGTCTAGCGTGCGGCTATGTTGCTGCAGTTCGGCGGGAAAAGTGTCGAACTGCTGGCCGCTCATCAATCGGTAGCGTTTTCTGACCTGTAATAGCGCGGACAGCTGATTCGCATCGCGGATAATTGTCTGCAATGCCGCTCTTTCGCGAGTCTTGGTCTGCGAGCGGGCGTCCGGTTCCAACAATGCATGTGCCAACAAGTCTTGCGCGGTCTTTAAATCCTTCTCCGCCGCCAAACGTAGCGGTAGGATATAGCTCATCAGATGACCTATATCGGGTAAACGTACGGTGAATTTTGACAGAGTGCGTAAGGCCGAAATGCAATGGTGGCGCGCCAGAACCACGGAACGCCTAGGCCAGAGCGCGTAGTCGAGTACACCCATGACGATCAGACCCAGCATGATGCCAATCACTCGGTCGCGCGGCAGGTAGAGATCGGTGACCGGGCCAAAATCGTGCAAGACAAATAGGGCGAAGGAAAAGCCTAGTTGGCGGCCTAGGTAGGCTATGCGATCACTACCTGCGGTTATCCAGGCCGATAAGGCCCAGAACGGCGTAGTGCTCAGTGCGAAACCGATGATGGTATCGAACTGCGATTGGAATACCAGTACGTAAAAATAGGCGCACAACCCGCCAATGGCAGCCCCCGATATCCGCAACAGCGAGAGTCGGTAATCGGCACCAAGGCTGGTTTGCGCAGCAACCAGACAGGTAGGGATTGCGGTATTGATATCGGGCCAATCCAGGGCTTGCACGATCAGCATGCATAGTATCGCACCCAGGGAAAATTTAATGCCGAATTGCAAACTGTCGGCATGTCTTGCCCAAAACTCGTAGTCTAGCCAGGCCGGCCGCCAGTTTGCTGTGTCCTCATCCTCCGGCTCGGTATGCTGGCTGCTGTAAGCATCGGGATGATGCATTTGGCTGTTCAAGGCGGCAATACTTTGCAAAGCTTGCCAAAAGGCGGTCAATACCGAAGGATGGCTTAAGCGCGAATAGGCGTGGAGTATCTCGTTATTGAGTAAAACGTCGATGGGCTCGGAAACATTGCGGTATTCTTCCACGCTCAACCGCACTAGGGAGCAGGCCTTTTGCAGCGCCAAATAGACGCGCAGCTTTTCCGGATTCATTGCTTGCTTGCGATAGTCCGCCTCCAGGCTTTGATCCAGCCAGACCGCCAATTGGTGTAATCCGTCAATTTCCAGCAACAAATTCAAATATATGTCGTGTTGCCGGCGTATGGATGGATATAGCAGTTCCGCGTCGCCGAGTAACGCTTGCAACTTGCCGAACTGGCCAGCGCCCGCCGCTTTGTGGAGCGTTTTTTGTTGGCCTGTAACTCCGGCGTCGGCGAGACGACTGCTGAAAATCGCTTCCACTGACGCAAGTTGCGCGGCGATGCCTGCGGTTAACAGCTGGCGAGGGTCCTGCGGCTTGATGCTTAGATGTACCAGCGTCCAGGTGCCCAAACCCAAGCCGCCAATGATGGGAATATTCCACAGGGCTTGGTAAATGTTTGCGTCGGTCGTGCTCGGGCTATATAGCACTGCAATCGAATACCACAACGCAATTCCGGTCGGCCAGGCAATCAAACGGGCGTGAAACAAGGCCAAGGCCATGATTATGAAGGAGAGGCTCAGCACCAACCAGCCATCGTTGCCAGCCAGCATCAATGTCAAGACCGACATTATCACGGTGACGATTAGATAAAATAGCTGGCGCAAGCCGAAAGCCAGCGACTGCCCGGCGTTGGCGTAGGCGTCATAACTAAGGCTGATCAGAATAGCCAGTGCGCCAAGGGCTGGCACATGCAAAGTTTGGCTAACCAGGGCGATGATGAGCGTGACGGCGAACAGACGGACAGCGGCGACACGCCGACCGGGAAAGTCCTGCAGCTCCTTTGCCAGAAATTGCGCCAGACCGGTACCGAACCAGAACCGGCTTTGGCCGTGGATCGAGGTATTTTGTTTGTTGTGGTGACTCATTGCGGGTGCGGGTGGACACTGCTCTGGTCTGGCGAGACTGCAGGCTTTTCAGGCTGATCGAGCACAGTTACAAAGGCGGTCATGCCCATCCGCAACGGGTATGCGGGGTCGCGGTCGAGAATTTCGATTCGGACCGGAAAGCGGGATGCCAGAACCACCCAGTTCAAGGTGCGCTCGACCTCGGGTAGTACGCCTTGTTGCTTGATATTGTCGGGTGAATTGGCCCAGCCGATGCCGGTGACCACGCCGCGAAACTGTTTGCCGGGATAGCTCACCAGGAACACTTCGGCTTCCCGGCCCGGTTGTATGGATTTCAGGTAGGTTTCCTTGAAATCGGCGATAACATACCAATGGCGGTCGTCGACCAAGGCGAACAATTGGCTGCCAACTTTGGCGTATTCGCCTTCGCGGGTGTTCAGGTTGGTGATGTAGGCGTCAAAGGGCGCTCGTACGAAACAATATTCCAGTTCCAATTCGGCGCTAGTAACCTGCGCTCTGGCCGCTTCGACACGGGCGTTGATGCCGTTGAACTGGGCAATCAAGGATTGCGCTCGACTGCTTTCACTTTTGGCTTCCTCGATAGCGCTGGCTGCCGAGCGTTGTTTGGCTTGCGCGTCCGCCAACTCGGCCCGAGATGCATCCAGGCTGGAACGTGCCTGTCTGAGCTGATCGCCCGTCACATATTGCTTTTCGGCCAAGGGTTCGAGTTCTTGCAAACGATGATGCAGGTATTTGTCTTCGGCCTCGATGCGTTTGACTTCGGCCGCAGAAGCGGCGTGTTGGTGTTGCAGGCGTTCGATGGCGGTTTGCGCTGAGCTGCTGGTGGCGCGCCGCGAATCGACCTCTTTTTCCGTCAGCATCAATTCGGCCTTGGCACGATCCAGTTTGGCCTGATAGGGGCGGGGATCGATGACATACAACAGCTCGCCCTTACGGACGAACTGGTTGTCCTCGACATGCAATTCCACGATACGGCCGCTGACTTCGGCGGTGATGCCGACGATGTTGGCCCTGATCATGGCGTCGTTAGTGCGCGGATGTTGGAAATTGATCCGCCAGACCAAGCTGCCGGTGGTAATCGCGCCAAGTACGATCAGGATGCCCAGCACGCGGCCGATTAGGATGCGGCGCTGCTGGTCGGTATTTTGCGGGTTTTCCATGCGATTCCTAGCGTGAGTAGAGCAACAGCCAAATGCTAAAGGTGCACAAAGCCCATAAACTCGGCGCGATCAAAAGTGGTGAGCCTAGATGGGGCGCCAGCCTCAGGCGGATCAGTTGCCACATCAACAACATGCTGGTTGCCAATCCGGCGAGGATGCAAATGATCCAGGCAGGCCAGAACGAACCCTGCAGGCTTAGCATCGGATCGCAGGCGGTCAGTAGCAACGGTAAAGTCAAGGCAGTTGCCATTCTGGTCAGCGTTGCAATCGGCTTCATGGCGATCCTCCATCACAGGAAAAAGACAAATCTAAATTTTAGTCGGTGGCGGCAAACTTTAGGCCACCGTATATCAGGGCATTACAACAGGCGAGACATCAATCCCAAGACATGAACTCGAATTGGGGCTATTCTAATGTGATCCGGAGCTTAACGGGGCGGCATATTGTTCGATGTTAGTTATTAATTTGTTGCACCAATTTGGTTAGGCAGTTCTGTTACTATATCAGTAATTTCTTATGGAATGAGCAACCATTGATGACGCTATTTCTCCGTTGCGCGCGATTTACGAACGCTAGTTGGATTAACACGTCTCCAGTTTACATAGTAAGGTTGCGGCAGATTATTCTGACCTTGGCCGTGGCCTCTTTATTAACGGCTTGTAAGTCGCCGCCATCGTTGATTACCGATGCAGTACCCTCTGCGCAGCCAAGTACGCATACTATACGCTGGTCAGAATACCATGCTAACAACGCAGCACTGCCGGCGCCCAATCCCGAGACAGTGGCGTTACTGTCAGACCAGCAGCAAACCTACGATTTGCCTGCTTTAGTCGATCTGGCCTTGCAAACAAATCCCGAAACCCGGCAAAGCTGGCAGGAAGCCAAAGCCGCCGCCGCGCGGGTCGACAAACAGCGCAGTGCCTGGTATCCGACACTGACCGCACTGGCGTTCGGACAGTATTTCAAAACCAGTATTCCTATTCCGGAAAGCGCGCTGGTCAGCCACGGTTATGGTACCTTCGGTGGTCTGGAATTGGCCTGGACGCTGTTCGATTTCGGCCGCCGCGAAGCCTTGGTAGATGCCAGTCTGGAACGTCTGGATGTGGCACAATTCGCCTTGACGCGTAAACATCAACAAATCGCTTATCGGGTTGTTACCAGCTTTTTCAGCTATCAGGCAGCACTGGCCAAAGTCGCCGCGACTCAGCAAACATTCGAAGCGGCGAAAACCAATGCCGAGGCAGTCAAGGCCAAACTCAAACAAGGTTTTGCCACTAGGCCGGATTTGTTGTTAGCCATGCAGGAACAGGCTAAAGCCAACTACGACTTGCATGATGCGCGCGGTTCGGTGATACAGCTGCGTGCCGAGCTGACCACCAATATCGGTGTTTCACCGTCGCAAACACTCAACATGGTGGATCTGAGTCAAGTAGCGCTGCCCGACAAGCTAGAGTCTTCGGTCGAACATATAGTTGATGATGCTCTGGCGCAGCACCCGGATTTGATGGCGCAACTTGCCGAATTGCGGGCCAGGGAAGCGGAAGTGAAAAAGGCCAGGGCTGAGTTTTGGCCCAAGCTATCAATCAAAGGCAATGTTGGTAACCAATACTGGGGCGACGTACATACCAACCCGCCCAGTAAACAAAATTACTCGTCCGACAATCTGGTTGGTACCGCGATGTTGAATTTGGAGTGGAAACTGTTCGACGGCTTCGAGCGCAGCAGCGCCGTCAGGGAGGCCGAAGCTAAGCAACAGGCCGGTCAGGCTCAGGTCGAGGCCCTGCGGTTGGAAATCATGCGCGATATTTGGCGAGCCTATGCGGACACTAAAACCGCGCTGGAAAAACGCGAGTTCGCTCTGGCTTTGCTGCGCGCCGCCGAAGAATCCTTCGCCGCGACCCAGGAATCCTACCGCCACGGTTTTTCCACAGTGATTGATCTGCTGACGGCGCAAAAAGACTTGGCCCGAGCCCGTTACACTGAAATCGATAGTCGCGCCGAATTGCTAAAGTCTGCTGCCGCGTTGGTTTATACGGCAGGCGGACAGTCAGCAGCTGACTAAAGCAGGCCGGAAAAATAGTATTTGTTTGGAATCTGAATCTCCGTTTGGGATCGCAAACCTGCAAAAACGCTTACTTTGGCAAATCCGACTTCCCCATCAACCATTCGTCAACTGCACGCGCGCACTGGCGACCTTCGCGAATAGCCCATACCACTAAAGACTGGCCACGGCGCATGTCGCCGGCACTAAAAACCCCTTCTACACTGGTTTGGTAGGCGTTATGGCCTTCGGTTGGGCTGGCCACATTGCCGCGCGGGTCCAGCGTAACATCGAGCTGTTGCAGCATGCCTTCATGAACCGGATGCACGAAACCCATGGCCAACAAGGCTAGATCCGCCTTAATTTCAAATTCCGAGCCCGGAATTTCGCTCATTTGCCATTGTCCGCTGTCGTTTTTAGTCCATTCGAGCTTGACACATTGCAGCGCTTTCAGATGCCCCTCAGCATCGCCGATGAATGCCTTGGTGGCAACCGACCACATTCTGTTGCTGCCCTCTTCCTGAGAGCTGGAGGTGCGCAGCCGATTCGGCCAAAGCGGCCAGGTGATCGCCTTATCTTCCTTTTCAGGCGGCTTTGGCAGAATCTCGATCTGGGTGACTGATTTTGCGCCATGCCGATTAGAGGTGCCTATGCAGTCCGAACCGGTATCGCCGCCGCCGATGACAACCACATGCTTGTCTTCAGCGCTGATAAATTCACTATCCGGCACTTTTACACCTTGTACCCGTTTGCTGTTGGCGCGCAAAAAATCCATCGCAAAGTGCACATTATTCAAACTCCGGCCCGGTACGGCCAGATCCCGAGGATGCTCGGAGCCGCCGGCTAATACCACAGCGTCAAAATCCGTTTGTAATTTGGCAGTGGAAATATCCACCCCCACATGCACATTGGTGCGAAAATCCACGCCCTCGGCGCGCATTTGAGACATGCGTCTATCGATCAAATGTTTATTGAGTTTGAAATCCGGAATACCGTAACGCAACAGCCCACCGATTCTGTCCTGCTTCTCAAACAAGGTTACGAAGTGACCGGCTCTGGCCAGCTGTTGTGAACAGGCCAGCCCCGCAGGACCAGAACCCACTACCGCGACATGCCGGCGGGTTTTATGATGAGAGATTTCTGGTTTTATCCAGCCCTCGGCCCAGGCTTTGTCTATGATGGCGCATTCGATGGTTTTGATGGCAACCGGCGCATCTTCCAGGTTGAGGGTGCAGGCCGCTTCGCAAGGTGCCGGACAGATGCGACCGGTAAACTCTGGGAAGTTGTTGGTGGAGTGCAGCACATCGATGGCCTGTCGCCAGTCGCCGCGATAAACCAAATCGTTCCAATCCGGAATAATGTTATTCACCGGGCAGCCGGTATGGCAAAAGGGTATGCCGCAATCCATGCAGCGGGCACCCTGGGTACTGATATCGGCCTCGGAAAGCGGTACAACGAACTCGTTATAATGCACCACGCGGTCGGCTACCGGTTCATAGCCTCTATCCAGACGTACGTATTCTCTAAATCCTGTTGGTTTACCCATGTTAGTCCACCTTTCTGATTTGATGCTTTGGTAATTGCGGTGGCCGGCGATGCCGCGCCTCCATCTCGCTCAAGGCGCGTCGATAATCCACCGGCATGACTTTTACGAATTTAGGCAAATAGTGTGACCAATCTGCCAGGATGCGCTCGGCGAGGCTGCTTCCGGTGTAGTGCAAGTGATTGCTGATCAAATGTCGCAGACGGATGGCGTCGAAGCGGGTCATATCCCGGCTGATGTCTACTCGGCCCATGGTTTCCATGTCGCCGCCCTGATGGTCCAGGGCTTCCAGCGCATCGTCTTCAGCTGCAATGGGCTCCAGCTCTACCATCGCCATATTACAGCGTTTGGCAAAATCACCGTTTTCATTTAACACATAAGCGATACCGCCCGACATGCCGGCCGCGAAATTTCGTCCGGTAGGTCCTAAGCAAACCATGATACCGCCGGTCATATATTCACAACCGTGATCGCCTAAGCCTTCGACCACCGCAGTTGCGCCTGAATTACGCACACAGAATCGTTCTCCGGCTATACCCCGGAAGTAACATTCGCCACTAATGGCGCCATACAGCACCGTGTTACCGACAATGATATTGTGTTCGGCTTGCCCGGCCATGCCGGAATGACGCGGCGGATAAATCAGCAAACGCCCGCCTGACAAGCCTTTTCCCACATAATCATTACCATCGCCTTCCAGTTCAAGTGTGATGCCCTTTGCCAGCCAGGCGCCCCAGGACTGTCCTGCGGTGCCTTTGGCTTTAATGTGGATGGTATCGTCCGGTAGCCCCGCCAAGCCGTATTTCTCTGCCAAGCGACCGGACAGCATGGTGCCCACGGTGCGATTATAGTTTTTCACAGGCATCTCTATGCGTACCGGCTCGCCACGCTGAATAGCGGGCTGTGCTTGTTCGATTAATTGCAGATCCAGCGCCTTATCTAGGCCGTGATTCTGCGTCTCGGAATTGAAAATGGCCACCGTGTCGGCTACTTTCGGTTTGGCCAATAATTTGGAAAAGTCTAAACCTTTAGCCTTCCAATGCTCGATGGCAGGCCGCATTTCCAGCCTGTCCATCTGGCCTATCATGTCGTTGATGCTGCGGTAGCCCAGCTTGGCCATAATCTGCCGAAGTTCCTCGGCAATGAAGAAAAAGAAATTCACCACATGCTCGGGCTTGCCGGAGAATTTTTTGCGCAATTCCGGGTCCTGGGTGGCCACGCCTACCGGGCAGGTGTTCAGATGGCATTTGCGCATCATGATGCAGCCTCCGACTATCAAGGGCGCAGTGGCAAAACCGATCTCATCCGCGCCGAGTAGAAAAGCAATCGCCACATCGCGCCCGGTGCGTATGCCGCCGTCCGCCTGCACCGCAATCCGGCCGCGCAACTGATTCAATACTAGGGTTTGATGAGTCTCGGCAAGCCCGATTTCCCAAGGAGAACCCGCATGTTTTATGGAGGTTAACGGAGAAGCGCCGGTGCCGCCATCATAACCGGCAATGGTCACATGATCGGCATGCGCCTTGGAAACCCCCGCCGCCACGGTACCCACACCAATTTCGGACACCAGTTTCACGGAAATACGGGCTTTCGGGTTGGCGTTTTTCAGATCGTGAATCAATTGCGCCAAGTCTTCAATGGAGTAAATATCATGGTGCGGCGGCGGCGAAATCAAGCCAACGCCGGGTGTGGAATGGCGCACCCGGGCAATCTGCTTGTTGACCTTATGCCCCGGCAACTGTCCGCCTTCGCCGGGCTTGGCGCCTTGAGCAATCTTGATTTGAATGTCATCGGCATTCACCAGGTATTCAATCGTGACCCCAAAGCGGCCGGACGCCACCTGTTTGATGGCGGAACGCTCCGGATTACGCGAGCCATCGGCTAACGGTAGAAAGCGCTCGGCTTCCTCGCCGCCTTCGCCGGTATTGGATTTGCCGCCTATCAAATTCATAGCTTTCGCCAGCGTCGAGTGGGCTTCGTATGAAATACTACCGAAGGACATGGCGCCGGTGGCAAAACGCTTGACGATGTCTTTAGCCGGTTCGACTTCCTCGATTGGCAGCGCTTGAGCCGCCCATTTGAAATCCATCAAACCGCGAAAGGTCAACAAACGTGCGTTTTGTTCGTTGATGATGCGTGCATAGTCCTGATAGGTTTCCGCATTATTGGCTCGGGTGGCGTGTTGCAGTTTAGCGATGGTTTCAGGGGTCCAGGCATGATCCTCGCCACGTAAGCGAAAGGCATAATCGCCGCCAACATCCAGTTGATTGCTGTAGATATGCTCGTAACCAAAACCACTGCGATGCCAACTAACGGTCTCCTCAGCGACTTCATCCAGACCAACCCCTTCGACCTGAGTATGCGTGCCGGTGAAATAGTGTTGGATAAAAGGCGTGGACAGCCCTACGGCATCAAAAATCTGTGCGCCGCAATAAGACTGGAAGGTGGAAATGCCCATTTTCGACATCACCTTTTTCAAGCCTTTGCCGACTGCTTTGATATAACGCGACTGCGCTTCCTCGAAACTGAGTTTTTCCGGTAAGCGAGGCAACATATCCTGAATGGTATCGAAAGCCAGATACGGGTTGACCGCTTCGGCACCGTAACCGACCAAGGTGGCGTAATGATGAATTTCCAGGGCGCCGCCGGTTTCCACAACCAGACCGGAACTGGTGCGCAGACCTTTTTTAATCAAATGATGATGGGTGGCGGAAGTGGCCAGCAGGGCCGGAATGGCGATGAAGTCCCGGTTGATGTTGCGATCGGACAAAATCAGAATGTTGTAACCTTGCAAAACCGCCTGTTCCGCCTGCTGACTCAACCGCCTCAATGCGGGTTCCATGCCTTCCGCGCCTTGCTCGACCGGATAGGTGGTATCCAGGGTAAAGGTGCGGAAAATGCCGCCGGTATTGTTTTCAATGTGGCGAATTCGCTCCAGGTCTTCATTGGTCAACACCGGCTGTTTGACTTCCAGGCGCATGTGTTTGCCGGTATCATTGATGCCCAACAAGTTGGGGCGCGGCCCGATCAAGGATACCAATGACATGACCATTTCTTCGCGAATCGGATCGATAGCCGGATTGGTCACTTGGGCAAAGGTTTGTTTGAAATAACTGGATAAGTGTTTGGCACGGCGCGATAAAACCGAGGGCGGATTGTCCGCGCCCATCGAGCCCACGGCTTCCTGGCCCGTTAAAACCATAGGCATCAGCAGAAATTTGACTTCCTCCTGGGTATAACCGAAAGCCTGTTGGGCATCCAGCAGGGTATCGGCATCGGGCGCCATCGGCGCGACATCGGTTGGCAATTCGTCCAGGTAAATTTGCGTGCTATTCAGCCACTCCTGATAGGGATGCGCGGATGCCAGTTGGGCTTTGATTTCGGCATCGTCAATAATGCGCCCCTGTTCCAGATCGATCAAAAACATTTTTCCAGGCTGTAAGCGCCATTTTTTGATAATTTTTTCCTCCGGAATATCCAGTACTCCCATTTCGGAGGCCATGATCACCATGTCGTCGTTAGTCACCAAATAACGTGCCGGGCGCAGGCCGTTACGGTCAAGTGTGGCGCCGATTTGCCGGCCATCGCTGAATGCGACGGCAGCAGGCCCGTCCCAAGGCTCCATCAATGCGGCGTGATATTCGTAAAAGGCCCGGCGCTTAGCGTCCATTAATTCATTGCCGGACCAAGCCTCCGGAATCAAAATCATCATCGCATGAGCCAAAGAATAGCCACCCATTACTAACAATTCCAAGGCATTGTCGAAGCAAGCCGAATCCGATTGCCCCTCGGGGATCAGCGGCCAGATTTTATCCAGGTCCGCGCCTAAAATGCCGGAGCGCATGGTATGGCGGCGGGCGGCCATCCAGTTGACGTTACCCCGCAAGGTATTGATTTCGCCGTTGTGACAAATCATCCGAAACGGATGAGCTCTATCCCAGGTCGGGAAGGTGTTGGTGGAAAACCGCTGATGCACCAATGCCAGTGCAGACTGGAAACGGGGATCTTGCAGATCGAGATAATAGCGCCCGACCTGACCCGCTAACAGCATGCCTTTGTAGGTTATGGTGCGGGAAGACATGGAAGTGACGTAATAGGTTGTGTCTTGCAGATCCGACTCGCGAATGGCGTTATCCATGCTCTTACGAATAACGAATAACTTGCGTTCAAAGCCATCTTGATCAGGACAAACGGAGTCGCAGGCAATAAATATCTGCCGAATCACCGGCTCACTGTTTAGCACACTTTTACCCAGCACACTGTTATCCACCGGCACGTCACGCCAGCCTAGAATATGCTGTCCGCCATCTTGTACATGCCGGACTATGATGGCCTCCATTTTCTGCCTATCGTGGGTATTTTGCGGCAGAAAAATATTGCCGACACCATATTGACCGGCGGGCGGAAGTGTAAAATCGGTTACCCCTCGAAAAAATCCATCCGGAATCTGTACCAGCATGCCGGCGCCATCACCCGCATTGGGATCGGCGCCTACCGCACCTCGGTGATGAATGCGCTCAAGGATTTCCAAGCCCTGGCGTACGATCGCATGGCTTTTTTGATTCTTGATGTTGCAGACGAAGCCGACGCCGCAGGCGTCATGCTCATGCGCAGGGTCATAAAGGCCTTGGGCAGCGGGTAAATTATGGATACTCATGGCCGATCTCGTTGTTATTGGGTTATCAGGGACGATACATTGTCGAGGAGACGTGTAATCGCAGTTGCCCATCGCAAATGACTAAAAAATAAGTTCAGGGATTAAAAATTGTCCCCTCGGACTAACCTCTACTTATTCTGATCAAGACCCTAAAATCAATACACCCTTCTGCAATGGATTTCAAATTAAATTTTAATCCTCGAAGGTATCAGGACGATGAATTTTTCATGCCAGCAACACTGGCCGGATTTAAACAAGCTAAAAATGCTTTCAGAGCTTAAGATTTTACAGAGCAATTATCTTGCCAATGAACGCAGACAGTTAATATGAGTACATAGACCTAATAGAACGGATTTAATCCAATAATCTCTCTGCCCTTACCAGCATTTTACCGAAAGATTACATTAAGCCAGTGATGCCAGAGTTATGCTCGCAGTATGCTGACTTGCACCACAGCAGGAAATTTCGCACGACAATAGTGCGCCAAGCTTTGCAAGCAATGCGTCAATTTTCATGTTCGACTTTTTTGTAAAGCATTGAATTAAGATATATTTTATAGCTCTTCACAGTATAAATGCCTGTCTCAGTCTTTTGGCCTAAAGATTGCTAAATTAAAGAGTCTACCTGAATCAGTGGTATTTTTATGAAAGGCACAGCTACCCCCTCTAGCATAAATACTGCTGATGAAGATGTTCATACCGGCCTGTCAAAAGAAGCCTTAAAGCACGCATTTTTAGATAATTTATTCTACGTGCAAGGAAAATTCCCGGAGTTAGCGACGCAACACGACTATTATTTGGCCTTGGCTTATACCGTGCGGGATCGCTTGTTGCATTGCTGGATTAGCACGGCTGAAACCTACACCCGCCAGAAAGCCCGCACAGTGGTGTATTTTTCGGCCGAATTTCTACTTGGTCCGCATCTCGGCAACAACCTGCTCAATCTGGGTATAGCGGAGCAGGTGCGACAGGTGCTGCCGGAGCTAGGTTTAATCTACGACGATCTATTAAGGCAAGAGGTAGAGCCGGGTCTGGGTAACGGAGGCTTGGGCAGATTGGCGGCCTGTTTTCTGGATTCGATGGCGACCCTGGAGATACCCTCGTTGGGTTATGGTATCCGCTACGAGTTCGGCATCTTCGCGCAAGAAATAGTCAACGGCTGGCAGGAAGAAAAAACCGACAAATGGCTGCGTTTTGGCAACCCTTGGGAAATTCAGCGGCCGGAATGGGCCGTCGAAATCAAACTGGGCGGACATACCGAAACCTATCTTGATGCCACAGAAACCATGCGGGTGCGCTGGATACCCGGCTGGACCGTATTAGGTACGCCGTACGATACGCCGATTCTTGGCTATCACAATAATACCGCCAATACTCTCAGATTATGGAAGGCCGAAGCCGCTGAATCGTTCGATCTGGGTAACTTTAATCGCGGCGATTATTACGGCGCAGTGCAAAAAAAACTGGTCTCCGAAAACATCACCAAGATTTTGTATCCGAACGACGAGCAAATTCAAGGTAAAGAATTACGTTTGCAACAGCAATATTTTTTCGTGTCCTGTTCTTTACAGGATATGTTGCGCATCATGCAGGTTCAGGAAATTCCTTTAACGCAATTTCACGAAAAATTTACCGTTCAACTCAATGATACTCATCCTGCGGTCGCCATCCCGGAATTGATGCGCTTGTTGATAGACGAGCATGCCATGGAGTGGGATCCGGCTTGGGCCATCACGCAAAAAACCTTTGCTTATACCAATCATACCTTGTTGCCGGAAGCGCTTGAGCAATGGCCGTTAAGTCTGTTTGCACGCATATTACCCAGGCATTTGGAAATCATTCTTGAAATTAATAGCCGTTTTCTGAATGAAGTCAGAATCCGCTTTCTGGGTGACAGCGAACGTCTGGCTCGCTTGTCGTTGATCAATGAATCCGGCGAGCGATACGTACGGATGGCGCATTTGGCCAGCGTCGGCAGCCATGCCATCAATGGTGTGGCGGCATTGCATACCGAATTGCTGAAGAAAGACGTGTTAGCCGATTTTTATGCCCTATGGCCGGAAAAGTTCAGCAATAAAACCAATGGGATCACGCCGCGGCGTTGGCTGGCCCTATCTAACCCTAAGCTGACCAAACTGATATCGCAAAATATTGGCGAATCCTGGATTAAACAACTCAGTCATTTAAAACAACTGGAACCTTATGCGGAACAGCCATCGTTTCGTTCCGAGTGGCGCTACATTAAACGCTCGATAAAAGAAGATTTTGCTGCCTATTTGCGCCACAGCACCGGTTACATCATCGATCCGCAGTCGCTATTCGAAGTTCAGGTTAAACGTATCCACGAATACAAGCGGCAACACCTGAGCGTTTTGCATATCATTTCCTTGTATCACCGCATGAAATCCAATCCTAATAAGGACTTCGTACCGCGTACCTTTATTTTTGGCGGTAAGGCAGCCCCCGGTTATTACATGGCTAAACTGATCATCAAACTCATCACCTCCGTGGGCGATGTCATTAATAACGATCCGGCAGTCAGGGATAGTCTAAAAGTGGTTTTCATGCCCAATTTTAACGTCAGCAACGGGCAGCGTATTTATCCTGTGGCCGATTTGTCAGAACAAATTTCAACGGCCGGCAAAGAGGCATCAGGCACCGGAAATATGAAGTTCTGCATGAATGGCGCACTGACTATAGGTACGCTGGATGGGGCGAATATTGAAATACGCGAACAAGTGGGTGCGGAAAACTTTTTTCTGTTCGGTTTGGATGCAGACGAAGTTCAGACGCTTAAATCTCAGGGATACAACCCTATGGATATTTATCATTCCAATCTCGAACTCAAAGCCGTGATTGATCTGATTTCAGACGGCTATTTTTCGGGGGGCGATCGTGATCTGTTTAGACCTATCGTTAACGCTCTCCTGCAGGGCGACAACTACATGCTGCTTGCCGATTACCAGTCATTTGTCGACTGCCAATATCAAGTAGGCCAAGCTTATTTGGATACCGAACATTGGACACGCATGTCGATTTTGAATGTGGCGCGTAGCAGTTTGTTTTCCTCCGATCGAACCATTCAGGAATATTCTCGGGATATCTGGAAGGTCAACCCCATCAAGATTGACTTGTTAACCCAGGAGGATGTGAAAAAAAGTATGCAATCCTTTTCGTAACTACTGGCACGCCATAGTCGCAGCATTCGTCGTCAAGGCAATTTGAATTGCGATGAGCGGATTAGATCCCCGGTTAGCCATGGTCTGTGGATAGCTGGATATTCGGCAGTAGGCATGGGTATGGTGCTCCGATCGAAAGCAGTCGGAGACCTTTTGTTTGTCCTAAGCCATGGGCAAATCCTGCTCTGCGCGATTATTGGTTATGTTGTGCAGTGCGAGTTTTAAAAGGGCGAGTTCGTATCATAAATGCATAACCCGTTTAGCGATCCGGGATGCTCCTGAGGAACGGTATGTACAAGTCAGTTGGATAGCGCTTAACTTTTGATTTATTAAGCTTTTTAGTCATTGGTAAAATACTGGGCATTCTATCTGTCAGGCCGATTTGCTACTTTTAAAACACGCACTAACGACGATGTTTGGCATGGGGTTTCAATTCGGGAAGTTATTCCAGACCAAATCCTAAAATTAATACATCGAGGCGGTATCTAGCTTGAAACTTTCCGAATGACCTCTCTGAAATGCTGTCTTAAACAACCTGGGATGGAAGCTTTTCAACGCACTCTTTCCCCCAGGGGACTGGAAAGTTAGGCTAAGTGTATGACTGCTAGAGAGGATGGATTGAACAATTGCGCCATCATTGGATTTTAAAAAAATTAATTGTCGAGTGAACTACTGGGTTAAATTTCGGTCAATTGAAGTGGAGATAGTAAAAGGTCCGGTGGTGCAGAGAGTTTACTTAATGTACTACCGGTTTTTTTTGCCTGGCACTTTTGTTTAAAGTGATTCTCGTAAAAATACTGCGCCATCCCAGCACAAGCATTCGCCGCTGTGTTTTTTCCAGTCAGCCAATACAATGCGTTGCCCAGCATGACCATCAATAGAAACAATATGTGTGGCCGGGCGGTGTGTGTGGCCGTGTATTAAAGTGCGACATTCAAATTTCCGCAGGGTTTCCAGCACGGTTTTCTGGTTCACATCCATGATGTCCTGGTTTTTTTTGCGCTTATGAAAATAACTGCGCAAGCGATACCAGCGTGCCGCTAACAACCGTAGCCACAAAGGTTTGGATAACACATTTTGTTGCCATTCCGGGCTGCGTGATTTCAGCCTAAACGCTTGATAGGCCAAGTCGTCACTACAGAGTAAATCACCGTGCGTCAGCAGGGTAGGTTGGCCGCTGAGCTCGATTACCGCAAACTCGTCTAGCAAGATAATGCCTGTTTCATCGCAAAAGCGCTGGCCCAGCAAAAAATCTCGATTACCTTGTAACAGAAAGACTTTCGTACCGGATGCGCTGAGTTGTTTGAGGGCATTTTTGACGGATTTGTTCGGCGGCGTATTGTCGTCGTCACCTATCCAGGCATCAAACAAATCACCCAGGATATATAAAGCCTCTGCCTGTCTGGCACGCTGTTGCAAAAAATCGACAAAACGGCGGGTAATCTCGGGTTTTTCTAGCGAGAGGTGCAGGTCGGAGATGAAGAGTATGTCTTGTTTCAAAGCATAACAGTTCCGCCTATTAGGCGGAACCTGACGCAAAATTTATTCAATAATTTCAGCTTTTTCGATCACGATTTCGGTTTTAGGCACATCCTGGTGTCCGCCACGGTTGCCGGTAGGTTGTTTAGCCATTTCATCGACCACTTCCATGCCTTCGATCACTTCGCCGAATACTGCATAGCCCCAGCCGCTTGGTGTAGGGCCAGTGTGGTCCAAGAATCCATTGTCTTTAAGGTTGATAAAGAACTGAGCAGTGGCTGAGTTAGGATCGTTAGTGCGCGCCATGGCTAATGTGCCGCGTTTGTTTTTTAAGCCATTGTCAGCTTCGTTTTTGATAGGGGCTAGGGTGGCTTTTTGCTCAAAGCTGCTGTCAAAACCGCCGCCTTGCGCCATAAAACCGGGAATGACACGGTGAAATATAGTGCCGGAATAAAAACCTTGTTTCACATATTCAGCAAAATTAGCGGCGGAAACAGGGGCTTTAGCATTATCCAGCTGGATTACGATAGCGCCGAGTGTAGTGGTCAGTTTTACTTTTGTTTGGGTGTCGGACATTTGTTTTTCCGTTGCAAATGAAAGGGTTGAGAACAAAAACAGCATCAGGTAAACAAGAGTGTTACGCATAAAAGCTCCATAAAATTGCTGTAAGCCGTGAATTCTATGTGTTTTTATCTTGAAAGAGAAGTCGGAATCTTGATAGATTGCTCGGTCTTTCGCTGTTTTTCACTTCATCCTCATGCTGAAAATCTACAATACGCTAACCCGAAGTAAACAAGAATTCATCCCTAAACAGCCCGGTAAAGTCGGCATGTACGTGTGCGGCATGACGGTGTACGACTATTGTCATATCGGTCATGCCCGAGTCATGGTGGTATTTGATACGGTGGCGCGCTATTTGCGCCATGCAGGTTATGAGTTGACCTATGTCCGCAATGTCACCGACATTGATGACAAAATCATCCAGCGCGCCAACGAAAATGGCGAAGAATATTCGGCACTGACCGAGCGATTCATCGATGCGATGCACGAAGACGAACGCGCTTTGTCTGTTTTACCGCCGGATATTGAGCCCAAAGCCACCCAATCGATAGCCGATATTTTGAATATGATTAACAAGCTGATCGAGCGGGAATATGCCTATGTGGGCAGCAATGGCGACGTGTTTTATGCGGTAAACCGGTTTAAGGGCTACGGTAAATTGTCTGGTAAAAATACCGAAGACTTAAACGTCGGTGAGCGGGTGGATATCGATAATGCCAAACGTGATCCTTTGGACTTCGTGCTATGGAAAATGGCCAAACCCGGCGAACCATATTGGGAATCGCCCTGGGGGCAGGGGCGTCCGGGGTGGCATATCGAATGCTCAGCCATGTCTACCTGCTGTTTGGGCAATCATTTTGACATTCACGGCGGCGGCATGGATTTGCAATTTCCCCATCATGAAAATGAAATCGCCCAATCCGAAGGTGCCACTGGCGAACCCTTCGTTAACTATTGGATGCACAATGGTTTCGTGCGGGTCAATGAAGAAAAAATGTCCAAATCCTTGGGTAATTTTTTTACCGTGCGCGAGGTGCTGAAGCAATATCGGCCGGAAGTGATCCGGTTTTTTATTCTGTCCAGTCATTATCGTAGCCCATTAAATTATTCCGATGAGCAACTGGATGATGCCGGTCTGGCTTTGACGCGCTTGTATACCGCCTTAAGAGGCGTTGAGATTACCGATATGGCAATAGACGCTGAATACAAACAGCGCTTCGAGCAGGCCATGGATGATGATTTCAATACACCTATAGCTCTGTCTGTATTGTTCGATTTGGCCAAAGAGCTAAACAAGGCAAAGGACAAAAATGAATTAAAAATAGTTGCCAAGTTAGCCTCTTCTTTAAAAAAATTGGGTGATTTATTAGGAATACTTCAAACTGAACCGGACATCTGGCTAAAGGAAGTATTTCGTTTATCTATCCATACCCAAATTAATGTTGTGGAATTAACAGAAGAATATATCAATCAACAGATTCAACTTAGATTGGTAGCTAAGCAAAACAAAGACTGGTCTAAAGCCGATGAGATCAGAGATGGGTTAAGACAACTTGGGATTATTTTGGAAGACCGACCTGACGGCACAACAGATTGGCGCCGGGAAAATTAAAGGCAGAATATGAGCGAAATTAAAGATAAATCAATAGAAATATTTCTGGACGAGCTGGCCAGCAAACAAGCCACACCAGGCGGCGGCAGTGCGGCGGCAGTAATGGGTGCGCAAGCAGCAGCGCTGCTGAGCATGGTTTGCAATTTAACCATCGGTAAACCCAAATACGCCGAAGTCGAACTGGACATGCAGGCATTGCTGGCAGAATCTGAAGCTTTGCGGCAGACCTTGCTTGGCATGATTAAAGCCGATGTCGATGTGTTTGACAAATTGATGGCCTGCTATGGATTAGCTAAGGAGACTGATGCAGATAAAGCGCAGCGTAGTCAACAAATCCAGATCATGTTGAGAGAGGCTACAGAAGTACCTTTGGCCTGTGCGAAAGCCTGCGCCAAAACGATCGCCCTGAGCCGGGTTGCGGCGGAAAAAGGCAATCTGGGTGTAATTAGTGATGCCGGGGTGGCGGTGATGGCGGGTTATGCCGGTCTGAAAAGCGCGGCATTAAATGTCTACATCAATACTTCCAGTCTGAAAGATCGCGAATTCGCCGAAGCCAAGCTGGCTGAATTAGAAGATGTCATGCAAGGCATGGACCTGGAAGTAGAGGCGATTTACCAACTCGTAAAAGACAAATTGTAATCATGACCTAACCCTCTGTTTCAATGGAGGGGGAAAACTAGCCCGCTTAGCTTAGAGTTATTCTAAAGGGCATAAAAGCGCAGCGTAATCGGAGGTACGAAGTCCAACATGCGTCCGATTACGCTATCACTAATCGGACCTACGGCCCTTTTGCAGCATAAAAAACCTTATTCATTCGGATTAAAAATCTTCATGTCGGCTAGTTTGCTAAAAAAGCCTGGGGATTTTTTAGTGTGCAGCAGATCGTTGTCGACATTTTCAAGCACCACTACCGAACGACTGTCGACCGGGTAGCTGGGTTTGCTAAGTGGTTTTTGCAGTTCCGGTGGAATGATGTCATTGGGAGAGCGTAACGAAGTATCCAGCGCCAAACACCAGGTTCTGTTGAAGATGCTGGGCAGCTGCATGATGTGTTTATCCTCGGACATGTTCATAATGACATGTAAATCCGGGTCATCAGGGTTGATGCCGGCCAGGGTAAATGCCAGGATGCGTGTTTCCGGGTTATTCCATTCCGGTGGCTGACCAGGCTCTAGGCCATGCCAGCTGATATCGGCAATATCTCTGTGTTCGAGCTTTGCGCCACTCAGGAAGTTGCGCCGCATCAGCGAAGGGTGTTGTTTGCGTAGCTGTATCATTTGTTGCACAAAGCGCAGAACGTCAACGTTGCGTTTGCTGTCTGTCCAGTCCAGCCAGCTTAGTTCGTTATCCTGGCAATAACCGTTGTTATTGCCTTGTTGGCTGTGCAAAAACTCATCGCCGGCTAACAGCATAGGCACGCCATGGCTGAGTAACAAAATGGCGAAAGCATTTTTGGCTTGTTTATGGCGCAAAGCGTTGATGGCCGCATTTTGGGTCGGACCTTCGGCACCAAAGTTGTAACTGAGGTTGTTATTGCAACCGTCGCGATTACTTTCGCCATTGGCATCATTGTGTTTTTCGTTATAACTGAACAGGTCGCTGAGGGTGAAGCCGTCATGGCAGGTGATGAAGTTAATGCCACTGATCGGCAGGCGACCCTGATGCTCATACAAGTCACTACTGCCACACAGACGGGTAGCTACTTCATTCGATACACCAGAGTCACCGCGCAAAAAACGCCGAATGACGTCGCGATACATACCGTTCCATTCACCCCAGCGATAGCCAGGAAAACTGCCGACTTGATATAGTCCCGCAGCGTCCCAGGCTTCGGCGATAAGCTTGGTTTTGGCGAGTTGTTGTGAGAGTTCTATACCCCATACCAAAGGCGGATCTTGCATGACATGACCATCTTCGCCGCGTGCCAACGCGCTGGCTAGATCAAAACGGAAGCCATCCACATGCATTTCCTGCACCCAGTATTCCAGGCAAGTGATAATAAAATTGCTTACCAATGGATGGTTGGCGTTGACGGTATTTCCGCAGCCGGTGTAATCATGGAATATGCGTTTATCGTGCATATCTGTCAGATAAAAGCTGTTGCCGGCGATACCCTTGAAATTGATCACAGGACCATCGACGCCAGCTTCGGATGTATGGTTGAATACCACATCCATAATCACACCGATGCCGGCCTGATGCAGGGCTTTCACCAAGTCGCGAAATTCTGTTAAATGCGAGGCTTGATGTTGGCTGACACAATAACCGGGGTGCGGACTAAAAAAACTATGCGTACTGTAGCCCCAGTAATTTTTTAGTCCAAGTTCGGAGGTGTGAGGAGGTACGTCTTGTTCGTCAAAAGCCATCACGGGCAATAATTCGACATGGGTAATGCCTAGCTGTTGCAGATAAGGTATTTTTTCAATCAGGCCGAGAAAAGTACCGGGGTGTTTGACTTTAGAAGAAGGATGGCTGGTGAAGCCGCCAACATGCAATTCGTAAATAATGGCTTTTTCGCTGCGTATCGCCAGAGGGATATCACCTTCCCAATCGTAATCTTTCTCGTCAACCACCGCAGCCCGCATAGCTGTATCGCAGTTGTCGCCCGGTATACAGGCATTTTTCCGTTGCCAGAGTTTGTCACTGACGGCGCGCGCCCAGGGGTCGAGTAATACTTTTTCCTTGTCGAAGCGTAGGCCGGATTCGCGGGTAAACGAGGGCCCATCGATACGCCAACCATACCAAATGCCGGTGGGTAGATTTTCAACAAAAACATGCCAGGAAAAGAACGTGTGATGGCTACCCTTATGCAAAGATATGATTTGAAAAGGGCGTGGGCTATCTTCTTGGCTAAACAGCAACAGTTCCACTTGGGTAGCATGGCGGCTGGTGATGGAAAAATTGACACCATCCTCTTCAACTTGCACACCATTTGGATAGGGGCTGCCGGATTTTAATGTGTACTTTTTGTGCATGAACTGAATTAAAAGCGTTGCGATAGATAGGATTCTACTGCAAATAACGGCAAATTGGCCCTTATCTTGCGCAAATAATCGACAACGAGTAGAGTTTGATCGAATGCCTGTTTGAGTACCTATTGCATTAAGCATCAGGTTTGCAGGGTGGTTTTGAATTAAAAATATTAATTTTCAGGCAAATAATGCTCCAAGTACAATCTAATCCTGGTCACCGTATCGCGCTGTCTCGGCAGGAAATGTGCATTATCAGCCAGGCTATCAGTCGTGACTTTTCGCCGCAACTTTTTGCCAGTAGGGTAGGGCGGCAAGCGAAAAGTCGCTTCTCATCGCAGGAATTACTGGAAATCAGCCAACAAATTAGCCGCGAATATGCGCCGGGTAAAGTGAGTCATCAGTCACGCTTGGTGTTGTTGGCGTTAACTCCGCGCCGTTTACATGTCTATTGGGATGTAGCCAAGCGTCGGTTGCAAAATGCCTTAAACCGTATCGAGCCAGAACAGGCGATGATTCTGAGGATTTATACCCAGCCTGAGCCGCAAATTATTGATCCGCAGGAAAATGAATCAAGCTTTTTTAATGTAGAGCCGGACTGGTTTGATATTGATGTTAAGCAGGCTGATGGTCAGCAGGATATTTTGTTGCCTGAGACTGTCCCTGCTAATAATTTGATGCACTATCGGGCTGTACTAGGCCAAATTGATGACAAGCACATTTTTACCCCCCAGCTGTACTCCAATACTACCGCAGCCTCAATTTCTATGCCTATGCAGACAGGTATTCAGCTGCCTAATGCTATTGCGCAGTTTATAATGTCAGCTAATAACCCGGCTTCTGCTGCCGGCAAAACCGCCTCAGGACAAGGAAAATAAGCTTCAAGATGAACAAAGGCTATCTCTGCATCGTTTTACATGCCCATCTGCCGTATGTGCATCATCCAGAGCATGACAGTTTTTTTGAAGAAAACTGGTTATTTGAAGCTATAACCGACTGCTACTTGCCACTGATTGCCATGTTGGACAGGTTGCAGCAGGATCAAGTCAGCTGCCGGCTGACATTATCGTTGTCACCCACGCTGATTAGCATGCTGCAGGACGAATTACTGCAAAATCGCTATCTGCGTCATTTAAAAAAGTTAATTGAACTGGCAAATAAGGAAGTGACGCGTACTTTGGATCAGCCGTTGTTTAATGACTTGGCCAGGCGCTATCACAGCAGTTTTTTGGAAGCCTTGCACAGTTACCAAAACCACTATCAAACTGATTTGCTGGCAGCGTTTGCCAAGCATCAGCGTAGCGGTAGGCTAGAACTTATTACTACAGCGGCCACCCACGGTTTTTTACCGCTGTTGAATGTCAGCGAAGCTACAGTTCGCAATCAGATAAAGGTCGGTATCGATAGCTTTAAAGCCCGCTTTGGCTATGCGCCTGCAGGTTTTTGGTTGCCGGAGTGCGGCTATTATCCAGGACTGGAGACTATTTTGCTGGATGCAGGCGTGCAGTACTTTTTTGTCGATAGTCACGGCATCATGGATGCTACCCAGTCGCCTAAGCATGGGGTTTATGCGCCGCTGGATTGTGGGAATGGGCTGATGGCTTTTGGCCGCGATCCGGCTTGTTCGCAACAAGTATGGAGCGCAGATCAAGGTTACCCCGGCGATGCGGATTATCGTGAGTATTACCGCGACATCGGCTTTGATTTGCCGCTGGATTATATTGCTGACTATATTCTCGATGGCAGCACGCGTATCAACACCGGGATTAAATATCATCGGGTTACCGGTGAAGGTGAGTTTAAACAACTGTATGAACCGGACAAGGCTTTGCTCAAAGCCCGTCAACATGCGGAAGACTTTATCAGTAAACGTCAGCAGCAAATTCAAGCGCTGACACCGGCCATGGATCAATTACCGATTATCGTTGCACCTTACGATGCTGAATTATTTGGCCATTGGTGGTACGAAGGTCCACACTGGCTGGAGTGGGTGTTGCGGTTGGCGGCGGCTGAAAATAGCGGTATTGAGACAGTCAGTTGCGGAGATTATTTGCAACGTCAGCCTACCCAACAACAAGCAACTCCGTCAGCCTCTACCTGGGGCGATCAGGGCTATTCAGAATATTGGCTGAATGAAAGCAACGACTGGATATATCCGTTGTTGCATAAGGCCGGTAGCGAAATGGAAAAGCTGACGGCAGATTTAAAAAGCTTCAAGCTTAGCGAACTGCAGCAGCGGGCTTTGAATCAGGCGGTACGGTCGTTATTATTGGCACAGGCCTCCGATTGGCCGTTTATTCTAAAATCCGGCACTACGGTCGAATATGCTAAAAAGCGGCTTACCGATCATCTGGCTCGCTTTAATTATCTGCATGATTGCATCCGAAAAAACCGCATTGACGGGCGGTATCTGACCGCACTGGAAGTGATGGATGACATCTTTCCGGAAATTGATTTTCGCGATTATTGCGTTCCAGAGCGCAAGGAGTAAGCAATGGCCAACATTCAATTACTGGCGGTGGAAAACAGGCTAACACGAAAAAAAGACGCCCAGCAGCAGGTTGTGCATTTTTTGCTGGCGGTGAATAACCTGGCTTATCACAAACAGGTCGAGGTAATCTGGGCTGGGGATGATGGTGTTTGGCATACCTTAGCGGCTAAATACATTGGTCCGCGTGGTGAACAACAAGAGTTCTGGCGGGCGCGGGTGACTTTTAGTGGTAAATCCGTTAGAACGTTGGCTGGCAACATCAGTTTTTCTATACATTTACGCTGTGATGCCGGTGAGTTTTGGGATAACAACCAAGGTTGGAATTACCAGAGTAGGCTAGGCGGCGGCATTACCTTGACCAGTGATTTGCCGTTACAGAATCTTAGTTTTAAACCCAAGCTGGATGACGGCCAGCAATATGTGCAAGTCAAGGTGGCGGTCGACCCAGCGCTGCATGCCGAAAGTCTGGTATTGCAATGGACAGGCGATAACTGGCGTAATAGTCAGCAAGTCAAGTGCCATAGAAATAAACGCATTAGGCAACAAGGGGCGCAATTGTGGACGGCCCGCTTAAAAGTCGCGGACCTGTTTGCGCTGCAATACAGTATTTGCTGTAAAACTCGGCAAGGCGAGATTTGGGATAACAATGGCGGCAAAAATTATTGTTTCAGTCGCGAACCACTGACACTGATGATTTTAAATCTGCACTGTTACCAGGAAGATAAACAGGATTTTAAATTGTCGCAAATCGCTAAAGCCATCAACGAACAGGATGTGGATGTGGTGTGCTTTCAGGAAGTGGCCGAATATTGGAATGACGGCCATGGGGATTGGGGATCCAATTCCGCCAACATTATCAATCAGCGCTTAAAGCAGCCTATGCATCTTTACACCGACTGGTCGCATCTGGGGTTTGATAAATACAGGGAAGGCGTAGCGATTTTAAGCCGTTACCCCTTGCATCACACTCAGTCGCAGTACGTCTCCGATAGTCAAGATGCCTACAGCATTCATTCCCGTAAAGTGGTGAAGGCGCGTATCGAGGTACCTTACATAGGTGCTATGAATGTATTTTCAGCTCATCTGAGTTGGTGGGAAGATGGCTTTAAACAACAGTTTCAGCGCTTAGGGGAATGGGCTGACAGTCAAATAAACGATTCAGTAAAAACAACCTTGTTATGTGGGGACTTTAATATTGCCGCCGGTTCTGTTGGTTATCAGTTGGTTGTTAGTAGCAATCAATACGAAGATCAATATCTGGCCGCCAATCATCAAGGTTTGTTCGAAAAAATATTTCGCGTCAACGATGCTCACTGGGGACATTCAATGGCCGACGATTATCGCATTGATTACGTCTTTATGAATAAAGCCAGCGACCTGCGTGTGACCTCGGCCAGGGTGATATTTACCGATTCGGATTATGGTCAGGTGTCCGACCATTGCGGATATTTGCTGACGTTTGAGCCTAAGTAAGTTTAAAAGCCATAGGTTGGTTTAACAGATCCGTGGCAAAGGATCGTCTTCCAGTTCTTGTAAGATGCGCTCGCCGCCGATTTCGGTTTGTAAAATGACTTGCGCTCTACCAACTTCGACATGGCCAATGATGGCTGCATCTGTATAACCTAAAGCGTGTAGTTTTTCGATTGCAGTATCGCTAGTGGCAGGATCTATCACCGCAACCACCCGTCCTTCGGAAGCCAGATACATTGGGTCGTAACCCAGTATTTCGCAAACCATGCGTACAGGATCTAAGACCGGTATTTGTGTCTCGATCAATCGCACACTGGCTTGGGTGGCATTGGCCATTTCATGCGCAACGGTGGCCAAACCTCCACGCGTGGGGTCGCGCATAAATCGTAAGCCGGCTAACTCAGTCAGTGCTTGGCAGATAGGTAGTACGCTGGCCGAGTCAGAGTTAAGTTCACCCGATAAGCCAAATTGTTCCCTAGCCAGTAATACAGCAGTGCCATGATCTCCCACCGAGCCGCTTAGCAAAATAGCGTCGCCCGGACGAATTTGCTGCATACCCAGTTTTAAATGCGATGGCCGTATGCCGATGCCTGTGGTGGCAAAATAAATGCCTCCGCCCTGACCTCGACGCAAAACTTTTGTGTCACCTGCAACCACGCTGACATTACTTTCACGACAGGCCTGGGCCATGCTTTCCAGCACTCTATCCAGTAGAGCCACTTCCAGCCCCTCTTCAATAAAAGCATTGAGTGTTAGATACAGTGGAATGGCACCGGAAACCGCTAAATCATTGATAGTGCCGTGTACGGCAAGACTGCCGATATTGCCGCCGGGAAACTCCAGCGGTTCCACAGTAAAGCCGTCCGTAGTCATCATGATGTCCCCTGCACCGGTAGTAATGGGCAGGCATGCAGCATCGACAGCTGTATCTAATAAGTCGTTTTTCAGATGATGGGCGAAAAGGGATTCGATCAGTTCGCGCATCAATCGTCCGCCATTGCCATGAGCCAAGGCAATATGAGATTCGGGAAAATGCCGAGATAAGTTCATAAATATTGATTGAATGCTGTGTTAATAAGTCGCAAATTAAACGATCGCTCCCGATAGGATACGTGATGCGATGGAAGAAAAAAGAAAAACTCGGTTTTGCAATGACCTGTGGATAAATTCAAAAGCTTGCATAGCGAAAATGTCTAGCGTTTGGGAGTATGTTCACTTTAAATTACAGCCTAGCACAAGCGCAACGCGCGGGATTGCTATTTTTAAATCCGCATAGTTTTGCTTGCCTTAACAATGCAGCCAGCCGTATTAGATGGAAGCCAAGCTATCCTTGCAGTCAATGCCATTAAGTTAAGAAAAAGCTCCCTCTCCTGCTGGAGAGGGTTGGGGAGAGGAGATTTATAATAAGGCAAAAAAGCTTTATTT